>DAIDJF010000009.1:0-70324 GCA_027451525.1 Ktedonobacterales bacterium
GCTCAAGATGGCCTGCACGGTGTCGTCCATCCTGATCCTATTCAACTGCGCTCGCTGATTGGCTGCGAACGCGAGCAGACCAAACTGCGCACCAATACTGAGCGTTTCCTGGCTGGTCTGCCTGCCCACGATGTCTTGCTCTATGGCGCGCCCGGTACGGGCAAATCTTCAACTATTAAAGCCATTGCCAATGCCTATGCCCAACAAGGGCTATGCCTGGTTGAGGTGCGCAAGGAGCATATCAGCGACCTGCCCGCGATTGTGGCGCGTCTGCGTGGGCGCGCTCCCCATTTCTTGCTTTTCATCGATGATCTCTCGTTTGAGGAGCATGAGACCGAGTATAAGGTGCTCAAGGTCTTGCTTGAAGGAACTGCTGAGATGCGCCCCGCCAATGTGCTGATCTATGCTACGACTAATCGGCTCAATCTCGTGCGTGAACACTTCTCAGATCGCGGTAAGCCAACGGAGGATATTCACTGGCGCGATACGATGGACGAAAAGCAATCGCTGGTGCATCGTTTTGGTCTGCGCATCACCTTCGCGCTACCCGATCAGGCTCATTATCTGCACATCGTCGCGGAACTGGCACGCCAGCGCGGTCTTGAGTTGGATGAAGAGACGCTGAGAGCGCGTGCATTGCATTGGGAGCATCAGCATGTTGGTCGCTCTGGACGCATGGCGCGCCAGTTTGTCGATGATCTGGAAGCGGAATTGCGCCGCTAATGCGCGTCTTCAATGACTTGTGGCAGACGCATAATCCGTGGGTCAGTAAAGATATCGAACTCATCGCGGCTGGTGCTGGAGAATTCTGAGATCAGCGCGCCCTCGACTCCCGCCTGGAACCAGTGTAGCGTATTGGGCGGAATAGTGTATTGCTCGCCTGGGTGCAGTTCAATCTCGTGTATGACCGTGTAGTATGGCTCGCTGCCTTGTGGGATGCGCGCTTTGATCGGCCCTGTCGGCTCACCTGCGACATAGAGCCAGACTGTGCCGGAACGACAGCGGAATGTTTCCATCTTGCCTGGGTCAGTGCCAACAGGCGGATGGCGATGTTCCGCGCAAGTCTGACCCGGCAGCAAGATCAGTTCTTTCGCGCAATAGCGATCAGTATTAACATAGACGAGCAAGGCTAAGCCTGTTTGCTCAACTTCTCCAAGCCCGAAATCGGCGACCTCAATCTGCTCCTGTTCTTGTGGCGTCAATAGTATGCCCTGCTGCTGGAGTTGTACTATGGCATATTCTTGCAATTGACGTACTTTGCTGCGTGTAAGCATCGGCAGTTCTTTCCTCTCGTTCTAGTGATCTATTAATATCTCTTATACTATGTCAGATCAGATAGCGGGTAGACAAATCTTGACACGCTGTACCCCAGGAAAAATCTGTGTTGTGCCTTTAAGCGTGCTATACTAGCAGATAGGCAGCATGTAACCTTTAGAAAGGAACATTTCATGAAATCAGCTCTGATTGTTTGGGGCGGGTGGCAAGGTCACGAGCCGGAGCAGGGGGCCGCTCTCTTTGCACCATTTTTGCGCGCACAGGGATACGACGTTGAGGTAGCGGATACGCTTGATGTCTATTTAGACGCGGCGAAAATGCAGTCGCTTGATCTGATTGTGCCGATCTGGACCATGGGAACCATTACATCACAACAGGAGCAGGGCCTTCTCGATGCTGTAGAAAGTGGCGTGGGGATTGCTGGCTGGCATGGCTGCATGGCTGACTCCTTTCGCAATAACACACAATATCAGTTTATGGTCGGTGGGCAGTGGGTGGCGCATCCAGGCAATATCATTGACTATGATGTGCATATCGTCAAGCACGATGACCCCATTGTCGCTGGTCTGCGAGATTTTCGCATCCATTCCGAGCAATATTATATGCATGTAGACCCGATGAATGAAGTGCTGGCAACCACGACCTTTCGCGGCGAGTATGCCTCATGGATTGAGGGGTGCGTGATGCCTGTGGTATGGAAGAAGCGATGGGGCAAAGGGCGTGTCTTTTACAGTTCGCTTGGGCACGTTGTCAAGGATTTTGCAGTGCCAGAAGCGTTGACAATCATGCAGCGTGGCATAGTGTGGGCGAGCCGTTAATCTGCACAATCATTGCCCCTTCTATTTTTCCCAAAAGCTTGCGTTGTGAGGAGGTTTATGGTTAAATGCCCTCAGTATGGCGGAACAGCGTTTTGATAATACTGCACAACAACGTGCCTTTCGCGCATTTGAGACACTCGTTACCGATGGGGCTGATATTGATCTAGCCCTGGCTGCTCTGCTCATTGCGAGTATCGAGTATCCCAATCTCGATGTGGCACATTATATTGCCCAACTCGATGCACTTGCCCGCCGTGTCAGGTTTATGCTTGGCTTGCCATCACCTGAAGGGCTTGCACAATTACCTGAGGGCATCAATCTACTAACTGTTCTCGAAGCGATCAACAGTGTGCTTTTTGAACAGGAGCATTTTCATGGCAATCGCACGGACTACTACAACCCTAATAATAGCTTTTTGAATAAGGTGTTAGAAGAACATGTGGGTATTCCCATCGCGCTTTCCCTCCTCTACATGGAAGTAGGCAAGCGTGTTGGACTGGTGTTAGAGGGAATCGGCTTGCCATTTCATTTCGTGGTACGCTGTCACCTCTCGCCAGAGAGTGTCATATATATTGATCCTTTCGAGCAAGGTCTGCTACTGACTGAACACGACTGTCGCCTGCGTATTCGCCGCATGGCTGGTGGCAAAATCCGCTTCCAATCCCATTGGTTTGAACCTGTGACGCCTAAGCAATTCTTACAGCGTATGTTGAGCAACCTCAAGCATATTTATCTGCGCCATGATACTTTCCCGCTTGCCCTTGCCGTTTGTGATCGTCTCCTGTTGCTAACGCCTTTGCCTGCCATCGAATGGCGTGATCGTGGTCTCATTCATCTGCAACTCAAGCATTATGGACGTGCTTTACGCGACCTGAAAACCTATCTTGAGCATGTTCCTGAAGCGGAAGACCGTGATGAGATACTGAGTCATATCAAGGCGATTCGTCAGGCTCTCGCGCTGCTTAATTAAACGCTGAAGGGATTTTGCGGTATTTCGCGCTAGATATCCTTCATGCTCAATGCCATATGGCGTCGTTCCATGTCAATGCGCACAATCAAGACCTCTACTTCATCGCCCACGAATAGCTCACGGCGCGCATCGCTGACATTTTCACGGATGTCTGTCCTATAGATCAGGCCACTTGCCCCTGGCTCGATCTCGACAAATGCCCCAAAATCTTTCACATCAGTAACCACGCCTGTGACAATTTCTCCTACTTTATAGCGCAGGAGTGGATCGTGTTCTTGTACCTGCATACTCAACTCAAGCCAGTGTTTCTCACGGTTAATAGTCAAGATCCGCACTGTGACTTTGTCGCCAATGCTGACGACGTTGGCGACATCGCTGACATAGCCCCACATTTTGCTTTTGTGGACCAGACCGCTGACTCCTGGCTCAATCTGAACGAATGCGCCAAACTCTTGTATATCGGTCACGCGCCCGGTAACGATATCGCCTTCATGATAGTTGCGTAGCGGGTCATATTCTGGTAGTTGCATACTCAATTCAAGATTACTTTGCTCAACATTGACATTTAAGATCAAAACTTTTACCACATCACCCATGTGTACAAGCTCACTCATATCTGGCACATAGCCCCACATTTTGCTTTTATGGACCAGACCGCTGACTCCTGGCTCAATTTCAACAAATGCGCCGTAGGATTGTACACCTGTCACACGCCCCTCGACAATCTGGCCTATCTGATATGTCATGATGGGCACAGAGGATGCTGAATCTTCTGTCAATTCAGCATTTATGGGGGAATGATGCTCCTCAGTAAATGTTTCATCTGTCTCATCGTACTCTATTTCGTTCTCGCTCTGTATCTCGCTACTCGCCAATACGCGAACATAGCTGAGGGCGTCCTGTTCATTGTCGCTCTGAACTATTTTTGCCTGCGTTGGTTGATGAGCTATCGTAAGGACCTCTGCGAGGAACTGGTACGAGTTGCGGTAGAGGTGACGAATATTATAGTGGTAAATTTTGTCTGTACTGAGTGATAAAAATTTGTTTTGTATGTGATACGGCATCTGTCCATGAAAATGTAAACGGTTATTTTCCCAATAGATGCTGAAACGTTCTTGATGCGTCATTTCGATGATTTGACGCACCTCGCTGGGTAAATGGTGTATTTCTAATGAAGTGACGTGGTCGGGAAAAAGGAGTTGCAGCGTTACCACATCGCCAATCTCGCATTGTTGTTGTGGGTAGGGTAACATGGCGCGTGGAATCTCCAGCGCATAGATCAGGCCAAGAGCGGGATCACTCCAATGCAGCACGAGCAGGATACTCTCGGCAAACACCTTGCTGATGGTTCCTGTTGCTTGATATGTCCCGTTTTCGGCTGGGAGACTTTTGAGAATTTTATCGAGATGCACTTCCATGAGCGGAAGTAAAGAAAGCGTGACGGTTCGCTTGAGCGTATCAATCTCTTCAAGGATGAGATGGAGTTGTGTGTTTGGAAGGATCTCTTTGATAGCTTCTCCCAGAGGCGTAAAGCTAACCTGCTCTGGCTCTAGTAAAATGGTGAGATGTGAGCGCGGTTCCTCAACAATGAGCGAGATCAGCGTGTCGTCGGGACGCTCATCGTAGCCAAGCGTGTGTACTGTAACGACATCACCGATCTGATGGAGATCGTGAAAGACCTGAAAAGGCTCTTGCGTTGGCACTGGTTTGACGATGACAAAAGGATGTGCAGGATCGTCAAAGTTGTAATCGCTCACCTCAACCAGGAGAGGGGCGTTGATCTGATAGATTTTTTCTTCTGTATTCGCCGTGGCTGAAAGGTCTGCAGGCTGTAAGCATCCTGTGATACCAGCGAATGCGCGATGTTGTGCAGGTGGCGAGGTGAGAAGTGCTTCTTCAATACTATCTTTGTGTTCATAATCGATGACGTAGGCATTGAGTTGTGTGCTACGTAAAAAACTGGCTTCGCCGCGAAAGCTTTCAAGCGTCGGCGGTGCATCCGCGAGATGGCGTGTGAATGCGACAGAAAGCGAACCATCTGGATGTGTATGTGTGATGGTGCAGATATAACGGCTCCCCAATGGGATACGCTGATCGAGAAAAAGGCGTTGATCAGTCTGCGTTGGGAGTAACTCATTGGCGTTATTGCGCGCTGTCTGTTGCGCAATAAAACGCGCCAACGAGAGTGCCGAGTGTTCTTGTTGGCGTAGCCATGTTAGCCAGTCGGGTTCCAGTGCAAGGATAGAGGGAACAACCGGGCCTGTTTCTGTATGTTGAACAAGATAGTGCGCAAAAAGAATGCGCAACCGTTGCAGAAGATCAAAATTGATGGGACGGCGTTCGAGAGTTTTCTTATTGACGCTGCGTTCAACAAGCAAGCGTTCCCGTTCTGGCTCAACCTTATAGGCAAGCAGGCCATGATGCACAAAAAAAGCTCTCGCCCATGCCTCCTGGCGAGCCTGCTGAAGTGCTGCCTTGACCTCAGTAAACCATGCGTCCGCAATCTCTCTTACGCCATATTGACTCACAAGTAGATCAATATTTTCTATGTCATACGCCTTCCCGATATCTTTCTTAAAGTGTGTAAGATGAGTCCCAAGTGCTTCTTCGAGTGCTTTAGGTAAGATGGGGAGACGATACGGTTGCCATGTTTCGCGTAATGCCCACTGGGGGGCAAGCGATTGCTCCTGATAGCGTGTCTCGGACCATGCAGTGTAGAGTTTCAGCGCGAACTCGATATCATCTCGACAGCCTTTGCGGAGTGCCTGATGGATGCGATAGACCGCACGACTTGTGGCGGCATCCCATTCATTGTCCCAATAGAGAAGGCGTTGGGGACCTCCAACGTGCATGATCGCCAGCAGTGTTGCCATCTCCGTTGTACACATGTAGCGGTCAGCCGCTGTCATTAATTGCTCGACCTGAGCATCGGTCGTCGTAAAAGTGGTACGTTGCTTTATGTGCTCGGCATCACTTTGTCGCACGCGCTGTAATAGTTGGACTACGCGACGGCGCATACTGCGAAGCTTTGGCGCGCTCGCTTCTGCCACGATAGCTGCTGACGTATTTGTCTCTATTTCTTCAGTGATCTGTACGCCCAGGACTGTTCCCTCCTCACTTGTGCTTGGGGGAGGAAGGCGTGTTGCAAACGCCCCCGCTTCAAGAACGCGCTCGTTGCGTTCACGAAAAGGGTCGAGAAAGATAATGGTGGCTACTATCGCACTTAATGTAAAAAATTTTGTTTGTGAGTTATGTCTAACTAACCATTTTACAAACCAATTCATACGAATACTCCTAAATGCTTAACTCCATGTCATTCTCCCTGGTAGGTAACAATTCATGATGTGCCAGAAATAATAAGGGGTGACTTCCAGCATGGGAGGTTGGTTTCTACGCGCTATTAATTCTTCGACAAGGGCACGGTAAAAACCAACGATCACTGGCTGGAATCCTGTGTGGTAAAGGAAAAGTTTTAAGGGACCATTGCTTAAACCTTCGCGGAGTTGGCGTTGTGTCTCTTGATAACTAAAAGCATCAACGTCGGCCAGCGAACGACCTTTCGGTATGTCTTTATTTAAAAGCCATGCAATATCTACCAATGGGTCCATTTCTAAGTGGCGCATACTAATTAACGCAACTCGTAATGGTAAAACATTGCGGAGTGGGGTCATCGACTCAGATCGCAATGGAGCCAGACTACGCAAGGGGAATGGTTTGCCGCGTGAACCATCTCCATACAGCACATGAACATATACAGGCGCAACAGGTTCGTCTGAAGTAGCATAGACAAATTCATGTAAGACATCGGCGATAGTATTATGAGATTGGCTGCTAAAATTGACTTGCCCGAAACGTCCTTCACGTACTGTCGTAATCGCCTCTTGCATTTGTTGCTGCAGTGCTGCGCGAAAACTATGCTCACGAATATCCATATAAAGCTCCTTGTGATATGTATCGCCTGTTTTTATATATAATGCTCATCCATGTGAAAAAATTGCTTATTGGCGCGTGCCTATTTGTATTGTTTGGTAGTATAGATATAAATACAATAAGATGGTGTCTTCTTGATTTGATATAAAAGTGTGTTACTATATTTTACACCCTGTTGTTTATCTACGCAACTGGCAGCAAGCTCGCATTTCATATCCATCGCACCCTATGGTATCGTCTTTTAGTGCTCCACTTATAAAGACAGATGATATCACATGAACATAACATACTCTGATAAAAACGGTAGGAAGGTATAGATGTGTATATTCATGTAATGTCAGAGCTAAGATGCTTGTAGGTGCAATTATGTAGAGGTTGAGTAAAGTTAAAGTGGTAAGACCAGGAGCGGTATTTCCATCTCCTCGTGTGTCAAGCCGCCGTGATGACCTTGAAAATGCATCTCGAAACGTCCTTCTTCGTACCACCAGACGCTCTCATGCTTATACGGCAAAATAACCACGTTCCCTACGTGTGCGAGGAAGGCGGGTGATGGCTGTTGCAGACCAAAGAACTGTCGATCAAGGAGTTCTTGCACGCGATAGACCTCCGCGCGACCGCTAAGCTGAGTCTGAAGGTAGGCAATGGCCTCATCAAGGGAATCTTCTTTGATATGCAGAAACATATCTCTGGCCGAACCTGCGGGAACAAGCAATTGGCCTGCTCGATTGCTTTTGAGATAGTGTTTGATCTCAGGTGTCTTGAGATTGAGATAGAAGGTGCGTGCTGGCTCAACTTCAACCTGTCCATGATCGGCAATCAACATACAGAGGGTGTTGTTTACGCGCCCATGCACATTATGGTAGAAGAGGTGTTCCATCATATTCAAAAATGTAGTGATAGTCTCTTCCAGTTGGTGCGATTGTGGTCCGTAATGATGGCAGACGTGGTCGATGCGATCAAAATACAGAAAATAATAGGTAGGAGCACCGTTTTTGAGGGCCATGAGTTCGGAGAGGTAGACAAGAGCCTCTTGAAGGCTGTTGTAGGGCGAGACCTTTGCGCCACGAAAGATATGGTCTGAGTAGGTTGAGGGTGTGTATGCCTGATATTGTAGGATGTGTGAGACCACGCCTTGAGCCTGGAGCTTTTGATAGAATGTGGTTTTGGGATAAAAATGTTCTGGTGCTATATTCGCCCTCTTTAGCGTATCGCGGGCAGTTTTATCGCGTCCATAGGAAAAGAGTAGCGGCGAAATGATATCGTCAACCAATGGCTCGTAGTAGTTCCATTCATAGATGCCGCTCTGTCCAACATCCAGTCCAGTGTGGATGCAGGTCGCATGGGCAGCGGTCGTCGAAGGGAACTGAGATGTCATTTTTGAGACAACCCCCTCTTGCATAAAACGTTGCAGAAACGGATGCTTTTCTGCATACGGCTCAAAGAAACGCCATCCAAAAGCATCGATAAAGAAAAGAACGACTGTATCATAACGAGTTGGCAGATTTGCGAATGCATCAAGTGGTAGATGACTGGGGCCGTTGCCAGTCAACAGGAGTTGAATAGCGGAAGGGATGTTAGAAAAACAGTAAGAGTCATATCGTGGCTGCGTGAACTGTTGTGAGAACCGCATGGTATTGATCTCATGAATAGACATTGTATTGAGCATCGCGACCTGCTTCTAGTAAGGACCTGCTTTTATTAAAAGTGTATTGAGAACAGTATAACACAGACGTTCAGTTTAGGGCAGATTTTATGTGGCTATTATGAATCTACAACCGTCTGAACAGATACATATCTGTAAACGATAGATAGTTCTATTGGCGTTCTGTGAAGAGAGTATGCTCCGTATTGTGGGGTATACTCTCTTCACATTAGTTGGTGGTTGCAGAGGTGTGGTAGCTTGCCTCGCTCCTCGCTCCTGGAAAGTAGACTCATGAAACTGCAACGCGCAGATCTCGCGGTATTGGGTGCAAGTGTGATTTGGGGGATCAACTATAGCTCGGTCAAACTTGCTCTCACGTATGTTCCTCCTTTTGTTGTCGGCATGGCTCGTTTCATGATTGCGAGCGTTGCTATCGTATGGATGCTCAAGAGTATAGAGGGCAGCATTCGTGTCTCCTGGGTAGATGTGCGACGTATTGTGTTTGTCGGTGTAGTCGGCTTTGGGGTGCAGCAAGCCTGCTTTTTATACGGGGTCAATTTTACTAATGCCTCTATTGCCGCGTTACTCACCGCGTTGACACGTGCTGTCATGACGGTTATTGCCTCCTATTTAGCGCGTGAGCGACTAACGGGCGTGATGATTGTGGGCGTCATGCTTGCATGTATTGGTATGGTCGGAGTCGTGCTCGGTCAAGGTTTTTCCGTGGTCATGACGACTACCAGTCTGCTCGGTATCTTCCTCGTATTTGCCGCTGGCATGATCGGTGGGGCAATGCCGCTCTTGAATAAAGACCTGCTCAAGCAATACTCATCGCTACGCACGACGACCTGGACCGTGTTCTTTGGTATGTTGTTTCTCTTTCCTCTGGGGGCAACTGATGTCAGGGCGGTTGCTTGGGTGCATCTCCCGCTCATTGTCTGGGGTGCGCTTCTGTTCACAGGCTTGGGAGCAACAGCAACGACCAACTTGCTATGGAATTATGGTGTCGCGCATATTGGTGTGGTACGTATGACGATCTACGGCTATCTACCCGCCATTCTAGGCGTTCTGATGGCGACTATACTACTTCATGAAGGACTTTCATGGCTGCAATGGATAGGGGCAATCGTCACAATTGGCGGCATCGCGCTCTCGCAATATAAACAGAGGCAGTACAGCACTAAACAATACACTTCCGCATGAGTTCGCTTTCTACACACAGGGTATGCTGAAACTCACACATTCAGCGTTTTGTCATGAAATAATGGCAGCATAAAAAATGGAGGCAAGAAGTCCCCCAACTTCTTGCCAAATGGAAAACATGCGCATGATGTTTTCCCTGTGGGAAATCAGGTATTGCTTGATCTCCCGCTGGGAAGTGTAGCACACTTTTCACACAAAAGCTGTGTAATACTTCACAATTTGACGGTAGTTTGATGGTCTGCAAGATGCTAGGACTGCGTGCTTATACTGCCCGTTTTCTTCTGAAAAGTATGCTCCCTCCTGTTACTCCCAGCACGACCACAACTACAGCTCCAATAAGAAGTGGGAGATATGGTAAACCAGAGGATGGAGGTGGGTTCGTTGGATGGCTAGCGGACGTTGTAGGATTCGCAGTAGGGGGATAGAGACCCGTGATGATAAAGTGAGGCATGCCGCCTACGCTGATGGTGGTAATGGTGCTGCGTCCAGGAATATCGAGCATAAGTACCTGACCACTGGCGAGAGCTACAAAACCGAGTTGCCCGTCACTGGTGATCGCGACCGACTGTGGTGCGCTGGCAAGAGGGATGACCCGTGCTGGTTCGTGCGGCATCACGCTGGCATTTGCGGCAACGGGAGCTAAAACATCTAATTGATTGTGCAACCTGTCAGGCACATAGACCTCACCTGTGTTTGCATCGTAGTCCATGGGACCAAATTGCCCACCATTGAGCAACGTTTTGAAGATTTTGCGCGCATTGAGATCAACGGCGACAATTGTGCCCTGTTGCGTGGTGACATAGGCCGTGAAGCCGCCTGGAATACTGATAAAGCGTGCTCCCCCCGCAATTGGTACTGTGCCGAGCAGATGTCCATTAACCTCAAAGACTGTGAGACCATTGCCACCTGCAATCCAAAGTTGATTAGGTGTCAGCGGAGTGGCATCTGGGGAGGTTGAAGCCGTGATTGCCAACCCATAGACCGGCTGATGCGTCTCAAAGGTGCGCTCAATTGCGCAGTTTGTCGGATTTATTGCGCGTACCTGTGTATCGCCCTGTCCGGCGACATACAAGGTGGTGGCATCAATACTGAGCGCGAGGAGCGATGGCTGGCCTGGAAGTGTAGCGGTACAGATAGTCTTATCCGTTTGGGTTGAGATAATTGTTAATTGTCCGCTGGCTGGTTGCGTGACGTAGAGTGCGGAGCCATCCAAACTAAGTAGGATCGCGTGTGGGTCTCCTGTGACTGCTAGCGTTCTTATAACACGCCGCTGAGCAATATCAATTACGCTAATACCCTGCAGTGTGCCTGTAACATAGGAGAGTTGAGGTGCACCTCCGTCGGCATAGGCGGGTAGAGAGCGCAATTCCACACAAACAAGGAACATACAAAAAAGGCCAAGATATGAGAGCACTCGAAGGCGGGTGGAGTTCAACTGTCAGCATCCTTTCTATCTTCTCTTCCTTAGCATAAGTGAAAAGCTATGTTTTTACAAGCGGTTTTTTCTTTTCCCATCCGAAAGATATCCGAAAAAAGAGAATACAGGCAAAACGCAAAAGAAATTGTCCTGCTGGAGATTCTATATTTAATACTAATTTAATAAAATAACTTGTGACAAGCATCCGAACAAGTGCGTTTATGCATATCATATCTAGCTCATTATTGGGAAACCGTACACACATGTTAAAAGATGATTTATCGCGTATCCCTGTTACGAATTTTTTGACCAAACTCTCTTTCGTAAAGAAATTTATGATATGTAACTTGTAATTTTTTTGGGAGGTATGTTATACTTCTGATATCCCAACTGATGACGTTATGGGAAAACGTTTTTGGGAGCTATAAAAAAAATCTATCAAGCACTGCAATATGCAATTAGGAATCGAGGTGATATTAAAGAAAATTAATAGCCAACATAAAAAGATGTTGTTATGTTACTATTTGAAACAGCATCTGATCGCTAGAATGCATGTTGTGACACTTATGAATCAGCAATGAGCAACGCCTGCTCGCTGATTTCTCCGTCAAAAATAACAGACAAGGAGGACTGCCTTGAAACAGCATTCATCAGGCGTGATCATCGGCGCGGTATTGGCACTTATCTTAGGCTTTGGTGTCGTAGCTGGCATCTGGTTCGGGTTACATTCTACAACTAGCCTGGGCTATGAGCCATCCACATACTCCGCAACCCCTTCAAAGGATTACCCTGGCACATACGAACTTGATCTCCAAGTATATCCTGACAGCCAGGTTTGTCACGTGGGGGCCAGCGCGCCAGAAATTGACTGGGTAAGTTATTGCCCATCAACAAGTCTTCAAGTTCCCCCCAACAGCATCATTACTGTTGTTGTCAAACAGTATGACTCGGCAAGCGTATTGCATAATGACTATTATCGTCAGGTCCAGGGGACGGTTGGCGGTGTGATGAACGTGAATGGCAACCCCCTCACGGAACTTGATGCCACGAAAGTAGCTCATACCTTCACCTTGCAATCACCGCCGGATTCAGCTTATCCGCTCTTTGTCAGCGTTCCTCTTATGGGCACGCCAGACAATGCGCCAACTAATGTGACGGTCAATGGCAACCAGTATCCTACTCCGAACACCATCGTGTTCCAGTTCCGCACAGGACCAACAGGTAAGTATATCTGGCACTGCTATGACCCATGTGGCAGTGGCTTGCAAGGTGATAACCCTGCAACTTCCAACGCAAATTTTGGTGGCCCGATGTCTACCACTGGCTTTATGGCTGGCTCACTGACAGTAGCAAATTACTAGAAGGGGGACGCGATGTCTGATGTCATTGTTCGTGACGACACGAGTACCAGTTCACCAGCCCCAAAACAAGTAAATCATCTGCGGCGCGCGATCATGTGGTGGATCGGGCTTTCCGTGGTCGGCATTGTTGCGGTTGTTTTTCTCATGCCGTTGTTCTTGGTTCCTAGCATAACTTCTGTAGGTAACTTTGACAACTTTACGCTCATTTTCTTTACCGCTCTGGCTGTACCGGTAGGGTTTTTCGTTTTTGTTTTCCTCGCTTATAGCCTGATTGTTTTCAGAGTAAAAGAGCGACCAACGGAAGACGGCGTACCTGTGCAGCCTACACCTGCCCTGCAAATTGGTTGGCTGGGTGTGACTGGTATCCTCTGCCTGTTCCTGGTCATCTGGGGATTGGCGGGCTATTATCAGGAAACGGCCACGCCTATCACATCCGATACTGTGGTCGTAAATGTGACCGGACAGCAGTGGATGTGGACCTTCAACTATCCCAAGTATGGGGTAGCCAGCCAGGGACAGGTTCTGATGTTGCCCGTCAATCGTCCAGTTGTGTTTTATGTGACTTCAAAAGATGTTCTGCATGGCTTTGCTGTCCATGATCTCGGCATTCGTGTTGACGCTAATCCTGGACAAACAACTACGACTCCTGTGGTAACGCCGACGCAGATAGGAACGTATAACGTTGCCTGTGTGGAGTTATGTGGACTCTATCACACGTATATGTGGTCGAGGATACAAATAGTTAGTCAGTCGGCTTTCTGCGCGTGGATTAGCTCTCAAGGAGGAAACGGATGTCAGTAGCCAGCGTACCTAAGCGTCAGGGCATTATGCAATATCTGATGCCCAGTGTTTTCTCTGGCATTGTTCTCGGCGTTATAGGCGCAATTCTCTTTTGGGTGATCGTCAACGCTATTACGCAAGGCGAGAATGTTGATGCTGATCTCGTAGCGGCATACATCGGCTGGGCACTTTTCTTCTTTATTGGTCTGGGTGCTTTCAATGGCATGGTGAAATGGGGCTTTGCGCGTCGCGAGCCAACAGCTGTTGAAGAACTGAAAGTGGCTGGCTATGGTCAAGGCTTCTGGCGATATCTCCGCTTTACAACCGACCATAAGGTTGTTGGCATGCAGTATCTCGTTGTCGCGCTGACGCTGTTCTTCTTAGGCTCAATGGGAGCCTTCATGATCCGCTTGCAGCAATCGATGCCTGGCGCACTCTTTTTCAATCCAGCCACCTACAACACCATTGTGGGTATGCATGGCATTATGATGATTGTGGCTACGATCATCATGGTGAGCGGTCCCTTTGGCAACTACATTCTGCCGATCATGGTCGGCGCGCGTGATATGCCATTCCCGCGCTTGAACGCGCTGAGCTTCTGGCTGCTCTTCTCCGCTGTGCCTGTCTTCCTTTCTGGCTTGTTCTTTGGTGGCTTCCAGACCGGATGGACTGGCTATGCGCCTCTGGCAGACCAACTCTCTTCGCCAGGTATGGATGCCTACTGCTTTACGATCATTCTCTTCGCGACATCCTCGACGATAGCGGCTCTAAATATTGTCACGACCGTCCTGTTGCTGCGCGCGAAGGGCATCACTTGGGGACGCCTGCCCATTTTCGTCTGGGGCGTGCTGCTCTCGATTATTCTCGGTGTGACAGCCTTCCCATCCTTCATCATCTCTCAAGTGATGGTGCTGATGGATCGCGTGTTCCAGACCTCGTTCTTCATTGCCTCCTTTGGTGGCAGCAACTGGCTCTATGAGCACCTGTTCTGGTTCATGGGACACCCGGAAGTGTATGTGATCGCGTTACCGGCGATGGCGACCGCTGCTGAGGTCGCGTCAGTCTTCACACGCAAACCGCTGTTTGGGTATCGTTTCCTGGTCAGTGGTCTGATCGGCGTGTGCGTACTGAGCGTTCTCGTCTGGGGCCACCACCTCTACACGAGTGGTTCTAATGGCGGTCTCGATGGTCCATATATGCTGGATACAGAGCTAATTTCAATCCCAACAGGTCTTTTCTTCCTGGGTATGATTGGAACGCTCTGGCGTGGTAAAATCTGGATCACGGTTCCGCTGCTGTTCGTCATTGGTATGCTGATCAACTTCGTGATTGGCGGCGTCACAGGCGTCTATCTGGCAGATATTCCGACCGACGAAATTCTGCATGGTGGTATGTTCGTCACGGCCCACTTCCACTTCACGCTGGTTGGTAGCATGGTCTTTGGCTTCTTCGCTGGTTTCTACTACTGGTTCCCCAAGATGTTTGGGCGGCGTCTCAACCCAACATTGGGTGCACTACACTTCTGGCTCTTTGAGATCGGTTTTGTAGGAACATTCATGGCCCTGTTCTATGCAGGTCTTCAGGGTGAACCCCGCTGGCAGGCCAATATTGCACCTGAATTTGCACCCGCGAACCTGGTTGCTAGCTTGTTCGCTATTCTGATCGCGGCTTCGGTCTTTGTTACCGTCTACAACGTGATCATCTCACTGCGCAGCGGCGAGCGTGCAGTAGCAAACGAGTGGGGCGGCAAAACGCTGGAGTGGACCATTGCGTCGCCCGCGCCAATTGAGAACTTTGAGGTCTTGCCTGTTGTCACTTCGTCATTTTATGACTATGGACAGAGAGAGGCCGTTCCAACAACTGGTGAGGGTGTAGACGTTCCGGCTGAAATTCAACCACAGGCAGATTAGGAGAGAGTGTATGAGTGCAACTTCAGAGCATCTAGACGATATGGAGCATATGGAGCATATCGCGCATCTGGTGCATGATATTCCCGCACATGTTCCTGCTGGTCGGGCACGTGGCGCAGTTCTCCTGCTCATTATGTCAGACACCCTGTCTGTCATCGCTATTCTGGTTGCTGGTGGTTACCTCAATGCGTTAAATGTAGAAAACCAGTATCGTATCTCGGGTGATCATCCGCCCACCTTCTTACCTGGTTTACTTATTGGCATTGGCTTGCTCATCAGTGGCATCGCCTACTACTTCTGGGAGCGGAATGCGCGGAGAAACAATGGGGCTGGTCAAACGGCACTTTTTGTTGTTTCTCTGGTGCTAATGGCAGTTACGATGGTGGCCCAGATATGGATGAGTTCAACGCTCGGCTATGGAGCACCTTTCCATGCATACGAAAGTTTGCTCTTGCTTGTCTCGTGGTTCTCATCGGTTCACCTGGTGTTGGCAACAATTTTAGGTGTGCTCATGCTGGGGCGCGTCTTCAGCGGCAGATTGATTGGACATACCTATATAGCTGAAACTGCTGGCTATTGGTGGTATTACACCATCATTTCTACCCTTGCTCTCTGGATATTCAGCATGTTGATCTAGCTCTCTTTGCTCAGATCAACAGGTGAAGTACAATAAACGTTTGTCTACGGAGGTACAGAAAGTTATGAACATTTGGGTTGATGCAAATGGGTGGTTTATCCCTTTGCCCATTTTGCTAAGTTGCCTTGTGCTAGAACTGCTGTATCTTCGTGGCTGGCGCGTACTGATCCAGCAACAACACACCAGAACCACGCGTGCATCCGCAGTGGCCAAACGTGAGAATGACCCTGCGGAGGGCAACTGGTACTGGCGCGGTATTTTTTTTCTTATCGCACTGTTTGCCTTTCTTGTCGCTGCGTCTGCACCTGTCGATAACCTTTCAGCGCGTTTCTTCTGGGTGCACATGATCCAGCATCTGCTTCTGCTGATTGTGATGGCACCGCTGCTTGTTGCCAGCGCGCCGTTACTGCCGTTTTGGTGGGGATTGCCTACGCGGGGACGAAGCATACTTACTGGCGTTGCCTCATCGTCCATTGGACAGATTCTGTTACGCGCTGCGCGCTGGTTCCTGCATCCAGTGGTCGCTTGTGCATTGCTGTTTGTCGGAACCTGGATCTGGCATTGGCCGACGCTCTATGATTACGCTCTTACGCATGAGAATATCCATGATTGGGGTGAACATCTCACCTTTATTGTAGTTAGTCTCCTGTTTTGGGCTCTCATCATTCCCTCGCCGCCTCTGCCTTTTCGTCTGGGGTATCTGGGACGCCTGGCCGGTATTGGCGTAGCAATTGCGCAGAACTTTTTCCTGGCAATGCTGATTGGCTTTGCGCAAGTTCCGCTCTACATCCCCTATATTCATTTGATTGCTACAACGCATGCCTTTTCTGCATTGCTAGATCAGGAGATTGGGGCGAGCATCATGTGGACGCTTGGGGATGTGCCATTTGCTATCGCGCTAAATGTTCTGGTGCAGAAATGGCTGGCGTCACAGGGAAGCGAATCTGGGTCTGGTGTCGTGCTCCAAACTCAGCAGCATGCTGATGTGTAAGATACGCTTTGCCTGTACGTGTATTTTCAGATGCAATGAACGCTCTATAGTAATGCCATGAGAAAAACGAAAAATACCACGACATTCCAACACATATCTCGCGAAAGGAAAAAGATGATGCGGCATCCAGATAGCACGCATACATTGATGCGAGCGGTCTTTATTGCCACTTCAGCCCTCGTTATCATTGTCGGACTTATTTGGGGTATTCGCTTCGTTGTGATTGCGCGTAGTCAAGCACTGGCCCAAGCTCAGGCTCAGGCCGCTTCACAGGCGGCAACGAGCGGGATTGCAGGTTTCCCAATGTCTGGTAATCCTGCTCCTGACTTTACGCTCACCGACCAGTTTGGTAACTCAGTCTCACTCTCTTCTTTGCGCGGACATGAGGTGGTAATGGCATTTATTGACTCGCAGTGTAAGACCTTGTGTCCCTTGACCTCGCAGATCATGTATGATGCTAAAGCGCGACTCAGCACTGCCGAGGCGAGTAAGGTCATTTTACTGGCCGTTAACGCGAATACTGCTGCAACCAGCGTGAATGATGTACAAACGTGGTCCATCAATCATGGTATGTTGCACCAATGGTTATTTTTAACAGGCTCAGCGCAACAACTGAATGTGATCTTTCATCAATACAATGTGTATGACGAGGTCACACAAGGCACAGTTGTCCATGATCCCATCACGTTTCTCATTGATGCCAGTGGGCACGAGCGGCTCTACTTTGAGACGCTGGCCTCGAATAAACAGGCCGACTTGAACGACGAAATCATCGGTCTGGTGGCTGGAATGCAGCAGTGGCTACCGTCCTAAGAGGGATAAGGTCCTTAGAGAGGATTTTTTATGACATTCATACGCCGTGTAGCGTGGGTAGCAGTGCTTGCTACATATATTCTGATCGCGCTCGGTGGCGCGGTGTTTGCCACCGCTTCCGGTCTGAGTTGCCCGGACTGGCCCACGTGCTATGGTCAAGTCTATTACTCCGGCACATATCAGACCTTTTTTGAGCAATTTCACCGTTATACTGCCGCAGGTGTTGCCGTCTTAATTGTGCTGTTGGCAGTTGGACTCATTATCCGCGCGCGCCAGGACCGTACTTTCCTTATACTGGCAATCCTTGCCCCTACTTTGCTGATTGTTCAGATTGTGCTGGGAGGGCTGAACGTTCTCTGGAAATTGCCAACGCAGATGGTCACAGCCCATTTAGGCATGGCATTGGCTCTGTTAGCCGTACTGCTGACAGTGGCTGTGCTGAGCCGTGAGGCCGCACCGAGCAGGGAACTCCCCGCGAAGACACGCAAATTCGCGCAACTGGCAATTTCTAATGCGTTGCTTGTCTACATTCTGATGTTATTTGGTTCCTATGTGACAGGAAGCGGAGCGGCACTGGCTTGTTCCGGCTGGCCTTTCTGCGCACCCGCTGCGTGGGCGGCAAGCGGTGACCTCGCAAGCATCAACATGTTGCATCGCGTGTATGCCGTTTTCGTTGGTCTGGTGATGCTCTGGACAGTCGTTGCGGCGGTGCGCCGCTGGCATGTAGCACGCGGACAGGCAATTATTGCCCTCGTTGGTGGGATGCTTTTTGTCTATCAAGCCATCGTCGGTGGTTTGATTGTGCTGTTCAATGAGCCTGCGTTCCTTACAGGGATGCATCTGGCACTCGCGGTTGCTGTTTGGGCGACACAGGTTCTGTTGGCTGTATTAGCAGTACGCCAGTTGCGCGCAGCACCGCTGCCACAAGAATTGGAACTGCTGGAACAGGCTGAAGCAGTGGCACGCCAACAGGTTAGCGTGGTGAAACAGACCATCTCTAGCTATGTCGATCTGATGAAACCACACGTCACGGTCCTGTTGCTGGGCATCACGGCAGCAGCTATGGCGATTGCTGATCGCGGCTTGCCTTCACTCATGCTGGTTCTTACAACCTTGCTCGGTGGTGCGATGGCAGCGGGAAGCGCAAACTGCATTAACTGCTATATTGATCGTGACATTGACCAGCTTATGGGGCGCACACAACGCCGCTCGATTCCGGCGGGGCGCGTGGAACCCCGACAAGCCCTGATATTTGGAATTGTGCTGGGCGTGGCTGCTTTCGTAATCCTCTATGTCTTCGTAAATCTGCTGAGTGCCATTCTGGCCTGCTCCGCCATTTTCTTCTATATCTTCGTCTATACGCTTGGGCTGAAACGCACCTCGACGCAAAACATTGTGATCGGCGGAGCTGCAGGAGCAGTGCCTGTTTTGGTGGGCTGGGCTGCTGTGACGAATCATCTCAGTCTGCCTGCGATCTGGCTTTTTGCCATCGTCTTCTACTGGACGCCTCCCCACTTCTGGGCACTTTCGCTGCTCATCCAGAAGGACTACGAGAAGGCGGGAGTCCCCATGTTGCCTGTCGTGATGGGTGAGGGAGAGACACGACGGCAAATTCTGCTCTATTCGCTGCTCTTACTGGCGGTTACGCTTGTCCTTTTCGCGATGGGAACGATGGGTTACATCTATCTCGTTGGTGTCGTGATAATGGGTGGCATCATGATCTATCTCGCTATTCGTCTCTGGAATGATGAGGCGAAGAAATGGGCACGCACGCTGTTCTGGTATTCGAACATGTATCTGGCGGCGATTTTCGCGATTATGGTCATTGACCGCGTCATTCATTAAGTTTGCGTGGGCAAGGAGAGATATGGCGTCTCTTCTTGCTCATCGCTGTTTTCAGTCTCCCTTGTTCTGCTTTTCTCCCAAAAATCCCCAAGCATATTTGTTACTTTTAAGTGTATTCGCGCGTAGAATCACCTACAACTTATATAAGCACATGCTGTCATTTGTAGAGATGAGAAGAGTGTCCAGTGGTAATACATGTAATGAAAAAAGCTCCCGCTTACTTGGCGATTGCGATAAAGGTGTGTATACTGATGTGGTATAGTCAATAAAATACGTTGCGCGACTCTATACATACTAAGGATAAATAATGAACAAGGAAGAAAAACATGGTTTATATATGCGACAGGTGCTACATGCGGCAGAATTGGCAGAGATAGAGCATCTTGCGCATATATGTAATACCTGCGATGGACTAGATTTGAAGTTGAATTGGGAAGTGCTACGCACGCGCCCTGGTGACCAAACAAATGATTTTCTCTATTATCAAAACGGGCAGCTTGTTGGTTATCTCCCCCTCTTTGTTTTTAACGCGACTGAGGCTGAAATCAGTGGGATGGTTCATCCTGACTATCGGAGGCAAGGTATCTTCACGCAACTGCTGGCATCGGCAAAGAAAGAATGTTATGCGCGTGGTCTACAAAAGCTGGTTTTTATTGTAGAGCATCTATCGTCGTCTGGACACTGTTTTGTAGACGCTTTACAAGCTCAATATCACCATTCTGAGTATAAGATGGTGTTGGGCCTCTCTCCAAACACAGAATTGTCCGCAATTCCTCTCGAATTCAGGCGCGCGGTCGCTACTGAATGCGCGACTCTTGCGCATATTACCGCTGTATCCTTTGATTTAAACGAACAAGATATTGACTGGTATACGCCGCAGAGTTTGCAAGCACCGCGCAGACATTTTTACGTGGCACTCCTCAATGGAGCCTATGTGGGCAAGGTTGATGTGACCTTTGGTGAAGATGAGGCTTTCATTTATGGTTTTGGCGTATTGCCCGAATATCGGCGGCGCGGCTATGGCAGACAAATTTTGCTACTGACTATTCAAGATATTCTTACGCATGGGCAACAACAGATTGCACTGGAAGTTGCTGTCGAAAATGAACGTGCACTAGAACTCTATCACTCTTGTGGTTTCCAGGAGATAAGTCGTTACAATTACTATGTGCTTCCTCTATAGTGTGCTTCTATTTTTTAGCTGCGAGCAGAGAGATACAGCAGAAAAGAAGCTGGAACCTTCGGGCTGGCATTTGATTTTTTCTAGTGCTAGGTTAAATTGACAAGTTTTCAAGAAAGTGGCATACTATTTTAAGAAGAGTATAGAGGACTGGGGGAGACAAGGCTCTTTGTGCTTCACTGCGATTTACTTCGCGCGTTCTCTTAAGAAGATGCATCGTATTTTGAAAAAGGATGCTATTTAGGCCCGTCTGATAAAGTAACGATGGCTCGACAGGAAGCAAATAGGTTGCTACCAACAATGTGATTGCTTGGGAAGGAGATATCATATGCCAGTTGTGCGTACATTTGATCGTAGCATGATTGAAAAGGCGATACGTTCCTTTGATCTCAAGTTTCTTCGAGATGAGGACGATGATTTCGTAGTGCGCTTTGGGCGTGGAAAGAATCTCGCTTATGATCTCGTCTTTTTGTTTTCGTTAGGTGGAAAGAATAGCGAGATTTTTCAGATCCAAATTGTTGCCGACTACGATATTCCCAGGCGCGACTGGGGAAAGACGTTACTGGCCTGCAATAAGTGGAATAAAGAGAAACGCTGGCCAAAGGCCTATCTATCAATGAAAGACGCGGAAGGGGAGGGCAGCATCGTGCTAGAGGCCCAGATTGATATGGAGAAGGGCATTCACCAGGAGTTTGTGGACCAGTTTACGGGCGCAATTCTAGCGGCTGGGCTGGAATTTTGGCGGTGGGTAGTCCAGGATGAAGGTTTGTAATCTCTACTTGTCTTGTCTCATCTTACCTCTGCCTGCGCTCTCCTTTAAGATCGTATGCGAAAAGGAGAGCGCAGGCGTCTTTTATCAAAACGAGAGTTGTTGCGCACCCGTGTTCTGCGTGAGAGGTAATACTGATGGCAGCCGTACCAATTTGTAAAGGCTGTGGACAACCTATTTTAGGTAGTTATATGATGGCCTTAAACGCACTCTGGCATCCTGAGCATTTTGTCTGTACTGCCTGTAAACGCCCAATTAAAGATCAAAGCTTTAACCTGGACCCGCAGGGACAACCATATCACTCCGCTTGTTTTGTGCAGCACGTCGCTCCACGTTGTGCATTGTGTGGAAAACCGCTGACAAGCGAATTTCTGCTTGATCAATGGGGTACAAAGTATTGTAAAGAGCATCAACAACAGTATCGTCCATGTGTCTACTGTGGTCGGTTAGTTACTCCGCAGCAACGCGCACAGGACACGCGGCACGAAAATGTCCGTTGCCCTGTTTGCCGCAGTAGTGCTATCGAGACAACTGAAGAGGCGCAACCGTTGTTTCAATTGGTAAAGCAATGGGTTGGTACGCAGGGGTTGCATTATGGGAATGTGCATGTCATCCTGGAGCTATGTGATTATGCGCGCCTGACGCAATATCTGCGCTCGCGTGTCGAGTCACACGCGCTCGGCGTAACGATGAGTTCGATGTACAGTGAGAATGGGCAACTGGTGCGTAGTGAAGTGGATAAAATTGCTATTCTACATGGGTTGCCCGCAATGTTATTTCGTGGTGTCGTGGCTCATGAACTGGGCCATGCCTGGCTGACTGTTCATGGTATTAAGAGTTTGGCGGCCTGGGAGGAAGAGGGTTTTTGTGAACTCCTTGCCTTTCGCTACTATAACACCTTATTAGGCGATGAAGCCCATTACCATACTGAGCGTATCTTGCGCAATCCTGACCGCACCTATGGTGAGGGTTTTCGCTGCGTGCGTGTGATCGCCGACCGTGTTGGTTTTGCGCAACTACTGCACACGCTTCAGACAACCAGGCATCTCCCAGTATAGTAGGCATAGTGAACAGTTTCAATCGCTGTGAGAAACTTGTCATGAAGAGCGCGGCGTGCTACACTGCAATGAAGTGTAGCATATCGCTATACTCTTTCTTTATTCTCAAAATGGAACGAAGCGAGATACTTACATGGAGCAAACAACATTAATCTCTGAAATGCAAAAGTTCCGCTTTGGCAGCAAAATATTTTGTTCCGATGGCGAATATGGCGTATTGACGCAGGTCGGATTCGATGCTGCTACAAAACAACTCACACATATAGGTCTTAAGGCGGGGCGGCTTTTTGCAAAAACAATGTATCTACCTTATGAAAGCGTGGTAGACGCGGGTAGTGATGGTGTACGTCTACGTGTTGCATTTGCGGATATGGTGGAAACTGGGAAGGTTGAAACGAAGGCAACGCTTCTTGATCATAAAAGTGTTATCCAGCTTGAGGGAGCCAGTGGGCGTGGTTCGCTGGTCCTGGTGGCTGTTCACCCAGATAATGGGGCGTTGGCCTATCTTGTTGCGCATGGTGTACACGCTGGACAAGATACGCTGTTCCCCAGGGATACCATCAAAGCCATAACAGCGGAGCGAGCCATCATTGCATTGAACGACGAGGCATTGCAGAAAATGCCACTCTATCGCCCGGATAGCGTTTTACAGCAAGAGGTTGAGCAGATTCTCTTCGATAT
Source organism: Ktedonobacterales bacterium (assembly GCA_027451525.1). Classification (GTDB taxonomy): domain Bacteria; phylum Chloroflexota; class Ktedonobacteria; order Ktedonobacterales; family Ktedonobacteraceae; genus DTNP01. The sequence continues at coordinate 23,281 of DAIDJF010000009.1, forward strand.
AACCCCACTACATGTCGATTTTCCTGGTATGGCGATACGTGTACTGGATAGTGTCTTATATCTCGATGGCAATATCTCTAGCTCGCTACGTGGCGATCTCGCGGTCGATCAGGCGGCAGGCGTAGAGGGGCTGTTGGAAATCAAGAACCGTCTGGTTGGTGACGATCAGCTTGCCGCTGACCTGGCACTGGCTCTCGGTCGTGATCCTCGTACCCATGACCTGCCAATGGGGGTATACCCACGTCTGGGAGCGGTGCGATTGAGTGGAGCTGTGCATAATGAGGGGCAAAAGGCGGCGGCTGAAGAAATTGCGCGCAAATTTCCTGGCGTGCGCTCGGTCATCAACGATGTGATCATAGACCCGAAGGCCGATATGCTGCGTGTCATGTCTGCTCCCGAGGGTGGCGAAGCGTCGGACAAAGTGCCGGGCAGCTATGTAAGACATACCAAATAATACGGTAGACGACGAGTCAGCGATATGGCCTGGGTGCGCTATGGCATCCAGGCCATACTGCTTATTGAAGTGCCTGATCGAGGTCGCGAATAATATCCTCAACCTGTTCTATGCCCACAGAGAGGCGAATACACCCCTCCGTAATTCCCATCTGCTGGCGTTCGCGCTGGCTCAGCGAACGATGCGATGACATCGGGGGATAGCTGACAAGGGAGAAGACATCACCCAGAGTCGTTGCTGGCAGACAAAGTTCGAGGCGATCCATAAAGCGGTAGGCGGCTTCACGGGTTTGCTCTTTTAATTCAAAAGACAGCAAGCCACCGAAATGCTCACTTTTCAGCAAGGTTGTTGCTAGCGCATGGTGAGGATGTTGCGTGAGGCCGGGATAATGAACGCGCTCAACGGCTGAATGTTTCTGCAAGAAATAGGCCACCTGCATAGCGTTTTGGCATTGGCGTTCCATGCGCAGGGCCAGGGTACGTAGGCCACGTAGCATTAGGTGAGACTCGAAAGGACTCAACATGGCTCCGAACATGGTGGCGTAAGTACGGGCCTGATTGAGCAAGGCGTTGCTGGCACTGATAACAATGCCTCCGTTACTATCACCGTGTCCGCCAATATATTTTGTTGCGCTATGTACAACCAGATCAATACCATGCTCGATGGGACGCAGCAAGTAAGGCGTCGTAAATGTGCTATCGACGACAGTCACTGCTCCTACGGCGCGCGCGGCTGCGCTGATCTTGTCCAGGTCTGCGACTTTGACCAGTGGATTGGAAAGCGTCTCCAGATAGATGACATCAGGCTGCTCATTTTCGATGAGAGAGGAGACACGCTCATTGCAAAGATCGGCAAGCACAATGGTGACACCTGTAGGCTCAAATACCTTGCGTAAAAGACCAATGCTGGGACCATAGAGATCTTGTGAAGCGAGAACCTTTGTGCCTGTAGTGAGTCCTGCTGCTGTCAACGCGGTATGGATAGCCGCCATGCCTGAGCCGAAGGCAAGCGCACCAACACCGCGCTCCGCTTGTTTTAGCGCATCTTCTAATGCATAAGAGTTGGGATTGCCCTGACGTGCATAGACATAGGCTTGTTCGCCAGTCGGTGTGATGCCGTTGAAGGCTTGATCGAGTGCATGCGCACTGTTATGAACATATGTGGTGCTGGCATAGATAGGATGAACGGTAGGAAGCCCTGCTGATGCAGCGGGTGGTTTGCAAATGCCTCCATGGATCAGTTGTGTTTCCAATGACCAGGATGTTGTTTCGTCAGTGTGTGTCATGCCAATCCTCTCGTTGTGGGTAATGTAGGTTATCTCGTCTTTGGTGCGTCATTGCACTGGTTGCAGCCATCAAGGGGTGCATAGACTATTCAGATAGCGCAACGATGCAAGCAATTCATCAATTGTGGGTAGCTCTTCCTCGTGTTGTGCAATCCACTGCTGATACAGTGCGCCATAGCGGTCGGCAAGCACGATACAAGGCGTATATTGCTCTTGATCCGCAAGGGTATAACGTGTACTGACATGGCGTGTCTTGTCTGCTAACAGTGGGAAGGGCAGATGCAATGCTTCTTGCACGCCCAAATTTACCAGCACAGGCATAGTTGTGATAGCTAAGATGGCACACTGCTCTTCGCGAAATGCCTGATAATGGGCGGCGAAGGCGCGCAATACACCACGAGACTCACGCTCTTGTGGGTCGTTGATAAAGATGAGTACTATGTGTTCGCGTTGTTTATAGTCCCAAGGACTGTGTGCCATACCATCAGGGCCGGGTAAAGAGAATGCTGGAATGATCTGACCAGTAGCCAATAACGGCTGTCCCTGATGCAAATGTTCAGATGTCATGCATGTTTCCTTCGTCTGCTGGCGAGCTGCCCGCGATTTTGTAATGCCCAAGTGAGCTATATCTTTCTTATGATACATTACACGATATTGTACAAGGCAAATTTTCAGCACGGACAAGCGAGTAGCCAGATATTCTGGTGTGGGTAGAGCAGTTGTCACAAGCTTTGCTATGCATTATACCCTCTTGCATGACCTGTTGTATGGACTATTCCGTTGTTATTTTATGTTCCACAAAGGAAAAACAAGATGCTCACAAAAATGATCGTTGCGTCTATGAATCCGGTAAAGATACGTGCAGCCCTTATGGGCTTTCAAGCGATGTTTCCTGCGCATGTCTGTGCGATAGAAGGCAGGCATATTCCATCAGGCGTCTCAGCGCAACCACGTTCAGAGGAAGAGACGCTATGCGGAGCCAGAAACCGTGCCGAGAATGCGCGTACCATGTATCCAACTGTGGATTACTGGGTAGGGATCGAGGGCGGAATTGAAGAAGTTGCGGGTGGTATGGTAGCTTTTGCCTGGGTAGTCGTACTATCGCACACGCTGCGCGGGGAGGCACGAACAGCAACATTTTTCTTGCCTGATGCCGTTGCAGCACTCGTGCGTGCGGGCAAAGAGTTGGGTGAGGCTGACGATATCATTTTTCAGCGCATGAATTCCAAGCAAGAAGATGGGGCAGTTGGTCTACTCACGGGTCAGGTCATAGATCGCATGGAGCTGTATAAAAGTGCGGTAGTTTTAGCCTGTATCCCGTTCAAAAATCCCCAACTTTACGCGACCCCAGAACAATAGCGCGTGTTGGAAGGCTAAAAAGGGTTGTGAAAAAATGTGTGTGATGAGTATCGTTGTCGCATATGGTATAGTGTGTGCAACGCGAAAAAGACGGATCATAGAGGAGAAAAACAATGCCGATTTGCCCAATTTGTGATGATACAGGTCTGCAAAATTCAGATTCGAGCAATCCAGAGTTTTGTTATTGTGCAGCGGGAAAACAGGCAAGACGCCAGTGGGAGGCGAGCCGGGGGCAAAGCAGGGGAGGTAAGCAACCGAAGCCTGCGAGTTTCATTGATATTGCGCAGTTAGAGCAGGTCAATGCCAGTGTAGACGCAATGCGTGCATCTCTTCTTGGTAGCCAAACGAGTGAAACGACGGCTCCAGCGAAGCATCCAGCAATCCAGTTGTTGTATCAGGTCGCACATGCAGGGCATGAAGTATCGGTAGTGGAGGCCACGCAACTGTATGATCTGGCGAAAACGCTGGAAGCCTTTCTTGGCGGAATGGCCTTAGTTGGAAGAAATCAAAAACGGTAATAGAAGATAGAGCTGTAATAACGGCTGATGATTAGCACAAATGGGTGAGTATATTGACAAATCTGTCTGCTTTCTTCTATACTTGCTCCGTAATTATACTCTAGTATGGCTTATAGCTTGTACAAGGCTCCGAGTTAGTTACTAACTCGGAGCTTTATTTGTATATTTATTCCGTAACCTGCAGAACGTATATCCTATGCTTATGCAGAAGGAGGGTTATTTTATGACCTGTCCACGTTGTGGAAACGAATGGGACGTGAGTAAAAGTCCCTGTTCTCGTTGCGGTTTACTCGTGCATCTGCCTGGGCGTTTAGCGGCTACACGCAATATTGCATCTACAGCGCAGCAGCAGGTAGCACAAACACCCCCTCCCACGCCCTCGAACGTAGTATCTGGAACGCCGCAACCGGGGGGAGGATCGCCATTTTTGCCTGCCATGCCACGTAGTCCACAAACCGATATGCTAGGGGCGGGAAGCATAAACCAAAGTATTCCCAAGAGTGTTCCTCCACGCTTTCGTACAGTTAGCGAGCCATTAACCGATGCCCCTCGTGCGCAGTCTGCATTGCGTCCCCGTCGCCTTGTTACTGAACGCAATACGTTCTCTGAGGCCCCGTCTTCATCCTCAGTCATCTCTGGTGGCAACCCTGCTAATTTTGATTTATCCAGTATGTCCAGTAGAAATGTGATGGGTGAGGCTCCAACCTTCGCGTCTATGCGTCCCCTCGCCCCAGGAACCGTCCTACGGAATGGACGCTATCGTTTACAAGAGCAACAAGGACGGCAAGAGTGGGCTGGCGGTGCTTCTGAAATATGGTGGTTGGCCCAGGATGCGCAACGTTCTACCCAAGCAGTTGCAATCTGTGAGGTTGTTATTCCTGATGGTCAGTCAATGTTGATGCAGTCCGCACTCCGTACCGCGACAATGGTGCTTACTTCAGTAGGGCGTCATCCCTCTATCCCAACATTATGGGATGTATTTAGTGATCAGGGGCGCAATTTCTTTGTATTTGAATTAGTCGAAGGTGATTCTTTACTGGGGCGCATGCGGCGCACAGGTCGCGCGTTGTCGGAGGCAGATGTGCGCGCTTGTTGCTTGCAGATGGCCGAACTATTAGAACTGTTAAGCCAGCAATCCCCACCGCTCGTGCATGGTCTTATTCGCCCTGAGCATATCGTAATTGCACGGGCTGACGGCCGCTACGTATTAACTCATTTCTCTGTTTTGCTGGCAAGCGGGTCTATACAATTTATCGCTGGTATGGAGCGTATGCAATCCTCTCCCTATACCGCACCAGAGTTTACACGTGGGATCGTGGATGTGCGTTCCGATCTCTACTCTTTGCTGGCGACGGCTTATCATGCTGTGACCGGTAGCCTCCCCTCTGCGGTTGGCGGGACCATCCCTTCCGCCCAACAACTTAATCCAACCATATCGGCCCAGTTTGAGAGGATTTTAGCGCGGGGACTGCGCTCAAACGTGGCGCAACGTTATCAATATCCATCCGAGTTACGCCAGGAGTTACTTGCAGTGAACTCAGTGCATGGAAGTGTCGCTCCCGCAGCGACCACTCCGTACAATGGACCATCAATGCAAGCGCAAAGCCTGATTTCTGCCCAACCAGAGGCTGGCAACGTAGATGTTTTACTCCCGATGATGGCTTCTCTCGCGGGTGATTTTGAGGAGCAGGACCGTAAATCGCTCTTGCCAGATCCAGAAGCATTGCCGCCAATGGCAGAGCGCAATGATCTTGTGATAGCAGGTATGTGGTTGGCTGGAATACTGGTTGTGTTGGTGGTATTGGTTATACTCAGTCGTGGCATTGCTTAAAGACAGATGAATAAGACAAGAGACCAGTGTGAGGCGAAGCTGTGCCGTGTGTGCTCTGGTCTCTTTTTCAGGTGCTTCTAGGCAAGTTTTGTGCCGACATGGACCGCGACAATGCCGCCTGTCAGTCGATAGAAGCGAACATTACTCCATCCTACTTCTTCCATCATGGCTTTTAGTGTTGGCGCATCAGGAAACGTCGTTAATGAATTAGGCAGGTAGTTATATTCTTCAAAGGCTTTGCCTATAATTGTGCCAAAGAGCGGTGCGAGTTTATAAAAGTAGAGGTAGAAGAGTGTGCCAAAGATTTTGCCAGGGGGATGGCTGATCTCAAGGCAGACAACACGTCCACCAGGACGTACTACGCGCAGCATCTCACGAAAACCCTGGCGAATATCGCTGAGATTGCGCACTGTAAATGCTGAACAGCATCCATCAACGCTGTTGTCAGGCAAATCTATATGCTCAGCATCACCAACGCGCAGTTCAATGCGATCTTGTAGGCCTAGACGCTTCAGCTTACGTTGGCCCTGCTGTAGCATCTCTGGTGTGATATCCATCCCAATCATATGTGTGCCCGGACCAGAGCGTTTAATAACCGCGAGCGAAAGGTCTGCCGTGCCCGCACCCAGGTCCAGCCCTGTTTCACCACTGCCCAGCGCGAGGTAACGGGCTGCAAAAGCACGCCAGTAGCCGTCTAACCCAAAACTCATCAGGCGGTTCATTAAATCGTAGATGCGTGCGATTCGTCCGAAAAGATTGCGGACATAGAAACGCTTGCCTCCACTAGAACGAAAGCGTTCTTCTAAAGAGAGTCTAGCTGTCATAAGTGATAGTCCTATTTATTTTTTGCGTGTCACCACGAAATCAATCAATTCATCCATGACATCGCGATTCGGCGAGGCAGGGAAATGATAGAGGGCTTCTCGTGCCTTGCTACCATACGCGAGCGCGTCCATCTGTGCGCGTTTCACTCCTTGACCATGCGCGACCCAATCAACGATAGTGAGAATATCAGCCTCTTTCTGTGGTTCGCCACTGAGTAGTTGGCTGGCCTGTTGGTAATGTCCATTGTGCGACTGATCTTGTAGTGCGTAGATCAACGGCAGGGTGACCATACGCTGGCGCAAATCGTTGCCAGCGGGTTTGCCAATCGTTGACTGGTCTTCTGTGTAGTCTAAAATGTCGTCAATAATCTGGAAAGCGATCCCCAAGTTTAACCCATATTGATAGAGCAGTTCGATCTCTTCATCTGAAGCGTTGCTCAGTATTGCTCCACCTTTGCTACATGCAGCGATCAGACAGGCGGTCTTATGTTTGATTTTTTCGTAGTAGGCCTCAATCGTGAGGTCAACACTGCCTGCGGTCATCATCTCCATGATGGTTCCTTCACAGACAATCGCGACTGTGTCGGAGAAAAGATGATCAATACGGTGGTCTTCGATATCAGCAATCAAGCCAGCGGTTTTGGCGAAGTAGTAATCTCCTAAAAGAATAGCGATCTTGTCGCCCCAAATCGCGTTGACGGTCGGATTGCCGCGTCGTGTACGCGCCTCATCCACAATGTCATCGTGGATCAGGGTTGCCAGATGAGTCATCTCGAAGGCAACACTCAGCGGTAAAAGTTTCTCAAAACGATACGTATTGAGTTTGCCTGATAGGAGGGTGATCGCAGTTCGTAGACGTTTCCCCGGTGACGCAAGAGCGTGCATTGAGGCAGAATGAAGAATCGCAAGGCCCGATGCGGCTCTCTCTTGAAAGGTGTTATCGACCTGATCAAGATCATTCTGAATACCTGCAAAAAGTCGGCTCAATGTGGCCGTTGTGTTCATAAGAGACACTCCATTTCGCACGTCGTCTTGCACGTGACAGGGTTTGAGAGTATCCTCTTGCACGTGATGAAAGCCGCCGCATATATCCGATATGCGCCACTGCTCTCGATATGACGTTTTATGTACTTTATTAAGATTATAGCGTGCCTGGTCTATACGATGCGAGAAAACATGCTGTGTCCAGGCTCAACAATGTAACAAAATTGTGAGTTTGCTTAGCAAAACTCGTCAATCTCTTTTGCTCTACATAGTAGACGTTGTATCCACCTCAATCAGGTCTTCCTGCACATAACCATTGGTGAAATCGAATTCATCTAGGGCGTCCAGTGCCGTCCGATATTCTGTCCAGGTGAGTCGTCGATTCAAAATGGGATCGTTAACCGCTTTCCAGGCTGGGAAATACTGATCCATTAAGCTGATCGGCGTGTCTGGACCAAGTTCTTCGGCGATCCAGCGCAACACCGAGCGCGTGCCTGAAATGTCCTCTGGCATCACCAGATGGCGGATAAGCAGTCCACGGCGCGCAATTCCTTCCTCGTCAAGCTGAAGCGGCCCTACTTGCCGATACATTTCACGTAACGACGCCTGATTATATTCGACATAGCGCGGCATCTTTGACGTACGCAAGGCATGCTTGTTATCAGCATACTTGGCATCTGGCAGATAGATGTCTACAACGCCGTCGAGTAGCTTTAACGTCTCCATATTCTCGTAGCCCGCACAATTGTAAACAAGAGGCAGGCGTAATCCCTTCCCACAAGCGACCACGAGTGCGGCAAGTATTTGCGGTACAAAGTGGGTTGGGGTCACAAGGTCTAGATTGTGACAACGTTTCTTCTGGAGGTAAAGCATCATATCCGCGAGACGCTCTGGCCCAACACGATGCCCTAGCCCGCCTTGACTGAGCGAAAAATTTTGGCAATAGGTACAACGCGCCTGGCAATAACCAAAGAAGATGGTGCCAGCCCCACGTGTACCACTAATGGGTGGCTCTTCTCGACGATGAACGTTCCAAGACGCGACGATTGCCTCTGTTCCCGAATGGCAGACGCCTGTTTTACCCGCAATACGGTTACAGTGACAATTTTGTGGGCAGATCGTGCAACTGCGTAATACCTCCCAGGCTGCAGCTGCGCGCTCCGCTAGTTCGCCTGTTTCGTATAATTGTAAATAACTTGGATAGAGCATAGTGTTCCTCTGAACATTACTGTACCACGTGATCTCCTCTGCTGAGAGAAATCACGTGGTACATGGGACAATGCTACTGTGCGAATAATGCTTGTTACGTCGTAGGCCATTTGAAACCGCGCTGAGAGGGACGCATAACATTCGTACGCCCCTTTAATGCTGATTTCTTTTTCTGCGCCGGGCTGCTTGCCGGGCGCGTCTGTTGTGCCCCATCAGTATCTTGCGCCTGATCCTCTTGTGCTGCAGGCCCAGTGTGTGCGGATGGTTCACCATTGCTTTCACCTTCCAGTGGCAAAGCCTTAACCTCTTGGTGCGCTTCGTCCGCTGGATGTGGAGCGGGGTGAACCTGCTCTACCAGTCCCTCAGTATCTTTAGTGATTTCATTCCAAAACTGGGCCTTACGACGCTGTGTTGGACGTGAACCTTTTAATACACGGCCATCCGGTAGGCGCGTAACATGAACCTGCTCTGTTGGGTGATGATGACGGCCTCTTTGCGCGGGAATGCGCTGGTCACCACGTTCCGGGCGGCGTGATGTCTCATTATAGTCAAAACGTTCGTAATCACCCTCAAAGCGTTCCACATGTGGCTGCGGAAGCGAAGACTCGCGTCTATCACGTTCGCGTCCGTTGCTCGGAGGCATAGAACGCTCCGGTCGATTATTCTCTCGTGGAGGGCGTCTTGGCCCACGATCACGATCACGATCATCACGGAATGAGCGAGGCTCCGGGCGGTACGGGCGATCTTCTGAAAAATTGCGTTCGCGTCCTTGTTGCCATGAACGTCCATTACCCTGGTAGCCCTGATTACCCTGGTTGCGATCTCGCCCATAATCGCGTTGTTCCCAGTCCGAGGAAGGGCGATGACCCTGATATTGACCGCGTGGATTTGCCCTATTTTGCCCATCTGAGTAACCACGACGGTCATTGTAGTGTCGGTCATCACGAGTGCGCTCGCCATTGCGCTCAAATGAACGGCCATGCTCCGCGCGCTCACGGTCATAGCCTGTGTTGCGTCGCTCACCGCGTTCCTGATAAGACGAGGTGCGTTCTTCATTCGTATTTCTGCGGTAACCTGGGGTAAAATGTGTCTGTTGTTCTGAGGAACGATGCTCGTTCCGTCCGTTGCGCGGGGGTTGACCGCGTGGGTCACGCTGGCTGCGCGGTTGGTAGTCGGCATGATTAGGATTTGCCCCCGTCTCCCAGGCGCGATCTACTGTTTCACGATTCAAACGAGGGCGGGCAGGACGCGAAGATCGCGCATCTCCATACCCATTTGAGGTTGGTCTGCGAGATGGTGGACGCGAATCATCTCGACGTTGCTTGTTGAATTCTCTGGTCATAATTCCTTTCACGGCTCTACCGTATAGAGGATACTCCTTAGTGGCGGTCCGGTCTGATCGGCAAGGTCTTTATTGCTTCCTCCCGTACTTCTTTCCACTCCTACTCTTGCATAGTGACGCGCTTTTTCTCAGATGGCATTGGATAGATGGGGCGGCGTCATATTCAGTATACCACATATCCAAGATTGTGACGAGACAAAAGGACGAAGTGGTGGCGATGTTTTTACTATTGCCCTGCCGTTGGAGATGCAACTGGCAAGGTGGAAGTCGTCAACAAAGGCACTGGAATATAGTGGGTTTGCGCACTTCCAAACATCGCTAACGCATTTGCTCCTAACTCATCAGGCAATAAAGGACGTAATATCACATAATAATAGAGACCTTGCTCGTTAAATTCTTGTTGCTGCTCATTTGGCATTTGGCCTTGCAGTTGTGTTACTTCATCTGCTGTAAGGAGAATCGCGTTTTGTGGAATCGTATATTGTAAGCAAGCAGTGGCAGGATTCTGACTCGTGGTATCTTGCGGAATTGCGCCGCATTCAAACGTTGCTGCTTGCGCCAGGGTGAAGTTGCTGAGAGGCCATGATGCGATATTTTGGCTAAGATCAGGGCTAAAGTCTTGCCGTACCAGGAGGGCCATTGTGTTGTTATGATAGGGTTGAGTTGGTGGTTGGAGCGCGTTATGGATGTTTTGCAGCGCTTGATTGAGATGCTGGTAGTCACTCATTGCCTGCGCAGATTCCTGTTGCCGTCCAAAAATCCCATCCATAAACTCTAGATGTTTGCCGTTCAAGTTGACCTCTAAAAACGTGGCGTTCTGATCTGGTACGTCCGAAAATTGCTGTTGGTGTATGTTTAGAAGGCCATCAGTATCAACGAGCGTGTGCAGCAATTGTTCCAATACATCGCTTGTTAATTGCCCTTGCATCTGTGAGCCGAGGATGTAGGTCCCATTGCCATAGAGGCTGATCTGTGGGGCCGACGAGAAAGTGCCGTAGAGACCACCGCCATAGAAGGTGCGAATTAAGACATCCTGCGGTTGCGTGCTATAGGTAATTTGTTGATTGTTTTGACCGCCTGCATTTGGTGAGGCACTGATGAATGTAGTCGTATGCTTACTTTGATTAACTATGTGCGTTGCGCTGTCAGTGCAACCTGTGGCGATGAGTAGAAGAGACATGAGCAATAGCCCTGTCAGGAGCGATGCATGGTGCCTGTACTTACCTGGGTTGATAGGTAGAGGTAATATTGTGCGAATACGCATAAGCTCTCCACTGATAACTAATTTATATGTTTGTATTGTACATGAGGCGGTCGTATTCGCACAAATGCAAGCAGAAGAGACGCTTATTGGAACAGGCGATAGCCAATCATCTTGTAGACGAGCTTCGCGGCCATAAAATCCGCGCGTGTCTGACCAGGCATGGGGCAGAGTTCAACGACATCCATGCCAACAACCTCGCTCTGGCGGCAGATTGTGCGGAAAAGATCGAGGACCTGATACCAGTGCAGACCGCCGGGTTCAGGGGTTCCAACGGCTGGCATCTCGCTGGGATCGAAGGCGTCGAGATCAATCGTGACATAGGTATGTTGGCTCAGACGTTCCCAGGGAATGACGGTAGTGCCTTTTGCCATCTCGTAAGCCCACACAATGGCAACATCTGGCTCTGTCTTCAGAAATGCTGCCTCTTCAGGGCTGAAACTGCGGATACCGATTTCTAGCAGTGGAATGCCCATATCGACGACGCGCCGTTCGATACTGGCATGAGAGAGTGGCGTCCCTTCGTAGGTATCGCGCAAGTCGCCATGAGCATCAATGTGGACGACGGTCAGATCGGGATAATGTTCGTGAACGGCGGCGATGACGGGTGCTGAAAGTGAATGTTCACCACCGAGCGTCAGCGGAATCTGCTTCCGCGCAAGCGCGTCACGCACGGTGTTGCCTGTCAATGCGAGGGCGGCAGCGTGGTCGAGTCCGTGGTAGTCAAGTAGAGGATAAGTATAAATGCCTGCCTCAATGGGGCTACAATCTAGTTCTTCGTCATACAGTTCCATTTGGCTAGATGCATTGAGAATCGCTTGGGGGCCATACTCTGTGCCTTTCATATAGCACACGCTATACTCCAATGGCGCGGGAATAATAGCGATACGCGCTGTATCAGGGCTACTGTACGGAGCATCAGGTGCCCCAAATTGTGTAATTTGTATGTCTTCCATTTCTACCTCATCATTTCTACTATAAATGAATGAAAAGTCTTTTCCTGTGCTGCCTGGCTGATTGCAATAAAAGTGGAGGGCAAACGAGCGTTCCCGATACTCAGGATCACTGCCTACCCTCCGCCTATAACGGTTGGTTCAATAGGGGCACTTTTCGCCTTGCGCTTCTTGCCCTTAGCGCACCTCCGCTGCTACAGGAGCAGAGTGCTGGACTGCCGCTTGTTTTGCCCGTCGCTCTGCCATTGCAACCTCGTAGCGCATTGGGTCTGGCTCTTCTGGACGGAGAGAGCGATTGGCGCGGATCACAAAATGCGTCTCAATATCGTCGCTCTGGAACATTTCCTTCGCAAAGGCAATTGCGTCTTCCTGGCTAAACTCTTTGCAAGAGCAGATGTCAATGTCGACTTCGCCGTATTCGGGCCATGCATGCAAGCTCACGTGGCTCTGTGCGATGACGACAAAGCCGGAAAGACCTGCATCAAGTGGATTAGACGTTTCAATATCATACAGATGAACTGGGCTGACCTTTTCCATGCCAACACGGCCTGGATACTCGTCCAGCACACGGCGCACCAGCGACTCGTTGCTCAAGAGTTCGCGATCACAATTATAGACTTCAAGCATCAAATGGACAAGCATGAGGGTATCCTCCTTAGTATCGGGTTACAAGATTGAGAGCCGTTTCTGCTCGTAAGAAAAGGCTGTCCTGAACATCGGTGTGGTTCGTACACACTGCTATGTATTATACATTAGATTGTCAAGCTAATGCTAACAAAATTTTGTGGCTTTGACCTAATGCCAAGAAATTTTCTACCTAAACCCGATAGAATGATCTATCTAAATGGCATAGTGATCTACCTAAAGGCAAGCGAACTGTCCACCTAAATGGCAGAGAAATATCCACCTAATAGGCAATCGCTGCTGGCTATCAGGTGGATAGTTTCTCAGGTTGCGGATTATTGTAGCGCGCTCACTACGACTATGGACGGCTCTGTTTGCCAATCTCGTAGGCGTTTTGTAATTCTTGCAGAAGCGCATCGCGCTGGGCATAGAGTGCGCGACGTGGGCGCGGTTGTGTTTTGCTTACGGCATACGCTGTCAGCAAGGGAAGCGCAATAGTAGAGTCGCCATAGACGACAACGGTATCGCGCAACTGGTCAGGTTTAATTTTGCCCCAGGAGACGGCCTCTGAAGGTGTTGCCCCGGACAGCCCGCCCCAATGTGGGGCATCGGCGGTAATCTGGATAAAGTAGTCGTGCCCACCTTTTTGAATGCCAAGAACCTCCCACAGTTGTGGTTGCGTCTGTAGATAGAAGTTCTTGGGACTGCCACCGCCGAGAATAATCACGCCGTTACGTGTCGCGTGATGCACGATAGCGGTTGTCTCGTTGACATCAGCCAGGGGGTCGAGTGTTAATTTGCTGCCATCCAGGGCATTGCGGGCGACATTCATGCCGATAGAAGAGTCACCAGGTGAGGAGGTGTAGATCGGTACATTCCACTGGGCGGCTTGTGCCAGGATCGAATACTCCGGCTTGACACCTATTTTGAGAAGTTGGCTCCCCAGGTGATAGTGGAGTTCTGAGGTAGAGATAGGGTGATTTGGCAGACTTTTCAGGCACTCGCGCACAAATGCATCGGTATCAAGTAAAACCTTGTCCTCAAACAGGATATCGTAGATGCGGATGACACCCTCTTCTTGCAGTTTGGTGTCATCGAGGCGGAAGTCACCGCGATGTAGCGTCATAGCTAGCGCATGATGCATATCGTGGTAGAGATTGGCTCCTGTGCTGATGATAAAGTCAACAAAGCCATATTCCATCAAAGTGATGATACAGCCTCCGAGACCTGCTGGCGTCAGCGCGCCCGCCATGGTCATGCCGATGGTGACATCTCTTTCAGGATTGAGCATCTCTTCCGCGAACAGGCGCGCTGCCTCGTTCAAACGCGCGGCGTTATAAGCCTGAAATTGTTCATCAATGAGTTCCGCTACGGTCATATTGGGACGAACGCGATGTGGGAGAATCTGTGGGCCACTCAAGTAGTCGCTCTGTTCTGGCTCGTGCTGTTCCATCCCGTGATGATGGTGGGACATTGTACAGGTTATCCTTTCAATGAAAATGTCTACTATTCAATCATAGTGCGGCGTACTTCAATAATCTGGTCGCGCAGTTGGGCCGCTTTCTCAAATTCGAGCTGTTTGGCGGCGGTGCGCATCTGGCTTTCCAGGTCTTTAATCAGCCTCAGGGCCTCGTCGCGTGGGATGCCTGCGAGTGCTACCGAAGCAGCCTTGCCGTCGTTCCCTGCCACTTCTGTGCCACTCATCGCCTTAATGCGCTCAGAGAGCGTCTTGACCTCTTTAATGATGCCGCGTGGTGTAATATGGTTGCGCTCATTATATGCTATCTGAATAGCGCGACGACGATTTGTTTCATCAATGGCGCGTTGCATGGATTTCGTCATCGCGTCAGCATACATAATAACACTGCCTTCAACATGGCGTGCCGCGCGTCCAATTGTCTGAATCAGTGAGCCTTCGGAGCGCAAAAAGCCTTCTTTATCGGCGTCCAGTATGGCGACTAGCGAAACCTCTGGTAGATCAAGTCCTTCACGTAGCAGGTTAATGCCAACGACGACATCGTAAACGCCCAGACGCAGATCACGTAAAATCTCAATACGCTCGATCGTATCGATTTCTGAATGCAGGTAGTGAACCTTGACGCCGAGTTCTTGCATATAGTCAGCCAGGTCTTCCGCCATTTTCTTTGTCAGCGTGGTGACGAGGACACGCTGCTTCTTTTCAACGCGCCGCCGAATCTCCGCCAGCAGATCGTCAATCTGACCTTTTGTTGGGCGCACGCTGATCTGCGGGTCAATCAAACCTGTCGGGCGAATGACTTGCTCAACAATTGCCTGACTGTGTTCATATTCATATGGGCCAGGTGTGGCTGAGACATACAGGGCCTGCTTGATAATTTTCTCAAACTCGTTGAACATCAATGGGCGATTATCCATCGCCGAAGGCAGGCGAAAACCAAAATCGACCAGCACTTGCTTGCGCGAACGGTCGCCTGCATACATGCCGCGCACTTGCGGTAGCGAAACATGCGACTCGTCAACGACCAGCAGAAAATCTTCGGGCAGGTAGTCGAGCAACGTCCAGGGCTGTTCGCCTGGGCCACGTCCCGCGAGGTGGCGCGAGTAGTTTTCAACGCCTGAGCAGAGACCTGTCTCGCGCAGCATCTCGATATCAAAGTTTGTGCGCTGTTTGAGGCGTGCCGCTTCCAGCAGTTTTCCCTCTGCCTCTAAGACCTTGAGGCGTTCCTCTAATTCTTGCTCAATTGCCAAAATAGCCGCGTTCATGCGTTCTTGCGTCGTAACCCAGTGTTTGGCGGGATAGATGTCGAGTCGCTGGCGTTGGCCCATGACTTCGCCTGTCAATGGGTCAATCTCTGTCATGCGCTCAATCTCGTCGCCGAAAAACTCAACTCGTACCGCAACATCCTCGTAGGCGGGGAAAATCTCCAAAACATCGCCACGCACGCGAAAGTGACCGCGCACGAAATTGGTGTCATTGCGCTCATACTGAATTTCGGTCAGGTGGCGCAATATCTTATCGCGTCGTCGCTCATCGCCTATTTTGAGCGTCAAGACCACCTCACCATACTCTTCCGGGCTGCCCAAGCCATAGATACAAGAGACGGAGGCGACAATCAGCACGTCGCGTCGTTCAAAGAGGCTGCGCGTGGCTGAGAGGCGGAGTTTCTCGATCTCTTCATTGAGCATACTCTCTTTTTCAACATAGGTATCTGTACGTGGAATATAGGCTTCTGGCTGATAATAGTCGTAGTATGAGACAAAATACTCAACGGCATTATTGGGAAAAAACTCTTTATATTCGCTGTAAAGTTGCGCCGCCAGCGTTTTATTGGGGGCCAGGACGAGCGTAGGTTTCTGCACCTGCTCGACAATTTTCGCGACTGTATACGTTTTGCCGCTACCTGTGACCCCTAGTAAGGTTTGATGGGCATAGCCCTTTTTGATCCCTTCCGCGAGTTGGGCGATAGCTGCTGGTTGGTCGCCAGTTGGCTGAAATGGAGCGTCCACTTTAAATTCTGGCATATATGCGTTCCTCAAATAGAATATCTTTTCCAATCACCTGCTTATTATATCACCGATGACAGGATAATAGTGCTCTATCAAACGTCATTGCGACTTGCCTTCCGCTGTATACGAGAGGTGAAACAAAAAAGGGCTGTCGTGCGTGAGAGAAACGCACGAGGCTACCTATCTGGTGTAACTATGTGACTTCTCGTGTCTGCGAAGGAGCGCAAGATGACGATTAGCGATACTGCTCGAACTGTAACAGCAGTAATAGAAGAAATAGAGGGCATAACATCTGCCACCCGTGAGGTATTGCAACGCGCCGAACATCAGGCACGCATGATGGAGGCAAGCACGATCTATCCTGAGCATCTCTTTTTGAGCGCGCTACAAACGAGTAGCGAAAACATCGCCACCACGTTGAGCAATTTGGGGCTGGATCAACAATTGCTAGTTGCGCAGGTGGCGATGATGCTAGAAGAGCGAGAAACTATAGAAGAGCAAATGCAGCAGATCACGCTCTCGAAAGAGGCCGAAGATTGCCTGTCCTGGGCGCTTGTATTTGCGGCATCGCTGCATATCTCTGATCTGCATCCAGAGCATATCGTGCTTGGCACAATCCGCCATCAGCGTGTTCAGCCACTGTTAGATTTGTTGCTTTCGCAGATAGAGTTTGCTCCACCTTCCTATGTCTCTGAAGAGACGCCTGTGGGGTATAGCCGGGCGATAGATCAGCTTATTCGTTCGCGTATTCGCGTGCAGCAGGATATCCTGTCGCCCATACAGACAACGCGCCGATTGTTGACGTCTCTAGAGCGACCCGCCGTGACTTTTGCTGATATACTGGGCTTTAGTCGGGCAAAGCAGGAACTGTGGCCTTTTATTGAAATATTGCGTAAGCCGCGTCGCGCACAATCCGGGCGGCAGGCGTCTCTATATGGCGTGGTGCTGGTCGGGCCACCCAGCAATAATCGTGCGCTACTGATGCGCGCAATGGCAGGTGAGGCGATTGTTCCTCTGATCTGTCTTTCGCTCTCTGCGTTAGTGATGATGGCGAATGCGATAAGCCGTCATGAGATTGGCGATCTGGATGTAGACCTGACAAGCGAACAATATCGTGCTATCTGCGAGCAGCGTGCAATTCAGAAAGGTCGAGAGATCATTAGTACTGTCTTTCAGCAGGCTCGTCAAGCGTCTCCCTGTATTCTGATGCTTGAGGATATCGATGAAATGATGCACTTAGATGAGCATGTCCGCACGCACTGGTCGAAGCAACTCCTAGTTGAGATAGATGCACGTGATTATCACCCTGCTTTTGTGCTCGTTGCCGCCACGCATCGCCTTGATCTTCTAGACCCGGCCCTGTTGCTGCAAGGACGCCTGGAGCATCGTGTAATCCTTGATGGTGCGTCCACTCGGCCATTTATGCGCGGGGTGGGCCTGTGTCCGACCTGCCAGCACGAGATTTCAATGCACTGGAAATATTGTGTCTATTGTGGGGAAGCTCTGGCAAAAACGTGTGTGCGTTGTGGAGAGTGCCTTCCAGATGTGCCAGGGGTGCACTTTTGCCCTGAGTGTGGGGCCGTAAATAACCAATAAGCAATCGCGAGGGGTGTAACATGTCCATGGGTCGTCAGCGGTGTACGGCACTAGCCGTGCGGATGATGCTGTTCTTGCTGTTCTTGTCTCTGTGTATGCCGCTGGCAAGTTGTGGTTTCTCAACTCCTGCACCGTTTACTGCGCTGGATTTAGGCATACCATCGACAGCGTTACGCGCTCCGGTGGTTGGACCGTTGCCACTCGCGACCCCTTTGCATGTGCGTATTACGTTCAAAATCGACCCAAAGATACTGCAAGAGGCGTCACAGCAGAAAATTCAAGCAGGGAAGCCCTCGCATATCGAGGCGTTTGCCCAGAAGCTAGGCATCAGTGATGGTACCTATCAACAGATTAAAAGTTTTTTCAATACAAAAGGGATTATTCTAAATCTCAGTAAATTGCGGACTCATCTGGCGGTAAACGCCAGGGCGGGCACGCTGGCAAAACTGCTACAAACGCAATTTCTGGTGCATCGCTACAATGGACGGCAGTTCTTTGCCCCAACTCCCGCACCCAGGATACCCACATTGCTCGCGAATTCTATTGACGCGATTACGGGCCTTGATAACTATAGCGTTGCTCCACGCCATGATATGCAGATGAGTTTTGCTGGCCCGCATACGCTTTGGCATGCCGGACAAGACTGTTACCCGTTACAGCAGACGCTTTTACCGCGCGATGTTGCGCATGCCTATGGCTATGATCAGCTTTGGAATCATGGCTGGCATGGCGAGCAGATGACGGTCAATCTGGTTGAAGTCGATGGTTTTTATCAGGATGATATTCAAAATTATCTGGATTGTATTCAGTTTAGTGGCAATGTATCTGTCGAAGATGTGGATAGTCCGCCAACCAAGGCGTTGGGTGAGGCCGCTCTCGATGTTGAGATGGTTGCTGGTCTGGCACGCGCCGCTACTATTGTTGACTATCAGACCGATGGGAACGCGAACGATGATGTGTGGGGACGCATCAACGATGCCTTACAACAAATTTTGAATGATAACGTGAACAATGCCAACGCGGGCAGTCTCGTCAGTATTAGCCTGGGATCTGCCGAGGGAGAAATGACGGCAGAAGATCAGCGCGCCCTAAATAGCAGTTTAGCGCAGTTGACGCAGGTTGAGCATATGACCGTCCTTGTTGCGAGTGGAGATTGTGGAGCATTTACAGATGGCGTGTATAAAAGTCTCTCCGTGAGTTTTCCGGCCAGCGATCCCTGGGCCACATCGGTTGGAGGCACAATTTTACAAATCAACCAGGGACAAGAGCGCGTAAACGAGGTCGTGTGGGCTGACAGCGCGAATTTACGGACGTGCAAGAATCAGTGGGGCAGTGGGGGCGGCAATAGCAACCTGTATACGCGCCCATCCTGGCAGAATGCCACGGGCGTCAATAATCAGTTCTCGCAAGGCCGTCGTCAGGTTCCTGACCTCTCCGCTGTAGCCTATGCGTTAGCGATCTATTTTCGTGGTCAATGGGGAGCTGTAGGTGGAACCAGCGCGGCAGCACCAATCTGGGCAGCAGGGCTGGCACTGGTCAACGAGGGGCTACTCCAGCAGCGGCAAACCTTCGCTTATGGTCCGCAGCTATTTTACATGGTAGCAGATCATAGCCAGGGTATGCAGCCTTATTATGATGTGACACAAGGCAATAACCTGTATTATCCTGCAACGCGAGGGTGGGACTTTGCAACAGGACTGGGAACGCCCAATCTCGCAACGATCTATCACATACTTTCCACTTTGCCGTCTGGTACGTTATGATCTGTCAAGCTTCATTCGATACGTCTTGTGAAAGGACATGCAACAGCATCAGGAAGATCAAAACGCGCATCGTGCCACTGTAGGGGCGTGATGTATCACGCCCTGCCCGCACACGAAGCGTCATTGTAGGGGCGTGATGTATCACGCCCTGCCCGCACATAGATCCGCCTGGGGAGCCATGCGAGAGGCCATGTGATGGGGGACGAGGGCGTGATTCCATCACGCCCCTACGATTATATGCCGTATGCGGATGCATGCTTTCAATGCCATTATCACGCTCTGCTCGACTCTTCCCGACTATGGTAAACTAAAGCTAAATGGTATGCTACTCAGCTAAATGGTTTTCTCGAAAGGCTGATGCTTATGGCACAAACGCCACTATATCCTCCGCCTCCCAGTAAACAAAGACTTCAGGTGTCCCTCACTCTGCGCCTTGTGATTGTGATGGGGCTATTACTGGTGTTGATGACACTGGGCGTGATTGTCTATGTCAGTGTCGCACCACGCGGATTTCCCTTTGGGCGAGCCGCACAGACGCAGATCACTACGGCCTCTCTCCAGACGGTTGTGACCTATGCGGGCTTAACCGTAACGGTACAAGAGGCACAATTAGCGGGAAATTTTGCAGATGATCAGGTGACAAATGCCGCGCAAGTGGTGCGTATTCGTCTGCAAATAGCCAATACAACCGCTATTCCAATCAATTTTCTCCCTATGAACGTGATGCAACTGGTGTTACCACAAGCAAAGACCGTCTCACCCACCTATATTCAAGGGCGGCTTGGCATTCCCGCTGGCTCAACACAGACCAGTGTTGTAGATTTCCCTCTCTCTTCCCCTGTCCGCCTCTCTCAATTGGTGTTACGTTTGGGCGCGCGCAATGAGGTGCAGATGACTATTCCACTTGCCGCTCATGCTGATCTGAGCCAATATGCTCCCAAGACCAAACAGATCAATGTCCCGTTACAATATTACGGCTTGAACTGGACGATAGAAAGCGTTACCTCTCAAATGAGCCTGCCAGGTGAGCAGGCCCCAAATACGATGCGCTACATCGTTATACAGATGAGCGTTGATAATACGCTCTCTCAAGTTGCTATTCCAGGGTCAGCATATGATTATATGCGCTTAAATTATGGGAAGACAGGCGTGGCTCCCATACAGACAACGCTTCCTGTGGCGTTTGCGACAGGAAGTGTGGGACAGACAGGTACTGTGACATTTCTGGTCCCACAAAAGGTCTCTTCTGTGACACTGACCCTGGCGGCGCAGCAACAGAATGGTTTCGATAGTGCTGTAACGAATGTGCAACTGCCATAGCTCTGACAAGAGGTAGCAGCTTGCACACTGGGTACAGGATAATCTTAGGAGTGGCGACACGTATGGTTCAATCGTCTGAGCACCCCTGTCCCTCTTGTGGAGCAATGGTTGCCACCGGGCAACGCTTTTGCGCAAACTGTGGGGCCACACAAGATAGAGAAACAAGCCGACAAACAGAGCGTACCGCGGGTGACGAGCGTACCCTCTTGGCGGATAGTTCTCCAATGGCGGCCTCCGTTCCTATTCCGCCCCCGCCCCCGCCAAATGTCTATAACGCATCCTCGCAGTCGTCACCGTATACGCAATATCCCGCGAATGCTCCGACTGCGCCAGATGCTGCCTATCAAGCTGTCCCTCCATCGTATGCCGTTGTACAGCCCAATGCATCGAAAGGCATTTTTCGGCAGCTTGGCTGTGTGATCGGCATTGTGTTAGTCGTGCTTCTCGCTCTGTGTGGCACAATTTCCTACTTTGTTTACCACGGTATTCAGAGTGCTACCTCAAAGATATCAACAAACAGTACCACTAACAATGGAAATACAAGTAATAGCGGAAATACAAGCAACATCACACCGACCGCATATCCTGTCACTACAAGTACCATAAATGAGACCATAACCTATGCTAGCATTACAATCACGATTGTCGATGCGAAGCAGGCTGCGTTCTTGGCCGATGATAGCAGCAATTCTCAACCAGGGGTAGTACGCCTGGATTTCAAAGAAGTGGCAAATAGCGCAAGGGTAGGCAGCTTCGCGTATAACGATGCTTTTCGTCTGCTATTGCCTGATGGCATGAAAGTTGCGCCACTTAACGAACTCAATTCCGTTTCACCAAATGCCTCAACATCGCGTACCAATTGGGTTGATTTTCCTGTCCCTACAAATGTAAAGGTCAACAGCCTTACATTGCGCGTTGGGCAAGCGACAGAGGCCCAGATGGATGTGCCCCTGACTGGCAAAGCAGACTTGAGCAAATATCAGGATCGGACGGCCAGTCTCAACAAGCAGACGCAGTATGATGGCTTGACCTGGACGATCACAAAAACAACGGTTAGCCTGAGCAATAGCGGCCAGCAGGCGACGAAAGGCATGACCTACGTCACGGTGACGCTAAGAGTAGATAATCCGACGGCGCAAGGTTTTAACGCATATTGGGGTGACTATCTCCGCTTAAAGGCAGGTGATACCACGAGCGTCCCAACCACTGATACCTCGTTGCCAACAAACTTTGCCGCTGGTTCGTCGGGAGGCACAGGCGATGTGATTTTCCTGGCTCCGCAAGGCACTACGGCCTACACGCTGATATTCCTGGGCAGTAGCTCGTCACAGATCAGCCAGACAACGATAGACTTTCCTGCTCCATAGATGTGTGTTAAAAGTGTGTATTGGGAAGCAGCAGGGCCAGTTGCCCAAGGCCATTGTGTATATGGAGATAGAGGATGCGTCCGTCTGGGAGCCAGATGGGATAGTCGGCCAGGTCTGAAAGCGTGGGTAGCGTGATGGGTGTGTTGCCTGTCGTGTAAGTATGCAAGATGCCATTCTCGCTATAGATGAGAGCCGAACTCTGGGGAGACCACGAGAAACCGCGTAGATGTTGCACGGGAAGCGTGAATAACGTGCGCTGTGTGCTGACATCAAGCGCGCGTAAACTGGTGGTCTCCTGTCCATTTTGTAAATTTTGTTGTACATAGAGCAAGGCGCGGCTATTGGGTGACCATGTGAGATTGCTGAGGGTGAAATCGCCGGGGGCAATGACCTGTTCAATGGCCCCGCTATGAGCATTCATCAAGTAAAGTGCGCGTCCTGGTCCCTCAAGAGCCTGCTGAGAGGGGACGCTGGCCGTTGTTGCCAGCATTGCCAGTGTGTGTCCATCGGGCGACCAGTACATGCCTTGTATTAGCAGAGGGATGGACATGGTCGCCAGTAGATGTGAGGATGTTCCAGTGGGCGAAATAGTCCATAATTGCGGCTGGCTTCGCTGTTGTCCACCAGAGACAAACGTGATTTCTTGTGCAGATGTGGGCGACCAACTTGCAGCAAGGACATTTTTCTGTAGCGGATGCATATACTGTCCGATGGAAGCAAGGGCTAATAGCGGTTCGTTGGTCTTGTCGGAGTAGACAGTGGTAACTAAGGCTGAGCCATCGGGTGACCAGGCAACACTATAGGCATTGCGCATGGTAAGTACGTTGTGAGTAACAGGATGAGCGATGTCAGTGACGTACATAACCCCTGGCTGATTGGCGGGTTCATACACGAGATGCTGTCCGGTTGGGTCGAGCGAAACAAGTGTACCGCCCTGCGCGAGTTGACTGGGCGTCAGTAATGTCGTGCTTGTGCTATAGGCCAGGACGGAACCAATGGGATGTGGCGGGAACAGAAAGTGTAGGGAGTAGAGGCCGCATGTGAGTACAAAGACTGCGGCGACAAGTGCAGTAAGGGAGACGAGCCGCTTTTTGCGTTCTTTGTGTGCTGCATGTGTGGGCAAATGTTGCAAAAAACGCCTGCGTAGAGCGGGTGTCATGTGTATATGCTGGGCGTGGTCATGCAGGACGCGCGTAATGCGTGTTTCAAGGTTATGATCGAAGCCAGTCATGGGTGATTGCTGCCCCCCTAGTTGGGTATGATGATTTTGTTGTTCGTGCTGTTGATGATGATGTTCATTCATGACCCACTACCCCTGTGTATTGTGATATGTGTTTTAACCTGATCTGTCGGAAAGAGCGTTTCTCTGTTTCCAGGCAGATCAGCACCCAACATGCGGCGTATTTTATCAAGGGCCGCCTGGAGCCGTTTGCGCAATGTGTTTTCTGCAACACCTACTATATCCGCTATTTCAGGCATTGTCATGCGATGATAATAAAAAAGTACTAAAACAACACGCTGTTTAGCAGGGAGTTGCTCAATAGCTTGTGCCAAATCAATAGTATCTTCAATGTGACCCCGTTGAAAGTCCGCTATTTGGATTACCTGCTCTGTATAAGAGTTTGTCAATTGTTCACGCAGCAAAGCGGCTCTACGCCCCCAACGTCGCTTAAGACTGATGGATTGATTTAGGACAATTTTTAAGAGCCATGCGCGTAAATATGCTGGTTCGCGCAGCTTTTCCATGTTTTTCCAGGCAAGAATAAGTGTTTCTTGCACGATATCTTTTGCGGCTTCCTCATCTCGCACCAATAAATAAGCCGTGCGCAGGAGCAAGTTGCCGTATTGGTCTGCTATCCACGCAAAGGCTTGTTCGTCTCCAGCCAGGCAACGTAGAACGATTTCGCGCTGCCCTATCTCGTTGTTGGTATCTGCTTCATGCGCGGGAGGATAGTTCAATTCGGGTATCTCACTGTTCAGCGTATCCTCGTCGTCTAGTGACACGTCCCTGTACCTCTTTATAAGATGATGTGTGCTACTTGTGCTAGTCCTTTTAGAGAGACGAGGGTAGCTGTGAGAAAGGGTAAGGTTAGAGGAGAATCTAAGCGAGATTTGATACGGTGTGCTTGAAGATGAAAAAAGTGCGTATGTGAGAGGGGGAGAGAACGGAGGGATCTCTTGCTGGAGGTAATCACTCCAGCAAGAAACTGCCGATTAGTTCGCGACGGAGCGCAGCTTTTTTCACTTCGTCGTCATCAAGCTCAATCTTGTCTGCGCTGGACTTCTGTTCAGTGGGTGTCCAAACGGCTTTGTGATTAGCGGTGACGGATGTAAATTCGTCAAGCATGAGTTCTTCCAGGAAGGTCGGCATGGGCACACTCGCGTCATCGCCAAAGGCCATAAAATCAACTGCTGGAAGTGGCGTTTCCTGCCCACTCGCCGTAGCTGACTCATCTCTTTCCTGAAGTTGCTGCGTTGGCATCGTGAACTCGGCGAGGAGTTGCGTTGGTACATTTGTAACCTCGCTCTCAACCTCCTCGTTGGAGATGCCATCCTGTGTTACAGGTTCCAGTGCGTAGACGACTCGTGAAGCGGAGCTAGTGAGTTCACCTATCAGGGCAAAACGTGTTCCACAAATATCTACAAAAATGCCATGCCCATCGAGCAGATCAGCAATCTGACGGCGCAGCTCTAAATTCTCTTCCTGCATCTGATCTAAAAGGTTTTTTTGCTTTATCAACTCATCTACGATCAGATCAAAACTACTTCCACCCATAGCGTGTTCTCCCTTTGAAACATGTATTGTTGCTATTTAGCATGAGAAGATGATATATACGATATAGTTAAAATATGAGATAGCGGGCCGTTTCCTACCTTCATGAATACAAACGTATCAATGTGTCTGAAGTAACAATGGCTGAGGTATCTATTGTTTATAGAAGAGTTAAAAATCGTTTATTTGTCTGAATTAACTTCATCTTATTTAGATATATAAGTAAAAAAAGAAGAAAAGGTATCAGCGTATTCATAGTTTGCGATGAGCTTGGAGCAGGTACCGTGATGAAGCATGTCACAAATTTGGGGTTGATGGCGTAAAGTGATACAATTAATACGGTCTACGCAGTTAGCGGAAGTATCATTTCATGGGAAGAGGGAACAAGAGAATGAATGATCGTATTCGAGAAATTCTAAGCTGGTATACCAGCGAGAATCCTGGCGTACGTGCAAATTTGGCCCGTATGCTCAATCATGGGCGATTGGGCGGGACGGGTAAAATGGTTATTTTGCCTGTAGATCAAGGCTTTGAACATGGACCTGCGCGCAGCTTTGCCCCCAATCCTGCTGGTTACGATCCACGCTACTTCTTTCAGCTTGCGATAGAGGCTGGTTGTAACGCGTATGCCGCTCCACTTGGCTCGTTGGAGGCAGGCATTGTGGGCTACGAAGGTGACGTGCCACTGATTTTGAAATGTAATAATCATGACTTGCTGAATAACGAGAAAGATCCGATATCCGCAATTACAGCAAGCGTGAGTGATGCCTTGCGGTTGGGCTGTTCGGCGATAGGGTTTACCATCTATCCAGGTTCAACAGAGCGCAATATGATGTACGAGCAATTGCGCGAGATGGCGGAAGAAGCGAAAGCCGCTGGCCTGGCTGTTGTAGTCTGGTCCTACCCACGTGGCACTAGCCTGAGCAAAGATGGCGAGACCTCGATAGATGTGGTCGCCTACGCAGCCCAGATCGCGGCCCAGCTAGGGGCTAATATCATCAAAGTCAAGTTGCCGAGCGCACATATTGAGCAGCCAGAGGCCCAGAAGGTCTATCAGCAGTACGAGATTCCGATTGCAACGCTGTCTGATCGCGTGCGTCACGTCGTACAAAGCTCGTTTGATGGACGGCGTATTGTGATTTTCTCCGGTGGTGCTACCGCCAGTGATGATCAGGTCTTCGGAGAAATTCGGGCAATTCGCGATGGTGGCGGCTTTGGCTCCATTATCGGGCGCAACTCCTTCCAGCGCAAGAAGGATGCGGCACTTAAATTCCTGGATACCGTGATGGGTATCTACGAAGGCTCCATCCAGTAATGTCGATTACAGCCTATCACTAAGACGGGCACGGTATGACATTGCTAGCAGAACACGAACAAGAGCGTCTCCATGCTCATACACTCTTCGTGGAGACGCTTTTTTTCGCCGCTTTGCAACGTGAACAGTAGCTATTGTCGCACTCTTTTTACACATTACGTTCCTTCTTACGCTTGTTTCTTTATTTTTCTGAGAAAGTAGAGAGAATTTTTTATGTCAACACCTCATCCAATGACGCTTGAAGACTTGTGGGCATTGAAAACACTGGGGAATGTGGCTGTTTCTCCCGATGGTTTGCGCGTGGCCTTTGTGCTGCATAAAAGCGATAAAGAGAAAAATGAGCGGTCCAGCGCAATCTGGTTATTGCATCTTAATCAGCAGGGACAGGCGGTAGGTGAAGCCCGTCAATTAACCAGCGGCCTGAAAAATGACACGAATCCCGTATGGGCTACTGATAGCCATCGCTTGCTCTTTCTCTCAGATCGCGAAGATGGTAAAAATCAGCTCTGGTTGCTTGATACTGATGGTGGTGAAGCGCGCAAACTGACAGGTATGTTGCACGGGGTGAGCGACGCTGCATGCTCGCCTGACGGAAAGTGGATTGCGTTTACCGCTCCTGTCGCGGCAAACGATGAAGATGATGTGCTGATTGGACGCAAAACGCTAGATGATGCGACGAAGAAACAGCGCGAGGAAGATGAACGTTTCCGTCTGCGCACAGTGACGGAAATCTGGTATCGCGTCGATGGGCGCGGCTTGTTAGAGCAGTTTGATCAGCTTTTTGTCATGCCCATGCCTGTTGCCGATGAAAATATTGATTTCGCGACCATTCGCCGCCTGACTTCGGGCGCGTTCGATCATACCCAACCGCTCTGGACTCCAGATAGTAGCGAAATTGGTTTGCTGTATAACGCCAATGAGGCGCGGCGGCATTCGTTTATCTCTGATCTGTGGGCTATAGGGCGCGAGAGCGGCGCGGCGCGTTGTCTGACCGATGGCACGCTTGAGATTGAATGCTATGCCTGGTCGCCTGATGGTCGCGCGGCTGTAATTGTGGGAGCCAAAGATCAGATTATCTATGGGCGCAGTCACCAACGCTTATATCTGGTCACTCGTTACGGCAATGTGGGCGATAGGATATTGCCTTTGACCCCTGATCTCGATAGTGAGACGTTCCCCATTGTTGGAGGCAGTTTTGGTTTTCCTGGCATTTATCGCCCCCAGTGGAGCGCGGACGGGCAACAGCTCTATTTTCTTGTAGCCGAGCGCGGTTGCGCTCATGTCTACGCGATGAATATTGTCTGGCGTTCGCTCTCGCGCCTGACGAGTGGTAACTCAGTTACCAGTGCGCTGTTTTTGTTGCCGCAGGGGCGCGGCCTGCTTTTAGCGCGTGAAGTGCCAGAGCATTTCTGGGAACTGTATCGCCTGCCTGTTCATGATGGCGCACAGACAGCGATGGAAGAGCCAGAGCGTTTGACGCATCTCTATGATCGCGTGCTGGCGGACCTGCAACTGGGTAAGGTCGAACGCTTGCGCTATCAGGGGGCAAACGGTGATGAGATTGATGGCTGGCTGATTTCGCCTGTTGGTGCGCGCGCAGGTGTGCGTTATCCCCTCCTGGTGCATATTCACGGCGGGCCACACTGGGGCTATAGTATTGGCCTAGACCCCCTCTTCCACTACTACGCGGCGCAAGGTTTTGCGGTCTTTTACTGTAACCCGCATGGCAGTACGAGTTGTGGTGAGGCGTTCATGCGCGAGGTGATTGGCGACTGGGGTGGTTGGGATTATCAGGATATTATGCTGGGCGTCGATGAGTGTATCGCGCGCGGCGTGGCTGACCCAGAGCGGCTCGTGGTAACGGGCTATAGCTATGGCGGCTATATGTCCATGTTTACAATTGGACAGACAGATCGCTTCAAAGCTGCCGTGCCAATGGCTGGCATCTCGAATCTGGCAAGTTTTGTGGGAACCTCGGATATTGGTTTCTGGCAGGCTGCTGAGGCCAAGGGTTATCCCTGGGAACCAGAACGCGCTGACTATTTCCGCGAGCGTTCTCCACTAACCTATGCTCCGCGTGTGACCACGCCAACGCTGTTCCTGCATCCCGAAAATGATTTGCGCTGTCCCATCGAGCAGTCAGAGCAATTTTACATGACGCTTAAGATGCTCGGCAAAGTGCCAGTGACCTTTGTGCGCGTTCCTGCTGCGTGGCACGGTGGTACGACTAAACCCGCGCAGGAGATGGCCTACACGGAGATACTGCTTGATTGGTTCCGTAAATATATCGAGATTCGTCCCGAAGACTATGCATAGCAGAGAGATGGAGAGAATAATGCCCGCTAAACTGAGTTTTGACGCGCTCTGGTCGTTCAAGGAGATGGGGGCAATTGCCCTTTCTCCTGACGGGCGGCGCGTTGCGTTTGTCATGGAGACGCTGGACAGAGCCAAAAATGAGACGCGCAACGCGCTCTGGTTGTTGTACCTCGATGAGCAGGGACGTGCTGCCAGTGCTCCACGCCAGCTTACCAGCGGCACAAAGAACGATACCGAGCCTGTCTGGACGCCAGATAATCACCATCTGCTCTTTCTATCTGACCGCGAGGGTGAGAAAAATCAGCTCTGGCTGCTTGATACTGACGGTGGTGAGGCGCGCAAACTGACAAATATGCTGCATGGCGTAAGCGAAGCTGCGTGGTCGCCCGACGGACAGTGGATCGCTTTCACCGCGTCGGCTTATCCTACGGATGAAGATGATCTACTCACCGGACGTAAGACGTTGGATGATGCCGCAAAGAAAAAGTATGACGATGAGCATACCTATGCCTTGCGTACCGTGACGACGGTCAACTATCGCTTGGATGGGCGTGGGTTGTACGAACGCTTCAGTCAGCTTTTTGTGATGCCTGCCCCCGCTGCTGACTCGATGGGCGAGAGCGATCCCGCCACCATTCGGCGACTGACAGCGTTTCCAGCCGATCACACGCAGCCGACCTGGACACCTGATAGTCAGGAAATCAGCGTGTTATGCAATCGCGCAGAGGAGCGCGACCGCTCATACACGAAAGATATCTGGCTATTGGCGCGTGAGACAGGTGCGGAACGTCGTCTAACGGATAACACGTTGGAGATTCAATGCTACGCGTGGTCGCCTGATGGACAATCTGTTGCCCTGGTTGCTGCTTCTGACTATCGCGTAGAGGGCCACCATAATCCTCTGCTCTACCGGCTGGGACGCGAGGGCGGAACGGCGCAAACGCTGACCGACGATGTGGATACCTATGCCGATATTGGGGCGGCAGGTGACTATGGCTTTCCTGGTCCCTATCGTCCACAATGGAGTCCAGATGGGCAGCGCATCTATTTTCTCTCGACTGAGCACGGGCGCGTCAATGTCAGTTGTCTGCATGTTGCGCAGAAAACTATCGCGAACATTACCAATGCAGAGGAGCTAACCTACTTCCTGGCTGTGTTGCCGCAAGAGCGCGGTCTACTGCTTGCGCAAGAATACGCGCTCTCACCCTGGGAACTCTACGTGTTGCCGCTTCCTGCGGGTAGCGCGACAAGGCCAGAGCGGATTACTGCCCTGTATGAGGCCCAGATGCAGCAATTTGTGTGGAGCGAGCCGCAACGCATCAACTATCAAGGTGCCCATGGTGATGAGATTGATGGCTGGTTTGTGCCGCCTGTTGGAGCGCGTGCAGGTGAGAAATATCCCTTGTTGGTCACAATACACGGTGGACCGCAGTGGGCGTATGGCGTGGGAACGGGCATGAGCCGTTTCTGCCAGTACTTTGCTGCTCTGGGCTATGGCGTGTTTTATTGTAATCCGCATGGCAGCACTGGCTATGGGCGTGCGTTTATGCGCGAAGTCGAAGATGATAACTGCGGTTGGGATTTTGAAGATCTTATGCGCGGCGTAGATGCCTGTATTGAGCGCGGCATTGCAGACCCGGAGCGGCTGGTCATCACAGGCTACAGCTATGGTGGGCAGATGTCGATGTTTGCCGTCACCCAAACGAACCGTTTCAAGGCTGCTGTACCACGCGCTGGTATCTCAAATCTTGTCAGTTTTGTTGGTACATCCGATGTTGGCTATCTGACAATGGTAGAATCGCGTGGCTATCCCTGGGAACCGGAACGTGCCGCCTATTATCGTGATCGTTCCGCAATGACGCATATCACCAATGTCACCACGCCAACCCTGATTATTCATCCCGAAAATGATCTGCGTTGCCCGATAGAGCAATCCGAACAGTTCTACATGGCACTCAAAGTGATCGGTAAAGCCCCCGTTGCCTTTATCCGTATCTCTGGAGCATGGCACGGTGGCACGCCCAAGCTTAGCCAGCGTATCGCGCACTGGGAGAAGATTGCGGAATGGTTTGGGCGATACGTGGAGATACGCGCCGAAGAGTACTCGTAAGTTGCTGCGCACGAAATACCGTAAAGGAATGTGAATGTAATCCATCGCGTGTAACGAAATAAAATGGGTGTTACACCACGTTATTTCATTACACGCGATGAATTGGTCCATAGATCTTTTGTGGCTTATACGTGTATGGATGTTTCTTTTTCCTGGTCTTGTTCTTCTATTTTCAGGCACTGCTCTTCTTTCTTTTTACAATACCATTGCACCTGAATGATTTCCCGATGATGGCTTGTGTGTGCTTCGGGTGGGGCGAAAATTATGGCAAATAGCTTTTGTTTGGGCGGCAGGTGAATGATAAAAAATGGAGCATCGTGCTTCTCGAGAAGCTGTTGAGCCTCTGGTGTATGCAGCAGGACGGCTTTCTGATCTTGTAACACGAGAATGACTGTGTCGCAGTGCAATTGCGCGGTAAGTTCAATCACACTGTTCACCGTATGCGTCGTGAAACTTTCATGCATCTCAACGGTGACATGATGGCGATGGGCCAGTTTCGCTAGTGTTCGCTGCATGTCGCGTGCTTGCTGAATATGTTCGAGGCGCGCACCTTGCTGCGGGCGTTTCACTGGCAGGGGAATCAGCGAAACCAGAACGATAGTGGCATTTCGACTTTGCGCTAAGCGCATAGTTTGTTCGATAGCTTGAATATGAATGCCATGTGTAAATGGCAGAAGAAAACGAGGTGCTTCCATATTACCCTCCCAAGCGTGAACCCGACGCGTTGCGTATGCTCATCATAGTGTCTTTGTATTACCAAAGAAAGCATAGTGCATGAGTTATCAAGAAGGCATATAGAGAGAGAAAAATTTTCTAAAAAAATTCTCAGGATTTTTACGTGCAAAAAAGGCTGCACACGTCTTGCACGTGCAACCTTTTTTGCGTTTCATGAGAGAATATCAGCGCGTGCCTTTTACTTGCTTGATGACAACTGTGCCGAGCACGAGGTAAATGATTGTCAGCACGAAGAGCGAGCTGTAGCCGAAATTATTGGGGATGGTCTTGAGCAATTGGAGGAGAATGCCACCAATCAGCAGACCAACAACCTGTGGCAGGATACCCATTGCCGACCAGATGCCCATGAATTTGCCCGCTTCATCGGTTGGCGGCAACACATCGGCTGTCAAGGCCCAGTCAACGCTGGTATAGGCTCCGTAGCCGATGCCGAAGAATGCGCCTGCCAACAATGCGGCGTATTGGTTCTGGAAAAAGATGAAAATTGCGCAAACCAGAGCCATCATCGCGCCGGAGAGATAGACTAGTCTTTTGCGTCCCCAGTGGTCAGAGGCCCAACCCGCGAGAAGGGAGGTTGGCAAGGCCAGCAGAATGACAGCCGGTTGGAAGAGCGCGCCGTTGAATTGCTCGCCTGTAAATGGCGTATTGAGGATGATGGTGCGCACGCCTTTGCCGCCCAGCACATCATTGAAGTAGTAGGTGAGGAAGTAGTAGACGCTCCAAATACCCATTGTGACCAGGAAACGTCCCAGCAGGACCCACGAAATGTCGGGATAGTCCGCTGGCTTGAAAAAGAAACGTTTGAAGAGTGTGCCAATACTCAAGGCAATATGCTTTTCAGGTGGAAGTGGCACCTCTTTAACCATAATCACCGTGTAGGCGACGAAAATGATCTGTACGGCGGCAATGATGACGAAGATTTCAACAACGGCGTTACGATAGATGGTCATGCTACCGGAGTTGACGCCTGCTCCCAGCACGATGCCCGCGAGTACGGAGCCAATAATTGTGCCGATGAGCGTGCAGAGACCGTAGAAGCCAGAGGCGAGACCGCGCTGTTTGTGCGGCACATTGTCGGCAATAATCGCGCTCCAGGGTGAATTGGCAAGATTGTTGCTAAATTGCAGCAGCAAGAAGAGTAGCGCGAAGGTGAAAAGGAGTGCTGCCGGTGGGAACCAGAGCGGTGAAACGGCGAAAAGCAGCAAGACGAGGATGTTGAGGATCGTGCCGATAATCATAAAGGGGCGACGGCGACCCATGCGAAATGTCGCGTAGTCGGAGAGTGCGCCAACAAGTGGGTTGACGATAAAGGCGACTAATGTGCCGCCACTGACGACAATCGCGAGGTTGATGCTTTTGTTAGCTGGATCGAGAAAGTGGGCAACCATACTGGGGATAACGACGGCGAGCAGTGCTTGCCAGTGAAAGTTGTTGGCAAGCCAGAAGAGATTGAGATTGACGATACCGAATAGTGATAATGGACGCTTCTCCGCGCTTGTCAGACCGGAAGAATTGGCAGCAATGCCATCCGGTTTGTTGGTGATTTCCATAGTGCGTAACCTCTCTCAGAGTATAATGGGACAGGTCGTATATGGGTTTCTATCATAGAAGGGGTACCACAAATATTATACAGATGGGCTAACTCTTTAGCAATGGTGCAAATGTCCCATCTGTGGTTCTATTGCAAGCCTATTCAGCATCAAAATCTGGATGCCTGGAAACAAGAAACTCGTAGCAAGTTGATAGAGATTAAAGTGTGGCGGAAAGCTCACCAAAATCACGGAAGAAAGATGCCCCGTTTGTGCAAACAGGGCATCTTTCCTATGGTATTAATTCCAATTTTCTATGCCGACGTCCTCACCCTGGCTCTCTAGCCAGCGTTCCAGGTCAATGGCGGCGCGACAGCCGTCACCTGCTGCGGTAATCGCCTGGCGATAGCGATGATCTGTCACATCACCAGCCGCGAAGACGCCAGGGATGTTGGTCATCGTATGCTTGACAGGCACGATATAGCCAGCGTGATCCATGTGAACGATGCCCTTGAACAGATGCGTATTGGGTTGATGCCCAATCGCCAGGAAGACACCCTGTGTGGGGAGTGTCGTCTCTTCACCTGTGCGCGTGTTGCGTATGCGCACGCCTGTGACAGCATCATCGCCCAATACATCAACCACTTCTGCGTCCATGATTGTGCTGATTTTGGGGTTCTTAAGCACGCGCTCCTGCATAATCTTGCTAGCACGGAACGTGTCACGGCGATGAATAACCGTGACATGGCTAGCATAGCGCGTCAGGAAGCTCGCCTCTTCCATCGCGGTATCGCCGCCACCGATGACGACCACATCCTTATTCTTGAAGAAGAAACCGTCACAGGTTGCGCACGCACTGACGCCGCGTCCCTGTAGGCGTTTCTCATTCGGTAAGTCCAGCCAGCGCGCGCTTGCTCCCGTCGCGATGATGATGGCACGGGCGCGATATTCGCTCGTATCTGTCCTTACTACAAATGGACGCACATTAAAATCAATCTCGACGACATCTTCGGGGATCATCTCGGCCCCAAAGCGGCTCGCCTGCTGCTCAAATTTATTCATCATCTCCGGCCCCAGGATACCTTCCTCAAAGCCTGGATAGTTCTCGACTTCGCTGGTTAACATCAACTGCCCACCAGTTTGATAGCCCTGTAACATCAGCACTGAGAGATTGGCACGCGCCGCATAGATCGCGGCAGTATACCCTGACGGGCC
Source organism: Ktedonobacterales bacterium (assembly GCA_027451525.1). Taxonomy (GTDB): domain Bacteria; phylum Chloroflexota; class Ktedonobacteria; order Ktedonobacterales; family Ktedonobacteraceae; genus DTNP01. Next base: position 57,450 of record DAIDJF010000009.1, read on the forward strand.
TGAGCCAATAATAATAACGCCATAGATATCTGGTTTCTCTGCCATGGTTTCGTCCTCGCTTGTCCACAAAAATTTGTATATCTGCTGATGGTAACACACAAGCATAGGTTTTTATGCCATACGCCTGTTTGGTGCGGCTCACAGATGCATCACAAGAGAAAAGCTTCTCTAGAGAAGAGAACACGAGGCTATTCCCAGGTGTAGGGCGTATTTAACAATCAGGCTTTTGCGCGATGGACAATTTTGCTGTAGATGAGGAGCACAATAGGAAGAACGATGATGCTCATTATGCCATTAACCATGATAAAATTGCCCATATATGATACGTTGCCTGCCAGGTTAAGGAACGGGATGGATGCGATTACAATCCCGACAGCAAGACCAATGGTACTAATAATACTCGCGCGAAAGGCAGCACCAAAAGAAGCATAACGCCCTTTTGTGGAAAGAGAAGCAAGTCCGGCTATTAAGCCGATTACGCTCTCACTCAAAAATTCAGGCCATGTAGGGAAGTTTTGGAAAAAAATTTTACTACCGAGAATGCTGCCTATTGCGCCGATGGCTAGGCCTACCCAAGGGCCAAAAATTGCGCCAAAGAACAGTGAAACAAGATATCCAGGAGCAAGTGTCGATGAATTTACAGGGATTGAGAAATTATAGGAGACAGTATAAAGGATAGTGCCAATAATTATGGCGACGATTTGCGTGCCTCCAAATCTCCACATGTTCGTATTTGCTGCAGGTTTGGCCGCAGTGGCTGAAGCAGATGGTCGTGATCCATATGGATCACGGTGTATGGGTGATGGAGGAGGTATTGGCTGAGCGACTGGCGCGGGTTGTCTAACAGGCGCAGGTTGCGCAATGGGAGCTTGTGGTTGCCCCTGTGGACGAATAGGTTGTACCTGTGGTGCAGGACGGGCCGCTATAGGTGTTTGCTGATTAGCGGGAGGAGGTGGAGGCGGTACCTGCTTTGCCTGCCGCTGCACAGAGATTTGGGCCTGGATATCTGCAAGCACATCGGCTTGCGCGTTGGAGCTACGAGGGGTAGGTTGAGGCGGAGGAGCTTGTTTTGCCGCCTGTGCCTGCCGCGCCCTTTCCTCAGCTGCGAGACGCGCATCGATATCAGCCAGAATGTCAGCCTGCGCTTGTGGTGTCTTTTGTGCTGGTGTGGGTTGCGCATCGCTCCCTTTGACTTTATCCTGTCCCTCAAGCTGAGCTTGGATAGCGGCAATCAAATCCATACTCAGATCAGAACCTTGCGGAAGCACGGCAGGTGTCTGGACCTGAGAATTTCCAGTATTGATATCTCTAAATGCGCCACTGAAAATATGCTCCGCGCTTGTCGGCGGCGGCGTGGCGGGTGAAGACGCTAGCTCAACTGGTGGTGAGAGCGGTGCTACAGGCGGCTGCGGATTGGCGTCTGCTGGTGTTGATAACGTGATTGGACGTGACTTGACCAGATGTGCCTGCCCTGATGCCTGTGCCAGAGCGTTTGCAAAGGCGGAAATATTGCCAAAACGCTGTTTGGCATCTTTAGCAAGTGCTGTCATAATCACGTGCTCGACATCGGGGGGGAGCGAGGGCACTTTGGCGCGCAACGATGGCGGCGGTACATTGACATGCTGCGCATATAATTCAATAAAGGAGCCGTGAAAAGGTCGCTCGCCACATAGCCACTCGTAGGCGGTAATACCAAGTGCGTATTGATCGCTGGCACGCGAAGGCTTGCCTTGTAGTTGCTCTGGAGCCATATAGGCTGCTGTGCCCGTGATATCCTGCTGTGTACCTTGATAGCGTGAACTTTGTGAGACGAGCGCAATCCCAAAATCGCTCAGTAAAATATCGCCACGCGCGCCAATGAGCATATTTTCCGGCTTAATATCGCGATGTATGAGCTTTTCGTTATGGGCATATTGCAGTGCATCGGCAAGCTGAACAATGTAGGGAACAATAGTGGTGAGTGGTAGATGCGAACCCGTGGTATGCCGTTGACGGAGCGTACCTCCAGCGGCGTAATCCATGACCAGATAAGGCGTTTCATCAGCAATCCCAAAATCAGTCACACGCACAATATTGGGATGCATAAGGCGAGCAACCGTCTGTGCTTCCTTCAGGAAACCATTCAGGTCTTCCTCATAGGTCAGACGTGCCTGTAGCACTTTGATAGCGACAGGTGTTTTGAGATAAATATGCTCGCCCAGGTAGACATCAGCGAACCCGCCGCGTCCAAGCAAACGGGTGACGCGATAGTTCCCTAGTTGTTGTCCCACACGATCAACCATACGCGCTCATGGCTCCTGACTATGGTTTACATCCTAGATGAGCAAATTGTAAAAGATGGGAAGGCAATTGTCAATACTAGTGTTACACTAATGAAACATCGAGCATACGCTCTAACGTGTATTCCAAATATGTAACAGTTGTAACATATCCTGTACAACCTGTTCCAGGGGAGCAAGGGCCACATACTCTTCAAACGAGTGTTCATTGACGACACCTGTAGAGAGTGTAAAGACGCGCATGGTAGGGCGGAAACTGCTGGTGTCGCTGCCGATAAAGGTCGGTTGAAGCTGTAACTGTGCTCCGCGTCGCTCAAGCACGTCTTTGTAGGTCTGTAATAATGGCTCATCCTCGCTGATTGTGTAGCCTTTGGCATGAGTGCTAAAGTGGACCTCGGCGTGGCCGCCCAAACGTTGTGCCGTCTGCTCAAAAGCCTCACGGATCTGCTGCTTATATGCTTGCCGCATCTCGTCTGTCTCGAAACTGCGTAGTTCACCCTCTAGTACGATGCGATCAGGAATGGCATTGCGTGCGCTACCGCCGCTAATACGCCCAATGTTGATACGTGTCTGATCGTGTGCGAGTGAGCCACGAGGATAATCGGTGGCGCGGAATATCTCCAGTGCGCTGACTGTATGGGAGAGATCTTTGCCCGGATGACCTGTATGCCCTGTAATGGTGACATCAAAGGCCTCGTAGGTCGCGCCCTTTGAAACCACGACGCCTGCTTCAAAGGCGTTATCAAAGACAATGCCATCAGTGACGTGCCAGGGAGTGCCATCGAAGCCGACCGCTCCGCACATGCCTACCTCTTCTTTGACTGTGAAGAGCAAGACAAGCGGCGGATGAGGCAAGCGTTGTTCGATCACGCGCTTGACAATCTCTAAAACGATTACCAATCCTGCTGCATCGTCCGCGCCGAGGTTGGTTGTGCCGTCGCTATACAGGACACCATCGCGTAAGACTGGCGTATGTCCCAGACCAGGCGGTACGCGATCCATGTGGGCATTTAGCAGCAATGCCTTGCCATCACCTGGCAATGTAGCGAGCAGGTTGCCCGCGCTATCGACTGTGGAGGTGAGGCCGAGCGCGGCCAGTTGGTGTTCGAGATAGTGGCGAATCTGCTCCTCGTGGCTCGATGTGCTGGGAATACCAACCAACTCGACAAGTGTCCCATAAAGACGCTGAGAGTACATGTAATTACCGCTCCCTTACTCATAAATTGTAGATACTGATTGCAATGTCTGTATTATAGCAAATGGCATGGTTGCGCGCCGCTGTTGATTGTACTGAAATCTCTCTTCGGTTATAATATAGGGCAAGCATACGTTATTTATACTTGAGTTGATTCATGCTTGCGCTCAGGCCAAGCATAAGAAGTCGCGTGACTGCTCTGGTGTGATCTCAATTTATGTGTGCGTAGGGGGGATGATATGACTTATAGTGCAGCAGAGTTGATGGGGACACCTACTGAACTTTTCCATTGGATACCCGGTGAGATGATTATCGTGATTCGCTTGCCACGACTTTTGAATGATGATATGCAAGAAACATTGCTTAACCAGGTAAAGACGCTCCTAAACGAATTCTTTGCGCAGTATCACATCTCGTTAGAAATGTATGGAACTGGTGGGCGTTGGCGCGAGAACCCGACGATGCCACCTCTACGTCGTCGAGCGTTTACTTTTGGTCTACATCAGAAACAGCCACTTATGGCAATGTTTTTTCATGTTCGCCATGCCGACCCGCAGGTGCGTGATGCTCTCCCTGTTGCACTATCATATCTGCATAGTCATCTAGAGCAGTTTGCGCGCCAGGGTCTCTCTATTGTCGCCGCGATGCCAAACTGGTTGATGATGGCGGCTCCACTTTTTCATGCACAAGGCGGTCCGCTCTATCCCGCGTATCCCGCTCCGTCGCTGGATATTCCTGCCTCCGGTAGTATGCCTGTTGGTTGGCATATCCACTGGCAAGAGGCAGGCATCGCGCAGGATTTACGGCGTGCTGAAGATGTGCTGGTTGCAGTTTTGGATACAGCCCATCATCCAGACCGTGTGCTAAACGCGGCTACGCGCCCGGAAATGCAGCGGAACTGGCTATTGCAGCAACTCGCAACCGATTTACGTAGTGAAGATGGTTCATTTGTCATTGAGTATGATCGCTATCCATTGACGAACGATGCCAGTACGGGCCAGAATCGCTTTGGTGAGGCACGTTCTTATGCGATGCCCGATCATGGTCTGGCAATAGCCGGGTTGATTCGGGACGTGGCTCCTCAAGCACGCATTCGTCTGGTGCGCGTGCTAAATGAGTATGGTGCTGGCGACCTCTATGCTCTTTTTGCTGCGCTCTCTGATCTGGAGCGTGAACTGGTGAGTGGCTCTATTCGTCGTCTCGTCTTAAATATCAGTTTGACGATCATGCCGGATATCCGCCGCCTGCCCGCTATCTGGTTTCATCAACAACAATGGTCAAGTGCGCAATTGACTGGCGTTATGCGTGCCCTCAAGTATCTTGAAGAGGGTCTGCGCCTGTTGTTTGAAAGTCTGCACGCACACGGGGTACTCATTGTTGCGGCAGCTGGCAATGACTCGTCGCGGGCACATCGCGAAGGGTTACCGCCGCGTCCACCGCGTGCGCCTGCTCGTTATAACTCTACTGTGAGCGTGACTGCTGTAAATAGTCGTTTTCTCGTTTCGGATTTTGCCAATGCAAGTGGGTTATTGCCGTCAGAATGTGGTGTGGCGACCTTCGGCGGCGATGGCTATGGTATGGTCAATGAAAATGCTTTATCTGACGCGGTGCGTACCCTATATATCTCGCCGACCTTTCCGGGCGGCGAGCCGAATCTCTCCGGTTGGGCGGATTGGGCAGGCACATCATTTGCGACCGCGATTATCAGCGGCATTGGGGCACATCTTCTGGCCCAGGGCTGGTCGGCATCAAATGCGATGACGCGCCTGACGATGGGTGCAGAACGACGTGCCGAGATGCTCTTTGGCGTGGCTCCCGATGCTCCACGTGTATTGGCAAATATTGTGCGTGTACAGCAACGTTTTGGGTGAACGTGAGTTGGAGCCAGCCAGGCGGGAGCGTGGCTTAAATTTACTCCTTCTTATCGCCTTGACGCTTCATTTTGTATAGTGTATATTACTTAGAGAAGTACAGTTTCTACCATGCATAGGAATCTTTGAGCGGTGCGATAATGTGCCGTAATAGAGGAATTATTGTTACCCGCCTTTCTTCTAATGACTTGACTTTGAAGGGCCAGACGTGGTAGAACATGTACAGAACTTTAGGTGTTTTAACAGTAGAGGTGAAAAATACATGATCGATATGACCACCATCACAATGACACCGTCGGCAGCAAGCAAGGTTCGTGAACTGCTTGAGCAGGAAAACGATCCAACCCTGGGTCTGCGCGTGTTTGTCGCAGGCGGCGGTTGCTCTGGTCTTCAGTATGGTATGACACTTGATGAAGAGCAAGAGGGCGACACCGTGATTGACCAGGGCGGCTTCAAGGTGTTTGTTGATGAGATGAGCCTGGGATATATTACGGGCAGCGAAGTTGATTACGTTGATAGTCTGATGGGTGCGGGCTTCACGGTCAACAACCCTAATGCGGTCTCTAGCTGCGGTTGCGGACATTCTTTCCGTACTGCGGACGGCGGCGGCGAATCACGAAGCTGCGGCTGCGGTCACTAAGCCAGTACAGCTAAACGATTGAAAGACGATCTCTTGGAGAGAACAGGTCTTTTTCTGACGTAATATATATGTCAGGAAAAGACCTGTTGTAGTATGTGCCTAATTTCACAAGAGGGAGCGTGCATGAGCAGCCGAATCGCCCATCGTCCTCGTTATCGTACTATGCATCAACTTGTCCAGACTTCGCGCCGTATGCGCCAGGAATTTCGCCCTAGACGCTGGAGCTATCGTTCGCAGGCACTATTGTATGAAAAGCATCCTCTCGGTTACCGTCTCGCGCAGCTTCCAGTGCGTCAGTATCAACTTTCTTCTTGATGATCTTCGCCCTCACTTATAACCGAAGAGGCCGTTGTGGTTGTCGCCTGCTCAAGGAGGCGTTTGACCAATCCTGGCATGTCACTGGCAAATTTAGAATTTGCGACGACTTTATGCGCTCCAGCCGCAAGGGCCTTACGGCGTGCTTCCAGGTCCATATGTGAGCCAAAGGCTAGCACGGGCAACTGGCGCGTGCGTGCCAGACGAATCGCGCTCTCCCAATCGATGCCAGCGATTGAGATATTGATGATGACCAGCGCGGGTAATTCATCCTCTGTCGCTGGCGTGAGACGTTGTTCAAAGATTGACAACGAGCGTGCTATTGTCACCATCATACCGTGATGCTGCAGCGTATCGCGTATCTTCACTGCAAAAAAGAGATCTTTTTCAAGTGCCAGTATGCTATCTTTCACGGGATATGCCTCTAATCATCGGAGCGTTCATAAACGGGACGGCGGAAGCAATCACCTAACTCCTGATTAATGACGTCAATGTTCATATACAGGTCGGGCATGAGAACGTGATGCGTACCCGTGCAATAGGGTTTAGCGCATTTGCGCGCATGGCTGGTCTCAAAAATCAGGTTGCCGTTTTCGACGGTTATCCAGATATGCTTGCGCGAGTAGCCGTCACCCCATTTTAAAAGAAGACCATCCTTGTATTCGTCAAAGCGTCCTTGCCCATAGAGATAATCGCGATTAAACATATGCAATACCTGGCGTACACGGCTGGCATCAATCACTCTGGCAACCTCTGGTGACATGCGCGTTGTTGCCTCTTGCGCTAAATCTTCCTGCGGGATATGGAGTGCGCGTGCCGAGTGTTGTTCCTCGCGGATCATTTGCTGAATGAGTAGCCCTTCTTCATCGCTCAGACCATGCCCTTGCCCAAGGATGGGAGATTTACCAGACTGTGGCTCTTGCTTATCGGGATAGTGTCTATTTGCCACGCTTAAGAACTCCTTAATAGCTAGTTCTAGTTATTGACAGAAAAAAACTGGACGCGAACACAAAAGGGAAAAAGCTTCTGTGTCTACTGTACCACGTCACGCGGACTGGTGCAATAACGTTGTTGTTCTTCTTACCATTGCCAAAAATGGGTTTTTTAAGTCAGGATAGTGTAAAATAGAAAAGAGATGTAACATTAGTGACTGTTTTAGAAACAGGATTGCACAATAGCACATATGACGAATGAGCAAATACCAATTATCGTTGTAGATGATACGCCGATTAAGCGGCGTGGTGTCTGCGAATTTATTGAAGAGACGATGCTGCTTTCCTTACAAGTACAAGTAGGGAGCGCACCAGAGGCAGTGCAGATCGTAGAGGAATTGACGCAGCAAGAGACGAAAAAAACCTCTCTGGCGGGCTGGCTCGTGCTTTCCGACCTGCGCCTTGGAAATGAGAATGGCATTGAATTAGGACGTTCACTGCTAGAGCTTGCGCCTGGTCTGAAAGTGGTTATTTACACACAGGACCCTAGTTGGACGCTGGCGGCGGAGGTATTCCGTCATGAATACACACGTCGTGGAACACCGCGTAGCACCAGTAGGAAATCTGGGCGGCTACAAGGGCTACATGGCTATGCCTTGTTTAATAATATTGAGCCGCTCTATCTTGAACGCATTGCGACAACAGTCGTGATGCGCAACGAGACCTTTATTGATCCTGAAGTCCTTAATTATTTGCTGAAGCGGCTCCGTGGTCAGCGGTTGACACCACGGCAGGAGGAGTGTGCTCGACTCATCGCGCAGGGCCTGAGTAATGACGATATCGCCTTGAGTATGGGATTTCTTAATCCCAAAGGTGGACCCAATATCGGTCCGTTAGAGAACCTCGTGAGCGAACTCTACAATTTCTTCGCGATTGATGGGGCACCGAGCGATCCGGGCAGGCGCGTCTTGCTGGCCCATGCCTATGAAGCATATGCGGGTTTGCGTCAGGAGCCTGTTAAAGGTTCGGAACCTTCGTCTCATCTATCGTAATAATGGGCTGCTCTTGCGTGCTTGGCGGCAAGGGAACGCGCAATGTAACGTGCGTGCCGTGTTCTGGCTGTGGACGTGGGGTAGAATGGAGCATCAATGTCCCTCCTGCCTCACGAACCTTGAGACGGGCCTTGAACAAGCTCGTTTTTTCAGGTGGAATGTTTTCGCTATCAAAGCCACGTCCATCATCGCTCACAGAAACTTCGAGCGTATCATTGAGGCGCTTCGTGCGCACTGTGGCAAATGTTGCGCCTGAGTGGTTATAGACATTCAAGAGTGCCTGCGTGACCGCGTATGAGATGGCTTCGGCAATGCGAGCACCCTCCGCGCTTTGCTCTAAATTGGGACTTAAGGTATCTAAAGCCCACAGATCAGCTTGAATTTGCAGTGCCGACTCAGGATGAAGGGCAGGCAAATCTTCGCGAATGAGCTTTTCCAGGTGGAGCTTCAGTCCAAGACTGCGCCGTTGGTAGGCATCTTCAACCAGGAGTTGTAAGCCGCGCAGGTCACTTTCTAATTCCTCGCTGATCTTACGCACTTTCCCCAGAGCTTCAATTATTGGTTGTACGGCCACCTTTTGTTCGGGATCTTGTTCGGCCTCGACACGCAATTTGTGCTGCCAGTGTCCAAGCAATGCGCGAATGCGCAGGGCTTGTTGTTTTGGCTGATCGTGTATGCGCTGTGAAAGCAGTGAGCGCAAGTGTGCATCCGCATGGAGGAGCAGCGAGGTGGCTTGTTGCAGTTCTTCATTCGTTTGCAAGAGGAGCGAGGTTGTCTGCTGAAGCTCTTCATTGGTATGTAGTAGCTCGTTTGCAGTCTTCTCCTGCTGATAGAGAGCCTCTTCGCGTTGTTCCAGGGTTACTTGTAAGGTATCAACGAGGCGTAGTGAGCGAATGGCGTATGCGAGCAGGAGGGGATAGACGGTAGCCAGGACATAAAATATAGAGAGCGGCAAAAGTGTTTGACCCGTAAGTAAGATGGGCAGAATACCAAGACAAAAGCCTAGGCCCACGCCACCAATCCAGAGTGTGAGCAGATCAGCAATGCGACGGCGTACATGCGATGGGATACTGCTACGAGTCTGGGTACGCTTGCCGAATGGGAAGAAGCCACCGACACGCACCAGCGAATTAAGGCCAATACAGAAACTGACTGCACCGCCAACGACTCCATATCCCAGGCTGGCAGTAAGATTGACGCGCGTGGGAACATGCCCAAGTAGCAGAAATGAAGCCCACTCATAAGCGATGAGCGCAACGAGTGGTAGGTACGGCAAGCCATCAACGACCATCCGAGGTCGGCGCCCCAGAGAGAGCACTTCTGGTCGATAGGTCAGGCTGAGATGGATGAAAGCCGCACCTAACAGGGCAAATGAAGGAACCCAGAGCAATTGAAAAACTGCGTCGGCCTGATATGCCTGCTGTACATTGCCCCAATGACTATAGAGCAGGAAGAGCATTGCGGGTGGGAGCAGCGTTAAACCTTCAACTGCACCACTCCAGTCCTTAGCTGTCGCTAGTAAGATGCCCCCTACTACCAACCAACTGAAGCCAGCTAGCAGTGCCAGACCATAATTTCCCCACCACATCTCCAGCGTGAAGATAACCGCGCTACGTTGGAATGTCTGTACTGTGTCATTATGTTGAAGCGTATAGGTAATAGAATCGCCTGGATGCGCGTGTCGGTACACGTTAGTAAGAGCTTGTGAGCCATGTTCCCCATCAATAGTGACGATACTATTATTACTGGTAAGTGAGTCGGCTGATGTGGGTAAAGGCGGTAGTTGCGCGGGGGTTGAGACGATAACTATCTGCCCATCTGTGCTATCAATGGCCCAAAAAAAGCCACCAAAGGTACTGCCTATCTCACTCAGCAGGCGCACTTGCCCTGTAATGCCCATACCAAGTAGAACAATGCCTACAAGGAGATAGATGAGTGTTAAGCGGGGACGAAGCTGTTTCCACCACGTATCGGTTTTTTCTATGGTTAAAATAGACATATTACAGTCTCACAAATACATAAAACGTTTCTACTGATCTTCACGTATGAGTTTGGCATATGGATCCTGGTAAAATATTACCATAGCGTAGAGCGCATTGCTAGTCTTTGCAGAGTACAGGCGCAGGTGCTATAGTTATAGATACGGATAATAGTTGCATGGTTGTGCAGCTATGCAAACGAAAGAGAGCTTCTATCATGGTAGATATAAGACATAAGCTACAAAAGGGGCGGGTTTCCTGTCTATTGCCCCCAGCATATGGCGAGACAGAAACGGTGGCGTGGCGATGAAGAATGATATGAAAGCTCGCGTGCAAATGCATAACCATCATAACCATAACCATAACCATGCGCACGGTCTGGCGAAAGAGAGCTTACGCCTCGCTTTTTTCTTAACTATTCTGATCCTGCTTGCGGAATTGGTTGGTGGTTTCCTCTCAAACTCATTGGCCCTTCTCTCTGATGCGGGCCATGTGGTCACCGATCTCTTCGCGCTCGGTCTGGCCTGGTTTGCCACTGTGCAAACGGAACGCCCTCCGAATGAACGTAAAACCTTTGGCTATCATCGCGTTGGCATTCTGGCCGCTCTCGCCAATGCTGCCACACTGATAGTTATTGCGCTGATCATCGCCGGGGAAGCTATTCAGCGTTTCGCGCATCCTGAACCTGTACAACCACTGACGATGTTTCTCGCCGCTACCGTTGGCATCGTGGTAAACCTGTTTATTGGTTTTGGCCTGCAAAAAGAGCAGGAAAATCTAAACGTGCGCGCCGCCTTACTCCATGTGCTGGGCGATGTCGGTGCCTCCGTCGCTGTTATTGTCGCGGGTGTCGTGATTCTGCTGACGAAGTGGACTCCTATTGACCCATTACTCTCGGTCGGGATTGCCGCCTTGATTGCATTTGGGTCCTGGCGTTTGTTGCGTGAAACTGCTGATATCCTGTTAGAATCTGTACCACGTGGTATTGACCTCAATCATCTGGTAGAAGATATGCGCCAGATGCCAGGTGTGCAAAACGTGCATGACCTTCATGTATGGAGTATTACTAGCGGTATGTATGCCCTCTCGTGTCACGTCCTCATTGAAAATTTACCTCCAAGTGACAGTTCTCTCATTCTGCGTTCACTCACCACCATGCTCAGCAATAACTATCGTATTGGTCATACGACTATTCAATTTGAGTCAGACGCGCATCGCAAAGTCTGCTGCGAGATTGATGGCCTCTATTGCCGTATGGAAAATGTAGAAGAGCATTGTGAGCATGAACATGCCCATGATGTACTTCCTTATGAAGGCAGCAAACCTGTATAAACCTGTATAAGGCCTGCTCGCTTAGTGAAATCGGTCTCTTTGCTTGACAACATGCCGACCTGCACAGTAAAATAATGACTAATAAGTCAAGATACTACTAATGGGTCAAAAAATAGGTTGTTAGTCAACATGCAAAACGGGTCATGGATGACACAGGAGAGCATAAGGGTATGCAAACAAAACGATCGGCAAACTCTTTGAAAGAAAAACAGCGGCAGGAGCGCGAAGCATTAATTCTCCAGGTCGCTGAAGATGTTTTGCGCGAGAAGGGCTATCACGAGACTTCTATTGATGAAATCGCGACGCGCGTCGGTGTGGCAAAGGGAACCATCTACTTGCATTTCCCCAGCAAGGAAGACTTGGTAGTGGCAATTTTCTCGCGCGATATTCAGCGTTTCCTGCAAGGTATTGATGCGGCAGTGGCTTGCCAGACCACCAATCGTGCCCGCTTAGAGGGGATACTGAACTTTCTTTACAGTGGGTTTAGTAGACGCGCCCAGTTGCTTTATGCCATGTATAACAACGCCGACCTGCGCAAGCTCTTTACCGAGAAGGGTAGCTGTTTGCATGATTTATGGGATGAATTTGCCGTGCGGATTGGTGCATTGTTAGATGCAGGTAAGCAGACGGGTGAATTTGATGAAAGCATTCCGACTGACGTGATGCTGAGTGCCTTTTTGAGCCTCCTCTCACCGCGTAGTTATGAACGCTTGTTAGGTAGCGGACAGATTAACGCGGAAGAGTTGGTGCGCTATCTGGGACGCATCTACTTTGGTGGCATTGCCGCTAAAAAGTGAAGAAGAACTATCTCAATATGGGATAGTTCTTCTTTTTAAGCTGGAGGCTACAAGGCGCGTAGTTCGCGCTTGAGAATTTTGCCCGTCGCATTCTTTGGTAACGGTTGGTCGATGAACTGAATGACACGTGGATACTTATAGGCCGCGACGCGCTCTTTACAATAGGCTCGAATATCGTCCTCGCTGACCTGTGTGCCAGGCTTCAGGTAGATAATCGCTTTGACCTCTTCGCCCATTCTGGCATCTGGAATGCCGAGTACAGCGACTTCAGAAACGGCCGGATGCGTGTAAAGCACTTCTTCGACTTCACGTGGGTAGACGTTGAAGCCACCGCGAATAATCATATCCTTCTTGCGGTCAACAATCGAGAAGTAGCCATCTTCGTCCATCACACCTATATCGCCCGTGTGAAACCAGCCATCACGAATCGCTTCTGCTGTAGCTTCAGGTCGTTTATAGTAGCCTTTCATCACGTTATGACCG
>DAIDJF010000009.1:70334-104867 GCA_027451525.1 Ktedonobacterales bacterium
CGAATGACGATCTCGCCGACCTCGCCAATTGGCACCTCTTTATCGCGGAAATCAACTATCTTCATCTCAACTCCCCAAATTGGAATACCAACAGTGCCGGGTTTGGTTGGCTGGAAGAGGACGTTGAAAGAAGCTGTCGGTGAGGTTTCTGAGAGACCATAGCCCTCTAAAATCTTGACGCCAAATTCTTTTTCCCAGGCTTGCAGGATTTCGACTGGCAGTGCCGCTCCGCCGCTATTGCAGATGCGCAGGCTCGACAGGTCGTAATTTTTGCGTTCAGGATGGTTAAGCAGGTAGATATACATGGTCGGCACGCCCGAAAACGCCGTCACATGGTCACGTTGAATAACTTCATAGGCCTTCACAGGGTCAAAGCGTGCCATCAATGTCAATGTTGCGCCAACAAAGAGTAAAACGCCCATGACCGCGCTGAGGCCAAAGGAGTGGAACAGCGGTAGCGCGACCAATCCCACATCGTCATCACGCCAGTCCACGCCGAGTTTTGTTGAGCAGACGAGGGCATTGAGGAAGAGGTTGAGATGACTTAGTTCAGCCCCTTTAGGTTTGCCCGTCGTGCCACTCGTGTAGAGGATCACGGCAGTGTCGTCGGGCATGGTGGTTGCCATCTCAAAAACCGGAGAAACACCAGCCATCATCGCATTAAAACTGGTCGCTCCTGCCACATCTGGTATCGTCTGCGAGCCGGGCGCGTTGACAATGACGAGATGCTGACATGTCTCAACCTGCTGGTAGCCCGCGCTGGCATCAGCGGTAAAACCTTCCCAGGCGATCAGCATCACTGCATCGCTATCTTGCAGGTGGTAGGCCACCTCTGGAGCTTTTAGCAACACGTTCAGCGGGACGACGACCGCGCCGAGTTTGAGGATGCCGAAATAGCTAATAATAAACTGTGGGATATTTGGCAGCATCATTGCCACCTTTTGACCCCGTTGAATGCCGGCCTTGGCGAGCGCGTTGGCAAACATATTGGAGGCCGCGTGGAGTTCGCCATAGGTCATTTTGAAATCCTCAAAAATAATGGCGGTATGGTTGGCTTTGCTCCTTGTGGTTTCGGTGAGCATCGTTGCTAGATTGAGACTCATTCGGCTCTGTCCTTTCTTAATAGGTATAGATAGAGGCTCATAGACATCGACGAGTAGGGGTGAGATAGATCTCTGCCTGTATTATAAACCAAATATCAGCATGGTGACACTGCTGAAAAAGTGCATTGCACTGTATGTAGGAATAAAAGTACATATTTTCCCGTTGTAGATAGCGGGTAAGCGGCGTATGCCGCTGAACACGCAATAGTAGTACGCAAACAGTGCCTTTTTAGAAGGCTATTTTTATTGTTCATGTGAGGAAATATAGCAATGTTGGATTTCACGCCAGTCAAGAATCGATCACAGTCATTTATTGAGTTTGTAAATGGCATGACAAAGGCCGATTTGCAACGATACACAAACGAAATGGTTGATACCGAGCTGGATATCATCGCAAATGCACAGGATGCGGATGTCGTATTCGTGCCAGTTGACCCACAGGCCAAAGACCCATTTGGCAAACCAGAAGAGAACGAGCTTGCCTGGACACTGGGCCATGTTGTTGCCCATGCCACGGCGTCTTCTGAAGAATCTGCGGCGTTGGCATCTTCTCTGGCGCGTGGTATTGTGCCGAATGAGCGTTCACGTTATGAAGTGGATTGGCGCACGCTGACAACGGTGGCGCAACTCCGTCAACGTTTGGAAGAGAGCCGTCGTATGCGTCTGGCCCTCTTAGAAAGCTGGCCCGCCGAGCCACATCTTGACCTCACGCAGACCCTCTCATATGGAACGTTTAACGCGACCGCCCGTTTCATTGCTGGACTGTTTCACGATGACGCGCACCTGGAGCAGTTGCGTGAGATTATGCGCCAGGCTACAGCTGCTCGCGCCTAGTCGATTGTAATTGCGCGTTCTTTATGCCTGAAAGCAGACTCGCTCTTTTATGCAAGAAATGTTATGATGGGTTGGAAGAGAATAAAAGAGAGAGTGTGTATGGCAAAAGAGCATTCATTTTCTGTATCCCGCTTAAGTCGCCGTGATTTTATCGTTCTCAGTGCAGCAGGGGTATTACCTGCTGCATTGGCTGCGTGTCAAGGTGGGTCATCGAATACTGGCAGTGTGACTCCGACGCCGTCAGCCACAAAAGCGGTGGCGACGCCACGCCCGACCGTGCAGGCTTCACCGAGCAGTGCCGATTGGTCTGCGCTGGCAAAAAATTTGCAAGGCCCGCTCGTTATGCCGGGCAGTCCAAACTACGCAACCGCCCTGCAACTCTTCGATCCCCAATTCGATACGATTCATCCGACCGCAATTGCGTACTGTACCGCGCCTACGGACGTGCAAAGCTGTCTCGCCTTCGTGCGCCGTTTCGCGCAACCCTTCGCCATTCGCGCTGGCGGTCACTCCTACGCGGGCTATTCGACTTCGACCGGACTGGTAATTGATGTAACACACATGAATGCTATCAACGTCAATGCGAGTAGCGGAACCGCGACAATCGGCGCGGGAGCACGCTTGATCGATGTTTATGCTGCTCTTGCGCAGCAAGGAGTGGTCATTCCCGCTGGTTCCTGTCCAACCGTGGGTGTGGCAGGTCTGACAATGGGTGGCGGTGTTGGTGTGCTTGGGCGTAAGTTTGGCTTGACCTGTGATAACCTGTTTTCCGCCCAGGTCGTGCTGGCTGATGGGCGCATCGTCACCTGTGATACAAACAACAATGCAGATCTCTTTTGGGCTTTACGCGGCGGCGGCGGTGGTAATTTCGGTGTAGCGACCGCTTTTACCTTTCAGACCCATGCGGTCTCGACACTGTCTTTGTTCACTATCGCCTGGGCATGGAGCCATGCCGCTGATGTGTTTGATGCATGGCAACACTGGGCACCGCAGGCCCCCGATGAGGCGTGGTCAAACTGCCTGTTTCTAGCAACCAGCAATAAGAGCGCAGGGCCAATTGTACAGATTAACGGTGTTTACGTTGGCAATACGGCTCCGCTCAATCAATTGCTTGCTCAATTAACTAGTAAAATTGGCGTGACTCCTATCAGTCGTTATGTCTCGACGGCTAGTATTCTCGATACCATGCTCTATGAAGCTGGCTGTTATGGGAAGACCGTCAATGAGTGCCATCTGCCGACACAAACCCTGCAAGGCCAGGTGCAGCGCGATACATCGGGGGCAAAGTCCGATTACTTTACCAGCATTATTCCTCGTCAGGGTGTTGATGCCCTGGTCAATGCGATTACCAACCGTCAATCTTCCTCGCTCTTAGGGGAGGGCGGTTTTGGTTTTGATGCTTATGGTGGCGCGATCAATCGTGTGCCCGCTAATGCAACCGCCTTTGCGCACCGCAATGCGCTCTTTTCTGTGCAGTATTCTGCAAGCTGGAATGCCAGCGATGCCACAGCAGTGATTGCCGCCAATCGTTCCTGGCTGAACGCGATCTGGCAAGCAATGCGGCCCTATGCCAGTGGAGCCGCCTATCAGAATTACGTTGACCCTGGCTTGGCGAACTGGCAACAAGCCTATTATGGGGCGAATTTCCCACGCTTGCAGCAGGTTAAAACTGCTTATGATCCGACTAATCTCTTTCACTTCGCGCAAAGTATCGCGCCTGCGTAGTGCAATGTCCCGCCAATGTCGTCTTGTCTTCTTGGGGAGTGCTGTGGCTGTGGGCAAAGCCGCTTTTCCTGCACTCCTGTATTCCTCTATTCTTTCATTGCTTCTCCATCACTTCTCCATATCTCCCTGCTATTCTTTGCTCAGAGGGTAGGGATCAACGAAACGCACCGCCTGAGACGCTTCTCACGCGGTGACTGGCCCCTCTTGTTGAGAAAGAAATAGGAGGAAAGCAATGAATAAATGGGCAAAACGCGGTATCGTCGCGGCAATGGTCACAGTTGTCGCCGTTCTCTCGCTGAGTTTGAGCGCATTCGCTGCCCACACGCCATCCTCAAGTACAGTAGCCTCTGGTCAGGGGTATGGCATGCAGGTTGCGGGTAGAGGAAATCCAGCACTGAATAACTGGGGAGGGCCGCAAAATTCGCTGGTAGCGGTAGCGGCTAATGTTCTGGGTATGCAACAGGCTGATTTAGTGGTAGAGCTGCAAAGCAAAACGCTGGCGCAGGTGGCGCAGGAAAAAGGTGTTGCTACTGACACGATTGTCAATGCCTTTCTTGCTCCACGGATCGCGGCAATGCAGAGCGCGGTACAGAACGGTAGCCTGACCCAGGCTCAGGCTGATCAGATGATTGCGACGATGAAAGAGCATGTTACTGACCAGCTAAATATGACATGGTCTTCATATGGCCCTGGTATGAGCAGCGATATGCCAATGGGCGGAGGCTTTGGTGGACGTTGGGCGCGTGGACAATAGCGATTGAACACAAGGAGCGAGAGCCTTCTCGCTCCTTGTGCGCAAAGGAGGACGGTTATGGCAGTCAAACATTTGCTTTTCGATAGAGCTACAAAAACATTGACGCCCGCAAAGGCGCGCAAACGACGCATCGCGCTCACGCAACGTATGCGACATGTGATACAAACGGTATTTGTCGCCTTTATCTTAACGACAAGTGTGCTCCACTGGCTTTCTTCGAGCGGAACCACTGCTTCAATTGATGCATTATGTCCATTTGGAGGGCTGGAAACGCTCTGGCACTGGCTTTCTACGGGGCAATTCGTCCCTAAGACGCACCTTTCCAATCTGGTGATTGGTCTGGGACTCCTGCTCGGTACGCTGCTGGCTGGGGGCGCGTTTTGTGGGTGGATCTGTCCTTTTGGTGCGTTACAAGATGGATTGAACTGGTTGCGTGGCAAACTGCATATCCGCGCTATTCAGGTTCCCGCGCGTCTTGATCGGGTACTACGCTATGGACGGTATGTGTTACTTACGCTGATCCTTTTCCAGACAATTGCCTCGGTGCAGTTATGGTTTGGCAACTACGACCCTTATAAAACCATCTTTGGCCTGGACTGGTTGTTTAACTTCAATCTTGCGACCAGTTGGATTGCCTATCTGCTGGCCCTTGTTGTGCTTGTGGTTTCGCTTTTTGTAGAACGTGCATGGTGTCGTTATGCCTGTCCACTTGGTGGTGCGATCAGCCTGCTTGGCAACGTCAGCCTGTTGCGCATTCGTCGTACTGAGGCTGCGTGCAAAAGCTGCGCTGTATGCGTTAAACCCTGTCCTGTAAAGTTGGATGTAGCGACGGCAAAAACCATCAGTAGTAACTGTATCGGCTGTCTGGCGTGTGTCGATGCTTGTCCTCGTCCCGGTGCGCTAGAAGTCACACTCGCCCCTGTCTGGCTTGATGGTCTTCGCTCGCGTTTGCAGCGCACGCACAAGACCGTAGAGGAGGTGTCTCATGCGCGTTAATCGTTTTCTTCTCCCGCTCGTTGTTCTTGTCGCTCTGTTGGGAACAATTGCTATCGCGCAAGTGGCGGGGGGATGGTCTACCAATGGGCGCACGAGTGTAAATACGACGCAATTGACGCCCGATGATATCAAAGGTTGGATGACATTGCAGCAATTGATTGATGGGCTGCCAATCACACACGACGAGTTGTATGCGCTGGCTGGTATCCCAACTGACATATCGCCTGCAACCGCCTTAAAAGACCTTGAGAGCTTTATATCGGTTACAACATTGCGTGAGCGGTTGGCAGAACGCATGGGTACACCCAGTGTTGGGCAAGGTAATCTGACTCCCTCTGTAACGCCTGCTGTAACGAGCACTCCTGCGAGCGGTAGCCAGGTCCTGCCTGCCGACCAGATTAAAGGGCGCATGACGCTCCGTGAGGTGAGTGAGCAATGCGCAGTCTCTTTTGAGCAGTTGCTTGCCAGTCTTCATCTCCCGGCGACAACGAGCGGAGAGACGACTGTCAAAGATTTGATTGGTGCAGGTACGCTTGCCGACGTGACTGTGGTGCAGAAAGCCGTTGCGACCCTACAACAGCACCAGTAGTTGCGTATCGTGGCTCATGCTATGCATAATGACTATGAATGTGGAAAGATGCTCAACAGATATGCCTCTCCAGCATACTGGAGAGGCGCGACAGGAGAAACATGCTATGAGCCAACGTATTCTCATCGTCGATGATGATAAACAGATTGTGCGCTTGCTCAAAGCCTATCTCGAACAAGCGGGCTTGCTTATAGTCACGGCATATGACGGTAATGAGGCGCAACAGGTGATACGCCGCGAACACCCCGATCTGGTTATTTTGGATCTGATGTTACCTGGACGAGATGGCTGGGAAATCACGCGCTGGATGCGTAGCGACCCTCAGCTTGCGGCAATTCCTATCCTGATGTTGACCGCACGAATTGAAGACATCGATAAGATTCTCGGTCTCGAATTAGGGGCGGATGACTATCTGACAAAACCCTTTAATCCGCGTGAGGTTGTTGCGCGTGTCCGTGCCATCCTACGGCGCACGGGTGGTGGTGTGGCAGTGCCTACCGTTTTGCAAATAGGGACGCTGCGCTTAGACGTGGACCAGCATACGCTCAGCGTTGAAGGCACACTTGTTGAGGTTACGCCAACCGAATTTGCCTTGCTCAAAGCCCTGATGGAGCATCCCAATCATGCCTTTACACGCGCTGAACTCCTGGAAAAAGCTCTTGGCTACTCTTATGAAGGTGTTGATCGGACGCTCGATAGCCATATCAAAAACGTGCGTAAGAAAATTGAGCAGGATGCCAGTCATCCACGCTATCTTGAGACGGTGTTCGGTGTCGGCTATCGTATGCGTGATGGAAGGGAGCCGGCAACATGAACAGGTTGTGGGTACGTCTCTCGCTGGCATTTATCGCGATTACGCTGGTGGGAGTGATCTCCGTGGCGGTGTTGGTTGATATCACCGCGAGTCAGGCGTTTCGCCAATACGTTGCGCGGCAAGGCATGGCTGTGCAGAGTGGGATGCTTGATACGCTCGCCATTTTTTATCAACAGCATAATACTTGGAACGGTGTTGAAAGTGTGCTTACCAGTTTCCCTGGCAATGGTGCGGGGCGAGGGGGACGTGGACGCCTCGCCCTTTTGCTGGCAGATAGCCAGGGACAGATTGTCTACGATGAACAGACGGCGCGTACAGGAGGAACGCTGAGTGCCGATGAGCGCGCAAATGCGCAACCCGTGATTGTCAATGAGCAAACGGTTGGCTATGTGCTGCTCAGTGGCAATGTCAATGGCACGCTCCCGCCCGCCGCTCAGGCGTTTCTTGATCAATTACGTACTATACTGCTTATTGTCGCTGTAGCCGGTGGAGGGCTGGCGATTCTGCTTGGCATCGTCATCAGTCGCACGCTTTCCGCCCCATTGGCAACCCTGGCGCGTGCTGCACATGCCTTTGCTACCCATGATTGGAGTATTCGTGTCAAGGTCGGTGGAACAAAAGAGCTTGCCGAAGTCGGCTTTGCCTTTAATGCGATGGCCGCTGAAATTCAGCGCACCGAAACCTTGCGTCGTACACTTGTGGCGGACATTGCCCATGAGTTGCGCACGCCGCTGACGGTGATGCAAGGGAGCTTACAGGCCCTGCTAGATGCAGTATATCCCCTAGAACGGAGTGAAATTGCTATACTCTACGACGAGGCCCGCCTGCTGACACGCCTGGTTGATGATCTACGAGAACTCTCGCTTGCCGATGCCGGACAGTTGCCGCTACAGATGCAAACGGTTGCGCTGACTCCTGTGCTTCAGACACTTGTTTCCCAGTTTGCCGTTATCGCTGAAATGCAGGATGTGCAACTGAAGCTGGAAATAGATGCTCATCTACCAAATGTACATGCTGACCCTGATCGTCTTAGTCAGGTTGTGCGCAACCTGCTCGCGAATGCGCTCCGTCACACATCGGAAGGCAGGAATATTCAGATAACTGCAACAGTAGATGTTGCCAGGATGGTACGTATTTGTGTCCGTGATACGGGGGAAGGCATCGCAGAGGAGGACCTGCCCCATATCTTTGAACGCTTCTATCGGGCGGACCCTGCACGATCACGCGCTCGTGGAAGCACAGGATTGGGGTTAGCGATCTGTAAAGCATGGGTCGAGGCAATGGGGAGAACCATTGATGTCGAGAGCGTGAAAGGCCAGGGCAGTCAGTTTTGCTTTACGTTGCCCATTGTCAATGAATTGAGCAATTCTGAGATATAATAGTGTACAGAAGTATGCGAAAAACCTTTCTAGCATGCAAAAAGGAAAGTAAGTATGACAACACATTCGCCTGGCTTGAAGGTAATTGGCGCAGGTTTTGGGCGCACTGGAACGCTTTCGCTCAAGGCCGCTCTCGAAGAGCTAGGCTTTGCGCCATGCTATCACATGGTAGAGGTCTTCCAGAATCCCGATGTGCTTCCTTACTGGGAGGCCGCCATTGAGGGAACATTGGTCGATTGGAACCTTATATTCGGCACATATCAGGCAACGGTCGATTGGCCTGGCTGTACGTTCTATGCGCAGTTGATGCAGGTATATCCTGCTGCAAAGGTCTTGCTCAGTGTGCGCGACTTCGACTCCTGGTACGAGAGCGCACGCAACACAATTTATCGTGCCAGTCACCGCCGTCCCACTCCAGAGATGCTTTCTGCGATTGATGCAGAACATCTCAGAAGCGGAATGATGATTGATACTCTTATCTGGCAGAATACGTTTCACAACAGATTTGAAGAGAAAGAATATGCTCGCTCTATCTTCGATCAGCACTACGAAGAGGTCAAGCGCAAGGTGCCAGCGGAGAAATTGCTGATTTATAATGTCAAAGAGGGCTGGGAACCATTATGTACCTTTCTAGGTGTAGATGTGCCGCAGAACAAACCCTTTCCACGCTTGAATGACCGCGAAAGTTTTATGGGCAGAACTGGCGGGGGACCACAGAACGCAGAATAGTAATAGCCCTTTCGCGCGTAGAAGGCTTCTCAAAGTGTATTTGAGAAGCCTGATTTTTTTGCCAAATTGCCCCTTGACAGGTGTGTTTTCTCGT
Organism: Ktedonobacterales bacterium; assembly: GCA_027451525.1. Taxonomy (GTDB): domain Bacteria; phylum Chloroflexota; class Ktedonobacteria; order Ktedonobacterales; family Ktedonobacteraceae; genus DTNP01. Next base: position 79,352 of record DAIDJF010000009.1, read on the forward strand.
GGTAATCTTGAATTATAGAATTATGCAAATATCCGCATAATTAGTAAAGAAAGGGGATTTATTATGGAAGCACAGCGTCCCTTTGAGGACTCAAGCTCGTTAAGGGTCGCGTTGGAGCCTGTTTGGAATGCGTTGAATAGTTTTGCGTTACTTGATAACGCGCAGTATACGGGGTTGGGTCTTTGGGTAAAACAGGCTACTGCCATGTTGACGCCCGCACAACGCCATACGCACCATCTGCTCTTTGATGGCTTGCGCGACGCTTTTATGCCGCACGATGAATCAGACTTTGCAGCCTATCTAGAGCGGTTGTCAGCGCAGCCTGTTGACAGTCTGCAAACGCAAATGCTGGAAATGCTGCGCGTTCGTTTTGCCCAACTTACTGCCGATGCTTCTCCCACTAATGCACGCCTGCTGGAAGACGTGGGCGCATTTCTCTATTGTGTCAAGCAGGTGCAGGGGAGCGTTTTTAACGAAGCGTTGCAACGAGAGGTGCATGTTGTGCTGCAAGACTCGTCTGCTCTGCGGCAGATGCTTCTTACGCATCTTGAAATGCTGTGGAAAACAACCTTTGCCGCTGAGTGGAAGCGCGTACAGTCTTCGCTACGCTGGCAAACGGGCATGTTTAGCCACTATCTGGAGCCGCGCATGACACTGAAAAAGGCATTTGCGTATCTCACTGGTCGCCACCTACCTTCTGATGTACATGTGCCTGAAAATGCGGAGGTGATATTGGTGCCATCATGGCACACGGGACGCCATGTCACGCTCTGGAACGAGGTAGCGACGGCTGGTACAAGCGAGACGGTACGCTTGTTTTTCAGCGAGCCACCAAATTATGATCTTGCCGCACGTTATGCGCCCGTCGGACGCCCTGAATTGCATGCGCGTTTCAATGCGCTTGCCGATGAGAGTCGTTTGCGGATTATCGAACTGCTAACACAGGAAAGCGAGATGGAGGCGCAGGAGATTATCTCCGCCCTCGGTCTGAGTCAATCCAGTGTTTCGCGCCATCTCAAGCAGTTAGTATCGATGGGTTATCTCTATGAGCGACGTGGAGAGGGCGCGAACAAGACGTATCGTTTAAGCTCTTTCGGTTTTTCTCGTACCACGCAAGCCTTGAACCAGCTCGTGGATGGTGAAGCAAAAGCCGTCTCTACTGCTCAGGATGAGACGCAGTCGCGTGAACTGCGGCGTTTCCTGGACAGTGCTAGTCGCCTTGCGTTGTGGCCGCCCGCGAAGCAGTATGACAAACTGATAATCCTGGAGTACCTGGCCTCTTTCTTCGAGCGTGGGCGCGTCTATCATGAGAAAGAAGTCAACGAAATACTGCTCGTGCATAGTACCTTCAAGGACAGCGCGGCTTTAAGACGTGCTCTGCAAGAGTATCGTTTCATGGATCGCACGCGCGATGGTTTACAATACTGGCTGATCGGTTCTGAGATCACCGAGTAGGCCATGTGGGATGCCTGTGCGAGTCGGTTGCTGTGTCGGCACAGACTGGCCGCTATGGCAGGCCAGTTCAATCGCCTGTTTAAAGGTGAGCGACCGACCCGCTGCCCAGGCATTCTCCCACACTTTTTCATCCACTCGTGAACGAATTTGTTGGCGCACAAGTTGAATATAAGGATGTGTATTGGTCCAGGGCGTCAGGCCAATCGCGTTCATCAAGCCTTCTGCTGCCCCGCCAATTTGCGCTGAGCGGATACTGGCCGTGATAGCATCGGGCTCCGTATGTAAACCGACCGCGAAGCTCAAGATGCCCATACCTGTCGTGATATATTGCTTATGGTCAAGCTCTTCACACAAGAGGATGCTTTCTTGTAAAGAGGCGATGGCTTCCGCGTATTTGTTCTCTAAAATGAGCAATCCGCCCTTATCTTTTAAGAGATCAGCGATCGCACTCTTATCGCCTATCTGTTCAAACAACGCCTTGCTTTGAGTGTAGAAAACGTGCATTTGCGCAAAATCGTAGGTAAAGCCAGCGGCATCGCCAAGATAAAGCAGCAATTGGGCAGAGAGCCATGGATCTTTTTCGTTCTCAAGACAGGTGAGACCTTCTTCATATACTGCGCGCGCGATCTTGTAGTCCTGTTGGGCATGGGCAGTCCATCCCCGATGCAGTAATGCTGTTGCCAGACCGCGCCCATCATGCAGTTGTCGCCAGAGTGTGATGCTCTCTTCAACCAGCTCGATAGCTTTTTGCTGCTCGTTTTCCAGGGAGAGCAGGCGCGCTGCCTCGCTCAATGCTTTGGCGCGTGCCGCCTGTGTGGTGCGATCTACATCTGGTGGTAGTGGCTGAGCCAGAGCTAGAGTAAGCCATTCACGCGCCTTTGGCAGATATCCCTGCCACTCCCAATAATGGCGGAAGCTTGCCGCCAGGCGCAGACAGAGTTCGAGCGCGGAGCGGAAGGCTGGCAGCGTATCATGGGTAGAGAGAATAGTGCTACTGGCGATGGTGCGCGGATGTTGCGTGAACGTGCTTGCTGGCAACGCAATGAGCGCGTTGTGTTGTGTACGCTCAAGCAGCCAGTCCATTGCCCGTTGAAAATTGCTTAAATCTTGCGTTAATTCATGTAACCAGGCGAGTTGGTGTGAGCCACGCAAGCCCATTTCGCCAGTTTCCGCTTTCTGCATGTAGTAAGCAGCATGCCAGTCATGGAGACGCTCGAAGTCACCTTGTGCGATTAATTGTTCCTGCGCGTACTCACGCAATGTTTCGAGCATACTAAAGCGGACGCGCCGCTGCGCTGTAGTGGTACGAATAAGGAGATTGTGATCGACAAGCTGCTCAAGTAGTTCCGCCATATTCTCGCCATGATGCAGTGTGCTGATGCTGCCCATCATGGCCTCTGCGTCCTCTAATGACCATCCTCCCACAAAGACACTGAGACGGTTGAACCAAAATTGTTCAGCTTCTGAAAGAAGTTGGTAGCTCCAAACAATAGTGTTACGCAGCGTACGTTGGCGATCAGGCAGACTGCGCGCCCCACCAATAAGCAGTGGAAGGCGTGCTTTTGTGAGTTGTGCGAGCAGGTCTGCTAGGGAGCGTGTCTTGAGACGGGCCGCTGCTAATTCGATTGCCAGCGGCAAGCCATCAATACGATTGCAAATATGTCTGATAAGCAGGATATCCTCGTCGGTGATGGTAATGCCAGGCACGGTCGCATGTGCGCGTTCAATAAAGAGTTGGATTGCGCTGTATTGGAGCAATTCTGCTACTTTCAACGTGATGGTTGAGGCGGGAGTATCCAGGGGGAGAATACGAAATTCGTGTTCGCCGTAAATATGGAGGACAACGCGGCTGGTGATAAGAAAGGTGAGACCTGGAACCTGTGCCAACATCTCGTCTATGATATCTGTCGCATCAGTGATCTGCTCAAAATTATCTAAAATAAGTAATAGTTGTTTATCGCGTAAATACGTGAGTAGGCTTTGTAGGGGTGGCATGGTGGGTGTAGACGCAATGTGTAGAGCCTGGATGATACTCATGGGAAGTTGAGTGGGTGTATGGACGGCGGCGAGCGGAACGAACCAGACGCCATGCATAAATTCATTGAGTAGCGCGCTAGCAATATGTTGGGCGAGGCGAGTTTTCCCACTTCCACCCGAGCCAGTGAGTGTGACAAGACGTACATCGCTACGCGTTAGCAGTGGTAGGAGACGTTCTATCTCCCATTGCCGTCCAATCAGACGTGTTGTCGGAGCGGGTAAATTATGGGTAGGTTGGGCAGGTAAGGAATGTGAGGAAGATAGCTTTGTTTCATCAGAAATACTTCTTATAGCCAAGGAATTTAGCGGTGGCGATTGCCATTGTTGTTCACTAAAAAAACTCGTTTCCAGTTTCGTTTCTGTGAGAAGCCTAAGAACACCTTCACGTGTGGTCAAAATATTCCAGTTGATAAGTTGCAGGATAATCTTTTCAAGCTCCTGGCGTGTAAGATATGCGTTCCCACTGTTATTTAATTTTCGACTGAGGACCTTGTGATCCAAAGGGATTACATTTGCCAGTTCTTTTTGCGTATAGCCACTCGCGTGGAGAAGTGTTTGTACATAACTTCCAAACGTACCTGTGGCCGGGTTATGTTCGTAGCTCACTCTAGCTCCTTCCACTGTGATACCCTGTGCAACAATAAGTGGATAGTTAGTAGACATCGGGTCACCGAAAATTATGGAACAGAGAACATTCATTAGTATACTTAAATCAAAACGGCAAATCAATAACGGAAGAGGAATTGCTATGTGTATTTTACATATTTATGCACAATGCTACAACAAGTTTTTTGAGGTGTCGCCAGATGAACCGCAGTGTGCGGAAATGATTGTAGAGGACGCGATGTCTCGTATCTTACTGGACTTATTTGGTGAGGGAAGCGTGGAGGATGTCTCAATAGAGTTTCCTCCCAAGTTACGTATGGGGTTACGATATTGTGCGATACAAATTGTCGCGCAATGTGCCTGCCAGAAATTTTCTTTGTTTCCACGCACGCAGGAAAATATTCAGCAGGTTGTCGAGAAATACCTATCTTCTCTCCTGCGCGAACTATTTGGTGTTGTAAGCGTGGAGAGTGTGACGATGGGACCTGGTACGTTAGGGAATGATGATGGGAATGTGTCGCTGTGCTGTGCCTATGACAATATTGGTTCGTCCATACGCTTCTAATGGAGAGCGATCTGTGCGCTATATATATTTGTATATATATCTTTGAGTCGACCTGAAAGCTTTTTCGGGTGGTAATGAATATTTTATGTATGAAGGGCGTATAGCTACTTCAAGAAAATAGCACCTCTTTTATGCTGGGCATGAAAGAGGTGCTATTTTCTTGTGTTTGTGTTCGCGCCTACTTGTGATTGCCTCTGTTTTGTCTGCTATAAGTCTGTGCCGTAGGTAAAAAGGATGAGCACACTTGTATAGATGGAAGTACTATGTTACATTGACTTTGTACATCGTTGATGAATTTCTTTTAGTATAGGAAAAACAGCGTTTTGACAAGCAGCATGTGCTTTGTCGTATTGTCGTCTGAAAAATTTTAATATGAGGGAGTATCTAATGGGTAGATGGCATTCCATACTTCGAAGCAATGTGCTTCACATAATGACCCTATCTATGGTTTTGTTAGCGATGCTAACTGCTTGTACAACACAGTCAACGCCAAGTTTTAGCACAAATCAGCCTCCCATTAAAATTGGTATCTCGTTATCATCGACGGGCCAGTTTGCGCAAGATGGGGAAGCCTCGCAACAAGGGTATCAGTTATGGACTGATATGGTCAATCAAAATGGGGGTATCTTGGGGCGTCCTGTGCAATTGGTTATTTTGCATGATGATAGTACGCAGGCGAAGGTGGCTGCTAACTATACGCAATTAATTACAGCAGACCACGTAGATCTCGTCTTTGGCCCATTTTCTACTCTGTTAACAAAAGCGGCAGTGCCAGTGGCGAAAAAGTATGGCTATGCAATGATTGAGGGATCAGGTGGTGGCCCATCTGTTTTCACGAATGGCTGGGATAATGTATTTGATGTTTCGCTTCCTGTAGCGAATAACCTTGTGAGTTTCGCACTGTATGTGCTCTCCCTGCCTAAAGCGATGCGTCCGACAACAGTTGCGTACGCGACTGAAGATGATCCTTTTACGCAACCGCAGATAGACTCGACACGCAAGTTGCTGGAAAAGGGCGGTATCACGACAAGCTTGTATGAGGTGTATCCAGGTGACACTACCAATTTTACGCCGATTGCCGATAAAATCATTCAGTCAAATGCGCAAATTGTCGTTGCGGGAACCTTGCTACCCGATATTAGCGCGTTTATTCAACGCTTCAAGCAGCAAAATTACAATCCGAGAATGATTGTAGCGACGGCAGGTCCAGATGCGGGTACGGACTTTTTGAAGGCTGTTGGCGGACAGCAAGTTGCGCAAGGCGTGATGGTGCCCAATGGCTGGTATCCCCTGGTCAACAACTTTGAGAACGCACAGATGGTGCAGGCGTATGTAGCGAAGTATGGTGGTTCGCCGGATAATATCAACTCAGATGTTGCCGAGGCATTCTCTGTTGGGCAGGTTACTGCGCAGGCTATCACCAAGATAAACAGCCTGAATAATGGCGCACTGATTCACGAATTGCATTCGGACATTTTCAACACCGTGCAAGGCTCGGTACAATTTGATAGTACAGGGCAGAACACATTGTCATTACCTTATTTGTTTCAATGGCAGAGTGGCTCGCTCATACCTGTCTATCCTGACTCTATTGCGGTCGAAAACCCGCTGTTTAGGCCATCACAGTGGTAGTCTGGTTTATTATTTGTAAGGAGAGGCGACATCAGGCTCTGGTGATGCTAAGGAAGGAACGCGCGCGGTCATGCTTAAAGGACTGAATAACATCCCTATATTTCGTCGCATTTTTATTGCGTTTGCGATTGCGACGATCATTCCAGGTATTGTAGTCGTACTACTGGGTACGTTTTATCTAAACGCGATTAATGTGCGTGACCAGGCAGTGCATGCCAGCTTTCAAGCACAAAGTACGGCGTTTGAGCAGCAGGCAAGCCTGCAACGTATGAATGCGTTCTTGCAGGCATACATGGCCCAGGTTTTTGCCAGTGGTAATGTGGGTGATCCCTCCATGGGAGCTTCGGCACAGTTCATCGGACGCGAAATTGTGGACCGTGAAGTGACCTTTGGTTTGACGCTGACCAGTTATCAGCAAAATTATGTTGTTGCTACAGCCCCAAATATGAGCGGGATTCGTAATATTTTACTCAGTGACGATCCCAATACAGGCATTATTCAGCAACAGCAGCAGGTTATGAATAATGTAGTACAGCAACAGTGGCCAGCTTACAAGACATTGCAGGATCAGGAATTGACTATTCTGCAAAACTTGCAGAATACGCCAGCGGGGCAAAATGCATCAATCGCGCAAGAGTATACGAACGCCTATGCTATCCTGTTTAAAGCAGACCAGGCCTTCTTGAATTTGAATAACAGCTGGCAGCAGTTGGTGACACAGGCCCAGACAATGGGTGAGGTTGTGACGACAGTTGGTCCTTCACAAACAAACCCGATTATCGTTGCTACTGTGATTGCCTTCCTTGCAACAATCCTGGTCGTTATCGCGATAGGGACAATTATCAATGCCACGATCACGCAGCCGTTACGATATCTTGCCGCCATAACGCGACGTATTAGTAAAGGTGACACCAGTGCACGCGCGAATATTGGTGGTAAAGACGAAATCTATCAGGTAGCCGTCTTGATGAATGGTATGCTTGATAATATCGTGAAATTAGCCCAGGATGCGCAAGAACGTCGTGCCGTCTTGGAAGCGCAGATTAATAAGCTGATGAGTGATGTGGGTGGTGTTGGTGAAGGTGACCTCCGTATTCAGGCTGAGGTTTCATTGGCAGACTTGGGCGTTCTTGCTGACAGTATCAACTTCATGGTGGAAGAGTTGAGCGGCCTGATTATCCGTGTGAAACGTGTCGCACGCGAAGTGAAAAATTCTACTTTGATGACAGTCGGGCGTATGGGCCAGATGGTCAAAAGCGCGGATGTTCAGATCCGTAGCATTAGCGAAGCCGCTGTCGAGGTTGAACGTATGGCGGATGCGAGCCGCTCTGTTGCGGAACGTTCCGAGCAACTGACCAGAATGGCACGCGATGCGCGTCTAACCGTAAATAGTGGACGTACCGCCGTGCAACAAACGGTGACTGGTATTGGGCAAATTCAAGGTACAGTGGTGTCAACTGCTGAAAAAGTGCAGGCCCTTGATGAGCGTTCACAGGCAATCACCGATATCGTGACTGTTATTGATGGTATTGCTCACCAGACCAATCGCTTAGCTCTTGACGCTTCGGTGCAGGCTGCGATGGCAGGTGAAAACGGCAAAGGCTTTGCCGCAGTTGCTGCTGACATCCGTCGTCTCGCTGAATTGTCTAAAGAGCAAGTGAGCATGATTGCTCAGATTGTACGTAATGTGCGCGAAGATATCAGTTCGGCTGCTGCATCTATGCGTGATGCAACCTCCAAGACGACAGCAAACACGCGCCTGGCGCATGAGACCAGTACCGCCCTGGAGTCAATCTTCGCCGTTATCGATAGACAGGCGAGCGAAATCGAAGCAATCAACCGAGCGGCGACACAGCAGTTGCAATCGTCTGGCACGGTTGTGCAAGTGATGCAAAATGTCTCCGAATTGACCCAACAGAGTAGCCGAAGCACGTATGAGACAACCGAGCAGATGCGCCGCCTTGCCTATCTCGCAGAACAATTGTTGAGTTCGGTTGAAGCCTTTAAGGTGCGAGAGGAAGAAGATCGTTTGGCGGCAAGTAACAGAAATATGCTTGAGGCCGGATACCCACCTTCTAGAAATGGTGTGAATGGCCCCGCTGTGGCAAACACACCAATGATACAGGCGGGTAGGGGCAATGGTAATGGTAATGGTAATGGTAATGGCTATGATGCGGGTTTCTCCAGATCAAGACAGCCACAACCAACACCAGTTCCTACACCTTTTTCAACCTCCGGCTTACGCAATCGGAATGGCAATGGCAATGGGAATGGCAATGGTCAGAGCAACATGGGTATGCCACCGTCTCAGCCGTTTGGTCAGCAGCCCACGCCGCAGGAACCCATGCCTGATCGGCGACCTGGATTGCGCCCTGCGCGTTGGCAATCTGGTTCGAATCCTTCCCAGAATGATGGGACACCACGCCCCTAGTGAGTACGTTGTGTCAGGCAGAGCAAGATATTCCTCTTGCTCTGCCTGTACCTGTTTAGTGTCGTTGTCCATAGGCGATATGACATGTGAAGGTCGTATGGTGTCGCTCTGCCTCAGCTTCTATTTGCAGCATGAGTTGCTCATAGAGGGCTTCTGTGGCAAGTTCCTGGTTGATAATAGAGGCTTTCATTGCTTGTAAAAACGCCAGTATTGTGTTGAATGCCATCTTGCCAAGTTGTCCACCCCATGCTCCAAGAGGAATAAGTTGTGTACTCGTTCCCCTATGCTTCAATCTGGCTGTTTTGAGATGAGTTTGCAGATGTTGTCCAATTGCAGGTTCAAAGCCTTGTTGATATGCTCCCTGTATAATAATGTCAAGTAGCTGCTGCATGGCAGGCCCGACATGCTCGAAAAAGGGGTTCATTTCAACGAGTTCTACCCAACCACCTTGATGAGTAACGCGCGCTAATTCTTGTATGGCTTGCTGCCAGTATGTCTGCGGAATAGTAAAAATCAAAAGATGTTGGTGTACGAAATCGAAGGTATTCTCTGCGAAAGGAAGGCCTTGCAGGATAGTCCCATTTTGAAAATGGCAGTTGGATGGGTGTTCCATCGTATGGTTTGCTACTGGCGTGAGATCAAAGCCAATCAGTTGGGCTTGAGGAAACTCGTGTGCCATTTCAATTGCCCAACAATCTGTACCTGTGCTAATGTCGAGGATGTGTGTTGGGTTCATAATTGGCGCAAGATAGTTGCCTTTAAGCACGTAACGCAATAAAGCTTGTTGCAAATCACCATACTTGCTTGCGTTATTGTTGGTAGAAAGCGTCTTAGAAAGCGTATACACAGGCTGCTGATGCTCGCCCTGTGGTGGTAGAGGGCGGTCATTGTTCATTATACTGATACTCCTTTCTCATTACCCGTTTGTATGTGCATGCATGTGGATAATGTGCCCTATACTCCTGTTTTACAGAGTATGCTGTAGCGGGTAGGAAAGCAGAAGATCACGGGATAGTCACTCTCTAGTCTTTTAAGCTCTGTTGCATGATGGGCTGTGAGCATGTTATCCTGTTTATCAAGGGCGAGTTGTATCTTTTAGAGCCAGAAATGCAGACGAGTGAATAACGGGAGAGAAGCGTGAAGAAATCTGCGAAAGTGGCTCCTAATCCGTATCTTAAGCGCGTTCGTGAGCAACAGGGTTGGTCACAAGAGTACGTGGCGCAGGCGGTAGGGACCGATGCTTTTACTGTCAGCCGTTGGGAACGTGGGGTAACACTACCCAGCCCTCATTTCCGCCAAAAACTCTCAGTTTTATTTGGCTTAAGTGTTGCTGAGTTAGGTCTTTTGCCTGCCGAGCGTGGAGAACAGGCAGTGACAGAAGCGGAGCAGCATGAAATTGTGCCATCAGCAACGGCTGTATCTGCGTCTGTGATTGACCCGGCAATTTTGCCCCTGCCCGTTCATGACGACACTTTGATTGGGCGTGAGGGCCTGCTTGCGCACCTCAAATCTTTGTTGCTAAACGAAGGAACACACACTACCGTTGCCCTGAATGGTTTGCCGGGTGTGGGCAAGACTGCGTTAGCGGCGGCTCTCGCCCACGATCCTGAAGTACGAGCGTACTTTGCCGATGGTATTCTTTGGGCTGGTCTTGGGTATGAGCCTGACGTATTGGGACTACTGAGTCGTTGGGGTACATTGTTACAATGCGCTCCCCTGGATGTGACGCAGCGTAGCCGTCCACAAGCATGGGCGAATAGTATCCATGCAGCCATTGGGCAACGACGTACGCTCCTTGTGGTTGATGATGCCTGGAATATTGCGGAGGCACTGGCCTTTCGTGTTGGTGGCCCACAGTGTGTACATCTCGTGACAACTCGTTTCCCCGAGATTGCGAGTCGCTTCGCGCCGCATCATGCGATTGTTGTGCGCGAATTAGATAGTACAGACGGGCAAAAACTGCTGATGCATTTATCGCCAGAGGTGGCACGAGCAGAGCCAAATGATGTGCAATCGCTTGTCGAAGCAGTAGGAGGCTTACCTCTTGCCCTGACCTTGCTCGGCAACTTCTTGCGTGCTCAATCGCACAGTGGGCAACCACGCAGACTACGCGCCGCGCTACAGCGGCTACGTGATGCTGATGAACGTATACGCCTGCATGAGCCGCAACCTCTTGTTGGCATACACCCAGGGCTAAAATCTGATACGCCGCTGTCGCTCTATGCAGTGATTGGTATGAGTGACCAACAGGTAAGCGAGGAGGCGCGTGTTGCCCTGCGTGCACTCGCCGTGTTTCCACCCAAACCGAATACGTTTTCTGAGGATGCTGCTGTTGCCATTGGCGCGTTCGCGGTCGAAACGCTTGATGAGCTGACTGATGCTGGTTTGCTGGAGGGCCGTGGCCCGGAACGATACACAATGCATCAGACGATTGCTGACTATGCGCGTATCCATTTGACGGATGAGCATGTGATCGAACGGTTTGTACAATATTTTGTCTCCTATGTCGAAACACATACCGCTGACTATGCAGCGTTAGATAGTGAAAACAACAATATTATTGCGGCTCTGGAAACAGCAGGTGAAAAAGGTTTGCTAGAGGCACTGGCACGAGGGGTACATGCCTATACGCCGCTACTCATTACGCGCGGTCTCTATACTGTTGCTGAAACCTATCTCCAGCGTTCTCTGGAAGCGGCGCATACTCTAAAAAATAGTATCTATGAAACAAGCGCGTGGTTGGATCTGGGAAAAATAGCAGAGCATCGTGGAAATTATGTGCAGGCACAGACCTACTGGCAAAAAAGCTTATCGCTGGCACGCGAGAATGGGCAAGTGCGTGAAGAGGCGCACACATTGCGAGAGCTAGGGAGCATTGCCTGGAAGCAAGGGCAATTACAGCAGGCGTACCAGTTTTACGCTGGGGGACTTGCTCTTCTACGTTCTATGCAAGATCAACATGGCGTTGCGGATGCGTTAAAGAATTTGGGCAATCTGGCGGCAGAACAAGGACAGCCGGAAGAGGCCCATCGACTCTACGAAGAAGCATTGACGTTGTTTCGCGCGATAAATGACTCGCGAGGAGTTGCCACAACCACGCATAATCAGGGTATTCTCGCGCGTGAACAGGGACGCCCCGATCAGGCCTACCAACTTTATAATGAAGCTCTGGCAATCTTTCGCGAGTTGGGAGATTTGCGCAGTTGTGCCGTAGCATTGAACAATCTAGGCAATCTTACGCGCAATCAGGGGCAGCCAGAATTGGCCCGCCAATTTTTGGAAGAGTCGGTTACTATTGCGCGCAAGCTGGAAAGCCGCTATAACGAGGCCTTCTCTCAGCTCAATCTAGGGAGTCTGGAAGCGGACCTGGGCAATTTCGTACAGGCCCAACAGATTATGGAAGAGTCGTTAGCGATCTTTCGTGCTTTACAGTCCCAGCGTTCTATCGCTTTAACGCTGCAAAGTTTGGGCAATTTGGCGCGTAAACAAGGCCATTATGTCCAGGCTGTGCAGTATTTACAAGAGGCTCTCATCATTTTTCAAGATTTGCAAGAGCAGAGACAGAGTGCGCTGACGCGCCGTGAGTTGGGCGTTGTGGCTCGTCAACAGGGATACTTGGAGGAGGCCCGACAGTATTATGCAGAAGCTCTCGCGCTGCTTATACAACTGGCGGATCAACGCGAAATAGCGGTGACGCAGTTGGAGCAGGCAATTCTGGCCCGTTTACAGGGGAAGCGAGAGGATGCACAACAATTGTTGGAGCAAGCGTTACATGCCTCAAGACGCATACAGGATCGCCATAATGTGGTCCATGCCCTCAATGAGTTGAGTCTTCTCCTGGAGCAGCAGGGACTGGTAGAGCAATCGCTCCTGGTGCTGTTCAGCGTTGGTGTGGGCATGGCATTGGTTCATGACCCAGACGTTTCTATTATCGTGCGCAGACTTACGCTGTTACGTACGCAGGTTGGCGAGGAGCGATTTCGTGTCCTTGTCAAACAGGCGGCCGGCGAGCAGATAGAACCCGCGTATGGACTAAAACAGGAAGCTTGGGCCTCTGCATTATGGGAGCTTATTGCAAAGGATAAAGCCGTGCAGCACAAGAAATAGCGTACAAATAACAGAGCCAATTTTTTGTATTCTCTAGAATATTGCTCACTTCTATGGTATGATTGTAATATCCCATTTGTGTTGGTGTACGCCGCTGTATGCTTAGTGCCATACAGCGTTTTTTGTATACCAGTTGCCTTATTTTATAAGGAGAACCAAACTCATGGCTTCAGAAACCCTCACCTCTCCTGGTCTGGAAAAGGGAATTGAGACACATGGTATTGAACGTGTCTCACCCAAAACCCGCGCACACGTCCGTATCTTCGACAATTTCACCATGTGGCTGTCGGCCAATCTTGTAATCTCGACGGTGGCACTGGGCGCGCTGGCAATTCCAGTCTTTCAGCTTGGCTTTTGGGATAGTGTAGCTGCAATTATCGTTTTCAATATCTTAGGTGTCTTACCAGTGGCCTTTTTTGCCACACTGGGACCAAAACTCGGCCTGCGTCAGATGACTATTTCGCGCTTCTCGTTTGGCTGGGTTGGGGCGATCATCATGGCTCTCTTCAATGTGGCGGCCTGTATTGGCTGGTCAGCTGTCAACGTGATTGTTGGCGCGCAGATCGTGACCGCATTGAGTAATGGCACCATCCCCAACTGGGTTGGCATCTTGGTGATCGCCATTCTGACGACAATGGTCAGTATCTACGGCTATCGCTACGTGCATCGCTATGAGCGGTACGCCTGGATTCCGATGGCAATCATTTTTGTGATTCTGCTTGCCATCGCGGGACCACACATGGCGGTTGTCCCAACGCCCGCCTTTAACATCGCGGAAGTGGCCTCTTTTGTCTCCTTTGGTGGTGCCGTGTATGGCTTCGCAACAGGTTGGAGTTCTTACGCGGCTGACTACAATGTCAACCAACCTGAAGGGACCGCAGCCAGCCGTGTGTTCTGGCTCACCTTTCTCGGTGTGACGATTCCTTGTATCTTGTTAGAAGTCCTGGGCATGGGCTTGACAACTGTTACTGCGTATAGCAAAGCGGCTGCTAATGGCGGTGGAGCATTGCTGGCTGCTGTGCTGAATCCGTTAGGCGGTTTTGGCTCGTTCCTCTTGGTCTTGCTCGCACTGAGCGTAATCGCCAACAATATTCCCAACGATTATAGTTTGGGCCTTTCGATGCAGGTGCTTGGCAAGGCCTTCCAGCGCGTTAATCGTGCTATCTGGACGTTGATCGGCGCGGTTATCTACATTGCGATTGCCATTCCTGCTGCTGGTCACTTTGACACGACGCTTAGCTCTTTCCTGTTGCTCGTGGCCTACTGGCTTGGTCCGTGGGCAATCATCCTGGTACTTGAGCATTTTGTGTTTCGCCATGGTGACTATAATGTGGATGACTGGAATACACGTAGCAAACTCCCTGTGGGCTGGGCTGCAATCGCCTCTATGGCTATTGGGCTGGTCGGTGTCTACCTCGGCATAGGTCAGTATCCAACCTTTGTCGGCCCCATTGCGAAACTGTTTAATGGACCGTATGGCATGGATATCGGCTTTGAGCTGGGCGTGGTATTCGCTGCCGTGGCCTACTTCATTCTGCGCCGTATCGAGCTCAATGCCAACAAACGCTAATTGCTGGCAGATGACTGGCAAATAGTCGTTCGCACGCATATACTTGGGAAGATGATGCTTTCGTTCTCTGTACGCAGGCATCGCCTTCCCTTTATTTTTTGTATGGAAGAAGGTAGTCGTATGCAGTATGATGTGTTACTCCGTCACGCCCGTCTTCACCGCCGTGCCGATCTGGTGGATATCGCGATCAAAGATGGCATGTTTGTCGCTATTGCCGCTGATCTGGCGCAAGCCACCGCTACCCGCGCATTAGATGTCGAGGGACGGTTGGTGGTTCCACCGTTCATTGATGCCCATGTGCATCTCGATGCTGTTTTGACCGTTGGGCAACCGCGCTACAACGCGACAGGAACGCTGCTAGAGGGCATTCAGATCTGGAGCGAACGCAAGCCCAGTCTGACACATACAGATGTCAAGCAGCGCGCTCTGGAAGAGATACGCTGGGAAGTGGCACAGGGTACGCTCTATATCCGTAGCCACGTCGATGTCTGCGATCCCAACCTGACAGCCTTGCGCGCTCTTTTAGAAGTGCGGCAAGAGGTGCGCGATATCTGCGAACTGCAACTGGTCGCGTTTCCGCAGGACGGCATTCTCTCTTTCCCCAACGGGCGTGAACTGATGCGTAAAGCAATGGAATTGGGCTGTGATCTGGTCGGCGGCATTCCTCACTATGAGTGGACACGCGATATGGGTGTGGAGGATGTGCATTATGCCTTCGCGCTGGCAAAGGAATTTCAGCGCGATATTGATTGTCATTGTGATGAGACCGACGACCCTCAGTCGCGTTTTACAGAGGTCATGGCGGCAGATACGCTGGAATACGGTTGGCAGGGGCGCGTTACCGCAAGCCATTGTACGGCGATGCATTCATATGATAATGCCTATGCTTTCAAACTGCTGCGGCTTCTGGCACGTGCGCAGGTCAATGTCGTCGCCAATCCTTTCGATAATGTCGTGCTGCAAGGGCGTTTCGATACCTATCCGAAACGGCGCGGTATTACACGCGTGAAAGAACTGCTGGCGGCAGGGGTTAATGTCGCGCTTGGACACGACTCGATCATGGACCCCTGGTTTCCACTTGGGCGTGGCGATATGCTAGCGGCAGCCCAACTGGCTCTGTTTCTCTGTCATATGAGTGGCTATGAAGAGATACAAGACGTGTTGGACCTGATTACGACAAATGCGGCCAAGGTATTGCGCGTGCAGGACCGCTATGGCATCGAAGTGGGCAAGCCAGCGGATTTTCTCGTGCTGGATGCCCCTTCAGCCTTTGAAGCCTTGCGCCTCGTCCCGGCGCGTTTGCATGTGTTTAAGGGGGGGCGTGAGATTGCAACGACTACTCCCGCCAGGAGTGTTGTCAGACGCGCCAGTGAGCAAGATGGGCAGACAGTTCACTTTCATCCGTAGTTCGCAAATCCTCTGCGGAAATTGTATCCACTAGAGAATGTTGACGGCACGAGCGGCGAGTAAAACAACGATGACGAGTGAGATGAGAGCTTCAATCATCATCAGTGTTTTTGCCACTCGTGTCATTGGATATGTATCCGTAGGACTCAAGGCCGTCGCAGCAGTAAACGCGAGAAAAACATAATCGAGAAAGTGGGGACCCCAACCCGTGGTGTTGCCGTTTGCCTGCTGTGGAAACATAAAGTCTGCCACTTCATGTCCTGCCTGATGCCGTTTGATCGGTCCTCCTCCATCAATCTCCCAATACCACAGCGCAAATACCAGAATATTCGATGTCCAGAGTACCATCGCGGAACGCAATAGAAGGAGTGCCTGATTTTGCGCGCTATTGGTCAGCGTAATAATCAAAAATGTTACGCTACTGACAAGTGCTATTGTCACCACTGCGAGTAGCACAAAGGCAAGTGAGCGTTTTAAACGATATGGAAGCGTAAGATCGGTCAGTCCTTCGATAATGAAAGGGGTGGAAAGGATGACTTCAATGACCAGCGGGAGCCAACCTGGGCCAAATGTAAGACTAGAAGGCAAAGCTGCATTAAGTATGCCGAGGGCAATAATGCCAATCACTGCCTGCCAGCGTGGGGCTATTTTATGCATAACAGGCGATGTTTCTGTTGCCTGAGATGTTTTTGGTGAAGATGCCATTGCTCTCTGTTGCTCCTAAAAATAAAATGCTATGTTTGACATTTTAACCTACAAGATAGTCAGGCACAATAGGCAATGTAGCCCAACACTGGTCGCTCTATAGCGGTTAGAACATGTGTAATAGGCAAAATATGCAAGAAAATTGTATATGTGTAGTAATGGATGCATGTATTGAAGAATACAAGAATATTATTCTTTGTTATTGTTACACAAAAATGACAATATGTTCATGAAAATAATCAAAGACTGTACAAAAGAAATCTATCTGCTATACTATAGCTCAGCAAGTAGCAGCTGCTATGCGCTGAAGAACGCACTATTGGGTATGGGTGATGCAAGTAGAATATGAGATGGACATGGCGCGAACTGTGCAGATGCTCACCGCTTTATTAGATGAGTTTAGTGCCATTGTAGATTATCGTGTGTTGCGTGATAGCTTACCAGGTCGGTTGGCGCATCTTTTGCGTTGTCGTTGTGTTCTGCTCTACCAGCGCATTGGTGAGACGCTCCAACTGGCGGCTGGTTCATTTGATGATAAACCCGGTTGGTCTGCCGCTTTACTTGCGGTTGCACATATTAACCCCCTCCATAGAGAACACGAAGCTCCAGAGGCGCGTGCCTGGCGGGAGAGGCGCATCGTCTCTACACCAGAACAATGTCCGACGCTTCTCGCTGTTCCATTGCTCTATCGTCAACATTGTATCGGTGTTTTGAGTGTCTATCGTAATGGGCAACCGCATAATACCTTTCCTGCCTCTTGGGAAGAGCGTGATAGCGCGCTCGTCCAGATGGCAGCAAGCATTGTTGCCCTGTTGCTCGAAAACACGCGCCTGTTAGCACGAGATCAGGAGCGGATTCAAGAACTGGCCTTTCTCAATAGTTTTGGGAGCCAGTTATATGGCGTGCTTTATGAGGAAGAGCGTATACGCACCTTACTAGTAGAACGCATTCGTGAAATGACGAAGGCAGATCAGTGCGCGTTCATTCTTCCCTCGCAGTCGGTTGAATGGCTGCCAGCGCAGGCGCATGCTCTTTTGTTAGAACGATGCAAAAATCTTCATTCGCTTCAACCGTTGCTCATAGAACGCCCCGGCAATGTCCATGATCCTTTGCTAACTGCATGTCTGCATGAATTAGCTCCCTCGGTAAAAACGCTCTTCGTTGTTCCTCTCACGAGTGGGCATGCAGTGCTGGGGCGTGAAATACTTTCGCGTGTGGCTGTGTTGGAAGAGGCGAAGCAAGAGCAGCGGATACTGGGGTTAGTTGTTGGCATCTATTGCCGTCCCTGGAAAATGCGCCGTGAGGACAGAACGATGTTGCACGTGCTCGCAAATCAAGCCAGCGTGGTGCTAGAAAATATTCATCTGATCGCACATGTTGTTGAGGCACGCAACGAGGCGCGTAAGTTGTTGCGTCAGGTGATTGACGAACATCATTTTCAAGAACTCATTCTGCGCAGTATTCCCAGTGGCCTGATTACGACCGATTTGCAGGGAATGGTAACAACCTGTAATGCAACCGCCTCTGCTGTGTTGGGGTATGAGACACACGAAGCTATCGGTCTGCCGCTACAAAATTTCATCGTGATATCGCTTGCTGAGTACCAAAAAATAGGGCCACCATCTGCGCGAGAGGGCGTGACCACGACACAGGGGCACCAGACACTCAAGACGTGTAACAGAAGGGGCAGAGAGATCATTCTGGATGTGGCGATACAACCGCTGTGTAACGAGCGTGACGAGCAAATTGGCATGCTTATCACGTTTACAGATGTTACGGTCATTCATTATCTGGAAGAAGAGAAACGCAGACTTGATAGGCTGGCTTCACTGGGTGAAATGGCTGCTAATGTCGCGCATGAAGTGCGTAATCCGCTTGCATCAATTAAGATTTCGATGCAAATGTTGATGGAAGACCTCGGAGGAAGTGCGTTACAGGCACAGAGCGATGAACTGGAGATGCGGGAGTCAGTCTCGATTGTCCTCAAAGAGGTTGAACGATTAGATGCGATTGTACGCGATTTACTGCTTTTTGCCAGACCACGCCAGTTGCGGCGCACGAAATGTGATCTGGTCGAACTGTGTGAGCATGTCTTGCACGTGATGCAGAGAAGCTACGAAGATGCGCATATTCATGTGCAGCGAGCGTATGCGTCACTTCCCCCTCTCTGGGCAGATGTCGCACAAATTGAGCAGATTTTATTGAACTTGTGTGTCAACGCTGTACAAGCGATGCCAGAAGGAGGGACGCTCACCGTATCTTGTCGCGTGTGTGAGCATGTAGAAGCAGCATGGCGCGTGAGTGAGCCGTGGATTGAACTCGCGATTGGTGATACAGGTGTAGGGATGAGGCAAGAGCTGCAAGAGCGTATTTTTCAACCATTTTTTACAACAAAGGCACATGGGATAGGTTTAGGTCTCTCGATTACGCGACGGCTTGTTGAGGATCATGGCGGGACAATCCACGTCGAGAGTCAAGAGGGGCAAGGGAGTACCATCTATGTGCGGCTGCCAGCAGGTTCTGAGCAGGGGTAGCGGCGGAGATATGGCAACTGCGTATAGGCGTGTTTGAAAAAGCGTGTGTTGAGGAAAAGGAGGAGGTTGTATGAGTCTCAGTATCCTGATTGTTGATGATGAACCGCATTTACCACATCAATTTGCGCGTTTTTTGCGTAAACACGACTATGAGGTCTACACTGCGCCCGATGGTGATGCTGGTCTGCATATTGTACAAGAGAATGAGATAGACCTTGTTTTACTGGATGTACGCCTCCCCAAACAGAGCGGGTTAGAGGTCCTGCAACGTATGCGCGCCATTGATGGCGATATTCCTGTTGTCATGATTACGGCATATGGAGATATTCAGGATGCTGTGGCGGCAATGAAGGCAGGCGCGATGGACTATCTCTTAAAAGGCTTCGATTTAGAACAGCTATTGCTTGTTGTGCAACGTGTCCTGGCGAATAGCGCGATGTCACGCGAACTACGCCAATTAAGGCGCGAACGCAGTGCCAATTATCATTTCACCCATATTGTTGGACAGAGCCAGCAGATGCGTACAGTATTTGATTTGGTGGCACGCATAGCAGCGAGTGACACGGCATCTGTGTTGATTATGGGCGAGAGCGGTACAGGTAAGGAAGTGATCGCGCACGCGATTCATGAACAAAGTGCGCGTGCATCCGCCCCATTCCACCCGCTCAATTGCGCGGCTATTCCACATAATCTGCTGGAGAGTGAATTATTTGGCTATGAGCCATACGCCTTTACGGACGCGAAGCGGCAGAAACGCGGTCTGTTAGAGCTTGCCGAAGGGGGAACGCTTTTCCTTGATGAGATTGGGGAGATGTCGCTAGATATGCAGGCAAAATTGTTGCGTGTGTTGGAGACGCGCTCTTTTTTTCGCTTGGGCGGCAACAAAGAGGTTAGAATCAATGCGCGTGTGATTGCTGCAACCAACAGAAATTTAGAGCAGGCAATTCAGGATGGTATATTCCGGGCTGATCTATTTTTCCGCTTGGCGGTTCTCAAAATTGTGTTGCCTCCATTGCGCGAGCGGACCAGCGACATCTTGTTATTTGCCGCCCAGTTTATTTCCGATTTCAATAAACTGTTAGGCCGTAATGTCACGCGGATTGCGCCAGAGGCTCAGAAACTCTTGTTGGCCTATCGCTGGCCTGGGAATGTGCGCGAGCTTAAGAATGTGATTGAACGGGCGATGATCCTCAGTACTGGGGAGGAGTTGCAGACACGCCATTTCCCACAAGAGATTATCGGCCACACGTCGGCCACGCGAGTCCCAACCCATGCCATGAGCGGAGATCCTTTAGAGCAATGGTTACATAAGCAGCCAGCCGGGCCAATCTCTCTTAATGAAGTAAATGAACGTGTTGAGCAACATTTGGTGCGTTGGGCATTACATACAGCCAATTATAATCGCGCGCGCGCGGCGGAATTACTTGGTTTGACGAAGGTAGATCAACTGCGTTACCTTATACGCAAGTATCACATAGAAGCGTGAGTATCCCTATCCATAGGTGATAGTTCAAAGCTGGGTCGGTCATGTTTAAGAAGAGACAGCGCACAAGGGCAGACGGATACGCCGTTTGTTACTGGTTCATCTCAATCTGAATGAATAGCTCTTCTAGTTCTTGCCAGACCTCTATTTCCGCATCGCTGCTACTTAAATTGCGATTATTGCGTGTTGCATCCTGAAGCTTACGGGTGACGCGCTGACGAAATGTGTCAATGATAGATTGTTGTTTCTCAGGCTTGGGCATAACACGCAAGTTGATATCGCTGGGAGCGTAGAAATCAACAGGGTCAAAGGCCAATGCAATCAGATCGCTGTACGCGCTGAGCAGGGCGATTTTCTGCTGAGAGAAGTAATACGTTTGCGTGCTGGATGCCAGGAGACTTCCAGCAATGCGACCTGAAGAGCTGATAGGGCGTGCGGCCGCGCTCATCTCAAAGGCCGTTTTGAGGGCAGGTACAGAACTGTCTCTTGTGAGATCATCCTCCTGTACGATATGGCGCACGGCGACAGCATAGCCTGAGAGAGACTCGATACCCAGAAGATGGACATCATACTCCAGGTTAGTGGTCCAGGGATGGGTGCCTTTGCCAGTACGTTCGCGTAAGCTGCGGACTTTGCCGTTACTGCTCGGAGGAACGCATTGCATGATTTTGATTGCCATGCCGAGATGTTGCGGATCAAGTTGCCTGAGAGCTTCCTGCAATATCATATTGCTGAGATGCCAGAAACGCTGTCCATCAGTTGTAGTGGTTCGCGCGTTAAGGACGCGGGCAAAAAACTCGGAGGTAATATGGTCTTCGGCGTCATCTTGCGTCCACGAAAGAATATCGGGGTAGTATTCCTGGAGCGCACGAATATGTTCAGTATGGTGACGTGCCTGAAGAACGTGTAACAATTTGATCAGATGCGAATGTTGTGGATGCGACTCTCCTTCAGCCCAACGAGTAAGCGTGATTGGCGAGACATTCAAGTCCGCAGCCAATGCCTGTTTTTCTTGCGATGAAGACGGGATGATGCGTTGAAAGAGAGAAGACCAATCTGTGGGTGTGTCTGACATATGAATGTACCTCGCCGCTATAAAATAAATAGAGAGACACCTGATACGTATCATAACAAAGTGTCAGTAGAACGTCAAATTGCTTGAGGACATTGAATCTTCATCCTCTGCGAATGAAATGATAACAAAAAGGGTAAAAAGTTGTCATGACTGTGTAAAGCGGATATATTTGTATATGTAACGAACAAAGGATGGGATAGGAAGAGCAGTTATGTCCAAGAGCGTGATCGTTGTTGATGATGATGGGCAAATCCGTGAGATTGTGACATTTGCCTTAACCCACGCCCAATTTGAGGTAGTGAGTGTGGAGAATGGTCAACAACTCTATGCCCGGCTAGCACAGTGTGCATCGCTTCCCGATCTGATTATTCTCGATGTGATGATGCCGGGGGAGGATGGGTATCAACTGTGCGCGGCGTTGCGGCAAGATGCCGTCACAATGCATATTCCAGTTATTGTTATGACTGCGCATGACGAGGCGATTTATGCCCGTATCAGTAATGATCTGGGAGCAGCCCTGCATATCACCAAACCGTTTCATCCATTGGAACTGGTGGAGGCCGTAAAACGGATCGTTGGTGAGAAATAGGTCGTGGTTTTCGTAGAATATCGTAAATTGAGGGATAAAGTACTTGTCTCTCTGCTCAAAAGTTGGTATCATTACAAGCAAGAGCGTCCTGGTGAGTTCAAGGAAGCAAAGCGGCATGCCAAACAGATACGAACGCGAAATAGAAGAGATTCTGCGCAATTTGGAGCAGACAGAACCAAAACAAGGTCTAGGCCAAAAGTTCGGTGAACGCTTACGTCGGAAGCCTGTGACTCCATTAAGGCCCCGGCAGCGCGTTTCTTTCAATGTGCATTTTACGCCATCGGAGTGGTTGCTAATCATCGTAGTGGTTGGAGCCCTTCTTGCAGGAGGTTATGCCTACGCGAGTCAAGGCGCGACGATTTTTACTGGTATCGTAGCGGCATGTGCCATGGTTTGTTTCATTCTGGTAATGTTTTCGCAGTTCATATTCCGCGCGCGCCAGGCACCATCATCGCGTTATGGGAATGTGCGCCCAATTCGTCGGGGGCCGCTGACTATGTTGAAGACGCGGTGGAACCTATTTATGCTCAAAATGCGTTATCGACGGAAGAGCGACCAGTAAATAAGCGGCGAAAAGAGTACTTGACAAGTAGCCAAAACCATGCTATAGTTCAGAGCATTAGACGGGGTGTGGCGCAGTTGGTAGCGCGCCTGGTTTGGGACCAGGAGGTCCGCGGTTCGAGTCCGCGCACCCCGATTTTGCGGGAGTAACTCAGTGGTAGAGTTCCTGCCTTCCAAGCAGGCTGTCGCGGGTTCGAGTCCCGTCTCCCGCTCCTCTTCACACACCGTCGCTTTCCAGGCGCATGACAGGCCGCTTCAGACGAAGCAAGCAGTCAGCAACTGGGAACGCGACGGTTTTGTTTGCCCCCAAAAGGCGTGCAACGGACACCTGCTGCTTTTTGCAGCAAGGACCTGCCTCCCCTCGTGAGGCAACCTGCCCTCTCTTTAAGGGAAACACCTGTCTCGGACAGTGGGCAAACCTGCCTTTGCAAAAGGGAAGAACCTGCTTTCCTTTCAGGGCAACCACCTGTCCTTCCTGGTTGCGTTCCTGCTTTGCTTCCTCTGGCTTCCTGTCGGGTTCCGGCTTTTCTGCTGACCAGTCAGCTACACTGGAATTGGTGATGAATGAATCGTGTATCGGCACAGAATGGTGCGTGGTCACTTCATCACACGCTACAGCACGAATCAAAGCAAAGGAGACAGAACCCATGCAAGCCATGACGAATCAGGTTTCATCCACTTCAAGAGGCGCGAAACGTCCAGCAGGACGACGCAAGCAACAAGGCTCACCCGTGACAGAGGCACGCGCCCATGCCCAACGAGCCAAGCATGATGCTCAGACGGAGGTGCGCCAGCAAGAGGAAGCAGCGCAAGAGGCTACCACTGACAAAACATCGCGCAAGAAAGCGGAACGGCACGCCCTCCAGGCCAAACGACGCGAACTCGACACCTTGATCGAAGCCTATATCCAGGATCATATTGGCGGCAATCATAGCGAGAAAACGCTGGAATGGCATCGCACCGCGCTGGGATTGCTGCGTGGCTTCCTGCAAGAGGAGTTGGACATCACCCAGATTGACGCAGTGGAGGCCGAGGACATCAGTGCATGGTTTGCTTCCCTGCGAACCACGCCAGCAGCGCATGGCAAACTCCGTAGTGAACGCACGGTGCAAACGTACGCTCGCTCCGCACGGGCGTTCTTCCATTGGCTCATCCGTCGTGGGACGCTGGAAGCCAATCCGTTTGATCGGGTCGTCTTTCCCAAAGTGGGCAGACCACTCATTCAAACCATCACCGACGAAGAGTTTGAGCGACTCCTACGGGCGTGTGCGCCACCCAATGAGACGGGACCGTTTGCTGAGCGTGCCGCCGTGCGAAACCGCGCTATTCTCTGGCTGCTCTACGATACCGGCATTCGTGTTTCTGAACTCACCAATTTGCGCCTGGGTGATGTAGATCGCAAAAAGGGGGTGGTGACGGTGTTGGGCAAGGGGTCCAAAGAACGGCGGGTTGCGCTTGGGCAAAACTGTCTACGGAATCTTTCCTACTACCTGGACAAGCATCGTCCCGATGAGGAGGAGTTAGCTGAATGGGGCAGTGCCGGAGAAGATCATCTCTTTTTATCGGAGACTCGCCAACCACTCACAAAAAATGGCATGGAGATGCTTTTTAAGCGGCTCAAAACTCGTGCAGGGATTACGGGCAAGCGCATCAGTCCGCATATTCTGCGTCACACCTTTGCCATGAATTACCTGCTCAAGAGCAACGACCCGTTTAGCCTGCAAGAGTTGCTCGGTCATGAGGATTTAACCACGGTCCTCAACTATGTGCATATGAACGATGCCATTGTGCAGGAGCAAAAACGCAAATATAGCCCTGGCGATCACATCCCTACTCGGATGCCTGGACCCAGAGAGACGCGACGCAAAGGCTTTCAGGCAAAGCAGACATCCAAGAAACGCTAAGAGGGGAACACGCTTCTGAGAAAGCAAAGAGCGTAGAGCATTCTACGCTCTTTGCAAAGCAGGGTGCTTGTGAAAAGATGCGCGAGTGAAGCGCGTACAACGAATCGGAGTGGTGCTGTGCTTACCGCTACGCAAGCAGAGCCTCTAACCACTCGGTTAGTTCCGTCAGCTTGAGTTGGCGTGGGGTGTCCGCCCGATCAAAGGGGTCGCAGACGACGATTTGCCGCAACTCAGAGAGGGTATAGACATGGCTATACATGCCATAGAGCAGGTCCAGGAAGCGGGTTATATCCTCAGTCGTGTAGCCTGCTGGAAAGGACCCATAGGCTTTGAGGAGTCGTTTGCGTTTGGCGGGTGAAAGCTTCTCTTGTTGTGTCATCGGGTTGGCCTCTTTCATGCGTGTGGTGAAATCGAACGTGCTTTGCACGTGGTTCTAGCGTAGCATATGGCGGGTGGGATGCATGAGAAAAAAAGTGGACATACGAGGAACACGCAGAACACAAGCGGGAAACAAACCTGAAACAGAGGGAAGAAAACAAGCATATTCCATTGTTCACACGTTTCTCAAAAGCAGCGATAGTGGCCTCGTTGTAGCGGCGTCAGCAAATACTTTTTCGCGAAAAACATTTGATTGTTATAAAGTCATGTACACCTAACGACCTGTAGACATATACTAGCTAAGGAATCCTGCATGAAAAGGACCACAAAACAATCTCACGAGCTTTCTCTTATGCAGTTACTTCAAGAGGTACAACACAAAATGCAGACGGCTACCCTTTCGGTTTCGCAGCAACAGTCCCTCACCGAGATACTGCTTCATATAGTCACAGAGACGCACATAGAATCCTTTCCAAG
>DAIDJF010000010.1:0-78260 GCA_027451525.1 Ktedonobacterales bacterium
CGATGGGCGCGCGCTGTACCCCTGCAACGGTCATACTCATACTGTCATGTCGGTGGCGTGGTCGCCGGATGGGACGCGGCTGGCCTCCGCCTCGTATGATAAGACGGTGCGGGTGTGGCAGGCATAGGGGGCAAGGCGTGATAAATCACGCCCCTACAATGATAACGGGTAAAACGGGTATTGCATTATTGTAGGGGCGTGATTTATCACGCCCTGGTAACCCACCACGCCCTGCTCACCCACTGATCCTCCTGGCACGCTCCGTCGATCATGGCTCACCGACTTGCACGACCACGGCGGACGCGATCAATCGGTCCCTACATGTGTTTCCGTTATTTGTACAGGATTGGCCCTTGCCCTGCCTCCTTTATACCGCGACGTTGGTGGAGCGGCTGTAGGGCTTGTTGGGGTCGAGCAGGACGTTGACGCAGGCGGGCAGGCCGGAGGCGAAGGCGCGTTCGAGCGCAGGCCGAATATCCTCTGGTCGCTCGACCAGTTCGCCATAGCCGCCGAGGGCCTCGACCATGCGATCATAGCGAATGCCAGGCGAGAGTTCCGCCGCCGTCGCGTGGCCGATAATCGCTTTCTGCGGATGTTTGATCTGGCCCCACGCGCCATCGTTGCCAATAATCGAGACGATTGGCAGCTTCTGGCGTACCATGCTTTCAAACTCCATCCCGTTAAGGCCAAACGCACCATCGCCGTGCAGGATCAGCACCTTCTGACCAGGACGGGCCAGTTGGGCCGCCATTGCGAAGCCTGTGCCTGTGCCAAGACAGCCCATCGGTCCCGCGTCCAGCCAGTAGCCGGGTTTGGCGACATTGATGACGCGCGCGCCATAGCTGACGATATCGCCGCCATCGCCCACGACTGTCGTATCCTCGTCAATAAAATCGCGGATTTCGCGACAGAAGCGCATGGGATGAATAGGCGTTGCGTCGGAGTTGAGGGCGGCGGTATCGCGTTCCAGCCCCTTGCGCTCCTCTTGCTGGATATAGCTCAGCCATTCGCCACTTGGTTGCTGTGCTATCGCCTCGCTCAACTGGCTCATCGCGATACCGACATCGCCGACCAGACCAACGTCCGCGCCGCGATTGACACCGATAGCCTCGCCGATCAGATCGAACCAGATCAGCTTGGCCGCTGCGGGAATCAGTGGGGGCTGACCATGATTGAGGCGGAAGTCCATGCGCGTGCCAATCGCCAGGATAGTGTCCGCGTCCTCTAATGCCTTGCGCCGTGCCGAAGTGAAGAAGAGTGGATGCGTGGGCGGCAGACAGCCACGCCCCGCGCCGTTGAGGAAGACGGGAGCCTGTAGACGTTCCGCGAGTTGGCGTAACGGCTCGGCGGCATCGCACCACCAGACAGCCGTGCCAGCGATGATAACGGGGCGTTGAGCCTGTTCAAGTAGTTCGGCTGCCTTGACGATCATCGCTGGGTCGGGTGCGCTGCTCATACCTGCGCGATAGTTGGCGGGTTCGCCAGCATCGAAGACATTATCGGTATCGGCAAAGTTATTGAGAATGTCCATCGGCATTTCGAGGAAGACGGGTCCCGGTTTTCCGCTCATCATCTGCCGGAAGGCCGCCGCAACATACTCGCCCGCGCGCGCCGTCTCGTGAACCGTGCGCGCCCACTTGGTGATGGGGCGTAGCAGGTCAATCTGGTTCATCTCCTGTAACGCGCCTCTGTCCCACAAGCTGAGCGGGGCCGCTCCGCCAATTACTAGCACGGGACTGTTGGCGAGATAGGCGTTGGCGACGCCCGTCACGCCATCGGTGACGCCGGGGCCAGCGGTCAGCAGGGCCACGCCGGGCGTGCGCGTGCACTTGGCCCAGCCTTCTGCCGCGTGGACGGCTGCCTGCTCGTGGCGCGTATCGACGACGCGAATCCCCTCACGAATGCACCCATCATAAATAGCCGCGATATGTCCACCGCTGAGGGTGAAAACGACCTCGACGCCCTCGCGTTTCAAGGCTTTCGCGACCAGCCAGCCGCCATGAATCATACCCATGTATCTCAAGCTCCTTCTCTCTTCAGTGGAGCAGGGCGACCGCGAGGGCTTATACATGTAGGTTTTTTGGACCCATTGCCGCGTGGTGTGGAACGGACGGGCGACCACAAGGGCTTCCACGGGTAGGTTTTTGGGACCCATTGGTGCATGGTGGGACACGACGGGCGACCGCGAGGGTCAATACCGTTTACATACGTGCAATGGAAGCAGGGCGACCGCGAGGGTCGCCCCTACAATGACACGATGCGTGTTTTACATGTTTTCATTGTAGGGGCGAGGCTTGCCCTCGCCCTGCCAAACCCAACCAATTCTCCCTATTTAAACGGTATTGACCACAAGGGTCCCACATCCGCCCAATGCCCTCTTCACAAAAAAACCTCCATGTGTAAGCCGCGAGGGTCGCCCCTCCAATGATACGGTGCTCGTTTTCCCCGTTTTCATTGTAGGGGCGAGGCTTGCCCTCGCCCTGCCCTCTGCGTACTGCTCTACCCTATGGTATCTTATCGCGCCCCCAATGTCCAACACGCTATATATCTCCGTCAACACAGGCAATAAAGAGCGTATAATATAGGGGATAAGAGCTGTTTATGTGTTCAAAAGAAGAAATTTCTTCTTTCCGTGCTTTATGACCAGCTGCGTCTGGCTACTTTTTAGACCTCAGCATGAGTTTGAAATCAAATGCCTTGATGTTGTTTCCAATCATGGGCTGTCCATACGACGTAGCTTGCGTGGACCCGGTGGACCCACACGAACAGAACGCAAAAATGAAGATAAGTGCTCCACAGACGATACTGATTTTGGTTTGTCGACGAGCTGAGCGAAATCGTTGCCTGAGACCGTCATACTGAGACACGGAAAACTCCTCTACTACATATGTGGATGAAAAGCGCGAAAAACCGTGCTGAAGTGACCAAAAGGATCGAGCGTTTGCATGTGCGGATAAATCGCATGGAACAGGGGAGTTGAAGTGGGTGCGTAAATGCCATGAGCAGGAACTCCGTCCTCATCATGTTTGCCTCATCATTCTTGCGTCACTGCCCCCGTTCTAATGCTTCTGAGCGGTTCAATTGCCTTCAGTATGTCATCTGACTTCTCGCGGGCAATATCTAGTTCATAGCGTTTTTGCAGATTCATCCAGAATGCAGCACTCACCCCTAGCCATCTCTCAAGGCGTAAGGCGGTATCAGCGGTCATGGCTCTTTTCCCCGCAATAAGCTGTGAAATCCGATTAGCTGGTACATGTAACTCACGTGCCAGCTCGGTCGGGCTTTTGTCCAATTCCACCAATTCTTCGGCTAATACCTCACCTGGATGGATGGGGTAAATCGGTCGTTTTTGCATGGTTTTTCTCCTAATGATAGTCTGCGACTTCGATATTGAATGGACGATTTTCACTTTCCGACCATTCAAAACAAAGTCGCCATTGCTGGTTAATGCGAATACTGAATTGCCCTTTTCTGTCGCCAACCAACGCTTCAAAATGGTTGCTGGGCAAAAGGCGTAAATCATCTTTGTTTTGTGCATCTTCCAGCACCGCCAACCTTTTTTTAAGTTGCCGTTCAAATGATTGAAAGTCCCGCACCCTATAACCCGCAACAAACTGCTGCAAGCGTTTATCGCGGTATTGTGGCAGCTTATCGTTCGGCATAGCTTAAGTATAGCATAAAATACGTTGTACGTCAAACGTATTTTATGCATGTGTTTGTTGCTTATAAAATAAAATATTACCGATAGGTTGCAAAATGGCCCAAGCGGGCCGTAACGCATTGAATCACACAAATAGTCAGTGAACAATACATGCTTCTCGTGGTACAATACAAGCAAGTTTATAGGGCGGGGGTTGCTTCGTCCTATTTTTTGCTAGAAAGTTCGAGGGAAGCATGGCGAACAGCGATATCCCTGTACCTGTATGGAACACACTGGCAGGCGATTGGGAGCCTGTCGATTTTTGGAATAGGCAGCGCGTGACGCAGTGGCCTCCTGGCTTCAATCCTCATTGGTTACCCACTCCCGAATTTCAAGAGGGAGATCGCGTGCAGTTCGTGCGCGATGAGACTTGCGCGCGCGAGGGCATCGTTCGCCGCGTGCTCTTCCAGGGTGACCTTGCCAGCTTGCAGGATACGACAACGCGAGGCTTCAAGCTCAGTGATCACATTATTTATATTGTCACCGCGCGTGGGCACGATCATCGCGTCAGAGCCTCTTCCATTCTAGGACGCTTTGTCTCTCTCGAACGCATTTCGCGCGTGCTGCCTCTGCAAGAATAATAGAACTGGTCTTTTCGCGCTGATAGTTATCTTACCCATCTATGTTTGGGCGCGTAAATAGAAAAAAGAGATACAGCCAAAACCAGAAAAGTAGATCTGCAAAAGCATAATGTCTTTTGTTTATCATAATGGAAATAAATGCATGCGCTATAACGATGACGCAAAAGAACAGATCGCAGGTCTCTACCATCGCGTGGCCTCCGTGTACGGGCAGACTGGGCCGCGCATCTTTGCCTATGCTGGACAGCATCTGGTCGAGCGGGCTGGCATAGCGCAGGGAGCGCATGTGCTGGATGTTGCGACCGGCAGGGGAGCCATTCTCTTTGCCGCATGGTATTCATGAAACGTTGCGCGTTCAATATATTCTGGCTGGCAAAGATAGCTGATAGACGAGTAGAAAGAAGGGGCATACATACTATGATACAGAAGCCGAAGCACCTTGGGACGCAGTACGCCGAAGTATTTAAAGATGCTAGCGTTGTAGAGGCCTATCGCCATCGTCCACCCTATCCTGTCGAAGTCTTCGAGATTTTGAACGCTTTAATTACCGGCGAGCCACGGCACGTGCTGGATGTCGGCTGTGGCACCGGCTTCCTTGCGCGCCATCTCGTGAATTATGTAGACAGAGTAGATGCGGTAGATTTTTCGCATAACATGCTTGAAACTGCAAAGAGTCTGCCTAATGGAGATCACCCAGGCCTGAACTGGCTGTATGGTGCCATGGAGGAAGTGGAGCTTGAGTCGCCTTATGCGCTCATAACGGCAGGAGAGAGTCTCTACTGGATGGATATGCACAACCGGAACCTGCGTGGCTCCCTGCCAATGTTCGGACTCTTCACCAGCCCACACGGATAACGTGGAAAGAGATGGCTGATTTTCTTGTAGCATGATCGTTTTCCTTCCTTCTTCAAGCTACAACTGATTCGTTAGTATGTCTAAGATCATACCATCTCTTAGACAGCTTGCCAGACCTGTACGGTCTTGTCATCGGAACCAGATGCAATCCGCTGCCCATTGGGCGACCATGCTACAGATGTTATGATATTTGTGTGCCCACGATAGATAAAAGGCTGGCTACCGTCAGTGGCATTGCAGATCTGTGCCGTAGTATCATACGAGCCAGAGGCAATCCGCTGCCCATTGGGCGACCATGCTACAGATGTTATGATATTTGTGTGCCCACGATAGGCAAAGAGTCGTTGGTTTTTATTCGCGGTATCCCACACATCTACTGTGTTACCAGAATCTGCTACGATACGCGAACCATTGGGCGACCACGCCACTGTATGTATATTGCTAATAGTTGCATCCGCATAAAGAATAAACGCATTACTCCCATCGGCGATATTGACCACCCTCACTATCCCCTCAATGGCAGCGGCGATGCGCGTGCCATCGGGTGACCATGCAATGGCATCTATGGGGGCAAAATTATCTTTGCTCGTAAATAGATTGTTTCCTGTAATAGCATCCCATATCTGTACAGTTGTATCTACAGATGCTGATGCGATACGTTTCCCATCAGGCGACCACGCTACTGCTGTTACATATCCCGTGTGGCCCTTGTAGGTCAGTGGATTGCTACCATCCGTAGCGTTCCAGACCTGCACAGTAGTATCGTATGAGGCAGAGGCGATCCTTTTACCATCGAGTGACCACGCCACTGATGGCACCGTATTCTTATGGCCTTTGTAGACAAACGTATCGCTGCCATCAGTGGCGTTCCACACGCGCACTATCCCATCCCAGGAACCTGAGGCAATACGCGTGCCATTTGGCGACCATGCCACCGTTTCTACGATATTGGTGTGGCCGCGATAGGTGACGAAGCGCGTTCCTTGTGTTAGCCTCGTTGCGGGCGGTTGCTTTGTGCTTTTGTCCTGTGGAGTACGGGTAAACCACCAGATACCAGTCCCCGTGAAACCTGCTACCGCCAGCGTTGCCGCACCAATGAGTAGTGTACGTCGCGAAACACCGTGTTTTACCTCCCCGTTTGCTGTAACTTGCTTTGTGAGTGTCTTTGGTTCTACAGATTTGACTGGCTCGACTATGGAAGGTGTGAAGGGAGAAGAAAGCGACTGCTTTGTGCTTTGCGTAGGGAACGTGGATAGTGAAGATACTGATGGTGTACCAGTTTGTAACATTGGCCCAGCTCCCATTGATAGTGGTTGAGAAGAGACTGCTGGCGGCGGCAAAATATACGCTGGTGGAGTTGTCTGAGTTGCTGGTAAAGAGTGTGTTGGCGGCAAAGGCGTTGAGACGGGCGGCGATGCAAGCCGAGGACTAGGACGCAGAGTTCCCATGCTAGCCTGTTCCAATGAAGTCGCAAAGGCAAGCACGGAGGCAAAACGCTCCTCAGGTTGCTTGGCAAGCGCGGTCATCACTACCTGCTCAATGACAGGCGGGAGCGTGGGCAGGTGCAGACTCAGCGGCGGCATCGGCTCGTGGGTGTGCTGATAGCCCAGTTGGATCGCATTGCCTTCGTTAAAAGGCGGTGTGCCACAGAGCCACTCGTAGACGACAATGCCGAGCGAATACTGGTCGCTGGCAGTACGCGGTTTGCCCTGAAACATTTCTGGGGCCATATAATAGGGAGTGCCACCTGTGCCAGCGAGGCTATTGAGCGAGGTACGCTCCGAACGTGAGATCACGGCAATGCCGAAATCGCTGAGCAAGATTTCGCCGTTGCGTCCCAGCAACATGTTCTCCGGCTTGATATCCCTGTGAATAAGCCTTTGTTCATGCGCGTAGTGCAACGCTTGAGCGATCTGCTTGACGTATTCCACTACAGTCGGCAACGGGACACGAGTGCCCTTGGGATGGCGCGTGCGCAACGTGCCCCCTGGCGCGTAGTCCATGACGAGATAGGGCGTGTTGTTGTCTACGCCAAAGTCGAGCACGCGCACGATATGCGGATGTATCAGATTGGCAAGTGTGCGCGCCTCCTGCTTGAAAAGCGCGAGATCATCCTGTGCCACACGTGCATAGAGCAATTTGATCGCGGCATAGGTGCCGAGGTGGATATGTTCGCCCAGGTAGACTTGTGCAAAGCCCCCTTGTCCCAGCAAGCGTAGCAGGCGGTAATTGCCGAACTGTTGTCCAAAGTGCTCACTCATGCGTGTTTCCTTCTCACACGATGATTTACTTGTGTATCAAACTGTGTGACTAGTATAGCATAGCTTGTGTGTTTTGTCTCAACAGTAGTAAGGATTGGAGAGGCAGGGCGACCCTCGCGGCTTACACATGTAGGGCTTTTGGACCCATTGCCACGGAAATGGGACCCTTGTGGTCGCCCGTTTTGCCCCATATGCAACAAATGCCCCATAAAAAAAGGGTAGGAATGATGTTTGACAGAGCACTACACCCTGGATGATACGCACGCACTAGGGATGCACAATTGTCACTCGACACTTTTCGCGCCCCGTGCTGTCAAAGCCGGAGATGGTGTTCACGACATTGAAGCCATCGGCGCGCAGGTCGGCGTCAAGCCAGTCGCGACTGAGGTCTTCGCTTGAGGAGCGATAGTGCGTGACCAGCAACGCGCCATCCGCTTCTAGAAATTCGTTTAATAAGCGTTTGAGATAGGGAACGCGCAGATTATTCGGCACGTAGACCGCCTCGGTGCATACATAGGTGAAGCGGCGCGGCGGCTGCCAATCCCAGCTATTGCCGAGAAAGACCTGCTCTTTAAATGCCGGAAGCCGCTTTTTCGCCATCTCAACCAACTGGGGCGCATAATCAAGACCATAGGGCTGTAGTTTTAGGCCTTTCATCTGTGTCCAGTGCAGCAGGCACTCCAGCAGAAAACCATTCGCGCAACCGATATCGAGAAAGGAGCCTGAGCGGGTGACGCACTCGCTGATCGGAATGCGCAGGCGCACCCACTCCTCAAACGTGCCGCCCTTGCCCGATTGCTGCCAGGGCGTCGGCGCAGCAACATAAGCACTCTGCAAAATCTGACGCACCTCGTCAAACCACTGCTGTAGCCCTCTCTCATCCTCAACCACAAACTGAAATCCACACCCACAACGTTCTATCCGCTCTTCATGCTCTCGTAAACACCTTGGACAGCGCATAACAATCCTTTCTTATAAATGCAAAAACACTATGGAAGTACATGAGAGGCGTATATGGTACGGGCGAGGCTTGTCCTCACACTGCCTGCCAGACCTGCACAGTCTTGTCACCGGAACCAGTGACGATGCGCGTACCATCGGGTGACCACATCGCGGAGGTCACGTAGTCGGAGTGACCGCTATAGGTAAATGGATTGCTCCCGTTAAACGCGCCCCAGACTTGCGCGGTCTTATCCCAGGAAGCCGAGACAATATGTTTGCCATCCGGCGACCACGCCACTGCGTTCACGTTGCCACTATGACCATGATAGGTAAAAAATGTATTGCCATTCGTTGGGTCCCAGACTTGCGCGGTCTTGTCCGCAGATGATGAGGCAATATGCACATCATCAGGTGACCACCGCACAGAAGTTACAGCCGCTGAGTGTCCCTGGTAGGTGAAACTTGTGTTGCCATTTGTTGGATTCCAGATCTGCACAGTGCGATCTGAAGAGGCTGAGGCAATGCGTGTGCCATTGGACGACCACGCTACCGACCAGACGATGTTGGCATGCCCTTTATACGTGAAACCCCCGCCGTTCGCTGCGTTCCAGACCTGCACCGTGTTGTCTGCAGAACCAGAGGCGATACGTGTGCTATCGGGTGACCATATCACTGACCAGACCGTCGCCGTGTGACCGCTATAGGTAAACAGCAAATTCCCATTGACAGCATTCCAGACCTGTACCGTGTTGTCAGAAGAGGCTGAGGCAATGCGCGTGCCATCGGGTGACCATGCTACAGCGGTCACTGCATTGGCGTGACCGCTATAGGTGAATAGCAATGTTCCATCAAGTGCGTTCCAGACTTGCGCGGTTTTGTCATTCGATGAGGAGACGATATGTTTGCCATCGGGCGACCACGCGACCGCATCGACATATTTCGTATGACCGCGATAGAGCACAAAGCGTGTGCCTCGCGGGGATTGCAGTGACCCTGACGTTGGTGAAGGCTGGTGTGCTGGTTGCGGTGTAGGTGACGGTTGCAGATATGTTGAGCCACCAGCACCTGATGAGCGGGTAAACCACCAGACGCCCGCTCCCGTGAGCGTAGCTGTCGCCACAACGGTCACACCAATCAGAAAGACACGACGTGAGACCTCGTCTTTCTTTTCTTGATTTGTTTGTATCAATCTATCCGGCGGCGATGCACCTATGTTATTGGTAGCAGGATAGTAGTCTGGTACAGGCGTCATGGCAGGTAGCGTCGCCTGTAAAGGGGTCGCAGGCGGCGTCTGCATCGGGGGTACGGCTGGTTGTGTGTTTTGTATAGACACAACTGATGGTTGTGTCATCTGTATAGGTGGCATAACGGGCAGCGTCACCTGCATTGATGGCGCAGTCATAGAGGAAGGAGCCGCGTGCTGGGTGCTTGCGCTGGCCTGTTCCAACGCGGTTGCGAAAGCGCGCATGGAGCCAAATCGCTCCTCAGGCTTCTTGGCAAGCGCAATCATAATTACTTGCTCAACGGCTGGCGAGAGCGAGGGCAGATGTTGGCGCAGTGGCGGCGGTGGTGTGATGCTGTGCTTGACGGCAACCTCGGTAAAAGAGCCATGAAAGGGGCGCGTGCCACTAAGCCACTCGTAGACGACAATGCCGAGCGAGTACTGATCGCTGGCGGGGCGTGGATGAGACTCGATCTGTTCTGGGGCCATGTAGGCAATCGTGCCCGCCATATCTTTCGTGCTCTGGTAGCGCGAGCTTTGTGAAATCATGGCGATACCAAAATCGCCGAGCAGGATGCGTCCATCATGGGCGATCAGCATATTCTCCGGCTTCACATCGCGATGAATAACATGTGGAGACTGGTCATGCGCGTATTGCAGGGCAAGGGCGACCTGTTTAACGTATTCCACAACGATTGACAAAGGCACGTGAGAGCCGGGGGGATAGCGCGTGCGCAATGTGCCGCCTGGGGCATAATCCATGACGAGAAAAGGTGTGCCGTTGTCCACGCCAAAGTCGAAGACACGCACAATATAGGGGTGATTTAAGCGCGCAAGCGTGCGCGCCTCTTGCTTGAAAAGTTCCGTATCTTCCAGCGTGAGTCGCGTATGTAGTAGTTTAATCGCGGCATATGTGCCGAGATGGATGTGTTCACCCAGATAGACCTGTGCAAAGCCGCCCTGTCCCAGCAGGCGTTGCAGGCGGTAATTGCCGATCTGTTGTCCAATGCGCTCACTCATGCGTGTTTCCCTCTTACACGATGATCTGTATGTGTATCAAATTTACATTGCTAGTATAGCATAGTTTATGTTTGTTGTCTCAAGAA
Organism: Ktedonobacterales bacterium; assembly: GCA_027451525.1. Taxonomy (GTDB): domain Bacteria; phylum Chloroflexota; class Ktedonobacteria; order Ktedonobacterales; family Ktedonobacteraceae; genus DTNP01. The sequence goes on from DAIDJF010000010.1 coordinate 10,668, forward strand.
GCATGAGCAAAAATTGGATAAACAGGCTGTGAAAGAGCATCGGTATCAGAAGGCAATAAAAAGAAGATAGCAGCTATACCTGGATAGCGTGCATAGTATAGCTGCTGCTCTTTACCATTTACGGAAACCCCGGTAGTCCAGGGAATGGTGGGAAGCCTGGCAGATTGGGGAAGCCAGGATTCACGATAGGCGGGCCGGGCGGAATGATCGGTGGTCCTGGTGGGATAATTGGCGGTTGCGTGCAACCATCTCCTGTGCAGCCAACTGGCGGTTGAACAGGTGCTTGATAGAAGCCCTGAATGGTGGGTAGTGTGCCATCAATAAACCAGTCTGTCACTGTTGGTTCACCAGGATGCGGGGCAAGGCCCGTTAAGGCCGACACGGTTCCCGCGTGAACGTCACTCGGCCTGACAAAATCTGAAGGCGGGTAGTGATAGAGGTTTGAGGCGTACTCCATCACGTCGTGCCAGATCGGACCAGCACCCGTGATACCAATCACATTATTCATAATGCTATTGTCGCTATTGCCTGCCCAGACACCTACAGCAAGATAAGGCGTGTAGCCCAGTGTCCAGTTATCGCGGAAACTATCGGTTGTGCCCGTTTTCGCGGCGGCGGGACGGTCCAATTCCAGCGGGTTGCCCGGCCCGAACTCGTGATAGCGGGCAGCCTTGTCGGAGAGGATGCTATCAATCAGATACGAGACATCGGCTCCAAGCGCGCGTACGCCATGTGGATGTGTCGAGTCATATTTATAGAGCGAATGGCCCGTGTTATCGGTAATCTCCAACACGGAGACCGGAGGGACGCGCACACCCTGGTTCGCAAAGGTGGCATAAGCTCCCGTCAAGTGCAGTAGTGAGACCTCAGTTGAGCCAATCGCCATCGAGGGTCCTAGGTCTGAGAGCGGCTTGCTGGCAACCTCGCTGAGGCCGAGACGTGCAGCCATATTCAGTACGTTGGGAATGCCTGTAAATTCGATAGTGTCGATGGCGGGAATATTGAATGAGTTGGCGATAGCGGTGCGAATAGTCATGGGATAGCCCGTGTGGAACGTCCCATCATAGTTTTGCGGCGAATAGTAGGGCGGTTGCAGATTACCGGGATAATAGGTTTTATGATCGGGCACAATCATCGCCGGATACCAGCCCATTTCAAAGGCGGTCGAATAGACGACGGGTTTAAAAGACGATCCTGGCTGGCGCAAGGCAAGGGCTGCGTTAAACTGGCCCTGCATCTGCGGCGTGTTCTGGTTATAATTTGCGCTGCCGTCCATCGCCAAAATCTCGCCTGTCGAGGGCGTCATGACGACTACGGCACCATTATTCACGTTGTTGGTCACATTCAACGGCCCATAATAGCCCATATATGAGTCTTGCTGCGGCTTATAGAGATGGTTATAGACACTCTGCTCAACATAGTTTTCCAAATTGAGATCGAGCGAGGTGTAGATGTTATAACCGCCATTGAGCAGGTTTTGCGCTCCCAGCAGTGGAATGAGTACCTGGTCGATGACGTAATGCACGAAATGCGGGGCCAGCATATGATGCGTAGCCGTGTAGGGACGGAAGTTGAATGCGGCGGTTTCCGTTTCTGCCGCGCCCGCCTGCTGTGCAGTAATCATGTGCAGGCTGATCATTGAATCGAGAACAGCCTTCTGGCGTTGTAGGGCGATCGCTTTATTGACGGTTGGGTCGTAGTATGAAGGACTTTGCGGCAGACCCGCCAGCATAGATGCCTGCGCCAGATCGAGTTGCGCGACGGCGGGCTTACACTGCGTGTTCGTACACTGTGGCTTGAGATTGAAGTAATCTTGGGCAGCCGCCTCAACACCGTAATTCAGATCGCCATAGTAAACAGTATTGAGGTACATTTCCATGATCTTCCACTTGGGATATTGCTCTGTCAAACCTGTTGCCAGTAAGGCCTCTTCGCCCTTGACCTGAAAAGTGCGCGGTTGGCCTGCAAACAACTGATTTTTGATGATCTGTTGCGTAATCGTACTGGCTCCCTCGACAATCTGATGACTTTGCAGGTCAGAAAGGGCGGCGCGCACGATGCCGTAGTAGTCTACGCCGCTATTGGTCCAGAAGGTATGGTCCTCGGCGGCCACTGTCGCTTTGATCAGTAAGGGCGAGATGTTCTGGTAATCTACATAGGTACGCCGTCCATGCCCTACCTGCTGGTCATAGAGTTCATAGAGGAGCTTTCCGTTGCGATCATAGATATGCGTGGTCTGGAATAGTGAGTGCGTGGCAATTTTGTTGAGGAGCGGCAATTGGGATTGATAATAGGCATAAGCCCCACCGACGCTTCCAGAGATCAGAATAATGAGTAGCGCGAATGTAATAATTGCTACTGTGAAGAGACGCGAACCGCGATTACTCGTGAGTATATGGCGTCGCTTCCACTTCAAAATGCGCTTCATGTGTGTCCGTCTGGAAGGGATAGGTTCAGACGATATGTGCGCTGGGAGGGGCGCAAGCGGAACGGGCGGCTCTACAGTAACTACCATTAAGCCGCGCTCAGGAGCGCGTTCTTGCTCCGTGTCCTGCTGTTCATCAGTATGAGACGTGTGACCAGAGGCCAGCGGCTCTGGCGAAGATTGTTCTGCATGTTGCTCTTCTGGCTCATCCATAGAAATACGGCTCACTCTCAATGTATGTAGTGCAATAGAAATATTTTACGTTCAAGACTATAACGTATAGATATCTCAATTTGTTTCTCTGTGTCTTTATACCTCTGTGACGCAGTATGAGAGCGAAACGTATGGTCGCCATTTGCTTCAGAACATGACAGTCACAATCTATATCGCCATCTCAGAGCCAGATGCGCCAGCGATCATCTGCGCTTACGGAGTCATCGCGTAGCGTTGCATCGTTGGGCCAGAGTGTGGCGGCAGGATTCAGACCTTTGCGCACAATGGCAATAGCTCCCGCCCAGGTTTCATCGCTACTGAGAGCATCTAACTCAGCAGGAGAGAAGAAGCGCGCATCGTCCAGTTCCGCCAGATTGGGACGTAGATCGCTCACGGGCGAGAGCAGGCGGGCGCGAAACATAAAGAAATAGTTTTGCTCACCATCATCCATCGCCCACAGGCGTACACCTAGCAGGCCTTCAATCTCGACGCGCAAATTGGTCTCTTCCAATGTCTCGCGGGCGGCTGCCACATCGGGCATCTCGCCCAAATTGACGCGCCCAGCAGGGAGAAGATAGCGGCCTTTCGTTGCCCCATAGATGGTACGCACGAGCAAGACGCTGCCATTGTGAACAACAACCGCCCCCGCGCCAATACTGAGCGGGCGGCGCGGGCGTGCTACTTGCGTGAGTGGCGATATTTCTTCCATAATTGTATTATGCTCCTGTTATTGCATAGAGACCAGAATGGCTCGATTGTATAAAGCTGTGTCATCTCTGTCAAGAGCGATGACGCCGTGCTTGTTCTCAGGACCTTGTTTTTGCTACATTCATATCAGATTCAGCATACGGCCATACTATTTTTAGCAAGAACCCGGTATTTTCAGATGATAAGTGGAATAAGATGCCAGAAAAGCCTAAACAGGGATCACAAGAATACCCACGCTTCTCAGAACAAGAAGATTTGCGGGTAACAATAGATAATCTTCCGCCAGAAGAGCGTGTGCCGAGTCTAGCTGAGACGTTTGCACGCATCCCTGTCTCTGGCTGGAAACCATCTGTAACACAGCGGCAATTTACCATTGCGATGCGTATTGGTGTGGCTATCGGTATTGTATTGCTGATTGTACTGGTTATGCCGGATAGCGCGCGTTTCCTCTCAAGAATGACAGGACAGGTTATACACACGATTGTACCGCCGCCATCGCCCACGCTCCCCCCCGACTATGGCCGTTTCTATCTCGATGCCGCCATTCCCGGCACAACGGTTATGCTTGATGAGCATCCTATCAGTTTGCCACGCATCGGTATTGACGCTCCCCTCCACCTGAGTGCAGGGCGGCATACCCTTTTTTGGAGTGTGCCGCCCTTTAATGCTCAGGTGTGTACCATCAGCATACCCTTTGTTGCTAGTGATACTTGCCACTTCACGATCACACAGGTTTTCTATCATAATACCTCCTATCAGGTGATCCTCTTACCTGAGTCGTTGAGCGACCTCACAAGCAAGCAGCGGATCCAATTAATGAGCACGATTGAGCGGGCTTTGGCTGCGCTCTCGACCACAGAGACGGTCGAGAAAGGGGAACTGTTTACAGGTTCCAATGGGCCAACGGTTGCCACGCAAACTATGCAGGCCACGCTCACAATGCATTTTCATCTTCAACAGGACGATCAGACCTGTCAGGCCTTTGTCGTGATGCTGGCACAGAATGGTATTCCGTGCAAGATCGAGGGGCAATCATGCGCGCAGCTCTGCACCATTCCCTGGCAGGCACGACAGCACTATGCCACCCTGCTTGGCCCCTCTACCTGGTTGGCGTTTGCGACAACGGATGCCAGTTGGACTTATCATACGCCCGACGGCCAGCTAGTAGGCAGCAACGAACCGCTAGGAGCTGGTGGTTCGCTACTCAATCGTCAAATGGTGTTCTTACGTATTACGTGGAAGATCATGTGGAACGTACAAGTATTACTTGGTTCAGAGCTACAAAGCCCCATTTACGCGGACTGGTACGCGGAACGTGGTTTGCCTCATACGCCCTCTACCTCATTAGAAGCGATGCTAGTTGGCGACGACCCCGCGTGTGGGGCCGCACGCGGCTATCTCGCGGGTGGTCTGGCACGCGCGCCGATCAACGGGCCAGTTTCAAGAGAGGAGCATGTCTATCTGGTTTCTTCTTCCAACCTGGCACAAGGTTGCCTGATCGAAGTGACAAGTGGAGGAACAAACCAGAATGGCGTGACGGGACACGTGATAGGTGATACCGCCTACTATATTGTGCGCTTTGGCGTGCTGGAGGCAGCAAACGATGTAGCTTACCTGCAAGCCCCCGAACTGCCCCGTGCCGACGCACATGCCTTGCAAATAGTAGACATGCTCAAGAACTACCCTGGACAGGATGTGACGCTCCAGGTGGGCGGGTAAAACATCTTCAAGAAAGCCAATTGAGACCGTTGTTTTTCTCATTGCACGGTTCCCTAACATAGAGTAATATGAGTAATTATTTAGGGTCATCTGAATACTTACTTGAGTCTGAAATATATTGCAATCTACTTGTAGATGACGTAATATATTTTGGCGATATTCCATTAAACAGGTTTGTGGAAGGGGAACGGGCACATTGGTCTATCAACATGATACATTTGACCGCCGCATCCAACTTGGAGCGTCACGCAGAAGACGCGAAGACGCCCTGGCACTACACGAAGCAGGTCGGTGGGCTGGAGCTATTTATTTAGCGGGATGTGCGATAGAATGTTCGTTAAAGGCTCTTATTTGCTACCAAGAGCAAAAGCATAATCTGAAAGATACACGCCTTTACCAAAGAACCAGCAGAGGGAACGAATTGCATAGTCTAGAAATCTTACTTGAGGAGACGCCTGCTATTCGTAACGCAATTAAGTTAGATCGAACTGGGACATATAAAAATGCGTGGCAGATTATCACTAACGAATGGCAAAAAGATAAGTTACGTTACTGGGACAAAGAAGGTGATAAAGAGACCAGCGAACGTTTTCTCAAAGCAGTAAAATTGATACATAATTATATCTTGGAGCAACAGGGGGCATTGTGAATAACGCAGCAGACCTATCTCACAACATTCGTCAGCATCTTTTACAAATATTGCAGATGCAAGATCGTAATGCTGAAGTACGCTTAAAGCGCACGTCGATGGGCTGGTTACGCCTACAAGTAGTTTCCTCTATCTTTGAGCAACAATTACCTTCCAGCCGTGAAAAATATGTTGATGAATTGCTTACACAAATTAAATTGCATCTTGATGACTTTCCATTTCTCGATTATACACTTCTGACACCAGAGGAAGCAGCCCAAAATACATCCACGCAACCATCTCAAATGCCTTTATGGTCAGATATCTTGATGGCGCCAGAGCCAGAAGAGCCTATATCACTTGATAAAGAAGATGATTTAACAAAACGCCCATTTATCACTACATTTTACTCCTTTAAGGGGGGAGTAGGTCGTAGTACCGCTTTGGGCTGTGTGGCAAATATTCTTGCGACCAGTGGGCAACGTGTCGTCATGATTGATCTAGACTTGGAAGCTCCTGGGCTTTCATTTATGTTTCCATCGAATCAGGCAAATGCCAACACATTAGGGGTGCTTGATTATGTTCATCAACGCTATCTTTTACCAGAAGGGAACGAACCGAGAATCGAAGACTGTATTCGTCAGATAGAGATGCCGAAGCGTGGCGAACTCTATCTCGTCCCTGCGGGTTCCTATGATGAAGATTACATTCACCGCCTCGCTGATCTCGATATACGTCTGCTGTATCAACGTGAAGCAAATCCCATTCATCAATTGCTTGAGGATGTAAAAAGCTATCTCAATCCCGATGTGATTCTTCTTGATGCACGCACGGGTTTCACAGAGATAGGAGCTATCGCGCTTTTTGATAAGGCTGATCTAGGAGTGATTTGTTTTTCACCCACCAGCCAGAGCTTTGAGGGCCTGAAATGGGTCGTCAAAGCAGCCAGTAAGCAGAGAAGCTATAACGGTATTCCTGACTTGCGCTTCCTACTGACGCCGATGCCACCCGTTGCGCATAGTCAGCAGCAACAATGGCTTGCTCAGGCTGCAGAATGGATTGCCGAGCATTGGGCAGTACCAACATCTGTAGCAATTGATGATCTATACTATCAGATTCCCTATAACCCAAGCATTACTACGCTGGCAAATTTGTCAGATGATATTACCTCTGGTATGCTAGAGCCTTATAGACCTGTTGCTGAAACCATATTGGGGAGTTTGTCAGAAACAAAACCAGCTATCCCCAAGCTCATTGATAGGCGCACCGCAATTCTTTCAGAACTCAATTTTCAGAGCGCAACCGCTCAAGACATACAAGCTAGAGATATTCCTACTATCTTTCAGCGTACCGGCGACTTCACAAAGTTTCTCCAAGATCGTACATGGCTGGTACGAGGTGCAAAAGGAACTGGGAAAACGCTGCTTTTTCGTCTCTTCATAGAGCGGCCCAACGACGCAAAGAAACTTGCTGAACCAGATAGTGATCTTCGCCATGTGGAGTTTGTTCCTGGGCATGGACCAGTCAATCTGCGCCCTACATTGCTCAATAGTGGGGATCTAAAAAGTTATGAGGAACAGACAGCACAATCAGATTGGAAATCATTCTGGCATAACTATCTCTTGTTACAACTGGTTGCGGCAATACCGGAGTTACAACAAACACCTTTCATTGATAAAAAGATAGTCACCCTTAGTAAATCAAAAGCGACGAAACACGCAGATATTGTTAACTGGCTTGTCGAACGAGCGCATGCACCGAAGTTTGCCCCCATAGCAAACGATGAGTTACGTGCAATTGATAGCTGGTTACAGACATATGATCGCAGAGTATGGTTGTTTTATGATGAGCTTGATCTTGGCTTTGGGCAAGATTATGATCTCCGTAGCCGCTCTTTAGGAGCCTTACTAGAGTGGTGGACAGAGTTTGGAGTCGGACTAAGTAATATTATCCCCAAAATTTTGCTGCGTGAAGATATCTGGCCTGGTTTGAATTTTACGAACAAAGCACACTTTTCCTCGCGTACCGTTCCACTACGCTGGGAAGAAGATGATTTATGGCGTCTTATTTTAAGGCAGGCATTAGCTCAATCTTCTACCTTTGCAACACTGTTACGTGAACAGTCTGCAATTGAATTAGCTGAACTTGAAAAATTGAGTCGAGATCAACTACGCAGAAGCCTTTACCCCTTCTGGAATGATCGTATGGGACGCACAAATAAAGCGTATACACATAACTGGGTACTTAAACGTATCAGCGACAGTAAAAAGAATAGTTTCCCACGTAGCCTCATTCAATTACTACAAAAAGCGGTCGAAATTGAAAAAGAACTGACCGAACGCAACGATCGCAATATATATGAGTCAGTGCTACGGCCACGCGCGTTAATTGAGGCATTGCCTTTCGTCTCGAAAGAGCGTGTTGCAGAGGTACGCAACGAATATCCAGAATTTGCTCCTTTGCTTGACAAACTATCTAATGAACGCTCACCCATTGCATTAGAGCGTCTTAGTGAGGTTTGGCATAAAACAGAGAGTGAACTTATTAAATCATTACTCCCTGATATGATTGAGGCTGGCATTTTACAAGAATACCAACGTTCATCAGATGTCAATGGACAACGCTATTCTGTCGCTGAGCTATACCTATCGGGCCTGAACATGCGACGGCAAGGACAAAGATAAGCACAGCACAGGATGAAGCTTGATCTTACCCTGTGCTACAATGCTCCATTCCATTTTCACGGCGTGAGACGCTGGATGTCTCTCGGAAATGTGGTTGCCAGTTTGACGTTCGAGAGGCCAGTCAGTTGCATTACCAGACGCTCGGAGCCGATGGCGAAGCCGCCGTGCGGCGGCATGCCGTATTTGAACGCCTCAAGGTAGCTCTCAAATGGCTCTAGCGGCAGTTTGGCAGCGGCGAGTGCCGCCAGATAGTCGTCATAGCGATGCAGACGTTGCCCACCTGTCACCAGTTCCACGCCGCGAAAGAGCAGGTCAAACGAGTTGGAGTAGGCGGGACGTTGCGGGTCTGGATGCGTGTAAAACGGGCGTTTGCGCATCGGATAGCCCGTGACGAACAGGAAATCGCTGCCAAATTCGCGTTTCGCCCATTCTCCTAGCCAGCGTTCGTCCTGCGGCGACAGGTCCGGCTCCCCACGCACGTCCAAGCCGTGCTCGCGCAAGATCAGCTCTTGCGCGTCCGCGAAATGGATGTGTGGTATCCGCTCTGGTACAGTCGGCATCTGCACCTGCAAGAGCGCGAGATCAGCCGCGTACTGCGTGCGCAAGGTCGTGAGAATCGCGTCAATCACATCGCGCAGGACCGCCATGACGGTGAAATGGTCCTCGATAAAGCCCATCTCCGCGTCCAGACTGACATATTCATTAATGTGGCGCGTGGTGTCGTGCGGCTCCGCGCGAAAGACGGGGCCAACCTCAAAGACGCGCTCAAACACGCCGACCATGATCTGCTTGTAGAATTGTGGACTCTGCGCGAGATAGGCCGGGCGTCCAAAGTAGTCCAGCTTGAAGACGTTGGCTCCGCTCTCGGTCGCCGACGCGACGATCTTGGGCGTCTGAATCTCCGTGAAATGCTTTGCCTGTAGCGCAGTGCGATAGCCCTGCATGACGCCAGAGGCGAGCCGTAAGACAGCGCGGCGCGTAGGATGACGGTTTGTCACGACAGCATGATCTAATAATGTTGTTGCTTGGGCGGAGAGCTTACGTTTGTTTAGGGCGACTGGTGGCGGCTCTGAAATTGGCGTGATGACCTGCACTATAGGCTGGTGCAATTCGATACCGCCGGGAGCCTGAACCTCGCTTACCGCCAATCCCTCAAGTGTGATCAGGCTTTCAACGCCACAGCCCTGCTCATTGAGTGCGGAGAACGCGCTCATATCCTCGCTCACGGCTTGCATTGTTCCCCAGCCATCGCGCAAAACAAGAAAAGTGATGCCGCCGAGTTGACGGAGCGAGTGCAGCCATCCTTGCAGGCGCACGCGCTGGCCCACATGTTGTTGGGCCTCAATTGTCCGAATACGTTCCATAAAAACTCCTTTAGCGTGGTACATGACGCAGGGCAACAAAAAACCCTCGTTCCTCTTCTCTTGGAGGACGAGGGCTGAAGCTTGCTTCAATGCCTGTCGTGGTACCACCACCATGCGCCCACATGTCACCATGTCGGGCCTCTATCGGTTCATGTCGCCTTTGCTGGATCAACGGTAGCGCGCAGAAACCGTTGCACTGTAACGGGTGCATTCCGCATGTTGGCTACACTCCATACACATGGATTTCACCACATAGCTCATGGGTGTCATTATGCTGGTGCGTGTGGCAATGCTTGCAGCAGATGCATCGCTCTCTGTACATCAGCTTACTCAGTATAATATATCCCAGTCATCGCTTTTATTGTGACTACTTTTTCGACTATAACATAGCGCACCTGAGAAGTCAAGTGCGGGCATTCCCTCAAAAGAAAATGTTACTGAGGGGGGTGTGCTGAATGGGTACAAGCAAAGATGCCGAAATTAAGAAATTTAACAAGTTTTTAATTGACACTTATCTTTCTACATGTGTATGATTAATAAGATTCCAATATACATAAAAATAGGATCATAAGGGACTGAACCCATGGCGAACACTCAGGAACCGCGCAGATGGCGGGAGATACTCGGCGTTATTATTAGTAACAGTGATGAAAGACAGCGACTCACTCGTATTCTTCAGGTACAACCCTACGTACTTATGCATTGGGTCTATGGTGAAGCCAGCCCAACAGCACAAGAGTTGCGTCGTTTGCTAGCCGTTCTACCAGAACATAGCGAACTGCTTACTCCATCGATCAATGAAGCTTTGGCGCACCTTATCAAAATTGGCCCCAGTCACGAGGATATCCAGATTCCATCGGCATTTTTAGAACGCATTAACGACCTGCGCACTATTGAAGTTCCGGCCTTGCGTTTTGAATTGATTGGGCGCACGGTGTTGCAAGAGGCATTGCCCCATCTTGATCCGCATCGTGTGGGTATCAAACTCAGCATTATGCGCTGTATGCCGCCGGCACCCAATGGGAGCGTGCGTAGCCTGCGCGAATGTATGATGATTGTGACACAGCGTGGCTATTGTCAGCTTCACTATGAGCAGCGTCTTGTCGGGCTTGAATCGGTAGCGGGCTTTGCCGTCGAGGTTGGACGGCCCTTCGCTATTGAGAACATCGCCGATCATCCTCAATTTTTGCACAAAGATGATGCAGACGCGGTCAGTTTTGCGGCTGCACCGATTATCGTTGATGATAGTGTTGCGGGTTGCCTGCAAGCATCCTGTGCGCAAGAGGGCTATTTTACACAACAGCGTCAACTTTTGTTGCAACGCTATAGTGACCTACTCTTACCCGCGTTCTCTGTGAATGAATTTTATGCGCCATATCAGATTATGTTGCATACGATGCCATCTAGCGAGGAACAGCAACGTTATCTACCACACTATCGTCAGCGTGTCCAGGCACTTATGCGCGAAGCTTTGCTCCGCAATCATCCACTTGATCTGATTCAGGCTGAACAGCAGGTTTGGCAGCAGTATGAAGAGGAGTTTTTGCAACTCTTCTCATAATGCCCAGCACTCTTTCCTATGGACATTCGGGGCTTCCCCTGCTACCATAGCGTATATCTCGCGAATTTGTGAAAGGATGTACGCTATGGCACAGACATCGCTTGAAACATACATTACAGAACATGAGAGCCGCTTCCTTGATGACCTCAAGGAGTGGTTACGTATTCCCAGTATTAGCACGCTACCGGAGCATGCGGGTGATATTCGCCGCGCCGCCGAGTATGCGGCAAATCAGTTGCGCACTATCGGCTTTGAACACGTCGAGCTGGTGGCGACGCAGGGCCATCCTCTTGTCTATGCTGATTGGCTGAAAGCGGAAGGCAAGCCGACCGTACTGATCTATGGTCACTACGATGTGCAGCCTGTTGACCCCATCGACCTCTGGCAGACACCGCCTTTCGAGCCTGCTGAGCGCGATGGCAACCTTTACGCGCGTGGTGCTTGCGACGATAAGGGTCAGACCATGCTCGTCCTGAAGGCTCTAGAAGCACTGATGCGCACCGCTGGTTCATTGCCCGTTAACGTGCGTGTACTCATCGAAGGCGAAGAGGAGAATGGCGGCGAGGCGGTTGAGCATTTTGTACGCACGGCCTCGCACCGTCTGGCGTGTGATGCTGCCCTCATCTGTGACACACACATGCCGTCCGCTGAAAATCCCGCCCTCATCTCTGGCTTGCGCGGTATTATCTATACCGAGGTCGAGGTCCGGGGGGCACGTCAGGATTTACATTCTGGCTCTTATGGCGGCGTTGCCCCTAATCCACTGCACACGCTCGCTATTATTATCAGCCGTCTCAAAGATGCCGAAGGGCATATTCATATTCCTGGCCTCTACGACAGGCTGCGCCAACCGACTGCGGCAGAAAAAACCTTCTGGCAGCAAGACCCACTACATATGAACGAGTCGTTATTGGAAGAGATGGGTGTTACGCAGTTTACTGGTGAGGCTGAATACCCCCCATTAGAGCGCATTTGGGGACGCCCGACGCTGGAAGTTCATGGGATTGTTGGCGGTTTCACGGGTGAAGGAGCCAAAACGGTGATCCCTGCCGTTGCGAAAGCGAAGATCAGTATGCGTCTGCCTGCGGACCTGTCTGCTGACGAGGTATTCACGCTTTTTGAGCGCACAGTGCATGACTACGCACCTGCGGGCGTCATAGTTTCTGTGCGCAAGATACACACGGGCGAGGGCGTGCTGGTTGCTCCCGATAGTCAGGCGGTCGCGGCAGCAACGGCGGCCCTGCAAGAGACCTATGGTAAAGAGCCTGTGTTTATGCGTGAGGGTGGCTCTATTCCAATCGCGGCCCTCTTCGATGCCATTTTGCACGCGCCTGTCGTGCTAATGGGCTTCGGCTTACCCGACGATAACTTGCATGCGCCCAACGAGAAATTCTCGCTGGCCCAGTATTACAAGGGTATTCGCACCGTTGCGCGTTTTCTGCAACACATGGCATAAATAGGACTCAAGCGGCTGTGTAGGAAGAGCAAGGCGACCCTCGTGGTCGCCTTGCTCTCTAGACGGTCCAGTGTCCGGTTATAAACTGGAAGGTGAAGAAGGCCAGTAAGGGTAACGAGAAGAGCAGATAGCCTTGATGGAACCAGGGGCGGCGTCCAAGACGGGCGAGCAGAATAAAGCCCACAAAAATTTCTAATACGAACCGTTGTAGCGATGGCATTGGATCATAGGGCAGGCCGTTAGGGGCTGGCACGCCTGGAAAGAGTATCGAGAAGGTCAAGGCGAGAATGCCAAAGAGCGCGAAACTCCATTGACTCCGAAGCAAGCGTTCCGGTCCAACAAAACAGAGCAGCAATAACACGCTAAAAAGTACAAGTGCGCTGAGATCAATCAGATCATGGGCAACGGTAAAGCTAAAGTGTGGCTGGGTGAGAATCCCGTGTAAAGCGATGAGCGGAGCGTCCCAGGGAAAATGCAGGCCGAGCCGCCAGTATATCTGCGCGTGTTGAAAGGCCAGAGGATCGTGAAAGCGTACGTTGAGGGCGGCGGCATAGATGCCCAGGCCAAGCGGGATGAAGATAACAGGGATGACAGACGAGAGTAGGCGCAAGAGCGTGGGGAAGTGACGCTCGTGCCACGCCTGAAGCAGCGGTAGCCATTGCTGACGCGCAAACTCATAGAGGAATATCAGGGCCAGGAAGAGACCAAGCGAGCGGGTCAGTGTTGCCAAACCGCCAAAGAGACCTGCAAACCACCAGTGACGATGCCGCATACTATAAAAACTAAGCAGCATCAAAAGGAGAAAGAGCGACTCATTATAAGCGGCGAAGAAGAAAAAGGCGGTTGGAAAGATTGACAGGTAGAACACGCTGCGCTGCGCTGTTGTGTTGTCAAACTCCACTTCTACAAAACGATAGAAGACGATGAGTGTGCCCAGGAAGGCAAGATTGGAGATGAGCATCCCAATTGCTAGAATATTGCGATGCGTTGTGAGGTAGAGCGCGCGTTCAAGAGCAGGGTAGAGCGGGAAAAAGGCCGCAAAATCGAGAGAGGGATAGCCTTTTGTCGCAATGGTAGCGTAGCGAATAGCGTCCCAATGATACCAGGTATGCAACATTGCACGCAAGGAGAGGGGAGCAGGTGAATAGTTGGGTACGAAGAAAAGAATGCCTCCAAAATATGATAGTATCAAGAAAAGTAGGCGTGTGAGTAGGAATGTTGGCAGGACTGCCCGTGTCGCATGTAGCCAGGGGGTCACAGTCGCTCGCCAGCTAGAAGAAAGTGTGTTTATCTTGGGCGCGACAGACGCGCCTATCGCCATTGGCTCTTGCGTTTGCATAAAGGAATATTGCTCCTAAGACCTGTTTAGGATAACGTATCTTGATATACGATGAAAGAAACAAAAAACAACCATCAAGAGTATAACGGAAAAAAGCTTTATTGTCATGTCTGCGGTAGTGATTTAGGACGAACGATAGGAAAGGAAGTAAAGATAATGCCAACAGAAGACTCCCATGTTCTACGCCCAACCCATGTGGTTACTTGCTTTTTACAGCATGATGACGGGCCAATGACGCGCATTTTGCTGGTGCAGCGCAGTCAGCGTGTGGGAAGCTATCACGCGCACTGGGCCGGCATTAGTGGATTTATCGAGCCACACGTCACGCCTGAAGAACAGGCATTTACAGAGATACGCGAAGAGACAGGACTGCAACGTGAGCAGGTGCGGATGCTGCGGCGTGGAGCGGTGGTAGAACATAGAGATGAGGCATTAGGCCGCCATTTCTACGTTCACCCTTTCCTCTTTACGGTCTTGACGCCGGATGCTATTCGGCTTGATTGGGAAGCAACGGCAATGCGCTGGGTCGAGCCTGCGGAACTTCGTGCGTACGAGACAGTTCCCAAACTACAAGAAGCCTATGCCGCTGCTCTACAAGGCGAGGCCATGTAATTACGCACGTGTTAGGGTACGCGCGCAAACAGGTCGTTCTCGCCAGCGACATCCGCTCCTACACGCGAGGTGACAAGCTGATAGCATTCCTGGCTGCGCCACTTGCGTTGCAGTAGCTCAGGCATACGTGCCAGAGGGCTGTTGGGGTCCATCTGTGTGCGATGCATGGCCCAGGAGCGTGCTTTTGTATCAAGCCAGCGTTCAACGTCGAGGCGCACGGTAATCAATTCATCGGGCAAGCCAAAGCGGTCGGGGTCGAGAGCTGCGAAGCCGCCTTCATAGTTTTGCTCTTGCAGCCATTCGGTCATGAAACGAATGGCACTGCGCGGGATTGAATTGTAGTAGAGCTTGGCAGGCGCGTAAGCGGGACCCAACTCTGGATATTGGACACCATCGGCAGCAGCATGAAACGCAGCGGTGGTGGCTCGATAAATCGCGATATGGTCGGGATGTCCATAGCCGCCTGTTTCGTCGAAGGTCACAATCACTTGAGGCTGAAATTCACGAATAATAGCCACAAGTTTGCCAACCACATCACCGGGGTTGGCCTGAATGAAGGCACGTGGGTCTTGATTCTCTGGCGTGCCATCCATGCCGGAGTCACGATAGTCCAGGAACCACAGGTGTTGCACATCCAGCACCTGGGCTGCTGCTCGCATTTCCTGCTCGCGCACCTGACCGAGGGTTGCTGGCGTTGCTAATGCGGGGTCTGCGATCTCGCCAACCTCGCCCCGTGTCGCGCAGATCAAACCAGTTTCAACCCCTAATGTAGCATAGTGTAACATCGCACCGCTCATCATTCCCTCATCATCGGGGTGAGCGAATACGCCAAGTAGTCTCTTTTTTGCCATTCGTATCTCATCCTTTACGGCATGTAGTATCTAAACATTGCCACATTACTCTAACATGTTCACTTGATTGATGTCAATTCGCATTTCTTTTCGCTTATCCTTAAAGCACAGAAGGGTTTTTTAACTGTATATCTATCTTTTCCATGCTATATGTGATACAGTATGGGTAAGCACATGAGCAAGGATGCCCTGCTGCAAAAGAAATTTGTGCGCCTGATTGTACCTACTCTACCTATCCCTGCAATATATCACAAAGGAGCAGCCAGACAATGACAAGAACGGTACTAGACAAAGAATTGGCCGCGCTGGATGAGCAGATAACACATCTGGGTCAGCTAGTACATGACGCTTTGCTTCTCGCGTTAGAGGCATTAGAGACGGGCGACCTCGCAAAATCGGGGCGTGTAATTGAAAATGATACGATAATTGACAGTATGCGCGCTGCTGTTGAAGAACATACAATTCGCCTACTCACCCTGCAACAACCACTGGCCGGTCAGGATTTGCGCTATCTGACTGCCGCTCTTTCGATTGCTGGAGAATTGGAGCGCATTGGTGATGGTGCGGCGGGTATTGCGCAGATTATTCTACGCATGGTTCCCCTGCGTGGCAGTACCATGCCATATGTTAAGCTAGAGACTATGCCAGCAAACCAGAACGGAGAGGCGGAGATCACGGAGTCCTCGATTACGCGCGCAATGCTTGACCTTGGTTACGAGGCGGCGCGTGTTTTGCAGGGCACGATGATGGCCTTTAAGCAGCGTGATGCCAAAGCTGCGCGCTACATCTGGGAGGAAGATGATGTCGTGGATGTGCGCTATCATCTGGTGCGCCATGATCTGATGACGCTGATGTCTGGGGCGCGCGCTGTTCCCGCGTTGCAAAACGATTCATTGGTCCTACAACGTGCCACCTACCTGCTCTGGATTGGTCATAAGTTGGAGCGTGTTGCCGATCACTGCACAAACATTTGTGAACGTCTGGTGTTTGTTGTTGAAGGCGAAACAAATATTGCGGCTAGCAAAGAGGTTGAGGCATAGCATAAGCGTGTGGTGCATAAACAGATCATGCACCACACATCTTTATTTGCTGATGGCTTGCCAGAAATCATTGGCAAGCTGAATGTAGCCAAGCGCACTGGGATGGAAGCCATCCCCGCTGACATCCTGGGGATGCGATGTTAGTATACTTCTCTGACTAAAGAGATCCACAAGAGAGACGTTATAATGGCTGGCAACCTGTGCAATGCCAGCGTTCCATTGTTTGATGCCCGCCAACATGTGCGCTTTCTGCGTGGCGTTCAGATTGGCAAAAGCTGGTAAGAGCGTCAGATCCGGTAGATTTGCCATCACGATGCGCGCATGTGTGCCAGCGCGCAGTTGCTCAAGCAAGCTGTTCAAGTCGCTGAGATAGGTGTTATACGTCACACCGCCAATAAAATCATTTGCCACAAGCCAGATGGTGATCAACTGCGGATTGGTTGCGAGTGCAATAGGCAACTCCTGCGAGAGCGCGGCATGCAAACGAATACCACTAATGCCCAGATTAACCAGATGTGACCCTTTGGGAAGGTGTTGCGCCAGAAGGGGAACATAGCCCTGAGAAGCGGGTTGCTCGCTGCCAACGCCCACAGCATCGGAGGCCCCTAGCGCAACATACGTGAGTGGCCCCACGAGAAGCTGTGCTCCTGAAAGCGGTTGATGGACCGCTGACGGTGTTGCCTGCTGTGATGTGATCTTGGTTGCTGGCGCAGAACCACAGGAAACGCAGACGAAAAGCAAAAGAGCTGTTAAAACAAGCAGCAGAGATGAAGAGAAGCGATAGCGATAGTTATTTATCATGACATGCAATATCCAGAACAAGGTTTCATCGTTTTTCATATTATAGCATAAGTGCTGGGATACTTGCACAGCATAACATCTCTGCCAAAAAGGAAGCGGTGAGGATGGTCTGCCCCACCGCTAAAGATTGGCCTGTTGCCCACTTTCAAATGCTTGTCTGAAGTAAATCAATGCCTCGTGCGTTTTATTGCGTCCCTCTAGCAACTGAGCATAGTAGACTGCTTCGTCTGCAAAGGTCGCGTATTCATGCAGGCGTTTGAGCATCTCTAGCCCAGATGTGAAATAATTATCTGCTTCATCATAACGAGCCAGTGTGTACTCAATCCGTCCCAATGTTGTCAGGACGAAAGCGGCAATGATAGAGTCGCCGTGTGGCTGGACCTGAAGGTAGGCCCGATAGGCATTGTTTTCCGCCTCGTTTAATTCCTGACGTTTGAGATGCCATAGTGCCTTATGCGCGGAAAGACTTGCCAGTGTAAGTACATCTTGCTGAACGCTCTCCGACGCAAACATTTGCTCTAACTGTTCCCCCTCTGTGCCATCCGCGCGTTTGAACAGCGCGAGAGCCAGATTATGATAGAGCAGGCTTCTCTGCTGTGCGGCCTGTGCGAGATCGTGTATGAAGAGACTTTTATTGGCGTAGAGTATCGCCAAATCATACTGTTTATTTTCACTTAGCTGCTGACTCTCCTGGGCATAGTATGCTTGTAGTGCGTCAGGGCTACTCAGAGAAGAGATATGCTCAATAGCCGCGAGAAATTCTGTCTTTGCATAAGGGAATGCATTGATCGAGAGATAGTGTTGACCTGCACCTGTTGAGATCATCATTTGCCAATAAGGATCACTGCCCTCAAGCATTTCCAAAATATATTGACAGTGCTGAAATGCGAGCAATGCCTGTGGATAATTATGCAGTTGCATATACGTATGCGCGAGAGCGTAGACGATGCGTAATTGTAATTGACGCTCGTTCATCTCTTTTGCCATCTCTCTGGCCTCGCTTAGGATATGCTCGCTCTCTTGTAATTGCCCTAAGGCTTGATAGATTCTGCCCCGAAGATAGTTGTAGCGCAGTTGATGTAAACGTTTCAGACGTTTGGGCGAGATTTTGTTCAGCAAGGTAAGTGCCTGCTGGGCATCACCTCGTTCGATGTACAGCTGTATCTCCAGAAAGGGAATGTCGATCTCTTCATCTTCACGTTCTACCTGACTGGTGGTATGAGCAGCCTTCTTATCAGAATTGGTACGGCTGGGTAGAAGTTGGGTCGAGGAGAGACCAAGGCGCGCAGCGAGGATCTCTAATGCGCGTAGCGAGGGATGGATCTGTCCGCGCTCTATAGCGGAAATATAGCTTACGGAAAAGTCTGGTGAAGCGAGTTGCCCCTGGGTATAGTTTTGAGCAATGCGTGCCGCACGCAGGTTTTCTCCTACGGTTTTGCCTATTTTGCCGGGTGATTGCTCAGCTGACATACCAGCCTCCAAGCTCTAAATGTTCTTAAGTAAAGATATCAATAAATAGACGTAGCAATGGTCAAATGTATTGTAAAATAGGCCGACGCTTTTTGTCAATATGTGTAGGTATAGATATTAAAGACAGCGCAATATTTTGTGAAAAATATGTTTTTACAAGTTACGCATAGGCTTCCTATCGGTGCAATAGGAAGACAAATGATGAACCATCTATACTCTTTTTCTCATATGCGTTATACTGGCATGACAATAAGGGGGAATAACAAGTGGAAAGATTACACATCTCTGCACAGGAACGTCCGTGGTTTATCGCCTCTGCCGCTTTTGGTGGAGCTGCGTTACTCTATGTGCTTGTATTTGCCAGTGGCGTCTTGCAAACACCGATGCTGATGATTGAACGGTGGTTGGTGCGCCGTCCTTTAGTACCCGCTGATTGCGTGTTACGCCAGTGGGAGCAATTTGGGCAATTTAGCAGTAGTCTGGTTGTTACCTGTATTCTCGGTGCTATTTGCCTGCTGCTAGGATATCGTAAACGAATTTTTCTGCTCCTCATCCTCTTACTTTCGCTCAGTGCAGGTGTCGAGTTGGTGGGCAAGCATATTTTTGCGCAACCAGTACCGACGCAGCTAGATAATGGCATCGTGGCTCTTCAATGCGTGCAACTGGATGGACAATCGAATACCTTGAAGATGCAAATGGCATTGGGGATGTGGTGGCAAGCTCCCGCCCTCACGCCCGATATTCCAAACATGCAGCAGATGGGCATTAGTAGTCCGTTAAATACGGATGGTGATGATCCTGTCAATCATAGCTTTCCTAGTGGTCACACCATTCGCTGGCTCTTTGTGGGCTTGCTGGTGGCCTGGTTAGCCGGGCGACATATGAAAAAGGGCATTCTACGTCGTATACTGATTAGTGTGGCCCTGTTGATCGCGATTGGCGGTGGCCTCGTACAATTTTATCTTGGTTTTCATCTTATTACTGATGTGCTTGCGGGCTATCTATTGGGTGGCGCGAGTATCTGCTGTGCTATTGGCTTGCTGCTACGCAATGAGCGGGGTAGAAGGCATGCAGGGCATCAACAGGGCATAGTGGAGAGATCGTCGGTAGAGGTTGTAAGTAAATAGCAGAGAGACACTGTACCGAGCACATAGTTTGCTGAGGAGCGACAAGGCATGTTTCGTTTTCTAACGGCGGGCGAATCGCATGGACCATGTTTAACGATGGTCGTGGAAGGGATACCGGCGGGTTTACCGCTGGATAAAGCGATAATTGATGCTGATTTACGGCGACGACAGGGTGGCTATGGACGTGGTGGGCGCATGAAGATCGAGAAGGATGCCGTGCGTTTTCTCTCCGGTGTGCGTCATGGCAAGACGCTTGGTTCACCCATCACAATACAAATTGAGAATCTGGACTGGAAGAACTGGGAAGGGCGTATGAGCGCGGAGGAGGTTGAGAGCGAGGCCAAAGGTGAACTTGTGACCCGCGTGCGTCCGGGCCATGCCGATTTTACGGGGGCAATCAAATACGGGCAGAGCGATGTGCGCAATGTGATTGAGCGTTCCAGTTCGCGTGAAACGGCCTCGCGTGTCGCAGTTGGTGGATTATGCCGCCAGTTGCTGGCCCCGTTTGGTATGAGCATTCACAGTCACGTTCTCTCTGTTGTGGAGGTAGGCTATGAGACGCCGCGCCCAATGACGCGCGACGCCTATCCTGATGGGATGTGGGAAGCGGTCGAGGCTTCGCCCATGCGCTGCGCTGATGCGGACCTGACAGAGCGCATGATCGCGCGTATCCTGGAGGCCAAGCGTGATGGCGATACCTGTGGAGGCGTCTTTGAGGTTGTTGCCTTTGGTGTGCCGATTGGTCTGGGAAGTTTTAGCCAGTGGGACCGCCGCCTGAGCGCGCGGCTCGGCATGGCGATGATGAGTATTCCTTCTGTCAAAGCTATGGAGATTGGCGCGGGTTTTGGCACAACGCGCACAACGGGCTCACATGTGCATGATGTATTGCGGCATGGAGAAGATGGGCAATGGTTTCATCTCAGTAATAACGCGGGTGGCATCGAGGGCGGTATCACGAATGGCGAGCCGATTGTTGCCCGTGTGGGAGTCAAACCTATTCCCACGCTTGCCCATCCTCTGCCCTCGGTAGACCTTGCTACAGGCGAGAACATTGACCAGAGTCGCTATGAGCGGAGCGATGTCTGTGTTGTGCCCGCTGCTGGCGTCGTGGGTGAGGCGATGATGGCGATTGTCCTCGCTGAGGCTGTCATTGAGAAATATGGTGGCGATAGCCTGGAAGAAATGATGCGTCATTATCACTAATTGGCGCGGTGTGGGGTGGGGCACAGTCTTCTATGCCCCACTTGGATGAGGCTCTTGCCAACTCTACTAATCAATGGTACACTTGCCGAAACGTTATATATCAGGTTGTATCATCAGAAACACGATATAAAGGATGCTGCTTGATGGAAATCAGAGATATCGGTGCAAGTATACGCCGCTTGACTGTCATCTTTATTGCCCTTTTTATGGCATTGAGCGCGGGCCTTGTCTACTGGCAGGTAGTCGTGGCTCAACAGGTTACATCAAACCCTCACAATAATCGCCCCTGCCTCATTTCCAATGCTCCTAAACGTGGTCGCATTTATGATCGCAATGGGGTACTACTGGCGGAGTCATCACAGGTGGGTAATTGTGGCTATGTGCGCCACTACACCGATCCTTCGCTCGCTGCATTGATCGGCTACTATGTACCCGGCTATGCTCCAACAGGTATCGAGGCGGCTTTTAATAAATACTTAAGCGGTCAGGTAGGGGAAACTTCGTTAAACAACGATCTCAACCACCTTTTGCATCGTGCCCCCGTGGGCGATAACATCTACCTGACGATTGACGAACGTATCCAGAAAATTGCCAATCAGCACTTTGATGATCCTGTTCCAGTGGATAACAGTAATGTCTTCAAATCGGACCGTGGCTCGGTAATTATCACTGATCCCCACACGGGCGAGATTCTGGCGATGGTCAGCCGTCCCAGCTTCGATCCCAACAAAGTTGTTCAGACGTTGGAGGCGGGCAATCTCTCTTACTTCAACCAACTGAACTCAAACCCGGAGCAACCCCTGTTAGAGCGGCCCCTCTATGGTCTCTATGCTCCTGGCTCGACCTTCAAGACGATGACATTGCTGGCGGGCCTTGATTCCAATAGCACAACGCTCGATGAGCAGTTTAATCAGCAGCAGGCCCTTGGCCCGGTTACCATTAATGGGCAAAACTTTGGTCCCGTTGGCAATAATATTGCTGGCTATACCATTCATTATCCGGTTACGACCGAATATGGTTTTACGCATTCTGATAACGTCATCTATGCGCAGATCGGCGTGCATACCGGGCAAAGTACCTGGCTAAATTATGCGAAGAAGTTCTATATTGGGCAGCAGATACCGTTTGATTTGCCCGTTGCGATTAGTACAGTCCAGAAAAATGGGCAACCGTTACAATCAAATGAATTGGCTGCTGATTCCTTTGGGCAGGGCTTCGATTTTGTGACACCGATGCAAATGTCGCTGATTGATAATATTGCTGCCAACAATGGGCAACTGATGACTCCAATGCTGGTTTCAAAGATTGTTGATCCAAGTGGCGCAGTCATTCAAAGCAATACTCCACAGCAGCTTGGTACGCCAGTCTCAATGCAGACAGCTCAATTTGTGCGGCGTGCGATGTATGGCGTTGTACGCTGTGGCTCTGGCTCGATTGTGCAGCAGCTCTTCACCTCACAGATGGGTATCATCGGTAAAACAGGAACCGCAGAGGTAGGTGGAGGGCAACCCGCTCATTCCTGGCTGATTACGCAGGCTCCATACAATGTCAATCAGGCCGACTCTGTTCCCGCACTTACCATTGTCGCGATGAAAGAGAATGCTGGCGAGGGAGGCTCGGTGATTGGGCCAATGATCGCACACATGTACAATGACATTTTCACCAATGTCATGAAAAATGTGCAACTACCACCTGCGCCCGACCCGACCTATTGTTGCCGCACGGGCCTGCTGCAAATTGGTTGCCATTAAGAACTGCGTGTTTTCTCGGCGGGAGCGATGATGTAACCATCCATCATCGCTCCCACTCTTTGTTTCCTATTTTTCGCGTCCAGAACATGCGTGGACTAACGCTATGTTGGTACAGATGAATTGCGCCCCCCTACCATTTGCGTTATACTATCAGCAATAAGATTTGCCAACGGATGGCGCAAAGAGAGGATTTCATGGTACAGAATACTGCGGATACCGTCAGTGCGCCGCAGCGACGCACTGGGCGGGCCGTCCATTACAATCTCAGCTATATTGTGCAGGGCGAGGAATATGGAACCGATGGCGCAATCGTCCTGCTGCATGATATTCCGTCAGGGGCCTTCGCCTGGGAGAGCATCCTACCACAACTTGTCGGCCTTAAACGAGCCATTTATGCGATTGATATGCTTGGCTATGGCCTGTCGGATCACCCCTGGCCCGCCGATACCTCCGTCTGGGGTGAGGCTGATGTTTTATCTTTCCTTATTAATCAACTTAATCTGACCAATATTGTGTTGGTGGGACACGGCTTGGGCGGAGGCGTCGCGCAAATTCTGGCTACGCGCCTGATACGCCAGCGGGTCGCCGCCCTGGCTCTGCTCGATACGGTCTGCTATTTACATGCCTTTGCTCCCAACTGGCCTTTGTCTGAGATGACGAAACGCCAGGAGTTTGATGCTCCACAGCATACCGAACTCGAAGCGATGCTCCATGATTTGCGCGAGGCTCTACCAGCCGCGACACAGAACGCGGAGAGCTTTGCACAGGTCATTGATCAGTATGTACAGCCCTGGGGGAGTGAACTGGGCAAAGAGGTCTTGCTCCAGCATATTCGTCTCCTGCTACCCAACTATGTTAATTCGGTTTCCTCGGACCTCAAAGCATTGGCAAAGCCCACGCTTATCTTGTGGGGTGAGCAGGATCAGCAGAACCCTGTTATGTACGCGCAACGTCTGCATCGCGAGATGGCAGGCTCACAACTTGTGATTGTGCCCAACGCGGGTCATCTGGTGCTCTTCGATACTCCAAACGCGGTCGCTGACGCTTTGGTGAAATTTGTGCAGGGCTTATAAGACAAGTAGGGCGACCCTCGCGGTCGCCCTGCTGCTGTTACTTTGTTTTTCTTTAGGATGCTTTTTTTCTCTGTGCTGGTGTGGCAAGCTGGAGCCGTTGCTCACTCTGCACCCGACGATTATACTCATCGACGGCTCGTAGATAGGCTTGATAAAACCGCTCAAGCCCTGCTACAGGCATACCTTGCTCTTCAGCCATCACCAGTTCATACCACTTTTGCTGTACGCGCTGCTCGGCGTATTCACGCTCTGTCATCAAATGACTACTTTCTCAGAAAACGCGGACGCGCTACATGGGTTACTAGGAAGCTTTGTTCTGCTGTTTCTGCTCGCGGTATTCCGCAGTGAGTTGTTGAATGAGCTTTTTCGCGTTGAGATAGCTCAACGTGCCCTGTTCCTCTGCACCATCTTTACCGAGATGCTCGCGCAATTTGCGGATGCTGGAGAGTTGCTGCTCCGTTGCCAACGCGGACGCAGATGGCTCGGCGGCTGACGCACTGCCATTATTACTGCCCTGTGGCTGACCCTGCACGCGAACGGGAGCCAGAGGCGCACTTCCATTGCCACTATTGCCATTGCCGTTTACAGATGCAGGGTAACGCTCGACGGGACTATCGACGATGCGATGAGCCTCGTCAAGTTCGGGGGCAAACTGCGTGCCATAGCCGAGAGCTGCCAACGCGCGTCCAATCGCGCCCGTCTCGGCCTTTTCAATGAAATCGGGGAAACTCGCCGCCTTCTCCGACTTCGTGCCTGTCGCTATGCCACCCTTGCCATCCTTAACGGTGGCCTTGAAGATCACAAAACCATTGGCATGCTTGATCACCTTCTCGCTGCGGCGCTTCTCCTGGCTCCAGACAAAGGTTTCCTCTTCTGTATCGCGGTCGAGATCAAGATGCAGCATCTCGGTTTCTATCATTCCCTGCGGACAAATGGTGCGAAACCAGACGAGCCGCCATTGTACGGGCAGATAGTCCTTTGCACCTTGACTACTTTTCAACTGAATGAGGTGTTCGTTAGGATTGAACGAACGCGGCTGCTGAGTCTGCTCGTCGTGTTCGCGCTCCCGCACGTTCTCCTGGTCACTCATGGTTTTCGCTCCTTTTGAATATTTGTTCTAATATTATAGAACGGAATGCCACTTCTGTCAAGTTTGGTACATAGGAATATTCTTTTTACGGGGAGCCGAAACGGAAAAAGTTGACAATAACCTTATTTATAAGAGGAA
Organism: Ktedonobacterales bacterium; assembly: GCA_027451525.1. Lineage (GTDB taxonomy): Bacteria > Chloroflexota > Ktedonobacteria > Ktedonobacterales > Ktedonobacteraceae > DTNP01. The sequence continues at coordinate 35,921 of DAIDJF010000010.1, forward strand.
GTTTTTATGCGAGGGCGCGCAGCATCTCTATGCCCTGCGCGATAAATTGTTCGTCGTTGCAGTACGCACCATAGAGCAGGAACGCATAGGGGATGTAATCCAGGTAAAAGGCTATGCGTTGCCAGAAGGTGCTATCTATAAGGAAGCATACAGAATTGGGATGAGTAAGCTGGGAAAACCTCTTGACAGGGTATGATAATATATATCCCAGAAGAAGGGTTGCTGCAACCCTGGTAAATCTGGTGGCGTAGCTCAGTCGGTAGAGCAAGGGACTCATAAGCCCTGTGTCACAGGTTCGATTCCTGTCGCCACTACCAATTGTCAATAATTTCGAGCGAGTCTTCTATAAAGGAACTCGCTTTTTTATTTTTCTGCCTCTTCTCCTATTGCTTCTCTTGAACATATGCGCTATGATACAGTTGGCTCTTAATGTCTCAAGAATCTGGAGGAAGCAGGATGGCCGCTAAAAATAAACAACAAGAGGGAGCAAGCCAGGAGGGGCGGCTGATTCCCACTTCGCTACATAATTCGTCACGTGTGAGCAGCGCGGCGGGAGGAGTTGGCTCCCAACGTTCATTGCGCGGACGTGGAGGGCAGCAAGATGCCGATGTGCCTAGTGTAAGTAGAAGACGGGCCAGTGGTCCGCCCGCTGGGAAGCCCCCAACACGGAGCAGATCTGCAAAAGGTCAGAGCAATGCGCGCGCGAAATCGCCAACGCGCTCGTCTCGTTACGGGGCAAATATGCCGCCAGAAGATGATACCCGTGATGCTCGTGTCATTAATTGGCTTATCAATCAGTGGAAAAATCTAGAGGCTCATCAGCGACAAAATGTGTATAGCGTGTTACTCCTTTTCTTATCGCTTATATTGCTTGGCTCACTGACCATATTTCGTCACGCATTCATCCTTAAAGGAATTAATAATCTCTTCATTTTGCTTTTTGGCTGGTCAGCATATATCTGGGCACTCGGATTAGTTGTTTTCGCGGTTGCACACTTGCTGGAGAGCGTACAAAGGCGCTCGATCATCAGTTGGCGATTGGTCATCGGGCTCTGTTCCATCATCTTGCTCGTCCTGTTTGAAAGCCATTTATTATTCCCCACTCTTAACGTTGGTTCTATTGCCGGGTTCATCACCGGATTTCTGATAGGCTGGGGAGCACTTATTGGGCATATTATTTTGCTGGGTCTGCTGATCGCCGCTATTGTCATCACGTTTCAAATCACCTTTGGACATGTCATGTTGCTCATACACGCGATCCAGCGGACTATTCCGCAACGGACTGTCTTGGAACAGGATGACGAACTCGAGGCAGAACCATCGCCCTTTCAAGGACAGCGACCTCGTTTTAGCCGCTATAGCGGTTTTCAGGCCAGCGATTACAGTGATGAGACCGTGAAAGATGTTCCAACTCCCTCACCGCGTGGCAGACGCCAGGGGCCAGCAGGCCAGCGTGGCACGCCAACCCCCGCGCAGGATAGCAGTCGTGGACGGCGTCCGCAGGTAGCTGAGAGTGAGAATGATGATGAGTCTATCGAGTTTGAGCCTGATTTTAACATAGAAGACGATGATCCGCGCAACGATATTAACCTGCACAAACAGGAGGTTGGTCTGGTTCCACGTGGCCCTCGTGATCCAGCGCCGCGCAACGCTGTGGAGTATCAGCGGGCCGTGCAAGGCGTTAGTCAGCAGCAACTTCCTTTCCACGCAGCAAACGCGGAGCAGCCACCCGTGAGCCGAAGGGCAAGCCGTAGAGCTGATGCGCTGGATGAGATGGAACCACTTCAACCTAATCCGCGCAATCGTGCGAAAGGCGCGCGTGGAGTAGCGGAGGTCGATGGCACAAATGGCGGGCAGGACGCGCAAGCACCTTCGCTCTGGAAAATTCCTGATACCGCGCTCCTACACAATCCAGAAGACGTGAAATTGCAGATGCTCGGTGAGGATACCGCGTCGCTGGCGCGTTTGATTCAAGAGACGCTGCGTAGTTTCCGCGTGGATGCCGAGGTGCGTCAGGAAGATATTAGTATTGGCCCAACGGTTATTCGTTTCGGTATTCGTCCGACAGGCAAGCCGGAGATGACGCAGGACGAGAAAGGTCGTCCTGTGCCCGTACGCGATGCTAGCGGCAATATTGTCTACGAGACACGGACCCGTGTTAGCCGTATTATGGCCTTGCAGAATGATCTTGCACTGATGTTGGAGGCCAAGTCAATTCGTATGGAGGCTCCTGTGCCGGGCCGTCCCTACGTGGGCGTGGAGATTCCCAACAAGAACAGTCGTCTGGTCACACTGCGTGAAGTGCTGGAGAGCAAAGAATATTTAGCCGCGAAGGCCAAGTCGAAACTGGCGATTGGCTTGGGCAAAGATGTCGCGGGTCAGGTGCGCGTCGGCGACCTCACGCGTATGCCGCACCTTTTGATCGCTGGCGCGACTGGGGCAGGTAAGTCGGTCTGTATTAATACGATTATTGCGAGCTTTTTGACCCAGGCCACGCCTGAAGATGTGCGTCTGCTGATGGTTGACCCCAAGATGGTCGAATTGAGCATGTATAACGGCATTCCTCATCTGCTCTCGCCCGTTGTCACAGAGGTCGAGAAGGTTGTGCCGTTGCTCAAGAACGCGATTACCGAGATGGAACGCCGCTATCGTCTCTTTTCACAACTGGGAGTGCGTAATCTGGACGGTTATCGCAAAATGCGTGCTGAGAAGCAGGCAAAAGGTGATGGTTCACTTGCCAATATGCCTGCGATTGTGATTATTATTGACGAATTAGCGGACCTGATGATGGCGGCACCAGAAGAGGTAGAAGGTATGATCTGCCGTCTGGCACAGCTGGCACGTGCGACGGGCATTCACCTCGTGGTTGCGACGCAGCGACCATCGGTTGATGTTATCACAGGTCTGATTAAGGCCAATATCCCCACGCGCATCTCGTTCATGGTTAGCTCCGCCGTTGACTCACGCACGATCATTGACATGGGCGGCGCGGAACGCCTGCTTGGACGTGGTGACATGCTCTATCTGCCAGCGGACGCTGGTCGCCCAGAGCGCATTCAGGGCGCGTTCCTTGCCGACGACGAGGCGGAGGCTCTGGTGCAATACTGGCGACAACAGTTTGCGCAACAGGCGGCGCAGGCGATTGGTACAGGCAATCCCGCGCAACAGGGCCAGCCTCAATCAGCCGTACCGGCATTAGTTGAACCGGGTTGGGAGATCAAAGAAGAGGCGGAAGAGGGCTTCGAGTTAGAGGACGATCTGCTAGATGAGGCAGAAGAGGTGGTGCGTGAATACGGGAAAGCCTCAATCTCGCTGCTTCAACGGCGCCTGCGCGTTGGCTATTCGCGCGCTGCTCGCCTGATAGACCTGTTAGAGGAGCGCGGTGTGATTGGGCATGTTGAGCAGGGCGGACGCTCACGCGAGGTATTTGAGCAGGGGAACAATGGCAATAACGGACGCTATGGGCGCAATGGTGGCGATGAAGGTCATAGCCTTGCCGACGAGGTGGCTGCGATTGCCTCCGAGGAGAAGGCTCGTGATGAGTTTTTACGCAAACAGGCGGAGATGCGCAAGCCTGGCCGTCCGCCCCAGGACGATGAAGAAGTATAGGGAAGAAGAGATCAGGCAAAATCTAAACTGTGACAATTCTATGCCAGAAAGGCATCTGCTTTATTCCTGGTCTGGCAATATTTGTGCTGGCTTCAATCCTCTAGATGCGCGAGTATCGTAGCCAGCACACTTTTGCTAATACCATCAGTGCCGCCTGATAGCTTGCCTCCTATGGCACGTTTTGCAGATACTTGGGCGTGTGGCGCGCTTTGGTTTGTTGCTCAAAAGCGTAAGCTAGCTTGATAAGCGTTGGCTCTGAGAAAGCACTGCCCATAAAGGTGATGCCAACAGGCAGTTCAAAGATGTAGCCCATCGGCACGCTAATCGCCGGATAGCCCGCGAGGGCCGCAGGTTGTGAGCAACTGCCCGTACCATGATCGCCATTAACGAGATCAATCAACCATGCCGGGCCGCCCGTTGGCATCACGAGCGCGTCTAGATGGTGTTGCTCCATCACCGCGTCGATGCCCTCCGCACGCGCAAGACGGCGATTCTTCTCCAATGCCGCCAGATAGTTCTCATCAGTGAGTGTGCCAGTCTCTTGCGCTTGAAGCAGCAACTCCTGCTGGAAATAGGGCATCTCCTGCTCAGCATGTGCATTGTTGAAGGCGATGATCTCTGCCAGCGAACGTACAGGCGACTCCTCGAGGTTTTGCAGATAGGCATTTAGATTAGCCTTGAACTCGTAGAGCAGGACGGTCATCTCCGTATCTGTCTGATCAATCTCCTTTGCGGTTGGGATATTCATTGGGTCAATGACTTCCGCTCCCGCCGCACGCATCACCGCGATGGCCTGTTCAAGCAGTGCATCGACACGCGCATCATAGCCGCTGTAGACCTCACGAGCGATGCCGATACGTGCGCCTTGCAGACCTTTGCTATCGAGAAATTGCGTATAGTCATGGTAAAACTTGCCTGTGCTCTGTTGTGTTGCCGCGTCATGTTCATCCACACCGACCAGCGCACCAAGTACGGCGGCGGCGTCGGCGACGGTACGCCCAAAGGGACCAACTGTATCCTGGCTATGGGAGATGGGAATGACACCAGCGCGACTGGTCAGGCCGACTGTTGGTTTAATACCCACGACCGCGTTCATGTTAGCGGGGCAAAGAATAGAACCATCTGTCTCTGTGCCGAGCGAAGCGGCCGCGAGACCAGCCGCGACCGCTGTTGCTGAGCCTGAGCTTGAGCCACAAGGCGTGCGATTGAGCACATAGGGATTGAGAACCTGCCCGCCACGTCCACTCCATCCACTACTCGAATGACTGGAGCGGAAATTTGCCCACTCGCTCAAACTGCTCTTACCGAGAATGATCGCTCCCGCAGCACGCAACTGCTGAACCACAAAAGCTTCGCGCGCGGGACGTGAGCCAAGCAGAGCGAGCGAACCCGCTGTTGTCTGCATGCGGTCGGTAGTCGCGATATTGTCTTTAAGCAAGAGCGGGATGCCGTGCAAAGGGCCGCGAGGACCATGTTCCTTGCGCTCAGCGTCTAGTTGTTGCGCGATAGCTCGTGCATCCGGGTTGATCTCGGCCAGCGCGTTGATGCATGGTCCCTGCCGATTGATGGCCTGAATACGTTGCAGGTACATATCAACAAGGTGCAGTGAAGTCAGTTGTCCATTCGTCAGGGCAGCTTGTAGCTCCGCAATTGTCGCTTCAGCTAACTGCGGATGGGGAAAGGTGTTTTCCATAAAATGATGGCCTCACAATGTGAAAGGTTCTCACTCGAACGCGAGAACCTTATAAGAAGATAGAAAAATAGCAATATACTGACTACACCACAGATGGCAGCTATGGTTGTAGCAGTCCGGCATGCCAGACATCAATTGAATGCTCGACCGAATTGATATAGGCACTATCGTTGTTATTATCCGTCGGTGGAGCATAGCGCGGGATAATCTGACTGACCGTTGTTAACCCCCACTGAGCAACGTAGAGGTTCCGAATTAAACTATACCACGCCTGGAAACCAGCTTCCCAGGTTGGGAACCATGCATAGTTATCCTGGCACTTAAAATTAGGAATGCAGCGCAAATTACCAAGCGAAAGACTTGAACGCGCCTCGCCTTGTGTGCCAAAATCACTCTCGTGAAAGAAGAAGGCCAGGGCAAAGGCCGGGTCAATACCGTATTGGACGCCTAGATTGTACAATGCCTGCCCTTTGCCAGCGGCGGGAGAATTGTAGGTTGCCAGCACGCGATTGATAAAGTCGGCGGTAAGCGTTGGTTTGCCCAGCACCGAGTAAGGGCCAGAACTGGGGAGAATAGGAACCTTGGGCGGAAGAGGCGCATTTGATTGCCACGAATTGGCGAGATTGCCTCCAACCTGGATGGAATACACTTTGCCGCCTGTGAAATTGATCAATTGTGGGTCACCGCCATGCTGGTAGATGCCTGCTGAAAGGAGTACACCCAAACCGACAACCACACACACGATGCTGATAATGAGTGGATTGACCCAGAAACGATGACGTGCCAGAGGCGGTGGAGCATACTCATTGACAACAATCGGTTTCCGTGGTTCCAGGACAATCGTTTCGGGGGCGATTTGAACCAAATTTTGTGTACTTTGACGAGATGGCTTGGACGCCGGAGCGGTTGATGTTTGTGTCTCATCCTCAACATCAATCTCTATTGCTGGAAGTTGCCGCGTCGCGCGCTGAGGTATGGGCGTCGTCTGCTGAGAACGTTCCCGCATGATCGATTTGTCGGCGTAGCTACCGCTTGCCATGTACAGGCTCCTTAATATAATAGAACTTGTGTTCTATTGTAACAGAAAAATACTTGTGCGGCAAGCGATATTGAGACAAAAATTGTCTTCGTTGCATGGGAGTAATCCTTGTAAATAGATTTGTGCTAAGAAATACGTCCATACTATTCCGTCCTTGACCGCACAGTGAAACATAGCAATACATTCCAACGCATGATACCACATGCTTATAAGATATGATACCATCTCCACTTCAGCTAAAACATGAGAAAATAGTACCATAGCAGAGCGAATAACAGCGTATGCATGAATGCTACCCTTGTCCCGCCCCCACCGCTTTTCGTTGCTGGCGCTCGTCGCGCCAGCGTTTGATATCCAGCAGTTTGCGATAGGCTTCATAGATGAGCGGTTGATAGACCAGATCGTGCGTCTCCAGGGCGCGCATGGCAAAGCCGTTAAAGCCGCGCTTGAAGACATAGACGCCCCACAGTTCTTGCCCCTCTTCCAACACATCGGGGATGCCGCGAAAATTGTAGTACCAGCAGCCGTGCGATTTGGCCCATTGCATACTTGTCCACTGTAAAAGATGGTTGGGCATGCGTTCGCGCTCCTCGTTGGAAGACGCGCCGTACATATACCAGCTCCACTTGCCGAGCCAGATGATGATGGTGCCTGCAACGGCGCGTCCCTCGTATTCGGCGAGGAAGAGGGCAACATGGTCACCCTCGCCGTACAGGCGCATGACATCCTGATAGTGCGATTTATCGTGGATAAAAAACTGGTCGCGTTCACTGGTCGTCTCATACAGACGATAAAAGGTATCCAGGTCAGCCTGACCTTCGCCGCGCCGCACGGTGATGCCCTTGCGTGCTGCCAGACGAATGTTATAACGCCATTTCTCTTTCATCGCGGCAAGCAGGCTTTTCTCATCAGGCTGGATATCCAGAACCCACTCGTGACGGATATGCGTGGCGTAGGGATTTTTGCGGAAGCCACGCCGCTCAAGAGCCGCTAGCCAGCGTGTATCGCCATCGAGCACGCTCGGCTCTACCTTGAGCATGAAGGCATGACGTTTGCGCGCCTCGGCCCGTACAAAATTGAGCAGTACAGTCAGCGCAGGCGAGGCGGGATCATCGATAACGGGGCCACGTGGCGCATAGAAATAGCTCTGGCGCAAGACGGGAGCGCGCGAGATCAGGATGAGTATGGCGGCACACAACTTGCCCTCGTCATCCACCACTCCCACGCGCAACGCCTCTGCCCCTAGATGTGGCGCGAGTTCACCCCACTCATACGACTGTGTGATATTGCAGCAGGGCGAAGAGGCGACAAATTCGTTCCACTGCTGGCGATCTGTGATAATGCGCGCTTCCATCAGTTATCCTTTATGCTTCTGTTTCGTTATTGGGTGTTTTACCGCGTGCGGCCCGTTCTAATTCAACCTTCTTGCGCTCCTCGTGGCGGCGCGCACGCCGCATTTCCACCAGTCTGCGCCATGCGTTATAGATCAGCGGGTTATAGACATAGTCCTGCGTGGGCATGTTGAGACGCGAGAAGCCATCAAAGCCCTTCTTATATTCATAGACGCCCCACATCTCTTCTCCTGGTTCCAAAATCTCAGGAATCGTGCGGAAATCAAAATAGGAGCACCCTTGCGCTTTGGCCCATTGGATGCAGCGGTACTGGAGCAGATACGTGGGTTTGAGATTGCGTTTCTGGTTAGAGGATGCGCCAAACATGTCCCAGCACCAGTCGCCAAAGCGGATCAGCATCTTGGCGGCAATTGCCTCGCCCTCGTGTTCCGCGAGATAGAGCACAGCATCGCCCTTGCTGGCAAAATGGCGCAGAATCTCTTTGTGATACTCCTTGCCGTGAATAAAGAAGGCGTCGCGTTCGCTGGTGATTGTGAGCAAGTCATAGTAGGTATCGAAATCGGCCTCACTGCTGGCCTCGCGAATCACCACGCCCTTGCGTTCTGCCGAGCGCACATTTTGTCGCCATGTCATTTTGAAGTTGGCGAGCAACTGCTCAGCGGAAGGGCGGATATCCAGGACCCAACTGCGCCTGCCGTGAACGGCGATAGAATTATCGCGAAAGCCGAGGCGATGATAGGCGGCAATCCATGCATCCTCACGTGGATCGTCGTCGGCGATATTGGGTTCGACGCGCAAGACAACGGCATGCTCTTTGCGCGCAACCTTCTGCGCATACTCGATCAGCAAGGCTAGCGCGGGTGCGTCGGGCGTTTCGACCGTTGGTCCGCGCACGCTGTAAAGCCAGTTGAGCTTGATCCCTGGTAGCGAGACTGGAATGGGGATGGGCGCGACCGAGAGCAGCATAGAGCCTACCAGTCGTCCATCTTGCACAGCACCGAGACGGTAGATGCGTCCGCCAAGATACTTGTTCAGTTCGCCCCACTCGTAGGACTGCAAGAGGTGGCCGCGTGGCTGGCTGGTCAGGAAGCCATTCCATTGCTCCTGATCGGTAATCTCCTGGACACTCATAGTCATGATTGTCTACATCTTCTCCAGAAAATCTTTGCGCAACAGGCTATACACGCGCACATCGTGATATTTGCCAAAGCGGTAGATCGCCTCGCGTAATGTACCTTCGTGCTTGAAACCAACCTTTTCATCCGAACGCCAGCCACCCACATTCTCTTCCATGTCTTGCGTCTGGATGCGATTGAGGTTCAATTCCATAAAACCGTAGCGGATCATCATTTTCGTGGCTTCGGTCGAATACCCCTTACCCCAATAGGCGCGGTCAATGATGTTGTAGAATTCCGCGCTCTGGTTGAGTTGATTGATATCTTTCAAGCCGACTAGACCAATTAATGTGTTATCGCTTTTGAGGGCCACGCCGAAAATAATATGCCCAAACGTCTTATAGAGGTTCTCGATGCGTTCCTTGCCGCGTGCGTCACTGGTGGGAAAGACCGAGAAATAACGGCGAATCTCTTCATCGTTGAGCCAGCGCGAGTAATCGTGATTGTCCTGCCCAGGCTCTAACGGGCGCAGGTAGACGCGCTCGCCGACGATAAACGCATTTTGCAGCTTTGAAATATCTTCCATTGAGTAATACCGTTCCCTTCCATTGCCGTGTAATCGTGCTATGTTGCGTGCCAAGTATAGCATAGAGGCGGTAGCGTGGCAATTTTCTGGGACCGCCATCTTCAGATACTGCCAAGATTATCGCCACATTGAGCAAGAATCCAGCCCCGGAAATGCCCTTTTTTGCTCCCAAAAAAACGTGTTTATGCGAAGTTTTGCCTGGAAATCTGGCGAAATCTACAAAAAAAGCCAGTTTTTTTCGCTTTCAACATGAGCAATGCACTGATTCCTCAGTGCGCTGCCTGCTGTGAAGACGAGTATTACCATAGATAAAAGCTGTGTAAGCAGCATAAAAAGTATTAAGAATGGTATATCGTCACCTTTTCAGCGCAAGTGCAGCCGACTTACCGTCCAATATCTTTGCGCATAAAGCGCACTGTTGCCAGGATCAGCATGAGCACAGTCCCGCCTACTACACCCAGCATATCGGCAAGTGGCAAGCCGTGTACGAGCGGCGTGCCATAGTAGTAGAAGGCGGAGAAGCGCAATGCTGTATCAGACCAGTGCAACTCTGGGCCTGCAAAATTGATCAAAAACCAGAGCACCAGCAAGAAGCTCAAAAAGCCTGTATCTATTGCTGTGCTTATCCAGCCAGAGAGCAGGTAGCCGAGAGCGGCGATCAGCAATCCTAGCGGAATGATCGAGAGCGTCGCGGCTGCCAGATTTCCGCCATCGAGCGTCAAACCGGCTGCTGCTGCTGCCAGAGCTGTCGCGGCCAGTGTCACCACTCCTATAATAATTGTGGCTGTGGTCAGTGCTCCAAAGCGTGCCAGGATGACGGTTAAGCGCGACTGCGGCGTTGCCAGGACCAATTCTTGCAGACCGTTTTCTTCGTCGGCAGACCAGCAATTGGCTTGCGTTACGGCAAATGCCATCAAGAGCAAGGGCAGGAAAGAGAAGACCGCGCTGAGCAGTGTGGCATTGGTCATGAGATTGCTCCCGCCAGCCTTGCTGATAAAATCCTTCAGGATCGGTGAACTGGTATACATGGGGGCCAGTTTTTCCGCGCTTTGTTTCGCAATCACGACCATCCATGCCGCAAAGCCTGCGATGCCGATTGTCCACCAGAAGGTAGGGCGTACAATCATGCCCAAACTGCGCGCATACACCGAGCGTAGCGACCACTCGTTGACTGGAAGCGGACGCACAGGCTGTTGTGTCCGTGTTGGACGATGTAAGAAACTGGGCAATGCCACTACCCCGCCAATATCGCGCCTCGCAAACAATCCCAGTGCTACCGCGCTGAGGATGATGTTCAAGGCCAACAGCACAAGTAGCGCACCAACGTTCACACTATAGCCCGGCACGAGCGGTTTATTCAGGTTATAGTAATAGATCGGAGAAAGCTGGCTAATCCAATCGGTATTGGCGATGATACGGTGTACCATGTCCAATACGATAAACAGCAAAAGCAGTCCGCCTGTTACGCCAGCTGCCGTGCCGCGCTCCTGGGTAAATTGCGATAACAGAAGGGCCAGAGAGCCGAAGACACCGCAGACCAGAGCGATATTCAGGCCAAAGAGCAGGGCGTCACCCAGGCTAAAGTTCGCATTGACATGCGCTCCACCCACGAAAGCCAGCAGCCCGATGAGCAGCCCTATGCCAAGCAAGGCTGTCCACACCGCTGCCAGTTTTTCTACTGCCACGCGTACTCGCCCACGCGGCAATGAGAGCAGGGCATCCATTGAACCGCTTTCTTCTTCGCCACGCAACAAGCGGCTGCATGCCAGTAGCGGCCAGATCGCAACAACTAAAATGGTAAAGCCATATTTGAAGATTGCATAGCCGCCAGGCGTGTCTACCGCGACAGGTTCGGCCAGCCAGGCAAACGAGCCAGCCAGGCTTATCAGTGATGCGCGTGCCTGTGGCGTTTCCACTAATGAAGGAAAGGCCGAGAGGACAGCATATAAGAGTAGCCCCATGCCCGCTCCCCAGCCTATTATGGCAATGCGGACTTCACGCAAGGTTTTGAGATAGATACTACTGAGCCACATGACTGGCCTCCTTGACGGCCTGACCGTCACCTTCGTAGTAACGCATAAAGATATCTTCCAGGCTCGGCTCGTGGCTTGTCACGCTGACGACCGCGTGTTGTGCCGCCGCCTTGATCACCGCATCAGCCTGACCTTGTACAGCTAGGCGCAGGGTGCGCCCATCCGCTAGCGTTTCCACCTCTTCTACCCCTGCTATCCCTTTGAACGCTTCACCGCGTACTGGCTCGGCAAAAACGATGGTAATATTGTGGCGTTTGATATCTTTCAATTCGCTCACGCTGCCCACACGTGCAAGTTGTCCTTCACGAATGATCGCTACACGGCTACATGTCTGCTCCACTTCGGTCAGGATATGTGAAGAGAGAAACACGGTGCGTCCATCTTCACGAACTTCTTTGACCATGCGCTCAAACTCTTGTTGGTTGAGCGGGTCGAGTCCGCTGGTTGGCTCGTCCAGAATCAGCAGGCGCGGGCGATGCATAAATGCTTGAATGATACCTATTTTGCGCTTGTTGCCGCTGGAGTACTGCCGGAATTTGCGACTGGGGTCAACATCCAAACGCGCAATTAATTGCTTGAGATAGCCCTGATCGACGCCACCGCGCAAGTGCCCAAAGTACTCTAAGATTTGCCCGCCCGTCAACTTGGGATCAAGGGCTAACTCCCCTGGTAAGTAGCCTGTTAGCCGTTTGATCTCCACTGACTGTCGCCAGACATCCAGCCCGGCGATGCGGGCTGAGCCACCATCTGCACGGAGCAGTGCCATCAAGACGCGGATCGTTGTCGTTTTGCCGGCGCCGTTGGGGCCAAGAAAGCCGAAAACCTCCCCTTCTTCCACATTGAAGGAGACATCGAGAATACCGCGTTTACTGCCATAGTGCTTGGTCAGATGCTCAACCTCGATTAGCGTTGCCATACTTCGTCCTCATCCTTCCTCATCAGGTGCACCTCTCGTTGCCTTGATGCTTATTGGGGGCATTATTCTTTCTTTCCTACAGGGGATGGTACTAGCCACTCGGCCAGTTCTGTGCGTGATACATAGTGCAAACTTCCCGTTGGTGCGCCCAGCAGACGCTCTACTGCATCAATGACTGCCGCAACAAGCCGTTCAAGTCGAGGCAAGTCGTCTGGTGTATGCACCTCCGCTAGCAGCAACTCAGTCGTGGTAATCCCAAAATCTTCTAACAAGGCGATCATCATCCGCGCCGTTTGATCTGGATAAGGGGCCGTAAAAATACCCTCGCGTTCCCCTTGATTGATAATCTCTTGTAACCAGGGGGTAAGCCGTTTGACTCTCGCTATGTAGAACTTGTAGCGCACGATAGCGTTCTCATCCGCATACCAGACCCGCAAGTATGCAAGGATGAGAGATTTATGGGCAAGTTTTTCACTATCTAGTTTGATAAAGAAGCGGCGTAATTTTTCAAGTGCTGAGAGCGTTGGGTCATGAATGATGGGGAGCACAAGTTGCTCGACCTGATTGCCCATGCGTTCAATCAGGTCGGCAAGCAACGTGGGTTTAGAGTCAAAATAGTGATAAAACGCTCCAGATGACATCTGTAGCTCGTTTAGCAGGTCTGCAATCGCCATCTGTTCATAGCCTTTTGTCTCTATTGCGCGTTGTGCCGCGTCAAGAATTGCATTGCGTTTCGCTGCATGTGCAGCCTCATTGACGACCCGTGCCATAGCTCTCCTTTGCCCTCTCTATTCATAAACCGAGTCTCGGTTTATTTCTATGAAAAGTATAGTGCCCGATTGTTGGGTTGTCAATGCCTGGAAGTCTCAGTTTTGTGATGCCGGGATGGTAAGAGGTTGGCGGTGAATGTTAAGTTTGTGATGCAGAATTCAGAAGGGGAACGTATTGCAACCGTACAAATAAAAAAGTGAGAATCAAGAGGCGCGGTTGACTGCGCCCCGGTTCACCCGTAAGCGTAATCAACCGCGCCCTTACCTGCTGGTTTCCCTGAAATGTATGGCGGTGTGTATATCCATCTTCCCCTCTGTCATAAAACAAAAAGTAAGACGCAAAACGAAGTAAACAGCCTACAGGGACGATGTGCCAACTTTAAGTTGCCTTAAAGACAAGTCACACCTTAATAATACCACGCAATACAGGAAGAATCATTGGTCAGGCGCAAAATTTGTAACGGCTCAGCAATTTTTAACGCTCTTAAAATGGGCTTAGATCACAGCCTTTTTGTTAATGTGGGAGCGCGAATTGTTCAAACAAAGCCTCCCAGACCTCCTGATTCTCTACGCGCTCACGTGGGTTGGCGATGCGTGAATTGATCGACTCGAAGACAATATTGAGAATGCGTTGGAGAATGGCGGAGGCATCGGTGTAAAAACGTTCAGCATTTTTCAGGTCGCCCTGCAATATGTTGAGACAAAGGGTGGTAAAATGCTCTACATCTATATGGTTCTGTTCGATCATAAAGTTGTAGCTACCGATATTGGTCAGACCTTCACGAATTAAGATGGAGGCCAGCGTATTGGCATCTAGGATAGTATTATTGGCACGACAGGCATCTGCCAGCGCATCCATGGTCCAGTTAATAAATTCGACTAAGGCGGGTAATTGTTCTTGTGGCGTGCGCAAACGCTCCCAAGCCTGTTCCATGCGAATGAGTAGATTGAAAAGTTCAAAGTGTTCGAGGCGTAATTTTTCGGCGGGGTCGGGAAGTTGAAAGCGTTTGCCACCAGAGCGCGGTAATACTTCATTGAAAACAGGTATCAGGAGCTTTTGTTGTACCAGCATTGCGACATCGCGTGCCACGTCCAGTTCTGGTTTTTGTACCGCGCTGGCGATGCGGCGCACACGGCGAAAGTAGTTGACGGCTAACAGCAGGTTGATGATATGGGCAGGCATGGTTGTGGTACGCGGAATGGCGGGTGCCAGTTGTAGAAAGGTGTTGACGCCAAGCGGGAGAAATGGGCGGAGTTTTTCCCATTCATCGGCGTAGCGAATCATCTCCATCGTGATGCGCATTACTTCGAGGTTCAGTGGTGTTTCCCCGTAGGGGAGCATTTTTTGAATATTGGGACTGGCAATAAATTCGTATTTGCCCTCTTGCCAGAGGCCCAATTCGCGTGCTGTCCAGAGAGCCTTTGTCCGCAGAGCCTCCTGTAACTGATTCTGATTAATCACTCTCATCATCATCAAGCGTTCGCCAATGCGCATGCCAACGACATCCTGTAGTTGTTGCGTAAAGGCATGTTCAATCTGCGGGTGCGTTGCCATGTGCAGTTGTTGCAACACATCGCCCAATGTCAGTGCGCCAGCGTCAAATTCGACGCAGTTGGCAACCTTGCCCTGATCGAAATACAGGATACCAGCGTGCCCATCATCTTGTTTAAGATGTAATGCCCCTGTCATATTGCCCATTTCCATGACCTGCATCACCTCGACGAGGCCAAAATCCTTTAACGAGCCAGACAGTAAGGTATTCATTGCCATGTAGCCCTCGTGTTCTTCCACGCTTCTAAAGACGCACTTCGCTCCTATGCCTGATAGAATGAGATACTATCAAACATGGGAGGACACGCACTACTCATCACGGTCTGCATGTAGAGAGATTATATCAAAGTGCAGGATATTTCAACAAGTATGTGTCGGTTATTCCTCTTGCATTGCCATTTGGTATAATGATGATATGAGTATGAAAGAAAAAATTGCCATTATCACAGGGGCAGGGCGCGGTGTTGGACGCGCCACCGCCCAACTTTTTGCGCGTGAAGGCGCATCTGTCGTGCTATTCAGTCGTACGCGTGTACACCTTGAAGAGACTGCCGCTCTTATTGCGCAGGATGGCGGCAAGGCGTTGCTCATCGAGGGTGATGTTTCACGCGAAGAAGATGTCGCATCCCTTTTTCAACAGGTACGTGAACGTTACGGGCGTGCTGATATCCTGGTGAACAGTGCCGGAATAGTTGCCGTGCGTCCATTTGTTGCAATGGATGTAGCAACCTGGGATAGCGTGCTTGCAACCAATTTGCGCGGCACTTTTCTCTGTTGTCGCGAAGCTTTTCGTATAATGATAGAGCAGCAGGGTGGTGTCATCATCAACCTCTCGTCGCTTTCAGGCGTCAAGGGCGTTGAGAAGTTCCCTGGTTTGAGCGCGTACAACGTCTCTAAAGCAGGCGTAGCAAGCCTGACAGAAATTCTCGCAGTCGAGGGGAAGCCGCATAATATTCGTGTTTGTGCCGTTAGTCCTGGGGCAATTGAGACAGAGATGCTACGGCAGGCCGCGCCACATCTCAAAGCGGCAATGACGCCCGATGATCTGGCGGCGATTCTGCTTTTCCTTGCTGACGATAGCGGGCGTATGTTCAGCGGAAGCAACATCGAACTCTTCACCAATGCATAAGCAACAGGCAAAATAAAAGGATACGGTTATGGTCTACCTGACACGGCGCACGACCTTTAGCGCGGCCCATCGGCTCTGGAGTCCCCAACTCTCCGAACAAGAAAATATTGCTCTATACGATAAATGCGCTAACCCGAACGGTCATGGGCATAATTATGTGCTGGAGGTCACACTGCGTGGCACGCCAGATCCACGCACAGGGATGGTACTGAACCTGAGTGAGATCAAGCAGATTATCAATGAGCAGGTCATTCGCTGGGTCGATCATAAACACCTGAACTACGACGTGTCCTGGCTTGAGGACAGCATTCCTACAACTGAAGTGCTGGTGATCAAATTCTGGGAACGTCTGATACGCCACTTCCCGCCCGATATGCTCTATGAAGTAATGCTCCACGAGACCGAGAACAACAGTGCCAGTTACCGAGGCGAGGCATGAGTGATATGCAACTATACCAGTCACAATAAGGAGCATCATGAGAATCGCACTCGTCGCACCACTCGTCTCGACTATCGCGCAGCCCTATCTGGGGGGAGCGCAGGCACTTGTCGCAACGCTTGCGCAAGGCTTGAACCAGCTCGGCCATGATGTCACCCTATTTGCGCGTGCAGGCTCGTATGTCCCTGGCGTGCGTATCGAAGAGATTGCTGTGCCAGAACAGGTGCAGCCCGCGAATTTCTCCGCTCCTGTGCAGGAACGACCTACCGACGCTGGTTTTTTCGCGCAGGCCAACCTCTTCCTAACCCTCTTTCTACGTCTGCGCCAGAGGCAGCACGAGTTCGATCTGATCCACGCGCACGCCTTCGATTGGCCTTCTTTCGCCTCTAGCACGCTCATCACCGACATTCCTGTGCTCCATACACTGCACTTACCCGCAGTTTCTAGTGAGATCAATGATTTGTTGCATGTCTTGCATCAGCAGGGGCATCCGCTGACATTGGCAACGGTCTCGCATGCCTGCGCACGCACCTATGAAGCTGCAACGCCGATTGATTATGTGATCTACAATGGTCTCGACCTGCGTGCTATTCCATTTAATGCGCAGGTAGCGCACGACGCGCCGTTGCTCTTCGCTGGCCGCCTGACACCTGAAAAAGGCGTTGAGGATGCGATTGAAATTGCTCTTCTGGCGCATAGACGCCTGTTGATCGCGGGTAATATCTACGATCAGCAGTATTATGCGACGCGCATTGAGCCGCTTTTACAGCGTGAGAAGGAGCGTGTAAGCTATCTGGGACATCTGACGCACGCGGACCTGTGGCAATTAATGAGCAAGGCGGCGGGCCTACTCTTCCCGATTGCCTGGGATGAGCCGTTTGGTCTGGTGCCTGTTGAAGCGATGGCGACGGGTACGCCTGTCATTGCCTTCAGACGTGGTGCGATGGAAGAGATTATTGTGCATGGCGAGACGGGTTTTCTGGTCGAGCCTGGGGAGTGCGCTCACGCCGCTGCCCTCGTTGGTGATCTGGCAAACCTGCCACGTGCTCACTGTCGTGCCCATGTCGAGCAGCATTTCTCGCTTGCGGCGATGCTCTCCGCCCATGAGCGTGTCTATCACCACAAGAATGGGCATTCGTTAAGCAGAACAGATCAAAGAAGCTAGAAAATGTGTAGATAGCGTTCCGTCTCCCACTCGTGGACTTGACGGCGATAGTCCACCCACTCGATGCTTTTGGCGTCGATGAAGCCTTCATAAATGGACTCACCTAGCGTCTCGCGGATTAGCCCATCTTCGCGCAAGATATCGAGAGCTTCGCCCAATGTGGCAGGCAACATGCGTGTGCGTGGACGAATACGCTCGCTATCCTCTTGAAGGAAGATATTTTCGTCCATCGGCGCGGGCAGGGTCAGGCGGCGTTGAATCCCATCCAAACCAGCGCGTAGCATGATAGCAAAGGCCAGATACGGATTACAGCTTGGGTCGGCGCAACGCAGTTCGACGCGGGCAGAGATAGAGCGGTCGCGGCTCAGACGTGGCACGCGAATCAGTGCCTGCCGGTTGACGCGGCCCCAGTTGATGTAGACGGGAGCTTCAAAGCCCGGTACAAGGCGTTTGTAGGAGTTGACGAGGGGAGCGAGAATCGCGCACATAGCTCGCGCATGGGCCAGTTGTCCGGCAATAAAGTAGCGTCCGATATCAGAGAGGCCATACTCGTCCTGTTCATCTAGAAAGGCGTTTTTGCCTGTACTCAGATGCACCAGTTGTTGGTGGGTGTGTAGGCCGGAGCCGTTGATGCCGTAGACGGGTTTGGGCATAAAGGTGGCATAGAGGTCGTAATGAGCGGCAATCGCTTTAAGGACATATTTGGCAGTGATAAGATTGTCGGCAATCTGCAGGGCATCACCACTCGCCAGGTCTACCTCGTGCTGACCCGCCGCGACTTCGTGGTGGCTCGCTTCAATATGGATATTCATCTGTTGAAGTGTGCGCGTCATCTGGCGGCGTACCGTTGCGGCAAGGTCAGTTGAAAGGTCGAAATAGCCGCCGCGATCATGGGGGAGCGACGAGGGACCACGTTCGTTGAGGTGCAGCAAGAAAAATTCCAGTTCGGGCGCAACACAAAAACTGTAACCCATCGTATGCGCGAGTTCCAGCGTACGCTTCAGCACGGCGCGTGGGTCGCCATCGAATGGTTCGCCGCCAGGCGTACGTACATCGCAGATTACCCGCGCTACTACATCATCGTCATCGTTCAAGCTATCGCTGCCCTGTCGCATTGCTGTGGAGAGGAAAGGGCGTACCAGTGCAGGCAAGACGGTAAAAGTGGAGAGATCGGGGAAGAGGTACATATCGCTCTCCGCGATGCGCGCAAAGCCTTCTAGGGCGGAGCCATCAAACCACCTGCCATGTTCGATGCAATCGGTGAACTGCTCAACTGGAATGGTGACACACTTTGCCATCCCAACTACATCGGTAAATTCCAGGTTAATAAAACGCACGTGGGCCTGGGCAATATGCTGCATGACTTGCTCGCGCTGATTCTGTGCTGGCTCCTGTTTTTGAGAATGTTTCTCGTGTTGTTCCTTCATGTCCCTTTATCCTCTCAGCGTCATTGCATTTTCACTCCTCATCGGTTGATAGAGTATAAGCATTTTTACACGGATGTTCTTGTCTGTCAATATAAAAAAGGCTTTTACCTGCGGTTGGCATTTTTTTTACATACGTATAACATTGTTTCTGTACAATAAGAAGCAAATAGCTGTTAAAAAGGAGCAATTCATTGATGCAAGCATCCGATACGAGAGAGACAGTGCCATTAGTGGCGTTCTGGGCTTTTGGTGATATGCACTTTCGCGCCTGGGAACAGTGGCAGGCGATGCACACACCACGCATAGAGTGCATGTTTAGTGACGTGCGTACAGTATGGGCAGAGGAGGGCAAACCTGCCTTTTGTGTTGCCCCTGGCGATATCGTGGATAAAGGTGCTCCCGTCCATTATGCGCTGGCTCAGCGCGAACTTGCGCG
Organism: Ktedonobacterales bacterium; assembly: GCA_027451525.1. GTDB lineage: Bacteria > Chloroflexota > Ktedonobacteria > Ktedonobacterales > Ktedonobacteraceae > DTNP01. The sequence goes on from DAIDJF010000010.1 coordinate 55,182, forward strand.
CCAACTTGCCGATATTCCCCTTTATCCCGGTCTTGGCAATCACGAGTTTCAGCCCGATGGGGGGGATGACCATGTGCATACAGGCGAGGAGTTTAGCGAAGCGTGGGGCAAACCTGTACGCTATTTCTGGACGGCGGGCGCGCATGATGAGATTATCTGTATCATGCTCGATCAGCCCAATCCCTTCCTCCCAGGCGAGCGCAAGGAGAATCCACATGTGATCTTCCCGCCGGAGACGCTGGCCTTTCTCGACGATACGCTTGCCAGCCATGCTACACAAACGGCCATTATTTTTGCCCATTGTCCGTTACATGCGACGGTGCTTGATCGCGACCCTGTACGCAATATGGATGATGACTCGCTAGACCCCTTCTTTTTTGTTGAGAACTCGGACGATGTGCGGGCTATTCTGGCACGTCACAACAATGCTGCTCTGTATATCAGCGGACATACGCACTCTGGTTGGGGTTCGCCGCAACTTGTGTTTACTGAGACGCTCAATGGGCATGCTGTGACGCATCTCAACCTGATGTCACCCTGGTATACCGGGCGTTTTGCGGGGGCACGCATGAATGCCGAACGCACGCGCCTGGAGTATCGTCCCGATACGCCCGATGTTATCGCCTCTTTCTTGCTGCATATCTATGCTCGCAAAGCTGTTATACGCGTCCGCGACCATAAAACGCGCTCGTGGCTGGCACGCTGGGAGATAACGCTTTAAGGCTGAAAACCCCTTGACAAGCAGAGGGACATCTACTACCCTACATCGTAATGCTACAATTTGCAATTCCATGTAGGAAGGATGCTATGTCTCAGGCTTCACTGTTTTTTTGTGACCACTGTGGGGCGGCTAATCGCCCACAGGCATCTTTTTGTGTGGCCTGTGGGCGTCCTTTGCTAACGCAGACGACGCGCCCTGTGCCCGATATTACAGGCCTGTCGGCGTCGTTGCCGTCAATGAGTACGACCATGACCGGCATGCTCGCGCCACGTCATCTCTTGAAAGCACGCTATCTGATTATGAGTCAGGTCGGGAAAGGCGGCTTTGGAGCGGTCTACAAAGCAATGGATACGCTGTTCAATAATCGCGTGGTCGCGGTGAAAGAGATGAGCCAGAGTAGCCTCAATCCACAAGAGCGGATAGCGGCAGAGGCGAGTTTTAAGCACGAGGCAACCTTGCTGGCGAGCTTGATGCATCAGAACCTCCCGCGTATCTATGAACAATTCGCTGAAAACGGGCGTCTCTATCTGGTAATGGATTTTATCGAAGGGGAGACGCTAGAGGCGATGTTGAGTAAATTGAATGGGAAAATGTTACCGATAGAGCGCGTCCTCAATATCGGTATTCAGCTTTGTACTGTGCTGGACTATTTGCATACGCGCCAACCGCCGATCATCTTCCGCGATCTCAAACCCGCCAATATAATGCAGACGCCGCAAGGCTATATTTACCTGATCGATTTTGGCATTGCGCGGCTTTTCAAACCAGGACAGGTGAAGGACACCGCTGCCCTCGGCTCGTCGGGCTATGCCGCGCCAGAGCAATATGGCAAGGCGCAAACCACGCCGCGCGCCGATATCTATAGCCTGGGCGCGACTTTGCACCAGTTGTTGACTGGCGCGGACCCTTCTGAGTCGCCGTTCCATTTCGCGCCCATCCAGTTAAAAAACCAGCCATCCCTGGCTGGCCTGGAGCAACTGATTATGAGTATGGTCAGTATCCAAGTGGATGCGCGGCCTGCCAGCGTGTTCCATGTGCGTCAAGAGTTGCAACGTTTTATGGCACCTGCTGCGGCTACATTTGTTCCTGGCTACGGATGGATGGTCACACCGGGCAACTATCAGCTTCAGCAAGGAACTGCCGCCACGCCCGTTGTGAACAAACCCGTGCGTAATGCGCGTACCGCTACGGCACAGCCTGTGCGTCCGCAACCAAACACGATTTATACTTGTATAGGGCATAATAGTCGGGTGACGGCTCTGGCCTGGTCACCCGACGGCAAACGGATTGCATCCACCAGTTACGATAAGACCGTGCGTCTCTGGGATGCCGCTACGGGGCAGCATCTTTTGACGTATCGCGGTCATCTTCAGCGTGTACATGCGCTGGCCTGGTCACCGGATAGTAGCCTTGTGGTCTCGGCGGGTGATGATATCACGATCTCCGTTTGGGAGGCAGCAACGGGCAATGTCGTACTCTCGTATACGGGCCACACGGCTCCCGTGTACGCGCTGTCATGGTCGCCTGACGGCACAACAATAGCCTCGGCAGGTGAAGATACACACATTCAGCTCTGGGATGCGAAAACGGGTGTGTTGCGCTACACGCAGCATGAGCATACACAGCCTGTGCATACATTATCATGGTCACCCGATGGGCGGCGCATGGCATCCGGCGGAGCGGAAAGTGTGGTACGTCTCTGGACGGTACTTCAAGAGCCACCAAAGCAGGAGAAACGCACGCTGTTGCGCACACTCAGTCTGCTGCTGACACCAGCACAGATGCAGAAGACGCTACAAGGACATTACGGGAAAGTGAATGATTTGGCCTGGTCGCCTGAGGGACGGCGGATTGCGGTTGCGAGTAGCAACTATCAGATTTCTGTCTGGGATGTGTTGACGGAGCGGCAAACGTTTTTCTATCGCACGAATAGCACTGGTATGAAGAACGCAGTGGCGTGGTCGCCCGATGGGAGATATCTGGCTTCTGGCAGCAATGATAAAACGGTACAGATTTGGAATGCTAGTACGCGGCAGCTTGTTTCCACCTACTATGGGCATACGGGCTATATTATGGATATTGCCTGGTCGCCTGATGGTTCACGTATTGCCTCGACTGGCGTAGATCGCAGCATCCAGGTCTGGCAGACGAGCTAATCTACGCCACTACGATTATTTCTTAGCTGCTCTTATCTATTTTCGATTTTTGAAAAGGCAAGAGCTAACCGTTCAGTATGCTCAGGTAGACCAACCGTAACACGTACAAAGTTGCGCAGGTAGGGATGGTTGAAGTAGCGCAGCAGGATACCATACGACTCTACCACGCGCTTTAATTCATCCATGCGTATCTCCTCTTCACGGATGCGGGCAAGAATAAAGTTGCCCTGTGAGGGGAGAGGCTCCAGGTATGGTTGGTGAGAGAGTAATGTGAAAAGACGTTCGCGCTCCTCAACGATGCGCTGCACGTTTGCTAGTGTGTAGTCAAGCTGATGCAGTGTCTCAATTGCGGCAATGTGGCCCGCGACATTGACCTCGAAAGGGCATTGCGCGCGTTTCATGTAGGTGACAATCCACTCGGGGAAGATGCCATAGCCAATGCGCAAACCAGCCAGACCAGCCCACTTGCTGAACGTGCGCATGACCACGAGATTGCGGTATTGAGGAACCAGATGGGCCAGACCACGTGGCTGCTGTGAAAACTCTACATAGGCCTCATCAACCATCACGATGCGTCCAGTTTCAAGGAGAGCCAGCACGTCCTCTTCGCAGAGTGGATTGCCCGTAGGGTTGTTGGGCGAGCAGAGGACAATCAGCTTTGTTTCAGGCGTAAGAGCGGCCAGAATGCCCTCAACATCGACTTCATAGCCTTCGGTGCGCGGCACTTCCAATACGTAAGCTCCGCAGAAGGTAGTGATAAAGGTATAGAGTGAGAAAGTAGGCGGACAGCAGATGATATTGTCGCCAACCGAGAGAAAGATATGCCAGAGCAGATTGATTAACTCATTGCTGCCATGGCTGACGACGATATGCTTACTTTCTACACCAGTATAGGTGGCAAGAGCAGAACGTAAATCAGTAGAGTTTGTATCAGGGTAATTATTGTAAAATGCATGATTGCCCAGAGCGTGAGTAACCGCAGGAGCGGGTGGATAGGGACTCTCATTGCTGTTGAGTTTAACCAACTGATGAATGGGAATACCAGTGCGTGAGCTAAAAGCCTCCAGCGATTCACCAGGAATATACTCAGCCATGCGGTCCATCTCCGGGCGCACATGTACGGGTAGAGAAGCAGGTATATACATAACAAATCCTATTTTTCAGCGTCCGCTTCCACAAAAGTGGGCATGGGGCGACGAATCAGTGAATTGCGCGGTGAGAATCCGCTAGAAGTCTGGGCTGGCAGCGGACCATTGTTGGGGCCGCTAAACCGCTGGCTTTGTGGCTGCACCACAGGTTGCGCTCGGGGCGTCTCCGGTGAGCCTTCCACACCCTGCTGTAATATCTCGATACCGCGTCGTAGCGTCATCATATCACGCATAAAACAGGCAACAGCCGAGGCAGCCGAGCCTTTTTCGCGCGAGGCATCATAACGGCGTGACGTCGCCTCGCCCGCCACCTGAGCGGCCTGCGCCATTGGATCAGACGTTTTGGCAGCATAGGCGTCCTGAAAGATGTCATCCCAGCTACTCCAACGTCCGCGTAGCGGTTTCCAGCCAAGCTGGCTATCACTGACGGTGCGCCATTTCTCCTCGGTAAACTGAATCCAGTCGTCGAGCAGACGCGCATAGGCATCCAAGCGCTGACGAAGTTGCTCTTCCTCCTCTGATGGCCGTTGTGGCATCTGTGGGAAACTCTGGGGCAATCCATCGGTTGATTGTTGACTGACAAAATTGTTCAGTTGTTGGTAGCCAGGAAATGCCGCTTGCCCAGCCATCATGCCTGGAATACCCTGAATTGCTGAGGTTGCGCCAAATGTACCAGAACCCGCAAACGCGGAGAGGTCAGGAGCGACCTGCCCATTAGGCAAACCCAGCAATGGCAACTCCGTGCCTGCTGGCAACTCACCAAGGATGTGAATACCACTGGCTCCCAATGTCTGACCAAGCATCATCGTGCCATCTGGGAGCATCATATTCTCTGATAATGCAGAAATGCCACCGATGACGATCTCTTCATGACCAACCGCATCCATAATGCGCCAGGCCAGACGAGGATGACAGATAGCCCACCAGAGACGGCGCGCAATAAACGTGCTGGCAAAAGCGAAATTGACTACCAGCCAAACAACACCACGTACCGCAAGCCAGTTAACGAGGGCGACCACAATAATCCAATACCATGCATCGTGTTGACCTACCTCTTCTACAAAGGTCAATACGGCTGCAACGGTTAAGCTTGGATCTCGAAATGGGTTAATTGCATCAAGAACTCGTCCAAGCCACTTTTTCCAGCCTGTCTTCTCTTCCAATGTGCGCTCCTCTCATCTCTGCCGCTGGTCCAACAGAATGCTTACTGCGTCGTACTTGTTGCACGCGCGCTGTGATTGTAACACGCACCCCTACCCCCTGCAAGCTTTGTTCAGCTTTCTAGGGATTATGGGGGATACGGTTTCACAATACCAGCGTTTCCTTCTTTTATTCACTATACTTAGATTTCTACTAACTCACAACGGATATGGCCTATCCAATTTGGGGAGAAGGTACTAAGGTACTGTACCTCTTGTATATAAGAGTGACTATTTTCCTGCCAAATGTCAACTCAAGTGAGTCGAATGAGTGCCGATCATTCGTGTCATTAAGGGAATGTTGCCCAGTCTATAGAGGTAACCAGGCTTTCTTACGTTCTCTAAGTCAAGTCTGCGTGATGTTGATGTAATTTTAGATGGGAAGAGCAAACAAGAGAACACTATAAAAGCAAAAATGTGCATGAAAGATATTCTGCGCGAGTATGTGTTTACTGTCCTTGAAGAGAGATGACAACACCACATGGGGCAGCACAGCCAAAGGGCTGGTAATACTGTTCCTCTGTATGGTAACATAGATAATGGTGTCTTGTGTATCTCCGTCGTATGTGATTTTGTGTTTTCCCGTGTCAGACCGTGCCATGCGTCTCACAGCGCAATGATGCACCAGCGAAACTCACGGAATTCACGGTCTCAATTGGCAGGAACAGGGAACACCTATTAGAAAGGAAACATTCATGACCACGCGGATGACGGTCCAGGAGCCTCCGCAGTTGATTCACGCGCAACGCCTCATTATTGCATCTAATCGAGGGCCGGTTGAGTATCAACTGAGTCAGGACAAAACGCTCAAACCACGTCGTGGCGCGGGTGGAATGGTCACGGCTCTGGTTGATGCTGGGAACAAAATGGATGTGACATGGGTTGCGATGGCAATGACCGAAGGAGATCGGCTTGCCATACAGAATGCGCAGCAGAATGGTGGACTCCTTCGGTCGCCTTTACGCGGTCAAAAGATGCAGCTACGCTATGTTGCCGTTTCAAAAGCCGCATACCGCAAACACTACGAGAAGATTAGTAATCAGTTATTGTGGTTTGTTCAGCATTATATGTATGACCCCACACAGGAGTCGAATAGTACACGTCATATCCTCGATGATTGGAATAATGGCTATGTTGTCGCAAATCGCGCTATTGCCGATGCGATCATTGCCGAAGTAGAACGCGAAGAGACCTCCGCGGTTGTGATGTTGCAAGACTACCATCTCTATCTTGCCCCGGAGATGATTCGGCAGGCCCATCCTGAAATTGTGATGCAGCAGTTTGTGCATATTCCCTGGCCTGATGTGCGTTGTTGGCATTTTCTGCCCGGTAATATTGTGCAGTCTGTCTATCATGGGCTGATCGGCAATGATATTGTCGGCTTTCAGACTGAACGTGATGCGCGCAACTTCCTGGAAGGCGCGCGTACCATGCTCGAAGGGGCCGAGGTTGATTTTGAAGAGGGCGCGATTGAGTGGAAGGGTCGTCGCACGCTGGCGCGAGCCTACCCCATTTCTATCTCGGTGACCGAGGAGAGACGGGTCGTCAATAGTGCGGCGGGTAAGCGGGCAGCGGAGAAGATTCAGCCGCTTTTACGTGAACACACGATTATGCGTGTGGACCGTCTGGAGCCAACAAAGAACATTTTGCGCGGTTTCCAGGCATACGAACAGATGCTCGACGAGCATCCCGAACTGCATAACAAGGTAACATTTCTTGCCTTTCTTGTTCCCTCGCGTCAGGCATTGCCTGTCTATCGTCGTTACAGTGCGGATGTGCAGAATGCTATTGATGAGATCAACCGTAAATTTGGAACCGACGAGTGGACGCCAATCCATGCTTTTTGTGATAATGACCGCACGCGCGCGTTGGCGGCGATGCAGTTTTATAACGTATTGTTAGTAAATCCGATTATTGATGGGATGAATCTGGTCGCTAAAGAGGGGCCAATTGTGAATCGGTGTGATGGCATTCTGGTCCTCTCGCGTACCGCTGGTGCCTACCAGCAGTTGGGCAAAGGCGTCATTCCTACCTCACCCACCGATGTTGAAGAAACGTGTAAGGCGATCTATCGCGCGCTCACCCTCCCTCCTGAGGAGCGCAAGGCCAAAGCTGCACTTGCCTGTCAGGCTGTAGAGCGCAATGATTTGAATGGCTGGCTGACACGCCAGATTCGCGATATCAACGAATTGCTTGATCATACCGCGCCTCAAACAGACGTGCCAGCCGTGAGTGCTGCGCTTACGAAAGAAGTGATTGCCAGTGTAGGTTAAAGCTGACGAATGCGTCTGAGGTGCATCGACATGTATGGGGGTGGGGTGCTCGTGAATGCGCACTCCACCCCGTATCGTGTCTCCGAGGAGTACTTCTACGTGATTTAGTGGGAGTTAAGGGCGTTAATGCGCTGCCAGTTGCGTCACGATGGTGCGTAGGAGTTGTACCATGCCAGGGACCTCTTCTACCACGAGGTCGGCGTGTTCTAGCAAGTCTGGGAGTGTATCCTCATGTTGCACCACAATTGCCAATCCTTCGATGCCCTGTGCGCGCAGGTGAGCCGTTTCTATCACCGCGTCCATGTCTGTGCGGTCATCGCCCGCGAATACGACCCCTTGTGCCTGTACGTGCGCGACATAGCGGCGTAGTGCCTCACCTTTGTTGATATTGAGCGGCGCGAGAACCTCTACCATGCGCTTCCCTTCACTCAGGCGCAGATGCGTCTGTCGGGCGGGTTCTTCTAGCAGGGCTATGATGCGTGTGCGTGCCTGCTCCGCGTCGGGGGCGAGGCGATAATGCACCGTGCCCCCTACCTGCTTGCGCTGCACAATCAGGCCGGGAATATCGCTCAGTTGTTGTTCTGCCAGATCAAGCAGGCGATTGGCGGGGTCAATGTAGGCCGTTGCTTCTGGGATAAGATGGACTGTGTGTGTAGTGGGTAGACCGTCGCACCATTCCAGTCCGTGTGTGCCAATATACGTAAGTCCCTCTACATTGACCATTGCCGCGCCATCGGCGACGGCGCGTCCGGTCATAATGGCAACGTGCGCGTACTGGCGTGCCTGTTTCAGCAGGTCGGTCACACCAGGATAGAGGCGGGCTGCGTCGGGCGTTGGCGCGATAGGACTGAGCGTACCATCAATATCGAAGACAAGAGCCAGGGGTCGCTTTGTCAGGACCGCGAACGGTTGATGCGTTGTCATAGCTATGCGATCTCCACTATTCGGTTAGCGATGCCAGCGCATCTTTTAGCTGACGATAGACATTGTCGAGGTGTTCAGGCATGACCTTGATATCGGCAATGATGGGCATAAAGTTGGTGTCACCTGCCCAACGCGGCACGATGTGGTAGTGGACATGTTCAGCGAAACCCGCACCTGCCACTTTGCCTTCGTTGATGCCCATGTTAAAGCCATCGGGTTTCATCGCTAGACGCAGAGCCTTGAGGGCCAGTTGGGCCTGAGTCATCAGTTCGGCGAGCGTGGCGGTATCCAGTAGCTCAATACTGCCCACGTGTTCATAAGGTGCGATCATCACATGCCCATTGTTGTAGGGATAGAGGTTGAGCATCATAAAACAACGCTCACCGCGATAGAGAATGTGATATTCGTCATCACGATGATCGGCGGGTTGCGTACAAAAAATGCACCCTGGCGGTGGAGGCGTTTTGGGTGTGATAAAAGCCATGCGCCAGGGTGCCCATAGATTCTCCATACCAATCCTTTATTGTAGCTCCTGCTGTGCTGTCTCTTGTGAACAGCGTGAGACGAGAGCATGATAACAGTCATCATCACCCGCCATCAAGTCGATGTGTGCGTCCTGAGCTGAGGTAGGAGCGGGAACCCACTGTTGCGCCCAGGCATGAATAGCATCAATTACGGGCTTCAGTGCGTAACCCTTCTCAGTGAGCTGATATTCGACGCGCACAGGGATCTGCGGGTAGACCACTCGTTGTACGACGCCTTCAAGTTCTAATTCGCGCAATCGGTCACTCAGCACACGGTCAGAAAGACCTTCTACCAGCGTGGTCATCTCGCAGAAACGTCGAGGGCCGCTCATTAATGCGTCGAGTAACAGTCCGGTCCAACGCTTGCCGAGTATTTGAATGGCATGTTCGTAGCGAGGACACATCTGAGTTTGGTTGTTAGAAGAAGAAACGATTGTTGATTCGATTGGCTTTGTCGCCATAATTGCCTGCCGTTTCTGGTTTGCCATGCGCTACCAGGATATGAAATGTGGATAGTTACCACGCACTCTGTCTGTAAAGGTCTTATGACTACTATTTCTAGCCGCGCTGCTTACAGTTGTCTACCAGTACGTCATAGTATAACATGTTTCTTGCTCTAAGGCAAGGAACGTAGCGTATAAAAAGTAAGCTTCTGGCTTGACTATTCATGTACCGTTTCACTCTGCCACGGACAGTTTTCGGGCTTAGTGGCCTTGAGCGTTTCCGCTAAACCGTCCAGATTGGTAACATCGTCGCGATAGACGGCCCATGCTTTGGCTTTCTGCTGTGGCTCTGTGACGACGCGATAGACGGTGACGCTAATCCGTGTCCCATTAGGAAAAAACTCCTCTTTCACGCGCGTGATCTCGTCCCAGCGCAGGGCAATCGTCTCACCGTTGCGACCTTGTTTGATAACGCTTTCGCCGTTGACCGTAATGGTAAAGGGAACGGGGGCAACGATGCGCAAATAGAGGACAAAGCCTAGAATAAAAAGGATAGCGGCAATTGAGCTTCCAACCGCCGACGCGCCCTGGTGAATGGCAATCCATAGTACCAGAATGATAATACCGATAACGCCGATAACTGTGACGACGCGCTTAAACCTGCTTAGTCCTGGCCCGATAAAGACCTGCTCTTGCGTAATTGGAGATGATGCCATAGGGTGCTCCCAAATATCTTAAACTGCTCCATTTTAGCCTGGAGATGGATTTTCTATCGCTATTGTAGCAATCCATTGCAGCAGATGCAACAGGAAAAAACTCTTGATTAGTATACGCCTCCTATTATCTTTGCGCTTACGCATGGGTATGGTATACTGAGCTTGCGAATTCAAGCAGTCCAGAGACGTAGCATAAGCGTACACGTCTTGGGAGGTCATTGCGTATCTACAGAAGAAAGCGTTGTTTGCCCTCTATAAAAGAGGTCAGACATCGTGTCTGCACAGCGTAAAGGAGAAGGAAATTCCTTCCCGCTTGATGGTTTACTGTAAGGAGCTTATCCAATGGCACAGAAAAACACGGGGAAATTGCTGGCGACACAAGGATACGTAGTTGGCATTGAGATTAGTGGTAGCGGTTCGCGCCAATCAGTGGCACTGGCGGATTTAAACGGCAATATTTTGCGTCAAGCACGCCGTCCGCTGGAGTATGTGCCTGATACAACAACGGTTCTGGCGATTCTTGAAGAGATGCTGGCGGAGGTAGTCCAGCCCGAACAGTTGAAGGATGGGCGTCTCCTGCGTGTCGGAGTCGCAATTGGCGGATTGGTAGATGCATCTCAAGGGATTGTGCGCACATTGCATCACGCGCATGGATGGGACAATTTTCCTCTTCAGGACTATTTTGAGAAAAAGTTTGCGATACCTTGTATAATTGATAACAATGCGAATGCGGCGGCACTGGCAGAGGTGCAGTATGGGCGTGGCAAAGGAGAGCGTAACGTTCTCTATGTGGGGTTAGGGCGTGGCATCGGGGGGGGGCTGGTCGTGAACGGGCATATTTATCATGGGAGCTCGTGTACAGCAGGTGAGATTGGGCATATGTTGGTTAAAGAGAATGGTCCTCGTTGCTCGTGTGGCATGGCGGGTCATTTAGAAGCTATTGCCTCAGCACGGGCCATTGTGCGCGCAATGATTGGACTCTCAGTCGAATATCCAGAAACTGAGGCGGCGATTAGTCGGGTCACGGGTGCCAGAGCCGAGCGTATCACCGTTGCTCAAGTGTTCCAACTGGCGCTTGATGGCGATCCAGTTGCGCGCTATGTGGTCAACGATGTTCATACCTATCTGGGAATTGCTCTCACTAATATCGTTCATTTAGTAAATCCTGATATGATTATCCTGGGCGGCCCTGTCGCTCAAGTTGGCTCGCTATTGATTGAACCGTTGCGCGCAAAGGTGCAGGAATTGTGTCTACCGGCGGCCTTTGAAGCGTTACATATAGTACAGAGTGGTCTTGGTAGCGAGGCAAATCTTATGGGTGCGGTCACTTTGGCACTGCAAGATATGTAGTTTCTTATACACTTTACATTCTTCTACTTTATAGAATGCATATTGAGGGATTTATGGTAGAAACAGGTCGGCTGATTAACCGACGTTATCTGCTGCAACGCTTGATTAAACATGGTCAGTGCTGCGCAATATATCAAGGGGTCGATCAGGTCTTGCAACGGCCTGTTGCTGTTAAGGTCGTCCCAGCCGACTATCTATCTGCCTATCACACTGCTGTTCGCGCTACCGCGCAATTTTCGCATCCTAACATTATTGATTTGTATGATTTGATTGTCGAGCCGGACACGCTCTATGTCATCCAGGAGTATGTTGAGGGTGACGATTTCACTGCCCTGTTACAGACGCAACTCCATCCGTATCAAGTTGCTGATATCGGTGTGCAGATCTGCCAGGCTCTGCTCTATGCAGGGAGTGGTGCGCGCCAACTTTGTCATGGCGACCTGACGCCCACGGCAATTTTGCGCGACCGACGAGGGTTGGTGCGAGTCAATAATTTTGCTCTCCCAAGTGATCTGAACTACTTTCAGGCGTGGAGCGTGGTAGGAGCAGCGGGCAATGCCTTTTTAGATAACGAGTTGCCTTGGGGTCAGCAGAGCGCGGGGCGACGCGAGGATGATGCCCGTGCGGTAGGCTTGCTGCTGTATCAACTGCTGGCTGGTCGGACACCAGGAGTCGCGTTTGTGGAACCCCCACCCGATGGGCGTTTGCGTTTCACGCGCAATGTGCCTGTGGAACTCTGTGAGGTTGTGGCGCGTGCCGTCATTCGTCAACATCCGCAGCATATCAATACCGTCGAGACCCTCTATGCCGAACTCAAACCGCTTGCGGCTTGGCTTGAACCTACACCCGCTCCGACGCCACTGGTCATCAGCGGTTTGCCGATAGCCGAAGCATCCCCGCGTCAGTTCACGCCTCTTGGGACAGGCAAACTGGTGACGGCTCTGCCCATGCGCGATATTCCGCAAAGTCCTGCTGCCGTCGCGATGGGAACCTCGCCACTTGGCGGTGAACAGGGGCAACGTGGGATGTTGGATGCTTTTGCGCCAACACAGGTTGCCCTTGACGGCTCCGCGAAACTCGTCACCGTTCGCCCTTTACTCTATCCAGAGACGGATGTACAAACCAGTGAACCGACACGTCATGTGAGTTTCCCCCTCTTGTTGCTGCTGGGCCTGGTCATCTTTGGCCTCTTCTTCGCCATCGGCTATTTTGCCGCAACAACGTTTTTCCACCCATAGGGGAGAGCTTAGGGGGTACTTTGCTCGTTTAACAAGCTAAAAATATAACTGATTAGCTCATTATACTTCTCTTCCTCATGAAGAACTTCTGTTAGGTTAAAATATAGGGAGATTGTCTGGTCCTGTCTAATGCGTGTAAGAGCTTCTGTGGTAATACAGCTTGCCAGCAATATCGTTTTAGCTGTGGGTGATATGCGAAGCGTATCTTCAAAAGATTTTTTTGCTGCTCCATAACGTTCAAGCGCGCCTGCAGGATCAGTACCCCCTTTTACTTCGACAATGCCTAATGTCGTGCCTTGTTTGCTCACAAGAGCTATATCGGGTTCTTTTGCAAAAAGGATTGATGTCTGGTTGCTGAGCATTAATCCCCGATATTTAGCGATACTTCTGAGTAAGTCTTCTAGCCGTGCTTGTTCAAATGTTTCAATGCCCGTACCATCTTTTAGTATAAAAGCCAGTAAAAGATCTCGTTTCACGGCTTCTTTTACGAGTAGTCGTTGTACTACTTGTTCGGCCTCTTCTCCAATGGCATTGCGCCATGCACCATCAATTTGTGCTCCTGTTGAAGCTAGTAGCAGACCATATAACTCTTCTTTTGTAAAAGTTTCAATAGAACTATCAATGATTAGCGAGATATGTTCATTAAAGAGCTTGACAAGAAGCTCTATCTGCTTCTCATTCAATGTATTTTTGTTATCTAAATCGTTTTCATACCTGGCAACGTTGATACCTATTAAATAATTTGCTGCCTTTTGTGAGAGTGCAGATATGTTTCTATAGTAACTGAGTAATGCCGGGTATTCACGTAAGAGTTTGGGATGGCAAAAAACTTGAATATACTGTAAATCTTGATAATTGCTAATATACATAAATGCATCTTCACTGATGCCCCAATGTGCATGCTGATCCCAGTTGTATAAATGGGAGAGAGGAAGCAGGTTTGCGATAATAGAGGGCAACGTAAGAATGTTAAGTTCTTTGATTTTGCGGTAAAAGAAGCTGGAGCGTAGCCGATAGTTAATTTGATGTGTCTCGATAAGCAATTGGTTGTGTGCTTGCGTCATATGTGCTTATGCCTCTTTCTCCCAAACATAGACACATTTGCGCAATTCTGATCGTCCATGACTGCCCATCTGCTGGCTACTGTTCCCCTTTCCTCGACTAAGCGTCCAAATGTGTTTGACATTTAAACCGAAGGCTTCTGCGATGTTAGAAAGGATAAGATCAACAGGGATCTCTTCTCCGGCATAGCGAACGTTATCATTCACCATGATAATTGTGCCGCCGGGCCTGAGAACACGAGCCATCTCGTAAATGACAAAACTCATCTCGAAGAAATAGTTGTGGACAAGTGACACGATACCGGGATTGTTGAGCCGCTTTTCACGTTGATAGGTATGCAGTAAATCAAGAACCTCCCGATGGGCCTGCTGTTGTTCAAATACTGCATTTATTTTATCAAAATCGTTTGTTCGTCCCAGGCTCTTGTAAAAATTCTCTAGCTGACTACGTTTTTCTTTATTCTCGACAGTGCAAGAAAGCATTTCCTGGCGTAACCGTTTGACTTGCTCATCACTATAACCGAGATAGACCAATTCGAGAGCGTAGGTACGTGTATAATCATACCTATTGGCGTAAGGGGGAGAGGTCAATATAAGATCAACACTCTTATCCGCAATACTCGGAAGTGTATAGAGACAAGAACCTTCACGTATTTCAGGTCTTGCGTAAGATGTTTGTGTTGTATAAGTATCCTCAAAAAGGGCCTGTTGCGTATAAGGCTTCTCTAAGTCAAATACTATTTGTTTGAGTTTATTTTCCAGTGCTTCACGAAACGGCAGTATATAGCCTTTGTCAAAGGGAATAGCTCCTTGAGAACGTCCAGAGCGAGCATCCCAACGAAGGTATTGCCCATCTTTGCGAGTGTAGCTAATCTCTTCAAGAATGCAAAAAACGCTGAATAGGAAGAGTTGCCGGATATCTTCGTCTAGAAGAACCTCGTGGCAATATGTTATAAAACCTACAAGCTGTTTTTCCTCTTGTGGAGGAAAAGCTCCTTTGGTAATAGCGATATGTTTGAGGGCGTAAGTAGGATTATAGTAATTTGTAAAATCTGCTTGTAGTGCTGTGAGCATTGCTTGACGAACAGCTTGAGGATCAGTCCTTCTGGCAAGGTCATGTGCCTTCATTGCATAAATACCGACAGGAAGTACCTCGATACCTTGCGTTTGCCAGCCCACTACGCTTGCCGCAAATAGAGCGGTCCCCGTTCCTGCAAAGGGGTCCAGTAGCAATCCAGGGGTGAATTGTTGAAGGAGGTAGGTGACTAATACTTCTGAAAATCCCTCTTTATATCTGAACCAATTATAAAATGGCGTTTTTTTATTCGCCTGATAGCTTACAAGGCTTCGATCTAGTGCTGCGTTGACCGATATTTTCTTTTTAAACTTCTCGAATAAATCCTCCCTTGCTTTTGTGCTAGGGATAATTGGTAAAGGGATGGGATCATTAGAAGTTGTCATAGTAGATTGAATATGCAAGCTACGATTTCCTTCTCGTTTTGTCAGATATCTGCTGTTATCTGTTTTCAAACAAATAATTGGGAAATATACTAGGCATTCATTGTATCTTACCTTGTACATTCTGGCAATAGCGATAGTAACCCTTCTTTTTTAGCATTTTCCTCTTTCGTAAAGCGGCAAGAGTGCCGATAAGGAGCATACGGGGGGATAAATGTCCCATTCACCGTATTGAAGTTGATCTTAGCACGTCTAAACAGTTAGATGTTTCTATAGCATAGTCTTTGTTGACACAAAAGAACCTCGTGCGCAACCAGCGCAGTATGTGTCATTGATAGTAGACATATCTGATACATACACTACATGATACAGAGGAAGGGTAGTATGGCTTTCAATCACGGCGCGGCCCGTAACGGGTCTATTGCACAGATGCAGCCCCCGCCAGGGCAACTTTCACAGCCAGGATGGCAAGACCTGCCGCTACAGCAGGCTCCCGCCAAACGACCGCCGCGTCGTCGCTTTATCGCTATTGCCAGCCTTGTGCTGTTGGTACTACTTATTTTTGCCGCCTTACGCTTTAGTATGGTTGCTACCTCGAATGATCTGATCCAGGTACGCATTGGTGACCAACAGGCGGCCACACTTGATCTGCGGCAGAGTATGCCCATCAATCCCTATTTCATGGGGACGAACGTTTTCCCACTGGCGAATACCAACTCGTTCGATGCCGTTTCACAGGGCTTTATGCATTTTACGCCACTCGTGCAAGGCGACTTGAACAATATCAATATCGGTTTCTTGCGCTATCCCGGCGGCGACTGGGGTGAGCAGCACATTCTCTCACTCTCCCAGTTGCGCGACTTGACGAATATGTTGATCGCGACCCATAGCCAGGGAATGATCCAGGTTCACATTTCTGGCCCAATCAATGGGCAACCTCAAGGAATGACCAGTATTGACGCTGGCGCAAATCTGGCCGCATCCTGGGTTAACTACATGAATAACCCAAAAAGTTTTATGCGCGTCGGAGCTAATGCCCACGACCCATTCCATCCCGTGCAGTTTTGGGCGGTCGGGAACGAGCCTGACCGTTTAACTGAACCCTATACCGCGCCAAAGAAGGTCTATACGGTCAATGATTATGTGCAGACCTTTATTCAATATTCCAAGCTGATGCATCAAAATGACCCGACCATCAAAGTCTTTGGTCCAGAACTGAGTCAGTTTTACGGTATAGGTGCAGGTCCTTTCGATGCGAACGGGAAGGCCTGGATGGAGGGCTTCTTGCAGGGCGTCGGAGCTTATCAAAAGGCCCACCCGGAATTGCCCTACCACTTATTAGATGGCGTCTCGTTCCATCGCTATCAGTTTACGAATGCGAGCGATCAGCCTGGTTTGCTGATGAGCAGTCCTAACGAGTGGAATTATAATCTGCCAGCACTGCGCCAGGAGATCAAAAGCGACCTGGGCTATGACGCGCCTATCGCGATCACCGAGATTAACACGAACCCGACGAATCAGGTCCCGACCCGTGGACAGGCCGCACTCTGGTTTGCCGATACGTTGGGCACACTGATGAACCAGCAGGTGGGCTATGTGGGTTTCTTCTCAACAACGGATATCCCAACGCCTTATCCGCTCTTTGCCGGACAGGGCCAGCAGGAAACGCCGATGTATCGCGTGATGCAGCTTTTCTCGCACATGCAACATAATCTTGTTCCGCTTTCTATCGCGCATGAACCTGTGAGCGTCTATGCCACGCAGGATAACGCGCGTCAAACGGTAAGTCTGATGTTTGTAAATAAATCCAATACAGCTCAGAACGCGCAGGTTGATCCAGTGGACCAGTTCTTAACGATCAGTCCCTGGCACCATCTGGATATTAGCGTGGCTGCGGATAGCATAGTGGTTATCACCTTGCATCGCAATGGAAGTGGCGATGGCTATGCGGATGCCTATAGCTATCAAGTCCCTGCCAGTACTGACCCTAGCACACAACAATTGTTGTACACGATCTGCGGTCATAAGCAAGATGCACTGGCAAACGGTATACCTTGTTAGGTGAGGGAGAGAAACAATCGTGATTCTGACCTATATAGGCCAATTCTTTGAATTTGTGTACCTGCTACTCATTATTATGATGACGGTGCAGGCGATCTTTAATATTCGCCTTCGTCTCTTTATCTGGGAGACGCCGGAGCATGCGTGGATGAATCATGCGCCGACGGTTTATCGCGACCCATGTCTCTCGTTTACGATTATGCTACCCGCGCGCCATGAAGAGGATGTATATCAGGAGACGATTCAGAAAGTATACGATCTGAATTATCCAAAAGAGCTGATGCAGATCATTCCGATTTGTAGTGATGATGACGAAGGCACCATTGCCGAGGCACAGAAGAAGATTGAGCAGTTGGGTGATCCCCATGTGCAGTTACTGGTCTACACAAACAAGCCGACCAGCAAGCCGCGCGCGCTCAATCATGCTTTGCAGGTGGCGCGTGGCGATGTGGTGACGATCTTTGATGCGGAAGATGAGCCGCATCCCGATATTCTCAATGTGATTAACACGACGATGTTGGATGAAGAGGTGGATGTGGTGCAGAGCGGTGTGCAGTTGATGAACCATAACTCGCGCTGGTTCAGTTTCCTGAATGTGCTGGAGTACTTCTTCTGGTTCAAGTCGTCGTTACACTTCTTCGCGCGTGTCGGTATGACTCCGCTTGGCGGCAACACCGTCTTCGTGCGCCGCGATTTGATGGAACAGCTTGGTGGCTGGGATGAGACCTGTTTGACAGAGGATGCCGACCTGGGTATTCGCTTCAGTCTCTCGCATGCCCGTATTCGCATCATTTATGATGATGAGTTTGTCACACGCGAGGAGACGCCGCACACGGTCGAGCAGTTTGTCAAGCAGCGCACACGCTGGAATCAAGGCTTTATTCAAATCCTGTTCAAAGGCGAATGGCGCAAGCTGGAGAAACTCTCGCAGCGTTTGCTTGCGCTCTATGTGCTGGTCTTGCCAGAGGTACAGGCATTTTTTGCTTGTCTGATTCCGGTTTCGATCCTCATGTTCTTCTTTGTGAAGCTACCGTTGTGGCTTGCCATGCTGACGTTTTTGCCGCTGTATTGCTTCGTGCTGGCACTCTTTATTGACGTGGCTGGGCTACACGAATTTTTGAAAGCGCATAATCGGCCCTGGAAGTGGAGTGAGGCAATTGTGACTATGCTCTACTTCTTCCCCTATCAGTTCATTTTAGGGTTTGGAGCCATTCGCGCGCTGATTCGCTACTTGCAGAAGACGACGAACTGGGAGAAGACCGCGCACATCGGGCAACATCGCACGAAAGCTGCGTAGAGATAGGGAACATTGTATGACAACGAAACCTACACAGGAACAGGCTGGACAGGAGCAGCAGGCAGCGAAAACGTCGGGTCTGCTCCAACGCTATGCGACTCCTATTCCGCCAACGCCTGCGGATGTTGAGAACCAGAGACGAGGGGTGCGTCCTGGTGGTCCAGTGTATCCTGCTGGCAATGGCAACGGGCAAGGAACTGGCAATGCACCTTCCTCGGTTGCGCCGTCGCCCACTTCGCTCAATCGTGCGCCTGGGGGCACGATGATACCGGGACAGGGGGGACCGGGCAATGGGATGCCGATGCCGTATGCTGGGCAACAAGGGATGCCGATTCAACCCGTCAATCGCGTACAGACGCAGATGCCACCTATGCAGGGTCAGCCAGGGCCACAGATGCCTGAGGCAGGCAATCGTACAGGGGGCTTGCTACGTCGGAATGTAAGTGGGGGACCGCCGTCGCTACCGCCGCTTGGGCCTGGTCCACAGGGACAGCAAGGACAGATGGTGCCTCCATCGCTGCCGCCACAGCCCGAACTGCAGCGCGAGGGCAATAATGTTATTCTGCATCGCAGCGAACACTTTATCCTGCGTACGGCCTATCGTCCTGGATTTCAGCGGCTTACTAACATTTTGCGCCGTCCGACAGGCAATACGACAATGTTGCCGAAGGTGATGCCGGGACAGCGCGCGCATGTCGCTGAGAGCGATACCAAGATGATGCCGAGCGTGGCTCCCATCAACCCGATCAAGAAGCAGCAGGTTCCTGTGCCACTTTGGTTAGAGGCCGCTGTTATTGTGCTTGGTCTGCTCGTCTCACTGATCGCGCATGCCTATAATATCTTCAACTTCCCGCGTTACGAATTGGACGAGGGCACGTATATGTCGGGCGCGTGGGCGATTCTGCACGGCATGATTACGCCCTATGCCTATGGTTATGGTCATCCGCCGCTGGCCTGGATTCAGATTGCGGGTTGGATACAGTTGACGGGCGGCTTTTTCACCTTCGGCGATGCGGTGAATAGTGGGCGCGTCTTCATGGTTGCCTATGCCGTTGGTTCAGCCCTGTTGGTTTACCTGATCGTGCGCCGCCTGGGGGCTAGCCGTAGCGCGGGCCTGCTGGCAATGGTGGTCTTCTCGCTCTCGCCGATTAGCCTGACATATCAACGACAGGTTTTGCTCGACAACGTTGGAACCTTCTGGTTTCTACTCTCGGTCTACTTAATGGTCGTGGGCAATAGCCGTCTGTTATTTGTGGTCTGTTCGGCTCTCGCCTTTGGCGTGGCAATTCTCTCGAAAGAGATTTTTGTCTTGTTCATCCCTGTGATGATTTACGCAATCTGGCTGCACACAACGAAGTTCCAGCGCAAATTCGCGATGGTTGCGTTCATCTATACTGTTATCGCCGTTGGATCCGGTTTTGTGCTGATGGCAACGCTGAAAGGTGAGTTGCTTCCGCAGGGCTGGCTGCCCTGGGATAAACATTCCCACTTGAGTCTGATTGGCACCTATCTTCAGCAAGCTGTACGCGGCACTAATCAAGGGAGTCTCGCTTCAAGCTGGACTACCTGGGCTCACGCCGACCTTGTCTTGATGATCTGTAGTGTCGCGACGCTGGCCTTCAATCTTGTAATGGGGTGGTGGAATCGCAAGCAGTTGCTCGTCGCGCTGATGGGCATTAGCTTCTGGGTATTGCTGGTGCGCGGTGGTGTTGTGCTTGCGTTCTACATTATCCCACTTATCCCGCTGGTGGCAATCAACGTCGCCTTCGCAGTCAATACGATCATGGGCTGGCTGGGCAATCTGGTGCGTTTCGATCTGATACGCACATTGCTGGTCTTAGGTGTGGTAGCGGCGATTGTGCCCTATGACCTCATTCACGCGCAACCGGAGTTTACGCAGAACTTTACGGCTGCACAGACGCAGGCGATTGCCTGGGTGCGCGCTAATGTGCCGCACAACGACTTTGTGGTCGTCAATGACTGGATGTATGTAGACCTGCATCAGCCCGGCGGCATGGGTGTCGGCGATGGCGCGACCTATCCCTTTGCCAATGTCTACTTCAACGTTGCGACCGACCCATCGATTTATTCGGCTATTCTGGCGAAAAACTGGGATCGCATCGACTATGTCGTTGAAGATTCGCAGATGCAGGCCGATATTCAAGGTAAGACCCAATTCGGGATTATCAATGATGCCATTAGTCATAGCGGCCAGCCTGTTGCGCACTTCCAGTCTGGCACAGGTCCTGGTAGTGTGGATATCAAAATTTATCAGGTAATCCATAAATTCGCGCCGCCTGTGGTGATGACGCCACACGGCCCATCACCGATAACAGTGGTGTTTGTAAGTAACAATGATGTTATAGAGCATAAACGGTTTATCTAATGTTGTTGGGTGCGATGATGACGTTGTAAAAACGAATGCGGGTAATGGTGTAGGGGCGTGATTCTATCACGCCCTGCTTGCCCATCGATCCGCCTGGGGAGCCGTGTGGGAGGCCAGGCGAATTGTCAGATGATTTGTTCAAGGGCATTGGCGCATCCACATATGAGCGTTATATCGAATAATAGAAATACTTAGAAAAGGAATGTAAATTAATGGTAGCAACGCAACCAGCAACCGATACAATCGCGATCACGCGTACTTTTGATGGCATCGAAGAGGCGGCACACCGCGTAATTGCACAGTTTGGCGGTATGGAGTCCGTCATTCGTGGGGCAAAGATCGCTATTCTGAAACCGAATTTTGTCGCGGGTCGCAATGCCGAGACAGGTTCAACCACCAATTTTGGCTTAATTAAAGCTGTTGCCGAAGAGGTACGCGCCTGTGGAGCGGAACCTGTACTGTGCGAGACGCCCGGCACGGAGTTTGATCGCGAGTCCACCTACACCATTCTGGGTGTCGAGAAGTTTTGTGCCGAGAATGGCATTCGTATTTTGCGCGTCGATCCTGAAGGCGGCGAGGCCGACTGGATAGAGTTACAACCAGAGGGCGCGAAGAAACTGCGCCGCTATCGCATTCCACGCATCCTCAAAGAGGCGCGTCTGATTAACCTGCCCGTGCTCAAAACGCACGTCGTCTCGACAATGACGCTGAGCATGAAGAATCCGATGGGCATCCTGCCACGTCCTGACCGTCGTTCGATGCATACCTTTGGCATTGACCAGAGCATTGTCGATATGAACCTGGGTATCAAGCCGGACCTCAATATCGTCGATGGCAGCGTGGGCCAGGATGGTGAGGGTCCACTGTATGGCGATAAGGCCGATCTACAAGTGCTGATTGCGGGACGCGATAGCCTCGCCGTTGATCTGGCTTGCTGTCAGGTTGTGGGCGTCAAACCGCGCGACATCCCGCATCTGAAACTGGCACTGGAACAGATGGGCAAGCCGTCCTGGACGCTGGCGGGCGAAGACGTGGGCGTGATTAAGAAATTCCGCCTGCCAGAGCAGAAAGCTCTCTACCGCTTCATCTTCTGGATGATGTATCCGCTCGACTATCCTTACACCTGGGTTGCTGAGCGTGGTAAGCATCTCTGTACCTCGCTCTATGGCACGGGCCTTGTCGGCACGCGCCCGCAGATCAAAGAAGAGAGCTGCACGCGCTGTGGCAAGTGTGTCGATGCCTGCCCACTACCCAATGTGATTGATATCAAAACGTTGAAAGTCAACTATAGCACCTGCCAGCGTTGTCTGCTCTGCTATGAAGCCTGTCCCGAAAACGCGATCAGCGTCAAAGGCTATTCAGGAGCGCGCCAATGAGCATTCTTGTAACAGGAGCAACCGGATTTCTCGGCTCAGCCCTCGTCACTGAACTTGTGAAGCAGGGCCAACCCGTGCGCCTGCTCGTGCGCGACGAAAAGAAGGCGCGTGAACAGTTTGGCGATGCCGTGACGATTGTGCGCGGCGAAATCACTGATGTGGCACAGGTCAAGCAGGCGGTTGAGGGCGCGACCACGATCTATCATTTCGTGGGCCGCCTCTACCATCCCAGTGTGCCAACCGAACTCTATCGCCAGACGCATGTTGAGGGGACGCGCATCATCCTCGAAGCATGTAAGGGCCAGAGCCAGCTCAAACGTTTTGTGCATTGCAGCACGACGGGTGTGCACGGCGAGACGGGCAAGACGCCAGCAGCGGAAGACGCGCCCTTTGCGCCAACCAATCCCTATGAAGCGACGAAACTGGAAGGCGAGATGCTGGCACTCAAGGCGCAGCGTGAGTGGGGGTTGCCTGTCACTGTCGTGCGTCCCGGCCTTGTCTATGGTCCCGGCGACTTGCACCTGCTCGGCTTCTTCTCCTCGATCAAAAAGGGCCTCTTCCGTGTCATCGACGGCGGCAAGGCCATGCTGCATCCGATCTACATCGACGACATGACGGAAGCCTTTCTGCTGAGTGCTGAGAAGCCAGAGGCTATCGGACATAGCTACAATATCGCGGGCGATCATGCCGTGACGATTAAGCAACTGTCAGTCGCTATCGCGCACTCGATGGGCAAAGAACTGCCGTC
>DAIDJF010000010.1:78270-103788 GCA_027451525.1 Ktedonobacterales bacterium
GAAGTTCTTGACCAATAGCCGCGTTTACTCTATAGAGCGTGCCCGTCGCGATCTCGGTTTCGCGCCACGCATGGGATTAGAAGAGGGTATGCGCTTGACTGCTCTCTGGTATCAGAAACATGGTTATCTCTAAAAACATTATAAGTACTGTTTTCATGTAACGAGGTACATAACATATGCAACCGAATGAGCATCTTCCTGTCCAGCAGGTGCGTATTCGCCCGACGCGGCTCGTGCGACATACCCATCATTTTGTTTCAACGACGTCAGCGCATATACAGGGAATAGGTACAGGGCAGGAAGATAGCTCAGAGGTGACGACACAGCCAACTACTACTTTGTCCACTGAGACAGACATTCATTTTCAGATGCCATTTCAGGCGATTATTCCACGTTTCCCTGTAGCGCGTATAGCCCCATTGACTGCGATAGATGAAGAGAATGATGATGATATCACACTCACACGTATCACGACACAACATCTCAAGCGATTAAGTGGCATGATGCAGGCTGTACGTCTATCCTCCACACAAAGTCAGACCTCTGATAGCGTGCGCGTGACACAGGGTGAAGAAGGCTACTGGCCTGATGGCATTCATCAAACGGGGCCACTCCCCGTCGTAAATCTTTATGGACGTGAACCCTTTGGACGTATTGTGCCGCAGGAAGTCGTTGCTGCGGATAGTAATCTCTTGCCCAAGCAGATGTTACCTCTGCCTCTCTGGAAACGTCTGCTCAATCATCCCGCGACGAAGGTGCTGTTGGGGCTACTTGTCGGCGTGGGCCTGCTCTTCCTCATGACAAAATTTGTAGATGTTCCTACAACGATTGCTGTTCTCCGCGCCAATTTAACGACACCGCGTGGTATCTTGTTCGCGCTGCTTTCCGGTGTGGCATTCCTCGCGGCCTTCTCGATTCGTGGCCTGCGCTGGAAACTTTTTCTGAATCCGGTTGGCAAGGTCAGCGCGGCCAAAGCGATTCAACTCTTTCTTGTCGGTATCTTCCTCAATTTCCTCTTACCTGTGCGTGGTGGCGAGGTTGCCAAAAGTTTGATGCTCAAGCGTATCGCGGGTATTCCGGTCAGCCAATCCTTGCCGACGGTCGCCATGGATAAGGCCCTGGATCTGTTGCCTGCTCTTTTTATTATCGTGATTGTACCGCTGCTTGGTGTCCAGATGAGCGGGACACTCTGGCTGGTGCTGGGCATGGTCAGCGGCCTTTTGATCTGTTTGATCGGCTTTGTACTGCTCGCTGCCTGGAAGCGTACCTTTGCGATTGCTCTGTTACAAAAACTTACCACCTTGCTACCGAAAAGGGTGGGCAATAAGATCGAAGGCTTCGCAACAGGTTTTGTCGATGCGCTATTGGCGGGAGCCAGCCAGCCACGCATTTTTATTCCCGCAATCTTGCTTACGCTGGTTGCGGTGACCTGTGATGGGCTATTTGCCATGCTCGCCTTTTGGACTATTGGCTGGCCTATCTCATTTGGCACGGCAATCTTCGGCTATACTGTGTATAATATGTTTTATATCTTGCCCACGCCTCCGGGTCAGGTGGGGAGCAATGAGATCACAGGTCTGCTCGTTTTTCACGGCTTGCTACAACAACCCGCTGCGCAAGTTACCGCCATGTTTGTCTTTTCGCATCCCTGGGCCGCTTTGCTCATGTGCGGCAGTGGTATGCTGTGCTTGAGCGCACTCGGCCTGACTATCTCTAGTGCCATGAACATTCAGACATCGTAGGAACAATATTTTTACTTCGCAAGGCTAGCTATTGCCGAGCAATCCTGTTACTATACTTTATAGCGTGAGGCCGTTCGTCCGGCTTATTTGTATAGGAACGAAGCGTATATGTCTGTTGGTAAAGAAAAATTGTCTGGTGCCAGAAAAGCAGCTTGACGTTTATCGAAAGCTCCTCTTTATAAGCATCATAAACATCTAAATATGCATTTAACTTTTAGGAAGAACATGGATGTATGGAACAAAAAGGCATGGAAAATATGCATTTTTCCGATTCTGACCGTGCTGCGCGGGACTCAATGACGCTGGACACCCAGGGGCGCGCCGAGGCACGTTTGCGCGCACTCCTTTCCGTTGCGCACTCATTTATTTGGCAAACAAATAGTGATGGGTATATGCTGGAAGAGAGTCAAGGGTGGCAGCATTTTACCGGACAAAGTAGAGATGAAAGCCGAGGCATGGGATGGTTAAATGCTATTCGTCCTGAGGAGAAGGCACCTTTCTTGCAGAAGTTGCTTCAAGTCACACAAATGACGGAATATAGCGAAACGATCTGTGCGATCCGTCATCACAATGGTCAATTTCGACGCTGCCGTATTCGCCTGATACCCGTCTTTGATGATGCTCACCGTGTCATTGAGTGGTTATATTGGGGCAGAGATATCACTGAGCGGCAGCAAATCCAGGCCCAACTACAACATCAGGCTGATGTTATTCAACTACAGAGCAGTCTGTTAGAACTGGCTCATGATGCGATTATTGTACGTAAATTATCCGGCGAGATCATTTCGTGGAACCGGGGTGCAGAGCAATTGTATGGTTGGCGTGAAGAAGAAGTGAGCGGCCTTATTAGTCATGCATTGCTGGACACGGAATTTCCTGTTTCATTGAGCGCACTTGAACAAAAAATTGCGTTGGAGGGACGCTGGGATGGTGAGTTGGTGCATCGCAGGAGAGATAGAACACAGATTATTGTCGAGAGTCGTCAGGTACTAATACGTGATGTCGATGCTAAGCCATATGCCGTGTTGGAGATCAATCGTGATATCACTGAGCGCAAACAGTCGGAGCAGGCCAGCGTAGTGCGCATGCGTCTGGCAGTAGAGGCCGCAGATGTTGGAACCTGGGATTGGGATTTGTTGAACGATGAACTGATTTGGAGTGCGCAGTGTAAAATCTTGTTTGGTCTCTCTGCCGAAACGAAGGTGAGCTATCCTCTCTTTCTCAATATACTCCATCCTGATGATCGCGAGCGTACCGACAACACCGTTCGTCGCTGTTTGGAAACAAAAGAGGAGTATGATATCGAGTATCGTGTCTGCTGGCCCGACAATACTATTCATTGGCTTGCGGCGCGCGGAAAAGTTTTGACTGATGGACTAGGACATTCTATCCGTATGCTTGGCGTTGCCATTGATGTGACGCTGAAACGCGAGTGGGAAGAACGCACACAGAGGACATTAGAGGCATTGTTGTTAATGGCCCAGATTGTTGTAGAGGGGAAGCCCGCTGCCGTCTCAACGGCTGTGCCTGAACGCGGAACTAATACTCATGATCTCTATAGCGTTTCTCACCAATTAGCGAGCCTAGCCTGTAGCGTATTGGGAGGCAGACGGCTAGGCATTGTCACCGTCGAGTCCACAACCGGGCGTTTGTTGCCTGTTGCCGTCACGGGTCTTCCACCAGAGCAGGAAGCTGGTTGGTGGGAGAGTATACCCCGCTATACTCTATACGATGGTTGGAAGCCGGAACAATTGGCGCGTCTACAGGGTGATGAGGTGCTTTTGCTCGATCAGACAGACCTTCCTCCTGTCCTACAGGTTGCTTTGCACAACTGGCTGGCGCGGAAAGTGCTGTGCGCTCCGATGCGTGTAGGAGAACAATTTATTGGGACCCTCACTCTGGATTATGGTATAGAGGAACATCGCTATACTGTACAGGAAATATCGCTTGCATCTGCTGCTGCGCGCCTTGTCGCTCTTGCGCTTGAACGCCGTCGCTTGATGCTCGAATATGCGTATGCCCAGGCCAATGTCTTGGCATTACAAGAAACTAACGAGCGCATGAGTGAGTTTATCGGTATTGCCGGGCACGAATTGCGCACACCACTCACGACAATTAAAGCCAGCGTCCAGCTGATGCAGAAGCAAATTATGCGTTTGCGTCAACAAGAGCAGAAGACAGTCGAGCATGTAGAAAAAGTTCTTGACGCCTTGCAGTATGTGCTATCGCGCAGTGAGCATCAAATCAATATACAAAGTCGCTTGATAAATGACTTGTTGGATTGCTCGCGTATTCATATGGAACATTTCATGCTCAATATGCAACAACATGATCTACTTACCCTTGTGCAAGGAGTGGTAGAGGAGCACCGTGCTCTCACACCTCAACGTGTCTTGAATTTGCATATAAATATGTCTAAACTGCTTTGGGTTTACGCGGATGCAGAACGCATTTTGCAAGTGTTGTCCAATTACCTGTCTAATGCGTTAAAATATTCTTATCCCAATCAACCGGTTAATGTGGTGGTGGAGCAGGTTGGCGCGTCAGTGCGTGTCGCTGTGCAAGATCATGGTCCCGGCTTGACTGCAGAGCAACAAGAACATCTTTGGGAGCGTTTTTATCGTGTGCCGGGTGTTGAAGTGCGCGCGGGTTCTGGAATTGGCCTGGGACTGGGTCTCTATATGTGTCGTATGATTATCGAGATGCACAATGGACACATTGGTGTAGAGAGTAAGCCAGGATATGGCTCGACCTTCTGGTTTACACTGCCGCTTGCGGAATAGTAAGAAAATAAACACCATGAAGAGGCTCTCACATGCGTATTACTGCTTTACAACCACAAGCGAATAACCCGGACCGCGTGAATGTCTTTGTAGATGAACATTTCCTGTTGGGGGCAAACGCGCTGATCGTGCTCCGCCTGGGCCTGCGCATCGGTCAAGAACTGCTGCCTGTGCAATTGGAAGAGTTACAGCGTGAAGAGGCATTACAACAGGCTATTGACCGTGCTATGAACTATCTCTCGTTTCGCCCACGTAGCCGCGAGGAGGTGCGTCTCTACCTGCGGCGCAAAGAGACGCCGCTCGAATTGATTGACGCGGTACTGGAGCGATTACAGCAACTTGACCTCATCAATGATCGCGCCTTTGCGGAGTTCTGGGTAGGAACGCGTGAGAAGTTTAGCCCACGTGGCACGCGCCTGCTTAAAAATGAACTACGTATGAAAGGTGTAGAGCGCACTATTGCCGATGAGATGCTCGACGATCAGCAAGACGAGGAACGTGCTATGCGCGCGGGACGCAAAAAGGCCCTTACCTTGATCCGTCTTGCCAGGATGGATTATGCCACGTTCTCGCAACGGCTTGGCTCCTTTCTGCAACGACGCGGTTTTAGTTACGAGGTAACTAAACGCAGTGTCAAGATGCTGTGGGAAGAGTTGCGCGACGAGAACGTGGACGCCGACGATTATTGATTTGGCTGTGCTCCTCCTGATGTTGGTGAAGGTGAAACCTGCGGTGATGGCTGTATATTGCTGGTTGTTGGCGTAAGAGTGGTCGGTTGCAGTGATACGCTGGGAATATTCATCGGGTTGATGGGCACAAGCGCGATCTGCTTGCTATTGGCAGGAAGTGCGTCTCCATAAGAGATCTCGATGTGCAGTGATTTGGGATCAATACCCGGTTGCGCCAGCAGGTAGCTCTGGGCATCCTTGACCTTCAGACCTTTGACATGGTTTTGCATTACCGTCAACTCATCCCTGGGTAACTGATATTCGGCAATACCGCCTGCGGCAATCGCAAGCGTTGCGTTCCCATTCATATCAACCGCCTTGATGCCCGGTTGTCCAATCTGCGTATACTGGCTCAGCAGGACATAATGTGGCCCCAACTGTTGCTGCATTTTTTGCTGCAAGAGCATTTTTGCCAGCGTTTGCGCATCACTCACCTTAATGTACTCGACTGCCCCCTGTTCGGTAAGTGTGACACTGACGGTATTGCTCTGCGTGCCAATCTGCGGGTCTGACGTGACGGTCCCATCAATAAATTGAATTGTACCAATCATCATGCCATGTTGATTCTGAAGTTGCTGCTGGATGTCTTGCGTGATCTGGTTTTGTAATCCAGGGCGTATCTGTAGTGCAATGTTATTGACATCGTTTGGCGAGACGCGCGATGAACAGAAGAAGAGAATACAGCTGGTCGAGGTCGGCCCCTGTTGTGTGCCCTGACGACTACTGTTAATGACGCTGGCAGGCAAAGAGGCTGTCGTGGCATTGATGCTATGCAGCGTGGTTTGGGCCTGCAAGGTGAATACTGCGCTCAAGGTATGCACCTGTGGACTGAGCGTGATACGTGCCGTGATCGAGCTTTCAAACACGAAGAAGGCCATAGCAGACATGGCGATCAGGATCGCCACAACTCCCAGTGAGAGAAAGCCGATAAATGAACGCTTTTTGGGTTTATGCGGCAGTGGCGTTGCGATGGCTGGCTCAGCCGACGAAAGGTGCACGAGTTGTTCTGGACTCAAAAACGCGGTTTGCGCGTTGTAATCCTCTCTTCTAAATGGTTCTGTCGCGTTGGCAAGGGCTACATCGCTCTCGCTTCGGCGCAAAATGACGCTCTCTTGCCCGGCTGGTATCAACACAGAAGAGGGCAAGCGGCGCGGCGTTGGCGTCGCGTCCTCTTCAGGGGCAAGCGGCATATGCAGACGTGAGCTTGTATTCAGCATGCGACAGGCATGTTCAAAGGCCTTGAGCAGATCATCCGCACTGGCATAACGTTCTTGTGGATTGACCATCGTGGCGCGTCGCACAACCTCTTCTAACGGTGCAGGCAAAACACTTGCCTTGTTCGCCTCTGGCAGATGTCCCGTAATCATTTGAGAAAGAATAATACCGAGTGAAAAAATGTCGTTACTGGGAGCAGCGATGCCAGAGAGTCGTTCGGGAGCGAGATAGGCAATCGTGCCCATCTCGTGGCCTGCCATTGTCAGCGGTGGGCTGGCATAATCCCCCTGGATAGAGGCGATACCGAAATCGATCAGGCGCACATAGACCTGTCCATCTTCCTCATCAAGCAGGATATTACTGGGTTTAAGATCGCGATGCACGACACCCCGTTTATGAATGTAGGCGATGGCACGCACCAGGGCAGAGAAAAGTTGCTGAATCTCTGCCAGCGAAAGGGCACCGCGTTGTAGACGCCGCGCCAATGTGCCTCCCTCGACATATGGCGTGACGAGAAAGAGGCGTCCTTGCTCCTCATCAAACTCGATAAGAGGAAGAATATGCTCATGTTTAAGTTGCGCGTTTACCTCCGCTTCACGCAAAAAACGCTGGCGCGCAACCATGTCGTTCACGAGATCGGAACGCATAATTTTAATTGCTACCAGCCGTCCAAATGCGGTGCGCTGACGTGCCAGATAGACCTCGCCCATACCGCCAACGTCGATGCGCCGCACCAGCTCATAGTTGCCAAAGTGGAGGTGAGACGTTTGCTCGCCGCCACGCTCTGGCTGCTTGTTTGTCGGGTCGTTTTGCTCTCTCATACACGTGTCTTTAGGGAACTAATAAGGTGGGATAACAACATCTCCATATAAAAAGACGATAGGATGAGCAGAAATATCAAAAAGCTGGTCCTATGTAGGAATTTCGTGTACTTTGCACACTAAGAAAGGATGACGTCGTGTCAATCGCAGTATAACATGTAAAAACACAAAAGGAAAGTGAAATTTCGCATTGTAATTTACTTGTACTTTCCCGTATCTTATAGTAGAGGCCGCAACTGGACGACCTATTTACTGTGATAGTGACAAAACAGCTTTTCTAATGTAAAGGAGCAAGATCATGACCCCATCTCAATCCCAAAGTTTGGGCAATGCCATGGCTGGAGCGAGCCTTTTTATTGGTCTCTTCTTGTTGGCGATCGTTATCCTCTCTGTGATCATTTACTGGCGCATCTTCGCGAAGGCAGGCTATAGTGGCGTATTAGGCCTACTCATGTTTGTCCCTATCGCCAATATTATTATGCTCTGTGTTCTCGCCTTTGGCGAGTGGCCCATTTATCGTGAACTCAATCAGTTGCGCCAACAAGCCGCAATGCGTGGGCCACAGGGACCGTTTTATCCACAAGGTCCACAGGGTCCCCAATATCCGCAGGGTCCCCAATATCCGCAGGGTCCCCAATATCCGCAATAACTTCGCAATCCCAGCCAAGACTGTCAAAAAGGTATGCTTATCTTTGTTCCATCAAGATAGGGGATGCCTTTTTGACAGGCAACAATTCAGAGAAGGGAATTATTTACAGAGCCATAATGCTAGCTTAACATATAACTTCTATACTAAGGACATAGCAATCCAGAAAGAAAAACCTGCGCAGGGGTATGGGAAGCGCGCGACTGACCTGGCAAATTGTACTCAGCACCTTCTTGTTTACCCCGTTTGTTGCTGCACGCCCTGACCGTCATCGGCAGATGATTGTCACCTCGTGACACACGACGCATTGCGCTCGTGTTTGGGGAGCGAGAGGTACACTCCGAGCCTCTCGCTCTTGGGGACCAGAGAGCATATCCATCTATCCACAATCCAAATGACCGCCATACATTTTTCCTCCTTGCTCAAAATTGCGCCTTAGCCATACCCTGAACCTCCTCGCTGCTGCCTTCCCTTGTTCAAGCGGTTGCACGAGGAGGCAGAAAAAGTTATCAGGGCCGCGCTCGCGGATAATGTATCGCGGCAATAAACTGTTTCTATTTTCTTGTTAGTGTGGTGATCTAAAAAATTCAGCTTTAAGCGGCTTCAGCGTGAATTGTTAACAAAGAGAACCTATCCTTTAGGAACATTTAACATGGGCTTAACATATCCATAAAGCATAGTTAACCCTGCAATGGTACGGTATAGATGAACGAACAAAGGGCGATGGATCGCGCGTGGCAAAAACGTTTTGCGCGTGTAGCATTCATGTTCATGATTATATTCTGTTTATCCGTCCTGAAGGAGTAGGAGAATCCTAATGTTGAAACAATGGCGCGTTGCCACTATCCTCATTCTGGCAACTGCACTGAGTATCCTTATTTCTGCCTGTGGCAGCACCCCAGCAAGCACTAGCGGTAGCAGCACTGGCTCAACACCGACCAGCGCAGCCTCGACGCTCGGTACGCCGGGTGCATACAACTGCATCGCTGGCAGCATCACGGCCGCAGGCTCGACCGCGCTGGCTCCATTGGTGCAGGTTGTCGCGAAAGACTATGAAGCAAAATGTTCTAGCGCGAGTATCACTGTCAACCTGGGTGGTAGCGGTACTGGCCTGGCAAGTGCTGAAAATGGTAGCGTGCAGATCGGTGACTCCGATATCTTTAGTAAATCAGGCCAGCAGGACCTGGTAGACCATCAGGTTGCCATTATCGTCTTTACGCTGGTTATCAATAAAAACGTGACCGGTGTCACAAGCCTGACAACAGCGCAGATCAAGGGTATCTATAGCGGTAGTATCAAGAACTGGAGCCAGGTTGGTGGGCCAAATCTGCCAATCACCGTGGTTAGCCGCCCGACGACCTCTGGCACTCGTGCGACCTTCGGTCAGTACATCCTGGGAGGCCCTGAGACCATCACTGGCCCCACGAACCTGATTTCAGACAGCACTGGCACTGTGGCAACCGAAGTGAACCAGACGAGTGGTGCGATTGGTTATGTCACAACCGATGCCGCTCAGAAACTTAGCCTGACCATGTTGAACATCGATGGTAATAGTCCAACAGCTGCTAACGTTGAGAGCAACACCTACAAATTCTGGAACATCGAACACATGTATACAAAAGGTGCTGCCAGCGGTCTGACACAGGCGTTCATTGACTACATGGCTAGCCCGCAAGCGGTACAGGATGCACACGGTTTGGGTTACCTTGCCCTCACTGAGATGCAGCCTGCTGCCATCCAGGCTCACCAGCCATCAGCCTAATCCAAATAATGCGCGATGTAGAGGTATCATCACTGATACCTCTACATTGTTGCATACAGGAAGGAGTAGCGTTTTGCAAGTGAGGCAACAATCCCCAAAATCGTATATTGGTGATCGTATAGCACAGATCATCTTTCTCCTCTGTGCCTTGTTTTTGATTGCGGTCATCGTCAGCATTTTCATCTTTATTGGCGTCAATGCCTTCCGTATTTTTGGAGAGGGCGGTACCTTCAAGAATTTTTTCTTGAATACGTTCTGGGACCCTATCGGAGCTTTAAGCAGTAATGGTAATCCTTCCTATGGTGCGGGTGGTCTCATTATCGGTTCAGTCGTTATCACTTTTCTCGCGGTCATTATCGCAACTCCCCTGTCGTTTGGCCTGGCCCTCTTTTTTACGGAGGTCAGCCCACAGTGGATGGTGCGTATTTTGCAGCCATTGATCGAGCTGTTCACGGGTATGCCCTCTGTTGTGGTTGGTTTTCTAGGTCTGGTTGTGCTGGTGCCCGCGTTGGGACGAATCTTTAATCCCTTAGAAGGTGGTATTCAGACAGGTGGTTATGGTTGGGGATCGGCGACTCTGGTGCTGGTCGTCATGATCTTGCCAACAATCTCCAGTATCTCCATAGATGCGCTACGCGCGGTGCCGGGAAGTGTGCGTGAAGCAAGTTTGGCTCTTGGTTCGACGCGCTGGCAAATGATGACACGAGCGGTTATTCCAGCCGCATCGACTGGTCTGGCAACAGCTGTTGTGTTGGGTATGGCACGTGCTATCGGTGAGACGCTGGCGGTAAGCCTGGTGCTGGGTGGTCAGCAGATTCCTCAGACTCCTCACACGGCGCAAGGGTGGTTATACCTGTTTTTCCAGCCGAATGTCAATATCACCCAGGTGATTGCAATCCAGTTTGGTGATGCGTTTGGTAATGCGCGTGATGCCTACTGGACTCTAGGTCTGGTTCTGCTTGTAATTTCGTTTGTATTCGTTAGTATTAGCCGTTATCTGGCTAGCAGGAGTGTGTATCGATGAGCGCGCAAGAAGTAGTACAGGTGCCTACCGCTGGAAATATGCGCCTGAAGGAAATGACAGCTCTCGTTCGCCGCCTCAATACCAGTAATCGTCTTGGCATAGGACTCCTGAGCCTGGTTGCGGTTGTCGTTGGTCTGCTGTTTATCACGATTATTATCTACCTGATCGTAGACGGTTTTGCCTACATTGTGAATCCCAGTTTCTACTCCACAGGCGTTACAGGGGTTGGTAGCGAAATTTTCAACACCTTCTATATCCTGATCTTGACTGAAATCTTCCTGTTTCCTATCTCACTCGCGGCGGCCATCTATCTAGTTGAGTATGTGCCGCAGGGACGTTTTGTGGCGGTAGTACACTTCGCGGCTGAGACACTGGCTGGTGTGCCATCTATCGTGCTTGGTCTGTTCGGCGTGCTGGCTTTCAGCGATCTCTTGGGGTTACATACCAGTCGTCTCGCGGGCGCGCTTACCTTGCTCTGTCTCAACCTGCCTATGGCGCTGCGCCTGTTTGAGGATGCCCTTGCCTCCGTGCCACGCGATTTGCGCGAGGCTGGCCTGGCTTTAGGTGCGACCAAATGGCGTATGATTCGCACCGTTGTTCTTCCTTCCGCTGTGCCTGGCCTGATTACTGGCCTGATTCTCTCCTCTGGTAAGGTAATCGGCGAGGCGGCAGCCCTGCTGTTTACGATGGGTCTGAACAATCCGGGTAACGTGTTCACCGCAAATCCGGGTATTGCCAGCGATACACTCACTACCCATCTCTACTATATTATTGGGCCTGGTGCAGGTAGTTCATCGCTCACACACACACAGGAAATTGCTATTACTGCTGGTTCTTCGGCCTTGTTGGTCGTTCTCTTATTGCTCATCAATCTGATTTCACGCGGTATTGGGCGCGTGATCCAGCGGCGTATTACAGCCGCATAGTCGTTTTATGCGCGATTAGGTAAACAAGAGGTAGGTGTGCAACCGCTAAACTCCTATCTCACCTACAACATAGAGGAAAGCTACCTATGAATGTTTCCGCAGACTCTCTCGAGAGTGGAAATGAGAGGGCCGCTCTGCCTGAAGGGGCGAGCATTTTTTCCCGTAAAGTGGCTCGCAGTGGTCACATCTCATACGAGGGCCGCCCTTACTTTATCAGCAAAGCCCTCGCTGGCCGCTATATTCGCTTGATTGTTCTGGCAGACCGCCTGATTGTTGATACATCCATCCCATTGCATAAAGAGTATCCACTTGTATAAAATGAAGAGGTGGAGCTACGAAACGACCAATATGTCAAGCAGGAGAGTTACCAGGCATTACGGATACGTATCAAAGGTGGGAATGTATGATCGTCATACACTTCTGACCTTGAGGAGGCTTAATGGATCTACAAGTCAATGAATCTGGGCAACAGAAACAGATGCCGCTAAAGGCGAGTGCCAGTGAGAGCCAGGCACAACCCAGTATTCCAAAGGTAAAGGTCAGTGATGGTGCTGTCAAAGTTGATACGAACGCGCGGGTAAAAATCGCAGTCAAGGATACAGATTTTTTCTATGGCAGCAAGCAGGCACTCTATAAGGTGTCTTTGCCAATTTATGAGCGTCAAGTCACTGCTCTGATTGGCCCGTCGGGATGCGGAAAATCTACGTTTTTGCGCACGCTCAATCGTATGAATGATCTCATTCCCAACACGCGCACTGTTGGTGAGGCTATGCTGGATGGACAAAACATCTACGATAGAAGCACCGATGTGGTTCTCCTGCGTCAGCGCGTCGGCATGGTCTTTCAACGCCCTAATCCGTTTCCCAAGTCCATTTTCGATAATATCGCCTATGGTCTGCGCGTTCAAGGGCGTTCTAATAAGGAAGTCACAGAGTTAGTCGAGAAGAGCTTGCGCGGGGCCGCGCTGTGGGACGAGGTCAAGGATCGCTTGAATACATCCGCTCTCGGTCTTTCCGGCGGCCAGCAGCAGCGTCTCTGTATCGCCCGCGCCCTGGCGGTGCAGCCGGAAATCTTGTTGATGGACGAGCCATGCTCCGCTCTGGACCCTATCGCCACGCTTAAAATCGAGGAATTGATTCTGGAATTGGTGAAGGACTATACGATTGTTATCGTGACACACAATATGCAGCAGGCCGCGCGCGTCTCTCAATTCACTGGTTTCTTTTTAAGTGGGAAATTGATAGAGCATGCTGCGACTGTTAACCTGTTTGAGCGACCCCAGAAAAAAGAAACCGAAGACTATATCAGCGGACGTTTCGGTTAAACGCTAAAGGGAGAAGCATTGTGGCACGCAAAATTCTGGTGGTAGACGACGAAGAGGTGTTGGTAGAGACGCTGGCCTATAATCTGGAGCAGGCGGGCTATCTCGTGGTAACGGCTGCTGATGGCATGACGGCCCTTGACGCAGCGCGTCGTGAACGCCCTGATCTGATTATTCTTGATCTGATGTTGCCAGAGATGGACGGCCTGGAAGTCTGTCGCCAGTTGCGGCGTGAAAGTGGAACTGCCACGACGCCTATCTTGATGTTGACTGCCAAAGGCGAAGAAATAGATAAGGTTGTAGGTCTAGAGGTTGGCGCGGATGATTACGTGACCAAACCTTTCGGACGACGTGAACTATTGGCTCGTGTGCGTGCGCTGGTGCGTCGCTCTGAATACCCATTGCCGGTAGAGGAAGCCCCCGTGCGTGAACCTGTTCAGGAAGTTCCACGTCCTACACGCGAACTGGTAGCCGGTCCTATCCGCATTGATCTGGCTGGCAGGCGCGTCAATTGTCGCGGACAAGACCTGGAACTGCAACCCAAGCAATTCGATCTTCTAACCTATCTGGTGCGCAATCGCGGGACGGTATTGACACGTGATCAATTGCTCCACAACGTCTGGGGCTATGACTACGCGGGCGATACACGCACTGTTGATGTGCACGTGCGCTGGTTGCGCGAGAAATTGGAAGAAGACCCTGCGAATCCTAAACTTATTCAAACGGTGCGCGGCGTCGGCTATGCTTTTCGTTATTAAAAGCCGCGCAACAGGATGCGTCACAAGTGATACAATATCCTTGTGACGCATCTTTTTTGCAACGAAAACGTAAAGCGAGGTTTTGTATGCCCTATCAGATGTGGATCAACGGCGCATATACAGCGGGTCATTCCGGTAAGGTCATCGAGGTACATAACCCCGCGACGGAAGAGATCGTCGATACCGTGCCAGCTGGCAATGCCGCCGACGTTGAGGATACTGTTGTCGCGGCCCAGGCTGCTTTTCCCGCCTGGAAGAAGCTGCCAGCAGGCCAAAAGGCTGAGATGCTGCACGAGGTGGCACACAAGCTGACGGAGCGCACGGAAGAGTTTGCGCGTCTGCTCACGCTTGAGGGTGGCAAACCCCTGATCGAGAATCGCGATGAGATGGGTTGGTCCGCCGCCTGTTTCCGCTATTATGCCGAGATTGGGCGCAATACACGTGGGCGCGTGATCCCCTCCGTCGAAGAGAGCCAACTGGCAATGGTCTTGAAGGAGCCATATGGCGTTGTCGCGGCTATCGTACCCTGGAACTATCCTATTCTGCTGATGGCCTGGAAGGTTGCCCCTGCCCTGGCTGCTGGCAATACGGTTGTGCTCAAACCATCGGAGATGACGCCGCTTTCAACGCTGCTCTTTGCCGAATTGTTTGCTCACTTTCCTCCTGGCGTTATCAATATCATCAGCGGCTATGGTAGTGAGTGCGGCGAGCCGCTTATCCTCGACCCGCGTGTGCGCGTGATTGCCTTCACTGGCTCGCTGGCAACGGGACAGCGCATTGCCCAGTTGGTTGCACCGCAGATGAAAAAGCTCCATTTAGAGCTTGGCGGCAAGGATGCTTTTATCGTCGCGGAAGATGCCAACCTGGATATCGCCGTGCCGGGTGTGGCCTGGGCCGCACTGCTGAATGCCGGGCAGGTCTGCACCTCAACCGAGCGCGTCTACGTGCATGAGTCTATCGCTCCCACCTTTATTGAGCGTATCACGGAGTATGCGCGTGGACTACGTCTCGGCCCCGGTATAGAGCCTGATACCGATATGGGGCCGATTATCGGCGCACGCTATCGCGAGAAGATTGAGATGCAGGTCGCGGCTGCGCAGTCTCAAGGCGCACGCATCCTCACGGGTGGACGGCGTCCGCCACACCTGGAGCGTGGCTATTTCTATGAGCCAACAGTCTTGACCAACGTCAACCATCGCATGGCGATCATGAGCGAGGAGACCTTTGGCCCGACAATCCCGATCATGACCTATCGCAGCTTCGATGAGGCTATCGCGCTGGCAAATGATAGCAAGTATGGCCTGGGAGCCAATCTCTATACCTATGACCCTCTGAAGGCCAAACGCTTCTTCGAGGAGGTTGAGGCTGGCACGCTCTGGATTAATGATCCTTTGACTGACAACGATGCTGGCCCCTTTGGCGGCTTTAAGATGAGCGGCATGGGGCGCGAACTCGGCGAAGAGGGATTAGACGAGTTTCGCGAGACAAAACATGTCCACTGGGATTTCGAGGGTGGCCTCAAATCCTGGTGGTATCCTTACGGTAATAAATAGTAGTGTAATATTGACTGGAAAAGAGTACTTGATATGCAATATCGTGCATTTGGTCGCACTGGTTGGAACGTTTCGGAGATGGGCTTTGGAGCCTGGGCGATAGGCGGTGATGCCTGGGGCAATACCGACGACAGCGAGGCTATCGCCGCCTTGCATCGGGCAATTGACCTGGGCGTCAACTTTATTGACACGGCGGATGTCTACGGCAATGGGCATTCTGAGCAACTCATCGCGCAGGTGCGCAAGGCCCATAAGCAAGACCTGATTATCGCCACCAAAGCTGGACGCCGCCTGAATCCACACGTCGCTGAGGGCTATAACCGCGCTAATCTGACCGCTTTTGTCGAGCGTAGCCTGCGCAATCTTGAGATGGAGGCCCTCGATCTGCTGCAATTGCACTGTCCGCCTTCCGCTGTCTACGATATGCCAGAGGTCTTTGGGATATTGGATGATCTCGTGCAGCAGGGCAAGCTGCGCTACTATGGCGTGAGCGTTGAGACAGTAGAAGAGGCCATGAAAGCGATTTCCTATCCCAATGTGCAGAGCATCCAGATTATTTTCAACATGTTCCGTCTCAAGCCAACTGAGCAGTTTTTTGCCGCCGCCCGCGAGCGCAAGGTGGGTATCATCGTGCGCGTCCCACTGGCGAGTGGCCTGCTGACGGGCAAATTCCGCCGCGATTCGCAGTTTGCCGCCAACGACCACCGCAACTATAACCGCCATGGTCAGGCCTTCGATCAGGGCGAGACCTTCTCCGGTGTCGATTATGAGACAGGTCTGGCAGCGGTGGAGGAACTGCGCCAGTTTGTGCCAGAGGGTGAAAGCATGTCACAATTCGCCCTGCGCTGGATTCTGATGTACCCAGAGGTTTCAACGGTCATCGCGGGATCTAAAAATCCGCAGCAGGCCGAGGAGAACAGTCGTGTCTCCACGTTGCCGCCGCTGAGCGAAGAGGCAATGCGCCACGTGCAGGCGATTTATGACACGCGCATTCGTCCCCTGGTGCATGCCCGCTGGTAGTAGTCTTTGGTGAAAAGGGCATTGGGAGCATATGAGGCATAACGGGCGACTACAAGGGTCAATACCGCTTAAATAGGAGCAATCGGTACAGGGCGTGATGATGGATATTAACAAAATAAACAGGTAAAAGACGTAGGGACCGATTCATCGCGTCCGTGCCCATGCGCCAACAATGCCTGTTTTCCTCTGGCACTGTGGATGTATGATGGCATATTTGGTGCGTGGGCATGACGGACGCGATGAATCGGTCCCTACGGAAAAACGGGCATCGCATCATTGTAGGGGCGTGATTTATCACGCCCTGCCCTCCTACATTACATTGCTTGCCAGACCTGCACGGTGTTGTCGCTGCTGCCAGAGGCGATGTATGTCCCGTCGGGCGACCAGGCTAGCGTGTTGACCGCCGCGCTGCTGCCGCTGGTGAAGTGGCCCATGTAGATGTCGGCGTGTCCGCGATAGGTGTAAACGTGCTGACCCGTCAGCGCGTCCCACACTTCAACCAGACCATCGCCGCTGCCAGAGGCAATGCGCTTGCCATCGGGCGACCATGCTACGCTAAAGACATCGGTTTTGTGGCCCTGATAGGTGTAGATGTTCTGGCGTGTAGCAACAGCCCAAACCTGCACCGTCGAATCCGTGCCACCAAAGGCGATGTAACTACTATCAGGCGACCAGCAGATGGCGTGGATGGAGCCACCATTGTAGCCATACTCGCCCACCTCTTTGCCTGCTGGAAAATCTAGTACGACCGCGTCACCTTCGCCTCCCAGAGCAAGTTCTTTGCCATTGGGTGACCACGCCACGCTATTCCAGGGCGGTGGAAAACCACGTAGAGGATGTGAGC
This sequence comes from Ktedonobacterales bacterium, assembly GCA_027451525.1. GTDB lineage: Bacteria > Chloroflexota > Ktedonobacteria > Ktedonobacterales > Ktedonobacteraceae > DTNP01. The sequence continues at coordinate 95,414 of DAIDJF010000010.1, forward strand.
CATAATGCAGGCGCGATTGCCCATTGGTGGCATCCCAGACCTGTACCGTGCCGTCCTGGCTGGCCGACGCGATATACTTGCCATCGGGCGACCATGCCACGCTAAAAACGGCGTCGCTATGCCCGCGATAGGTGAGGAGTCGCTGCCCTGCCGCGACATTCCAGACCTGTACCGTCGTGTCCAGTCCGCCAGAGGCAATTTCCTGTCCATTGGGAGACCACGCGACCGCGAGGACATCGCCCGTGTGCCCCTTGTAGATGCGTGAGACGTTGCCTGTATGGGCATTCCAGACCTGCACGCTGCCATCGCCACTGGCAGAGGCAATCTCGTGTCCATCGGGCGACCACGCGAGCATACTGATATAGTTGCTTTGCCCATGAAAAGTGAAGTGTGCAGGTGGATTAACCGTGTGTTGTACAAATGCGACATCACTGGAGAAATTGGTAAACGAGAAGAAGATCAGCAGCACAAAAAGCAGGCCACCAATAATCAGGAGGAAACGACGTAAACGGGGATGTTTGCTATGCCGTTCTTTTAATTCGCGATCTAGAATACTCATCGCGTCAGCCTTTCAAAAAATCTCCAATGTTGCTTTATTATAGCACATCGACAAGCGAGCCAATGTCTGACTTGGCTGACTCATTTCATACCAATTGGCTCTGGCAGTCTTCCTATCCCTGTGCTAGAATCTCTATACAAACAATGTACACATTCACACATGCCAGGAGATAGATATCCATGCAAAAACAGACAGGTACTGTATCAGTTAAGCGCACATTCCCCGAAATGCTCAAGGGTGGCGTTATTTGTGATGTCGTAACAGCTGACGAAGCCAAAATTGCGGAAGAGGCAGGAGCATCAGCGGTAATGGCACTGGAGCGTGTGCCCGCCGACATTCGCGCTCAGGGCGGTGTGGCGCGTATGAGCGACCCGGAGCTAATTATCAAGATTAAAGAGGCCGTGACTATTCCCGTGATGGCGAAGTGCCGCATTGGTCACTTTGTCGAGGCCGAGATTTTGCAGGCGATTGGCGTTGATTGCATCGACGAGTCTGAGGTTTTGACGCCAGCGGACGAGCAGTTCCACGTTAACAAGCATCTGTTCCCTGTGCCGTTCGTGTGCGGAGCGCGTGACTTGGGCGAGGCCCTGCGGCGCGTAGGCGAGGGTGCTGCTATGCTGCGCACCAAAGGTGAGGCCGGTACGGGCAATGTGATCGAGGCGGTGCGCCACATGCGCACGATTATGGATGGCGTGCGCCGCTTACAGATTTTGCCTGAAGAGGAACTGATGAACGAGGCTAAGAAGTTGGGCGCACCCTATGATCTCGTGCGCGAGGTTGCACGCACGGGCAAACTCCCCGTCGTCAACTTCTCGGCTGGTGGGATCGCGACGCCCGCTGATGCCGCGCTGATGATGCGTTTGGGTGCGGAAGGTATCTTCGTTGGCTCTGGCATCTTTAAGTCGGGCAATCCACTCAAACGCGCGAAGGCTATTGTGCGTGCTACCACGCATTATCAGGACCCGGAGATCATTGCCGAGGTATCGCGCAACATTGGCGAGCCGATGGTTGGCATCAATATCAGCACTCTGCCCGAAAACGAGTTGATGGCGAAACGCGGCTGGTAACATTTCATACATTACCAATGTTGCGTAGAACTCTGTCAATCTTCATCCCACATTTTTTAGCGTGTGGGGGCAGGGCGAGGGCAAGCCTCGCCCCTACCATGATGACGGGGAAAACGGGCAGCGTCTCATTGTAGGGGCGACCCTTGCGGTCGCCCTGCTTCTCCCTATCCCTCGAATTTCAAGGATGTTGTACATATGTCTAACCCAAAGCCACGTATTGGCGTATTAGCATTACAAGGTGATTTTGAAGCGCATATCAAGATGTTGGAGGATGTGGGGGCGCACGGATTTCCTATACGTCTTCCGCGACATCTTGACACAATAGATGGTATAATAATACCAGGTGGTGAAAGTACCACGATAGGCAAGCTGATGGTCGAGTATGGCTTGCATGACCTATTGCTCAGGAAGATTCAGGAAGGCGTTCCCGTTTGGGGAACATGCGCGGGACTCATTTTATTATCGAAAGAGACGGATAACGCGCTTCTGGGTCAGCCGTTACTGGCATCCATGAATATTCGTGTCCGTCGTAACGCATTTGGCAGTCAGCGGGAAAGTTTTGAAACAGATCTGAACGTGCCTGTATTGGGTGAAGCGCCATTCCACGCATTCTTCATTCGTGGCCCACTGGTTGAGAGTGTGGGAGCGGGTGTAGAGGTGTTGGCAACGCTCGACGATGGAACCATCGTCGCCGTTCGTGAAGGAACTATGCTAGGCACTGCATTTCACCCAGAGGTTGCTGGAGATCCACGTTTCCACGACTACTTTCTCCGCATAGTACAAAGCGTCACGCTGTAGGGGATTGCACTTCGCGTTCCCCTGCACGGCAAGGGAGCACTGGATGATACGACCGGTACTATATGTTGATCTGCCGGGAATCATCTACGCCATTGACCATCGCGCTCGTAGCAGACAGCACGAGTTTGCGAATTTTGTATGCTGGCAAGAGCCGGATGAGAGCCTTGTCACTCCGCCACCCATCCTGAGAAATATCTTCCCCCTCAATCCAGCAACGCGCACCTGGATTTGTGAAGATCACTGGCGCATTCTCGGTTTTTCACAAGTGCGTGAACGCCCGGCCCGCACGATGTGGGATATTGCCTATCTTGCTTCAATGGCGCATAGTAACGTCAAGGGCGATGAAGTATTAACGGTGTTGCTTGAGTATATCCTCGAAATGGCCGCTGTGCATGGCGTCTTGCGTATCTTTGCGAAAGTCGAGGATGAAATACCAGAGCTAGATCTGTTTCACCGTTCTGGCTTCCAACGCTATGCGCGTGAATTGACCTATATATATGAACCAGAGCTGCCGATACCAGCAAATGAACCCGTCTTGCCCTCATTGCGTCGCTGGAACCGTCACCATGTATGGGGACTCTACCAACTGTATCGCGCCATCACGCCGCCTAAAGTGCAGATGGCGGAAATGGTCGAGAGCAGCGAGGAATTTGCGAAAATGAACGTCGGCACGTTGAATCCGCTCCCTTCCCTGTTTAAGCGCGGGGACGAGAACTATGTCTGCGATGTCGGCGTGCGTATTGGTGCATGGCTGCGGCTCCGTCGTGGTCATGGCAACACACCACATCGGCTCTGTCTCATGGTCCATCCTGAACACACCGAGCTTGCTGAGCCGCTTCTGCGTTTCGGCATCCGACGGCTTCAGGAAGGCAGCGTGCGGCGCATCTCTTGCCTGGTGCGCGAGTACGACTCTTTTGTAATCACCGCTCTCCGTAACAGTGGATTTGAGCAGGTCGATACCAAAGACCTGCTGGTGCGACACATGGCACTTCTCGCCATGAGGCAAAGCACCGTCCCCCTGCTGGAGCAGCGAGCGGTCTATGGCTTGAAAGGCTTGGGGACGGTCAATTCTCGCCAAAAAACTATGAGGTGATAAAACTGCCTATGCAACACGCGATCACTGACGATCTGGAGGCTCTGCTAGGGACTCTTCCGCCCGGCATCCACGACGCGGTCAATCGGCTTGAGAACCGAAGCGAACTGCTGGAGATCGTAATGGACCTCGGACGCTTTGCCGAGGGCCGATTCCCGGATGGGGAGGTGATCCTCAGTACCCAGCCTGTCACCGACGCCGACCTGCAATATGTCGTCGAACGCATCGGTGAATTTGGCGACGATAACCGTGCTGGCATCGAGCGCACGCTCCATCGTATCAGCGCACTCCGCAATAGAAAGGGGAAAGTCGTCGGCTTGACCTGCCGTATTGGTCGAGCGGTACTTGGCAGTATTGCTCTGATTCGCGATATCGTCGAACAGGGCCAATCCATTCTAATTCTTGGTCGCCCAGGCGTGGGAAAAACCACCCTGTTGCGTGAAATAGCGCGTGTCCTCGCGGACGAAGCTAACAAACGAGTGGTGGTGGTGGATACCTCGAATGAGATCGCGGGCGATGGTGATATTCCCCATCCCGGCATCGGGCGCGCACGCCGCATGCAGGTCGCGCGCACCGCGGAACAGCATGCGGTCATGATCGAGGCGGTCGAGAATCATATGCCACAAGTCATTGTTATCGACGAAATCGGTACGGAATTAGAGGCCGCTGCCGCCCGCACTATCGCAGAACGTGGCGTCCAGCTTGTCGCGACCGCGCACGGCAACTCGCTGGGCAATCTGCTTGTCAACCCAACACTCTCAGACCTCGTGGGTGGCATTCAAACCGTGACACTGGGCGACGAGGAGGCGCGCCGCCGTCATACGCAAAAAAGCATTCTTGAGCGCAAAGCTCCGCCTACCTTCGATGTGGTGGTCGAACAGCAGAGTTGGGAAGAGCTGATTGTGCACCGCGATGTCGCCGATACGGTCGATAATATGCTGCGTGGTCAGGCTGTAACCGCCGAGGAGCGCACACGCGACCACGAAAGTGGACGTGTCACCGCGCGTCGTGTCAATACAGGCGGCATGGAGATTCCCACCTGGGGCGTGGGCGGCTTTGGTGTCGCGCGTCAAGAAGGCTTCACTCCGCGCACTTTTGAGCGTGGTGAGCGTGGCGAGCGCGGCGAGCGTACAGATCGCAATAGCGGCAGTGGAGGATGGAATGCTATCCGCCAAGTCGGACAACAGGCAGGGCGTAGTGGCGGACGTAACCAGGGTCAGTTCCAGCAACCGCCAATGAGAGCTTTGGCTCCCACTGGTACCGAGGCCCCGCGCTCCGCTGATGCGCTGAATCGGCCTATATCGGTAGGCGTGGAGACGCTCAATCGCCCGACCATTAGCGAAAATGGCAATCTGGCTACTAAAGCGGATGAGATGCCAATTATGAAAACGTTGCGTCTCTATCCCTTTGGCGTCAGTCGCGATCGTCTTGCCGATGCTGCCCGTCAGTTGCGTGTACCGATCATCGTGACGAATCACCAGAACGAAGCTGACGCCGTTATCACGATCAAAAACTACTATCGTCGCCAACCAGAGCGTTTGCAACAGGCAGAGCAGGATGGCAAGTTGATTATCATCCTGAAAAACAATACCGTCTCGCAGATGCAACACGCCCTGGGCCGTCTCTTCGATATTCCCGTCAGTGACTCCTCCGCGGATGACGAGGATGGCGAAGCGGAAGCGGGGGCACGCGGCGACCTGGAGTTCGATGATCCTACTAAACAGGCTATGCTGGAAACGGAAGATGCCATCCATCAGGTTTTGAATAAGGGCCTGACAACGGCAGAACTCGCACCAGCCAATGCCTATATTCGCCGCCTACAACATCAGATGGCGAGCCGCTACAACCTGCTTTCGCGCAGTCGTGGCAAGGAGCCAAACCGCCGCGTGAAGATCTTCCGCACGCATGAATAGCAAACAATGCTGAAAGCTCTGAAAATAGCCAGCGTGACAGCCTGCCTGTCACGCTGGCTACTGCTTTGTTTGCCAGTGGAGAACGCTTAGCGTGTGCTGACGACAACCGTATTGGCAAGTTTATCGCCCAAACGCTGCTTGAGTGGCGAGTTCCAGATAATGATTGCACCTACGAGATAGCCGAAGAGTCCGTCAACGATGCGCAACAGATTGCGAATGATCGACTCGCTCCAACCAATCGGACTACCATCCATGCGCACGACGCGCAGGCCCAGCAACCTTTTGCCTAGTGTTGCCCCCTGCGTTGCCTCCAAGCCGAAGAGGTAGACAATGCCAATGAGAGAGCCTAGCGTTCCTGCCAGTGCCGGGCTAACTCTGATGAGCAGTGCCTCGACTATTCCAACAATAGCGCCTATAATAATTCCATCGATAAGTAGAGCGAGAAAACGCCGGCCAACCCCCACATAAGCCATTGCTGGAGCCTGCTGCATTGGGGGCATCTGATACTGGTACGCCATGTGGTCCTCCTGAAATTGAGAATATTCTAATAATGCAATGAAAAAGAGTCAGGAATGAGCTTGACTTTTGCTTTATATGCAAAAAGTGCCACAGAAATTTACAAAAAAAGCTTTTTTCATGCATCGGCTCGTTGCCTATAGAGATTTTATCATATTATTGCCAAATGTCCAGCCTTATAGGAAGAGATTTTTCCACTGGTTAGTATATTCATATATAATAAATAAATGTATCTGGAAATTTAATATTTATGTATTGTGTTTCATTATAATTTTTCATCTCGTTTTTGTGTTCCGTCAAATATGTAAAAAGAAAGTATATTCTTCAAAATACTTTCATGTTGAAGAATATGCTTTCTCAATCCTTTAGCGTTTATGTGCGCTATAGCTGTTTATGCAAATTACAGAGTGTCTTCCTGATGTAGTTCAAAGGATTGGCGAATTAGATCCATGACATCGCTGATCTGCTCAAGTGAGGTCATGCTCAGTTCAAAAATGTTATCAGGCTTTGACAATGCTATGGCTTTGCCGTTATATTAGAGGGGAAACCTTTGCTGGGTTTCGCTCGTATATTTCTTGAATATCATCTATTGCACTAGGGAAAAGAAAAGTCTTCTGAGAAAAGGGTATTATCGTGGGTTTTGAATACATGGGGCCACTGCCTGACCCCGATACACGCAAGCAGATCACCCCTTCATCTTCTGAGCCATCTCAGCCGCAACAAGCTCCGCAGGCTTCCCCGTCTTATGGACAGCACACAGGGCACGCTATGCCTGAGATGCCCTACGAGCCTGCCTATCGCGAACATACTGGACCGCTTCAGGCATATTCTCCTACCGTACCCTATATTCCCCCCGCCCATCCGCAGCAAGCCATGCCGCCCGGCTATGGACAGCCGCTTATGCCTCCTACCTATCAGCAGCAACCAGTGCCGCCGGGCTATTATCCCCCTGCTGGCTATGTGGGCTACCCCTATGCCGCTTATCCTGGCTACCCTGGTTATGCTCCATACCCTTATTACTGGCAAGCTCCACCCCAGAAACCGAAGCGCGACGGCTACGAGTTTGGGATTGCTATCGCGTCGTTTGTCGGGGCAATTCTTGTGCTGCTCGGCGGTCTCGCGAGCTTCCTTATCTTGCTGCTAAGCGTTTTTGCTTATTCGAGTGGTGTTTCTACATCGCCACTACCACAGTCGCAGATTTTCAGCAGCTATACGCTTTTTACCGCGCTTGGTATTGCTGGTGTTGTTGGCGGTGCGTTTGGCTTATATCACAGTATTCGCGCGCTGTTCTTGCAGAAACCATCGGCGGATTTCAAACTTCCGCGTTTCTGGATTTTTCTCGCGCTCTATATCGCTGTGCTTATCATCGCGGGCGTGCTGTTTGCTAACGGGCAATCGGTGAGCAATCCGCTCTTGACGATCTTCCTGATTGCGCTGGCTGGCATTTTCCCGGCTGTGACTATTCTCTCGCTTGCTCTGCGACGGCTACGTTTCCCGCATTCAGAGCACTGGCCCACGACGTGGCGGCGGTTCACCTTCGCATTGGTCAGTGGCGCGACGCAGGCGATTGTGCTGGCCTCCATTTTTGAGCTTATTCTCACTTTCGTGGTTGCCGCTGGTCTTGGCGTGACTTCGTCAGCCTTTGCCATCGACAATCCAAATTTCCAGATGCCAACTGATCCACGTGCCATCAGTTTCATCTTTCTACTTGTCTCGGTGATTGCGCCACTGGTCGAAGAGGCCGTCAAGCCGTTGGCTGTTGTCATCTTCATCGGGCGCATGCGTAGCGCGGCTGAGGCTTTTATTCTCGGCATGAGTTGCGGTATCGGCTTTGATCTGATCGAGACCTCTGGCTACATCAGCATGGGTTACAAGGATTGGCTCAATGTTGCGCTGCAACGTAGCACGGCAGGCTTGTTGCACGGTTTGGGTGCTGGCATGGTTGCCCTCGGTTGGTACTACCTGACGCATCCTAAAGCGAGTAAGCATCGCTTTTTGTTAGCTTTTGGTTGCTGGCTCTATGCTGTGCTGCAACACGCCATCTGGAATGGCTCGTTTGGTCTGGCACTTCTGCCCGCGCCTATTGGAGCCTACTTTGACACAGGCACCATTCCGTTCGGTTCGCTACAAATCCCGTCGGTCATTCTGGTCTACATTGCCGAGTCTGTATTGATGCTTGTCTTCCTGTTCTATGTGACGCGCAAGTTGCGTCCAAGCAGCGACATGCCGCCTGCGAAGCCTGAGACAGGCACACCTGCCAACGCTCCGCGCCCATTTCCTGTTCAGCAACAGGCCGGTCTGCACGCATAATTTATTAGTTAATATTTTACCTATCTCTTCTTGCTGGGAAATAGGAGATTACAAGTTTTCTCACTGGCAGAGTAATTAGGAGTTTGGAATACGTTTTAAGAAATGCTATCAAATACTGA
>DAIDJF010000011.1 GCA_027451525.1 Ktedonobacterales bacterium
ATTCTCTTGGGTGTTATCCGCTCACAAGGCCGAGACATCAGACATATCTTGGAGCAAATTGAAGCAATCAACCTACGATTTGAACAACTAGAACACCGCTTTGACCGCCAGGAGTCAGAGCTTGCTCAACACACATCCCTTTTGACCCAAATTCTTGCACGTCTTCCTGAAAAACCCTAAAAGGACAATCATAAAGGTTTTTTCAACCCATCAAAAACCGAATTTTTGACAGCACTTTTGACAGCAGAACCAACCGACACCACCAAATAAATATAGATATGATTAGACAAGATAACCATAATTCACGCTCGACAGATACATGAAACCGCCTGAGAAGCCAGAAAAAGCAAGCGTTCTCAGTCTTCGACTCTCCCTCATCTCCACCATTCAACAGGCTAGAAGCAAGCACGTGAAGCCGCTTCTAGCCTTGCTTTATGCCACTTTCCGTGTGTACCTATCAGTGGAGCAATCGACAGTTATCGCAGCCTGAGAGCAAATGTGAGGAGCATCGTGTCCACAAAAAAAACGACGAGGACAGAAACGAGCACAAACAATCAACAATCACATGGCAGCAGCGAAAGCAAAATCGCGTCTCATGAAGACTCACTGTGTTGGATAACCTATCCCAGAGAGAGACCATGCCTATTCTGTACAACCCAAGCAACCCACACGAAGCGGAGGAGATTCATCAGTATTGAATCGGCCTCAATGCTCAACGGCACCTTCACGCAGAGGTCCCAATTTACGCATCTCCGGCCAGTATATAGCCACCAGCGTCACCACGAGTAGCGTGCCGATGCCGCCAAGCACAACTGCTGGTATCGGCCCGAACAGTTGCGCGGTCAGCCCCGACTCAAAGCCTCCAAGCTGATTAGAAGTACCGATAAAGAGCGAGCTAACCGCACTCACACGCCCACGCATAGCATCAGGGGTCCTTACCAGCAGTAGCGTCGCACGGATTACAACACTAATATTATCAAATGCTCCCAGCAGGATGAGCATAAGGAAGGAGAGCCAGAACCAATGCGACAGGCCAAAGATGATCGTAGCCACACCAAAGCCGCTCACCGCCAGCAACAAAACACGTCCAGCCCTTTTGAAAGGTGGACGCTGAGCCAGGGTCAAAGCCATACACACCGCGCCCAGCGATGAGGCAGCTTGTAGCCATCCTAGACCAATCGGACCAACGTGCAGAATATCCTGCGCAAAAATAGGCAGTAACGTCGTTGCGCCCCCCAGGAGAACCGCGAACAAATCCAGAGTAATCGCCGCCAACATTACCTGCGTTCGCCCCAAAAAGCGCAGACCATCGAGCAGCGAACTGAGCTTACGCGCCGAGCTTACCGGCGTCTGCTGTGGACGCACGCGCATAAAGAGCACCAGCAGCGCGAACATCAAAAACAACACCGCTCCCAGAACATATACCAGTGTCGCGCCGTGAAATAGTCCTATCAAAAAACCGCCAGACGCTGGTCCCAGCACAGCCGACAACTGTCCGACACTGCTCCTCCAGGTGGTGGCATTCTCAAAAGCCTGCTCCGGCACAACCTGCGAAACGAGTGCCGAACTGGCCGGATTATAAAAAGATTGCACACCACCAATAGCAATTAGGCAGACGTAAATTAGCAAGAGTGGGCCACGGAGATAGGACAACGTCGCCAGACCCAACGCCGCCAGCACCAATACGATCAGGCCCGTGAACACAATATGCTTGCGACTAAAGCGGTCGGCGACGTAACCGGCAGGCAAAAAGAGCAGGATCACTGGTATCACCTGCGCCAGACCAATGCCACCAAGCACAAGTGCTGAACGTGTTCGCGCATACAGTTCCCAACCAAGCGCGACAGTCATCATCTGCTGGCTAAAAAAGACGAGAAAAACGCCCGTGAGCAGCAGCCGAAAATCGCGAAAACGCAGCGCGCGATAGGCATCGGGGCGTCTCTTTCTCACAGCAGCAGATACGACAATGCCTGAGTCTGGCGTAGCTTCTGGAAGAGGTATTGATTGCTCTGGCGTTTCCTGATGCACGTGTTATCCTTGTTCTAACCCTCTAAGTAGGCAAAATAAGGTACAGTTTGGCTTTATGACGAACCAGATGGCAACATAGATGTGGTCTACGCTGCCGTGATCGGTCACCGTTGTCTCAACCATGTGAGGGACGTCAAGGGAGAGGACAGCGACAAAAAACCGCACAGTGTCAACGTAGTATGCTGGCTACGCGACCTGACTGAGATCGATTTGCGACTCTTCTTTTGCCTAAATTCCAATTGTTTGCTTACTATATGACGTATCTGACGCCTCGATTGTAGTTTTCGGAGTACGGATAACAAAAATGGACACCAGCAGTGCTACGACCATCAGTGCCGCCGAACACAAAAATGCCACCTGATAGCCATGCATGCTAGCTTGCACAAGCACCTTCCCGCTCGCTACATCTGCTGCTGTTGTCGTGCTCGCCACAACCGTTAGAACGGCTAAACCCAGGGCACCCCCAAGTTGCTGCGATGTATTGATCAAGCCCGATGCCAATCCCGTTTCATTATCTAGCACCCCTGATGTTGCAGCTACCGTCACAGCCACAAACGAGAGTCCCATACCGATTGCCAGGATAAGAAAGGCAGGCAGCAGATTGGTCAAGTAGGACGAAGCAGGCGTCAATAAGCTCAACAAGAACGTGCCAACAATCATCAAAGATGCGCCAACGACGAGCAGAGGCTTAAATCCAAAACGGTCCAGCAGGCGCGGTGCCTGAATAGAGATGATGCCGATGATGATCGGCAACGGGAGAAAGCTCAGTCCGCTCAACGAGGGCGAATAGTGCAGCACATTCTGGACATAGAGCGAGATAAAGAAGAACAGGCCAAGTGTACCAGCTACCACTGGCAGCATGACCAGATTGCCACCACTTACGTTGCGATTCCGAAAGATGGTCAGTGGCATCAGTGGATGCTTCACTCTGGCCTCATTGAACAGGAATGCAGCCAGCAGGACAATGCTCACACCCAGCGTTATCAACGTGCTCTTATCAGTCCAACCGAACTGCGAGACCAGCGTCAGAGCGTAGACCAGTGCAACGAGACCGCCTGTCACCAATACAGCACCTGTAAGGTCGAGATGTTTTTCTCCAACCTCTTCTTGCTGTAACGGAACATATTTCAGGATACCTGCGATAGTGAGGATGCCAGCCGGGACGTTCACGAAGAAGCACCATTGCCAGCCTAGATATTGCGTTAGCACTCCGCCCAGGAAGACTCCCACCGCCGCGCCCCCTGACGCTACCATACTCCAGATACTCAATGCCCTGTTGCGCTCTTCTCCCTCCTCAAACGTTGTGAGTAGGATGGAAAGAGCCGTTGGAGCCATAAATGCTGCGGACAATCCCTGTAGCGCGCGCAACACGATGAGCAGAACACTAGAACTGGTCAGGCCCAGCAGTAACGAGAAGAGGGAAAATCCTCCGATACCCAGCACTAGCAGGTGCCGCCGCCCAAACAGATCGGCAGTACGTCCACCCAACATCAAAAAACCGCCAAAAGTCAGGATATATGCGGTCAGGACCCATTGCAACGAGGATGTATTAAAATGCAAAGCGGCTTTCATAGCAGGTAATGCCACATTGATAATCGCGCCATCCAAAACAACCATAAATATTGCCAGCGAGAGCAATAGCAGGATCATAGAACGATTCTGGCTCTGCTTCGGTATTACTTTTGACATAAAGTCTCTTTCTGAAATGAAAAATAACACTTGCAATTTGCAAGTAGGCATACCATGCCATCAATGGACAGAAAGATCTTCTGAGATCTTGCGCTTCATAAAAGAAGAACATCAACCGAGCCGCTATCTATTCCGGCCCATGCGTGTTTTTCTGATCGCTAGTCTAAAGGCCCATTCCGGCTTTTAGTGAATCTGAGGAAAATCGCTGTTTCTCTCTTTCAAATGAACATTTACACATGTGTGGTGAAACAGAGAGCACTGAGAAATGCTTGTTTAAATACCTGCTCGGTCCCATCAAAATATGCGGTGAGCGCGACTTCTATACGGATACTATATAGAAACACTACATAGAAACCCACGCTTGGCGGGAACGGGGCTGCACAGGAAGAAGTGCAGCCGCTTCCTCCAAACATTCCTCGTTTCGTGTAGCTCTTACTTGCTCAAGGGCCATCACTATCTCGGACTTGACAAGTCGTCCGGTACGTATGTACCCCTGCATCAGTCGTAGTATATATTTTCCGCTTGCTCCACTATTATAAAGTATACGGAGCAACTGTCGATAGTGGTAACTTTGGGATGAAGCGGAATGTTTACTACTACCATAAGTATTTGCACCAGTAACAAGAGCACAAAGAAGAAGAGTAATATCATCCATTATTTTTCTGCCGGCTGTTCTACTCTTGTGAGTATTATGGATTGAGGAGTCAATGAATGTACGCACAACCTTACCCCTGACCCTTTTTATAACAACAAGGTCATATATTTTTTACGTATGGAACAGCTCAGCAGTTTCAAAACTAAACAGTTTGATAACTCATAAAGATCTTGATGCGTTATAAGTAGCTATTATTCTCTGGACTATTCTCTATTCAACTCGATAAACCTGCGTAATATTTGTACTCAAAGAACCTGCCAGCGGTACTGTACACCAGAAGGTTGAGCCAACACCAGGGGTACTTTGTACTCCAACTGTCCCTCCTTGCCGTTCACCCGTGTACCACTACCTGCGCAATCTGCAATAAAGCATCCAGTGCTTGCTGTACTCGCCGTTCTAAGCGACGACGTTCTGTCACGTCGCGACAGACTAGCACGCCACCCGTTATCTGGCCTTGGGCATCGGTAAGAGGACTGCCCGTTATTGAGAGGAACCGTTGCTGTCCATTATGTGTATGCAAAAGGATATCCTGTGCGGTATCTCCATATAAAGACTCGCCTTGTTTGACTCTTTCATGAGGCAATATTCATAAGGCAGCGGAACTCCCTCCTCAGTGAACACTTTGAACTGGCGCGGAGTGAGGTCCTCTGAAAAACCTAACATATCCCTGGACGCGCGGTTGAATTTTGGCGAACGGTCAAAAGGCTGGAAAATAAAAACTGCCTCGGTCATCGCTTCGAAGATAGCTTCCAACTGTTGCGCACGCTCCGCTGCCTGCTGCTCGGCCTGACGTAACAGGGTGAGATCACGCGTTACGATAACAGCACCATTAATAATTCCTTGTTCGTTCTCTCGCAAGGGGGCCGCACTGACAGAAATCGTGCGCTCACTTTGCATAAACAGAGAGGTATAGGCAAACTCGACGTCTTGTACGATTTCTCCTCGCAACGCGCGAGCTAACGGCATAGACTCGAATGTGAAAGGCACGCCATCAACCGAACGCACCTGGAATACTGAGAGCATATCTGGCAAGGCAACCTCTGGCTTGTGCTCCGGCTGCTCCATCGCTCGCACTGCGGTTCATCTGCTATACGCATCATGCGGATGAGATGGAGACAACAATAGGACCACGCCTATTGTGCTCTCAGCGGCTGGCTGATCAATTTCCCTTTACGGCGAATTGTATGAGCCAGTTGAAAGCCCACTGATTTACAAGCAGAGACAATAGCAGTATTTTCGCCAGAAGGTTCGATGATCACGCTATTAGCTCCATACGCTTGGAAATGCCGCAGCATCTCCAAGAGGAGGATGCGCCCAAAGCCACGTCGATGAAAACGCGGATCGACGCCAATTGGTTCAATCTGGGCCACATGGCGTGCTGGCTCAAACCAGCCTACGCAAAAACCAGCGAGTGAACCATCGGGCGCAACGATCACCAGATCCAACTCTGGCCGATAGTGAGGTGCACGCAACGTCCGCGCACGCCATGCCGCAGTCATTGACGTACTCTCGAAGGCTGTACGATGCAGTTCTGCGTATGCAACAGTTTCCTGTTCTCCTGCGAGGGTGCGAAGCTGAAAACCATCAGGCACTGTCGGCACAGAAGAAAGATTGCGCAAGTCGTGTTGGAGAAGAACATAATAATCGTTCGTATCAAGCAGAAAACCATGCGCTTCAACAAGTCGTTGCCGCTCGTGGTCATCCTCCCAAAACTCTACCCAATAAGGCAGTGGATAGCCTCGCTCGCGATCACGTTCACCAAAACGCTCGTCCGCCCAGGCAAAAAGGTCCACCTCAATGCTCTGTGCCTCTGGTCCAGGCATGATAAAGAAGTCTAGCGTGGCCCAGTAATATTGCCAGGCCGCAAAAGCAAGGACTTGCCCATGCTCGTCTTCCCACAAGACAGCATCATGACTCTCATTGATAGCAGGAGAACTGAGCCGCCAGGGAAGATCTATCACATGCACACAGGAAAGCGGCATATTCTCGATTATGGCCGAAATACGCGGCAGGTCTGTCTCGCCGCGAAAAGCATGACGGGTAATCATCACGATACAATCTCTCCTTGATTTGCTCGATCTTCCTCTGGACTCCACGAATAAGTATTTACCACACAATATTCACGAAACCCAAGGCGACAGTAGATATTGAGACCGAACGGTGAGGATGTAAGCACGGCGACATGATAGCCTCTCGCCCGTGCCTCACGCGCCGCCATTAATGTCATCATCGTACCAATGCCCTGGTGACGATATGCAGGAAGCGTGACAACAGAATGAATAGCAGCCACACAGCCATCATAAAACACACGAACCGTTGCCACAGGTGTGCCATCCTGCAAACCAAGATAAAATTGGAGAGGGCCAGCAGAATCCAGCGGTATCCGCGCATAGTTTGCAATTATTTGCTGCACATGCTCTTCAGGGACAGGGAAAAGCCAGACACGAACCCACTGCTCCAATAATGTATGGTCAGTAACAGGGAGAACCGTAATGTTCGCGGCCAGCGGGATATCTTCTTGCAATGTCTCTAGCTCGATAGCCATGCCAGGCTCATCTTCTTCATGCTTTAAGCCATGTGCACGTAAAATAGCCCCAGCATTTTCTGGGCGTGAAGAAGGTCCAACCTGCCACTCAAAGCCCTGCTTGCGTTGCGCAAAATGCTGGCGGATACGGGCAATAAGCGCGGGAAGCGCATCCTGTTGCACGTTCATTGAAAGCACCATGTTAACCTGCCCAGACTCAGATTCCGTCCAGAATACATCCGCTTCCTGGTGAAGTTGCCCACCAATAGCTGTGCATAACCAACTCCCATAAGCAATAATGCTGGCATCTATAGCTTGTGAAATGTTTGCTGGATTGATACGTTGCATTAAGTTCTTCATAACTATCTGCAAGCTCCTTCCTGGAACGTAGACGAGCAAATTGAATAGAGCACATAGCTTATGCGATTAATTATATCCTGTATAGCTCAAAACAGTCATTTACCTTATGCAACAACAGAAACGAGATTTTCAGTGCGTAACTCTGGACATTTTAAGCCTACAAGCACTCATATTTTTGCATATTCACAGCAAGAAGAAGAGCTTTATGGTTGCCCTACAGCAGGTAAAGCAGAGATCGTCACATTACTGAATAACGCAGTTACGCCCGGAGAGGTTGCGCCATTGGAGACAAAGAGCGCAACCTGCCCTTGTGTATAGTCAGGATCACTGATGCTCGCCGCCAATTGACCGTTGATCTCCATTATCAGCATGGGGCCATTCATTGTTATTTTTAACATATTCGGTTGACCAAGATGCCTCAGCAATAATGTAGGCGTCGGCGGCACAAGCACTGTCGTCTCTGGGTTTCGCTGCTTATCTAATGTCTCTTTGCTTATGCTATAGCTATTATCACCAAAGATATTGATACGGTAGTCGTGATCGAGATTCACATCTCCACGTAAATATAGGCCCACACTATCTGCTGGACTCGCTTGCAGGAGCGTAAACGTTGTAGTTAACACAAAATTATCAAAATAGATGTTGGTTGGCAGACTCTCCACCAACACCTGGTGATTCGTATCTGAAAGCTGTAATCCCTTACTGCTCAAAGCACGTGTATATCCTTCTGCATTTCCTACATACCAGTCATTACTGCTACTGAAATTATCAGTAAACAACAATTGGGGGGTAGGGGAAACCGCTTGAGTTGCTGTCGATGACGCTATCGCATGCCCGGAAATATTCTTGGGTATATTGATTCCTGTAAGCACAAAAAATATACTCGCGCCAATAAACACCATTATGGCAATACTTAGCCATACAGACCGTACTAAAACAGATTTCTTCCTTGACATAATAACTACGACTCCCTAAATATTCAGATGAAGATGCAAGGGAGGTCCTCTTTCTAGAATTTTATGGGTACGTTTCTGTGCTATTATACGGTTTTTCCACACACTCAACAACAATCAGTGTGTCGCCAATAACCCCTCTATAATAATTTGCCGATATATCTCAATGACTTGCAGCACGCTCAGACGCCCACCTGGACGAAACCACGTCGCAACTTCAGTACACATCGCAATGATTGCATACGATGTCACTTTTACATCACCCGGCCGAAATACCTTACGCTCAATCCCATCGCGCAAAATCTCTTGTACAAGCTTCTCATACGTGTCTCTTAGCGCAAGAATGTGGGCTTTATTCTCAGGCTCTAAGGCCCGAATCTCTGTATCCACGATAAAAAACTCATTTTTATAGGTCGTGTGCAAGCGAATATGGCTGCTAATGGCCTCACTTAAGCGTTGCAACGGCTCATCGTACACCTCAAGAACATGCTGCAGCGCGGCATTTAAACGCACCATATGCGTCTCCATAATCTCCACCAGAAGTGCTTGTTTATTTGGGTAGTGATGATAAATACTTGCAGCTTGAATGCCTGCAATACGCGCAATATCGCGCAACGGTGCTGCATGATATCCATATTCCGCGAACATCTGCACTGCTGCCTCAAGAATCTGTTCGCGCATTGGCGCACCCTCTAAACGCATAAAGATCGTTCCTCTTTTCTTTTTGATAATCACCTCCTGTAGTATAGCAAAAAGCCCACAAAAACGAATGGGTACAGGAGTAATCTCACAGTGAAATTACCCCTGTACCCATTCGTAATTCATACCATCATCGCACTACACGACGATTTGTCCTTGTGCAACCTCTAGCAGTATCCTGTGGGGACGTACTACCCGTACGAAAGCAAACACACGACTGAGCAGGACAGACGCTAATGAAGCAAACGCAATCAGCCCCCAACCCAACGGTGTTGGAATAACGAGACAGAGAAAACTCCTTGCCCAGGGAACGGTAAACGTCAAAAGTAAAATGGCGGCTGAGCCAAAGCACGCCAACATGACAGGGCGTGTAAGTCCATGGGCCGAACGACCAGAATCCAACGTTTGAGCCAATTGAGCCATAATAACACTGCCATAAGCGACAGAACGCGCCAGTGGTAGGCTGCCAGCCGTCAACATGACTGCATAAGTAACAATCGAGGGTAACGCCGTCGCTAATCCACGCAGCACAATATCATTGCGCAACGGCCGATCAAGAGCCTGCGCACCTTCACGCTTCAAAGCAGCAAGACTCCGATGCTCTGGCGGTTGCAGCGCAACCGCAGTGGCAGGCAAGATATCAGTAATAGCATTCATGGCGAGAATCTGACTGGATGTTAACGGGAAATTCAATCCGAAAAGCGTCGCCCCAATTACTAATCCCAGTTCTCCAAGATTTCCGCCTAAAAGCAAACCTAACGCACGCCGTAGATTGCGCCAGAAACTACGCCCTTCGACAAGAGCCTCCACAAGCGAACAGAAGTCATCATTGGTCAGCACAACATCCGCCGTCTGACGGGCAACCTCTGTACTGCCTTTGCCCATCGCCACACCTACATTTGCCAACCGCAGAGCAGGAGCATCATTCACACCATCGCCCGTCATTGCCACTGTATGCCCACTACGCTGTAAGCTTTCAATAATGCGTAGCTTATCAAGTGGCGTTGCACGCGCGACCACCGTAACATCTTCAAGTCGTTGATCAAGCTCTCCATTGTGCAATTCTGCTAGCTCTTGCCCGGTCAGAATACTGCCCACGCCATCCAAAAGCCCTGCTTCCCGTCCGATAGCACGCGCGGTAACCGGGTGATCGCCCGTTATCATAATCACCCGCACCCCTGCCTCCTTACAACGACGCACAGCATCCTCTACTCCCTCACGCAACGGATCACTGATACCCAGAAATCCCAGAGCTGTCAAATCCTGCGGCTGCTCCAGTGAGACGGTCGCATCCCCTTCAGCAACCATCAACACGCGCAATCCACGCTGGGCAAGGCTATTCGCACGTTCTAACCATTTTTGCCGCTCATCCTCTTTTAACAACGCTCGCGCTCCATTTTCGCTCACCATCCACTTACAACGCCCTAGCAACGTCTCTGGTGCCCCCTTAAGACACACGCGTTTGTCTACCAAACTTGCATGAAATGAACGAGTCGGGTCGAATGAACGCTCGGCCTCACGATGCTGGTACAGTTGCTCTTTCACACCAACGACTTCTGCCGCGCGAAGAACAGCAACATCCGTTGGATGAGCGTGTACACCAGGAGCATCTGGAGCTGGACTGGCAATCCCTGCCGTCAACACAACATGACGCAATGCTTCAGGTAGCAATAGCAACTCTTCAGACTCATGTGTGTAGTCTGCCACCAGACTGACTGCTAAATGTCCCTCTGTCAGCGTTCCCGTTTTATCTGTACAAGCGACATCAACACGCCCAAGTGCCTCAATCGCAGAGAGACGCCGTACTACCGCTTGCCGCCCCGCGAGGCGACGCGCCACGCCCGCTTCACTTACCCTGGAAAGCAGCGGCAAGCCCTCTGGCAAGCCCGTTAGTGCCATAGTCGCCCCTGTTCCAATAATTGTAGCGAATGGTCCGCGCCTTAATACACCTATCAAAATTACCAGCAATCCCCCTCCCGCTGAAATTGGCAAAATGAGACGTAACAGGCGTCCAAGTCTCACGCCTAGAGGATTTTGCTCGTTTTCCTCCACTGTCAATGCTGCTGTGGTCGCCCCCATCCTCGTCTGCCGTCCTACCGCGACAACAACCGCTTTACCGGTACCAGCGGTCACGTCGCTGCCTTGCAATATTACCTTGTCACTGTCATTGCCACGATCAGCATATTTCGCTATCGGCAACGACTCACCTGTAAGTGCTGACTCATCTACTTCCAAGCCCTGCGCACTAATCACGCGCGCATCAGCAGCCACACGATCTCCCGCAGCTAACATTAAGACATCGCCCGGCACAATCTCATCAGCAGAAAGCGTTTGTACCTTCTTATTGCGCAGTACCCGTGCTGTGGGTGTGCCAATGCGCTGTAGTGCTTCAGAAATTTTATTGGCTTTACGCTCTTGCCAGACTCCCACACCCACATTGGCTAAAATTGTTGAACCAATAATCACCACATCACCCGTTGCCCCCAGGAGTAAGGACAAGCCCGCACCAGCCATTAAGATAGCCAACAGCGGAGAGCGAATCTGTTCCAAGAAGGCCGAGAACAGCGGATGCTGCATGGCAGGTGAAATCGCTTGTGGTTTACGCCTCTCTGCTTGCTCATTGGTCAGTCCTGCGTCCGTCGTGCGCAATGTTTTTAGTACATCGTGTATGTCTCTCTGCCCCCACCGCTCTGGATGTGGATCAGCAATTCGTGTACTAAACGCTCCCGTCCGCTGCCCTCCACGCAGACGTAGCCAACCATCTGCGGTCGCGCCAAGCGCGGTCATATAGACCGCCTGAGACGCCTGCTCAATTCCAGGTCGACCTTGCAGTCCCCAGAAGAGACCAATAACGTTAGAGATCGCCGAGAGAATAACTGAGTCGCGTACCACTTTTTCTCGTCGCTGTGTCGCTTCTAGTACCGCGATAATTGCGCGTAGATCGGGAGCGAGTAGATCGGCGCGTGCCGGCAAACGATAACGATCATCCGTGAGTCCGATAGCCAGATCACATGCGGCAAATGCCTCCGCCGCGCTCATCGTATCAGACACAAAGGCAACCAGCTTGCCGTCCCGCTGCCTCGTCCGAATCGCCTCAACAGCATCTTCGCTTTCGATGACCCCCACACGCGCGCGACGAGCCAACGCCTGTACCGCTATCTGATCGCCATATGTCAACACCCCAAGTTCGATTCCCTGCTGCTGGCAATACTGTACCAGTTCTGTCACCCCTGTTGCTAGACCCGGTCGAATCGCTAGCAACCCCATTGGCAGTTCCTCTCGCTCGGTACATAAAGCCAACACGTAGCTGCCACGTTGGCGTAAACGGGCGGCTTCTGGCAATTGATGCCAATTTTCCACAGGGCCAAGAGTATAACGCACCTTCTCTACACAGGCAAATGCCGTCTTTCCATCAAAGCTCCCCTCTGATGCCGTCACAACCCCTGTAGAATGGAAGATGTTACCCCAGGGAGAACCTGCTGCGGCTGCTATCCCCGCTGCGCGCGCCAGAATTTCGGTAGCGTCACAATCCTGCGAGAGTGGGAGAACACTAAATACCTCTAGTTTCTCACTCAACAGCCGCGCGCCATCAAGAAAAATAGCGTGCGGCTGACGAATAGGACGGTTCTTTCTCGTTCCAACCACTGTCACTCCTGCCCGCAATACCCGTGCCGACGTACCCAGATCAGCAACATCTAAACCAATTGCGGCAGTACGTGGATTGATGAGCAGCAACGAAGCCATAGCCTGTGAGAACGAGCGCGTCAGTATTCCAGTAGCGACAGCGTACAACAACGAAAGTGGGCTGATTACTTTTAGATAGCGTTCATACAACGTTGGTTGCGTCGCGGCGGGACGATGCTCAGGCGTAAAAGCTGTAAAGCCGCGCTCTTTCTGCAATTGCACCACAAAAGGCCCACCATAGAGTGGCGCACCAGGGGATACCACCACGCCTTGCTTCACCATTGATGGCATCCCATCACGCCCAATAGCTGTTCCTGTTCCTTCCAACACAAGAGCGGGTCGCGGCGGACGCTCACTCCTCTCCAAATGCAAGATCGCATCTGGCTGCGCTGAAGGACTACTTTCAACACGCTCTTCATGACGACGCCAGGCAGCCCTACGCGCATAGACCTCCGTTACCAGACGCAACGACTCGCTGCTAGCCAGAGCTAATCCCAATGGACTCCCCGAAAGGGTCAGCGTTATAATCGTCGGAATATTCACCACCAGATCGGCAGCCGTTCGTCCTAGAAGTTTACGTAGTCCATAGCGAAAAGGGGGAATACCCTGCAGAATACCCAATGTGCTGGCAACCTGTACCGCAATACCAGCACCAAGTAAAGGAGTTTGTGTCCCAATCAGGCGTCGTGTGGCGAGGAGTCCTAAACCCAACGAAGCCCCAATAAGCCTTGTTGCTCCCTGAATAAGCGGACCGGGGTCCAGAGGGTGAGACGGACGATCTTCTCCTGGCAACTCTGGCATTTCAACATTTTCTATTTCCGCTATCAGATCATCTAAATCTACTTCATGCTCACGAAACTCGACTAATACGCGCCCCGTCAGTAGATTCGCACTTGCATGTACGCCCTCGTAAGCTTTAAGCCGTCCCAAGACTGTGCTGGCTATGCGCGGATCACGATCGAGGCCACGCACAGCGATACGGGCACGAACTTTCTTGCCTGCGCGCTCTTTTAGAACAGGGGGATGAACAAGCTCCTCTTCCAAAGGAGGGAAGACTGTTTCATCAACAGCGTTCACTTCCGTATGGCGCACAGATTGAATAATCTGTGCTTCTGTAATGCAATTTTTATCAAAATGAATCAGTACGTTACTGGTAAGTGGATTAGCCTGCACTTTTCCAATCCCAGGAATCTGACGTAACTGCATTTCAAGATGATGTTTTCCCTGCCCCACCCATCCAGGTAGGTGTAAACGCACCCTTCCTGGCGTTGCATGAATTATTTCCGGCTCTTCCTCAAGAACAACGCCCATGAATTTTTCCTATTTCCTCCGTATACTTTGCGCTTCTACCCAGATATCCTCCAGGTCCTCGCGCATACGAGCAGAAATACGTCGCGCCTCAAGTGTTGCAATCGCCACAAACATGCCCAGGCGTCCACCAGCTTGATCTAACAACACTTCAGCCCTCGTTGTTGGATGCCCTTGGATTGCCTGGCTCGAGGCACCATTCTGCGCCTCCCGTTGTTCTTCTTCATGCACAGCTTCAGCCTTTGGCTGATCCATAGTATCAGCTTCCGTACGCATTGATGATGTCATTTTCTGAATCCTCATCCACGTCGATGCCGCAAACACACCTATACTTTCTCCTGCACGCTCCATTAACACCTCAGCCCGTGCAACATCTGAATGGGAGCCTTGTGATTGTTCCATGCTTAACACTCCGTTCTTACACCAGAAAACTCTTTACACTTTCTGTTCAGTAGCTGCTGATGTGTGTACCTCCTCTTGATAAGCAGATGGATGCATCTGAGACCGCTCCATCGTTTCCTTGGCAGATTGTGCGGCTGACGTGGTCGCCCTCTGTACACTACGCCCAATAGTCTGCCCAGCGGTAGAGAGCGCATCACCTGCCGCTATCACTCCTGCTAATCCATATACCAATCCCTTACGCAATACGCTCCTACCACGCGGGGAGAACACAATAGCTGCTGCTGCTGCTGCTACAGCCACTTCCGGTTCCAGATAATCATCGAATGCCATTTTTTTTGCTTTCCTTTCCACATATCAGATGCCAGTTAAGACACCAACCTTGCACCTATCCTTTAGGACATGTGATATGTACACATGTGATTTTCTCACATTTTTTCAGAGGAAATTTATGCTGATTACTACACGAGCAATATTCTGTGATGGTTACATATGCTCGTGATTATCAGATTAGTCAAAGAGGTTTTTGTTACACTGGCACAAGTTTCACAGAAACCTCTCTTTAGACAGGTCATGGCCCTTCTATTTAGCCAATCTGCGGCATGGCATGACGTATTATCTCCATAACAGGGGTTCCTGATGAAAGTGTCCCAAACACATTTCCCCAATCTCCCCCTAAACGTGAAACACAAAAAGCTTCTGCGGCTACTGTATTCCCATATTGCAACAACAACGCTCCTTGCAGCAATAAGGCCATCTGCTCCACAATGCGTCGCGCACGCATTTCTATTGCTGTGAGATCAGCCAATTCACGTTGTAAGGCCAGAAATGCACGATCAAAATTGGCATCCAGTCCCTTTGCACGCCCAATTTCAGCAAAATACACTTCTATTGTCTCAGGTTCTTTCGCCATTGCGCGCAAGACATCTAAGCAATTGACGTTACCTGCCCCCTCCCAAATGGAGTTAAGTGGTGCCTCACGGTAGAGGCGCGGTAGCGTATGTTCCTCCACATATCCATTCCCACCAAGGCATTCAAGAGCCTCTGCAACATACATAGGACAGCGTTTCGTAATCCAATATTTTGCAACCGCCGTTCCAATGCGCTTAATAGCAGCTTCGTGTGCATCACTACGTGCGTAATCACAGGCATGTGCTAACCGTAATGCTGTCAGCGTCGCGGACTCTGATTCAATCGTCAAGTCTGCCAGGACATTCTGCATCAGTGGCTGGTGCAGCAACAGTTTTCCAAATGCTTTACGATGGGCCGCGTGGTGAAGAGCATAGACGAGCGATTGCCGCATTGTTGCCGCGGAACCAATCACACAATCAAGACGTGTATGGTTCACCATCTCGATAATCGTGCGCACGCCACGTCCCTCTTCACCCACACGTATCGCCCACGTCTGCGCAAACTCAACCTCGCTCGATGCGTTTGAACGATTGCCCAGTTTGTCCTTCAAACGTTGAATAAAAAAGCGATTGCGCGAACCGTCGGGAAGCACACGTGGCAGCAGAAAACATGTCAACCCCTTGGGAGCCTGCGCGAGCACGAGAAAAATATCGCACATTGGAGCCGAGCAAAACCATTTATGACCGCTCAAAAGATAGCTGTGCCCATCTCCTGTTGGCATAGCACGCGTTGTATTGGCACGTACATCTGATCCACCCTGTTTCTCAGTCATGCCCATCCCACACAGAATACCTTGTTTTTCTTGGGCCGGTCGCAGTCCTGCATCATATGTGAGAGAGGTCAACAGCGGCTCCCATAGCTGCGCCAGATCCGGATAGTTATGTAACACGGGAATTACGGCATGCGTCATGGAAACAGGACAACAATGGCCCGCTTCCATCTGCGAGGATAGATAAAACACCATAGAACGTACCACATGGGTCGCGGGTTGGCGGCCACGCCAGGAAAGTGCGTGCGCTCCCTCAGCAAGCGACGTGCGCATCAACTGATGCCATGACGGGTGAAACGTCACCTCATCGATTCGATGCCCAAAGCGATCATGCGTGTGGAGCACTGGCGTATAAGTATTGGCCTCCGTTGCCCACTGCGCTGCCTCTTCACTACTCACAAATGCACCAAATTCGGTAAGCTGTTTCTCGGCCCACAATGCGCCCTCACGTCGTAGTCCTTCAACCAATACCATGTCTTGCGCGAACGCATTATATCCCGTCAACGGCGGAGCCTGATTTATGACCTCGTGCGTTGCTTCATAGGATAGCGCAGATATGTCATGATGCGTCTCCAGCGACATCGCTCAACCTCCTTGTCAGATAGATGCTAACCATTTTACGCTGCAGTACCTGGAAACTCTTCTCAATCATCCATTTCAAGCATACCATATTGCATACGCCAGCTAAGCTATCCGTATACCCACACTCCTCCGTGATGCCTCATAACTATCCAAATATCATACATCGAGAGCCTGGCTACCGTTGTGTAGCCAGGCTCTCCATACCGTGAACGTGTTATACTGCTCACACGATTAAGTCAGCGACTCATCCATTGTGCGCATCTGCACTTCAATAATGCGCGAGCGCGGGGACTGCGTGCAGGCAAGCAGCACGGCACTGGCAACATCTTCGGGGTCAAGCATACCCGACTGGGCAACACTCTCCTCCGTTCGCCCCTTGCCAAGTGCAAACTCCGTCTTGACACCCCCCGGACAGATCACGCCCACCTTGATGCCATGTGGACGCAGTTCTTTGTCAAGAGCCTGCGCAAAGCCAACCTGTGCAAACTTAGTTGCGCAATAGACCGCTTCGCCCGCAAACCCATAAATACCCGCCATTGACGAGATCATCAAGATTGTACCGGATTTCTGCGCCTGCATGACTGGAACCGCATGACGTGTGAAGAGAAACGTTGAACGGACATTTGTGTCCATCATCTCATCATAGTCTTCTGCACTTGTATCAACCAGATTTTTATAGTTACCAACCCCTGTGTTGTTGATAAGAATATTCAGCGTCCCAAAGTGTTTCACCGCTGCCTGCACCGCCTGTTTAGCTGTTTCCTCCTCGCGCGCATCACCGATAACAAACACAGCATCCCCGCCTGCCGCACGCACCTGCTCCACAAGTTCCTCCAAACGACCTTGTCTACGCGCGGTCAGAACCAAACGCGCACCCTCACTGGCTAATGCCAGAGCAGATGCTTTTCCAATCCCTGCGCTTGCCCCCGTGATTAACGCAACTACTCCAGCTAGTTTCTGACTCATAATGTAATGTGACTCCTCTAAAATAACCCCTGTAAACAATTTGAGAGAACTATTTTTCAAAGCTACATGAAGCATACTTTGGCCCGGCCACTAATTCTCTCATGCAAAACATCCGGCATTATCCCTCACCAACGCGAGCGGATGCATATATGCCTGATACTAATATCATATCACAAACTCATCTAATCATATTGCACATGTTCCAGATCAGCGGGTATACTTTCATTAGAAACGATCCAGTCCAACATCTCCTACCAACAAGAAAGTTATCCCACTTGCCCATGCTAACACTACAACAACAGATCGAAGATGCTGCCGAACTTCTACAACATGCACATCATATTGCCGTTCTAACAGGAGCAGGTATCAGCACCGAGTCTGGCATTCCAGATTTTCGCAGTCCGGGTTCCCCCTGGCAAGATAATCCACCAGTAGGCTATAAGGCATTTATCACGGATGCTGAGGCACGCCAACGTTATTGGCAAACACGCCGCAACCTTTCCGCGCAAGTCGCCCTAGCACACCCCAACGCCGCCCATTATGCCCTTGTCGAGCTAGAGAAAATGCAGCGACTGGCAGGCATTATTACACAAAACTTTGATGGCCTTCATCAAGACGCGGGCCACCTACCAGAACGTGTGATCGAGCTACATGGAACATCCCGTGAGGCCGCTTGCACCTTATGTGGCAATCGCTCCTCCATGAGCGAACTACAGCAACGCATTGACGCGGGAGAAATTGACCCTTGTTGTCCACTCTGTGGAGGCTATATGAAAGCAGCAACTATCCTTTTCGGGCAGAAAGTTCCTGATACCGCCCTTCTCCCGGCAAAAAAACTTGCCTCAACCTGTGATCTCTTCCTTGTCATTGGCTCCTCGCTCAAAGTTACGCCTGCTTCAATGCTCCCTCATATTGCGCTACGCCGCGAAATCCCTCTTATCATTATTAATCTACAACCTACCTCTATCGACCATCTTGCCGATGTTACAATCAATCAAAAGGCTGGTGAGGTTCTGCCACGTATTATTGCCCTTCTCCGCTGATACACCCAACACGACACGAATGCAAGCTAACACTTTTTAAGAAGAGATGCCATAAAACTCATCTATCTTTGAAATATGTTTGTCAACTCTCTCGACAGCAAATATGTGCTATAGTGTAAAGAGCCTTCACACAACGTGATTGGAATTTGTATCGCAGCAGAAGGATTTACAATGGCTCAAAAAATTACCGAGTCACCCAACTTTGTTATACGCCCTTTAGAGACAGATACAGAAATTGAGATGTTCCATCGGCTCGCGGTAGTCACCTTTCTTCCTGATGACAATCCTGACGAAACCGCGCACCGTATGCGGAGACTTGTAGAAGAGTCACCCGACTTTAGGCCCGAACAGTTACGGGGAGCATTTCTTGGCACTACCTTGATTGGCGGCTACCTGCTCATGGAACGCCTTTTACATATTGGGGGCGCACAACTTCCTACTGGATGCGTCGCAGACGTGATGACGTTAACAGAACATCGCAACCAAGGCATCGCCACCACACTCCTACAAGACGCGCTCCAGTATGCCACAACACATAGCCTAGCCCTTCTCCTGCTTGATGGTATTCCTAATTTCTATCATCGTTTCGGATTTACCGATGTGCTGGATATCAGCAAACAGGCGATAGAGATTGCCCATATTCAAGCTCTTCCATCAGGTAACTACCAGATGCGTCCCGCGACTGTACATGATGCTCCCGCCATGCTCGCACTGTACCAACGTCACTACGGCACACGTACAGGTAGTTTTGCACGCTCATTAGTACGTCAGGAACATTTATTGCGCTGGCGTTTCCAAGAGCCACCGCTCCTTGTCGTCAACGCTGACAATGTTCCTTATGGCTATATTAAGCTCATCAAACGCGCAAACCGCCTTTTTGCCTATGAAGTTGCTGCTGACAATTGGCATGCCGCCCTCACATTACTGCATTATCACGTGGCACAACAAAAACAACTTGACGCGCAAGAGCGCACGATCTGCTGGTCACTGCCACTTGACGCTCCCACTGTAGATATTTTAACTGAACATATTACCGTACAGAGCCAGATTACCCAAACCCCCAATGCTGATTGGATGGCGCGTCCAGTACACCTTTCTACCCTACTACACACACTAGTGCAACACTGGAACCTGCATCGGCAACAAATTGTCCACCTCTGGTCTGGCACAATTGAACTAGTCATTGGCGACGAAACATATTTTCTTACCCTTGATGAGCAGCGTATACACTTACAAGATCAACCAACTTATCCACTTCATCGTGTACAATTTAGTATGCAGGTGTTTACTAAACTACTTTTTGGCTACCACTCTGTCACCTGGGCCAAACAGCAAGCCAGACAACATCTTCCTACCGAACTGCTCCCCCTATTCGAGCAGCTTTTCCCACGTAGATATGCCTGGATTAACGGCTCAGATGCTTTCTAGTTTACGGAAGGATGTTGATTACATGCTTCACACACCTATAAAAATTCAATATGGGACAGACGCACTACATTTTGGCGAACTCTCTCTCCCACAAAGTTCTGGGCCACATCCCGTTGTCATCCTCATTCATGGTGGCTTCTGGCGCACACGCTATGACCTCTCACTTATGAGTGCTCTCGCAGAAAATCTTGCGCAACAAGGCATTGCAGCGTGGAATATCGAATATCGGCGCGTTGGCGATACTGGTGGAGGCTGGCCCAACACCTTGATTGATGTAGCATTGGCCTGCGACTTCTTAAAAACGCTGGCAATCGAGCATCACCTTGACCTTCAGCACGTTGTGCCCGTTGGTCACTCAGCAGGTGGTCATCTCGCATTCTGGTTAGCTGCTCGCCCACGTCTGCCCCAGAATAGTCCACTCAGCTATACGACTTCGCCACTTCCTCTAACGGGCACAGTGAGTCTCGCAGGCGTGGTAGATCTCAAACATGCCTGGCAACTCGCTTTAGGCAATGGAGCAACGGCGGAACTGCTGGCAGGCTCGCCCGAACTCCTGGCGGACCGCTATACCCTCGCATCTCCATACGAACTCTTACCTTTACACGTGCCACAGGTCCTCATTCATGGAGACCGTGATGATCGTGTCCCAATCGAGATAAGCCGCCGCTACGCAGAAAAAGCACAAGCCCTTGGAGATACAGTGACATTTATTCCACTAGCTGGGGCAGATCACTTCGTTCTCATTGACCCCAGTTCAAAGGCATGGCAAACGACAATCGAAGAGATACAGCGTATGTTTCACGACACATACCATACCTTATAAGCACAAACACAGAAGGCACCATCTATAGAAGATAGTGCCTTCTGTGTTTGTGGCGCAACACTACATACGCATCATATTTGGTGCAATGAGTAACCGATTCATAAATTGATTGACAACGCGCTGGTCAACACGTTTCCCAATGCGTGCAAGAAAAACGTTTGCTGGCTCCATACTCACGTTCGGTTCCGTCGTTGGATACTCTGCAAAGCCTTGCGTGGCAAAAAGATGCGCAATCAGTTCCCGATAGCGATATGGCGAGATCCCCAATCCCTCCATATCCCAGTGCCAGGAAAGACCCATCGCAAAAAGAATCATATCTTCCAATGCATCCAGTTCGAGAGCAAATTCTAGCAGACGGTGAGCGATGCCTTGATCGCGCCACGCCGAGCTAACCTCGACTGCGACCTCATAGACATTCTCTATACCATCCCACCATTCGTCAGCAGGAGCAATTGTCACCTCACCAACAATCACGCCATCAGGAGTATGCGCAAGAGCCAGCGCGCAGTCGGGACTCTTTGAGATACCCAACAACAGTTGATGCTCTCTCTCTGGCAAACGCGCGAACGCACGTAGCCCATCGTCGGCGTGTAGACGCTCGACGAGTGATGGAGGACAAAAATCACGCATGAGAATTGGCCCGCGCTTCGTCTCTATCGTCTTAATACGCGATGGGGCCGAACTTCGATTCATATGCAATAAATCAAATAGGCCTGCCATCGGAGAGCGATGGCGTGGGGCAGGGAACGCCTGACGGAGTTGTGACGAGAGCAACAAATGACGTAGCAGAGCGACCGTATGGCGGTTTGTGCTGCTGATTGACCAGCGGCGTGGCTGCGCAGGAAAATCGCCCGGCTGATCGAAAAACGTCGTGGGAAATGTTTCGTTGGTGTCCTCTTTGCCCATAATCTGCTGTGCCATCGCCTCTTCTTTTTCGATGGCCTCCCACGCTGGTTGCCACCGCGCAATCCAGGCCTCCGGCAATTTTTCAGGCACCATTTGCTCTGACATTTCGGCCCACACCATGCTCCATGCACGAGGAACAACACGATAGAGATCATAACCGCCACCACCCAGCGCGACCCAACGTCCCTTACAATATTCATGGACAAGCTGATGCGTAGCCTTGATCTGTGCCATAATACCGCGTGTCGTTAAACTCAGATGGGTCAACGGATCCCATCTATGCGTATCGCAACCGTGTTGACTGATGATAACATCGGGGGCAAACGAGGTAATAAGCGGCGTCAACAACAAATTAATTGCTTCTATATACGAATCATCCTCTGTAAACGGCTCTAATGGTACATTGACAGAGTATCCTCTTCCTGAACCTTTGCCCATCTCAAGAGCATCACCTGTACCTGGAAAAAGATACCGCCCCGTTTCATGGATTGAAATCGTCATGACCCGTGGATCATCATAGAAGGAGCGCTGCACACCATCTCCATGATGAGCATCAAAATCAATATAGAGAACCTTCGCTTCACATGCTTGCAAGACATGCGCAATTGCCACAGCGGCATCATTGTAGACACAAAAACCCGATGCGCGCTCTGCCCATGCATGATGTAATCCACCAGCAGGATGAAAGACGTGCAGAGGGCGTTCCTCTTCAGACGCAAATGTGCCACCCTCAGGTAGTCCCATCACCGCGCTCAACGCGACAAGTGTACCACCTGCAATTTGTGCCGTCACCTGATGCATCCCTGGCAACGGTGGTGTATCGCCATCGCCAAAACCATATTGAAGAGCGAGACGAGCACGCTCCTTCTGCTCTTCCTCGCTAGCGTCAGGCTTCTCCACTTCACTCAATTTCTGCACCGCACTAATATACTCTGGCGTGTGGATCAAACTTAAATCTTCTATGCTTGCCGGGTGGCCAGTCAACAGCGTTTGCTCATTGTCGGGCTGCCATAACCCACTCGTCTGCATAAGATCCATTAAAGCAACCAGGCGGCTCGGCTGCAACGGGTGATGTGAGCCAAAGTCGTATTGCAACTCTCCTGAGTCAAACAGGATGCGCGCCCGTGCAGACTGCTTTATCGTATTTGACATGAGCATTACTCCTCTGTAAGCTGATTGGCAAAGGCGTACTGAATACCTGCCTCTTGCAAACGAGCAAGAAATGGGGCGGGATTAATGGTACCCAAGCGCAATGTAGCAATATGCGGCACACCATTTGCCATCGGTGCCGCAATAATACTGCGTATCTGCGTATGCATCTCATGCGCAATGCGAATAGTTTCCGCTAATGCATTCATGTCGCCTAGCGGTAATGCGATATCTATCTGCATTCCAGGCTCAAAAGCCCCCATTGCACGCGCCAGAGCCATCAGCAAATCACTTCGTGTCAACAATCCAACCAGGATAGTACGCGTTTCCTGCTCATTTTGCTCATATTCTACCACCGGAAAGTAGTTGAGACCTCGCTCCACCAGAATTTGCGCTGCCGCCGCCACACTCGTCGTCGGCATTACACGAATCAATGCGCGATGCATGACCTCCGCGACACGACGATCTTGCCAGTTTTGCCCTGCGGTTCCACCCGTAGCATCTTGCGTTGAGACTGCTGCCGCCATATCAATATCTTGTGCCGTTAACATTCCTTCGAGCAACAGAATAGTGCGGCGCATATGATATTCCGTTTTCTGCCCCGTTGGCACCTGGACTACCCTTGCAACAGGAAGATGATGAAACTGATATTGTCGAAACAAATTTGCAGCATGGCTTAATGTGTCATCTGGCTCTACCGTCACAAGCTTCTTCGTCATAATTTCGCGTACAATCATACGCACCCCACTCTTTCCGCTATTTCTGCCTACACGGATACATCCGACTATTGCGATACAGGGAAGCCGCACCTTTATCAAGCAAAGGTCTCTCACTGCTATCCCTTCCGTATCATAACACACCCATTCTCGCTGCGTATGTTTGAGCTATCACAGATCTGAGATAGTTCCAAAAAACATGCACATCTCTATGATACATAGCTCCACTATGCTGTAAAAAGTAATATAATACAGTACAATGCGGCAAGCACCAACACAATTCCATAGCTTCCAGCCAGTATGCGCGATACCCGCACAGTCTTAGGCTGCGTGGCGGAACGAAAACTGATAAGGGCTGAGCGCACTGCGACCACAATCACACCCACCAACATCAGAAAATTTACGATCTTAATCGGGATATTGGCATTAAACAGCCCATACGTTACCGTGAATGCCCCAAAAGCGAGGAACGCCCCAAGAATATCCAATACTGCCCATCCCATAAAAATGCCATCCTCGAAAGAATGCACAAGCAGATGTGGTGTCACCCGCATTAAAATGACAAGTCCCCCGCAATAGGCAACAAGACAGAGAAACGTCCATAGAACGTACTGCATACTCTTTTCATCCCCACGAGAAATTTCTGGCATCTGCCAGTAATAAAAATCCTTGCGTGCTATCTGCTTGGAATACATACAAGTTCGACGCACTCGTTGGGTCGAATGCATCGCCACTTTGCAGCGCAAACGCTTTCCCATCAGCACGCCACGCAACCTGCCCTGCTACATTTAGCAGATAATGAGCAACCACCGCAGGATTTGCTAACGTTGCACTATAAAGACCACCCACAGCAGACAGATGGTTTGTCGAAATTACCACGGTCTGACTATCTGGCCCCCAACTTAACGTCAAATCCTGATCAAGAATCGCAGGCGCAACCTGCGTAAATAAAGGCGTTGTCGCATTATCACGCAAGTTTACGACCTGTATCGCCCCAACTCCTTGAGATGCATTCGCTCCAACAATCATCTGTGATACTAATTGCTCTCCATCAGGCGATATGTCCCATCCAGGTTTGACAAAAGCATTACCCTGAGACGCTGTACACCATCCTTCAGTGCCCATCACCAGTTCTTTGATCGCAGGCTGCACAGACTGAGCTAACGCAATTTTATACATGATGAGTTGGCTTTGCTGCTCAAATGGATGTACGACTACCTGATAAAAAAGTTGCCCATTACTGTAGCGCATCGATAATAATAAGGGCACACCACTCTGAGGCGCGAAGAGAGTCGCCACTCCCAGTATATGTAGAGGAAGCACCTGCGTCAGCGTTTGCGCATGCACATCGTAACTATACAAGCCAGCACTACTGCTAGCCTTCCCCAGTGCCCCATTATACCATGTCAATAAGTGAGTCGAATCTTGCCAAAACATGTACTGCCACATATCATTCTGCGGCGTTCCACTGACTGACACATCCGCTTGCGGTTGGGGCAACAGAAGTCGCGTTATGTTACCTGTCTGCGTATTCATTATATAGAGAGCACCGTTCGCGCCAAAATCTGGAGCGGGACATCCACCACCACCCAGGCCCATCGGCACGGCATTCATAATAAATGCAAGATAATGGTCTCCTGGCGACCAGAGTGGTTGATGCCAAAACACGTTCGGCATGTTGGTATAGTCAAAATGGGTAACCTGGACTGGTGATGCGCCATTGTATGCAATCCATAGCTGGTTTTTACGCACAAATGCATACGATAACCCAATGGTCTTGCTGGGCGCTGGGGAGATTACTTGCGTATTTACAGAGGGTGTAAATAACACAGCAGGTGTCCCATTGCCAGTATCCGGCGTTCCACGCGGTACTGTACCAACAAATGAAATACCGCATCCTGAAATAAGCAAAGTTAGCAAGAGTAAAGGAATAAATAGCATGATGCGCACTTTTCCTGGCATCTTCTCTCCTCACATTCTCTATTTGCGTTATTCCCCTCTGCCACGCGCAAAGAGGCCCGCCACATGTTTCCATTTCACATCACTATGTATCAACGTATCTCATCATTTTCATCGAGTAAAGTGGGTCATTTAGGCTATGCATGCGGTAATTTACACACCATTCACAGCAGGGACGACCAATAACAGCGGTGCGATGTCATCCGCGAAGATTGCATGGAGGTAATTTATGGTAGAGCTTATATGGTCAAATAAACATCACACAGAGCCATCACAGCCCTATTCATGCATCACAACAGAGGAATATATCTCGACCAGTCAGAAATCCACTCCTATCCCCTGGCATAATCGGCTTATCTGGGGCGAAAAAAATGCCGTTTTATCGACGCTCCTCACTGATTTCGCCGAATCCATTCACTTGATTTATATCGATCCACCATTTATGACCGGGCGCACGTTCACCTGCGACTCAGGTATTGCCTACCACGATACCTGGCACAATGACCTAAATTGCTATATTCAATGGCTATACGAAACATTCTCGCTGCTCTATCGCCTGCTACATCCAAACGGTTGCCTCTATGTCCATCTCGATTGGCGTACCACCCATTATGCGCGTGTTATCCTTGATGAAATATTCTGCACGCACCAGCACGGCGCGGGCTTCCAAAATGAGATCATCTGGCACTATCAATCCGGTGGACGCGCCAAACACCATTTTGCGCGCAAACACGACACTATCCTTCTCTACAGCAAAGCCAGTCACTTCTGTTTTCACCCTGAACGTATTGGCGAACGACGCGGCAATCACCGGAGAAATCACATGCGCAAAGAGGTCACGAGCGACGGCCGTATTTCCTGGACGATTCGTTCTGCCGGGCGTACCTATACCTACGGCGAAGATACGCTCCTTACGCCTAGCGATGTCTGGCATGACATCAATCATCTGCATCAGCGCGACCCCGAACGCGCAGGCTACGCAACACAAAAGCCTCAAGCTCTGCTTGAACGCATTATCCTCGCCTCCTCAGAAGTACACGATATCGTGCTTGACTGTTTCTGCGGAAGCGGTGTCACCGCCGTTGTTGCCGAACAATTAGGTCGCCGCTGGCTTGCCTCCGATCAGAGCGAGCTGGCAATTATGACCACACGTTCTCGTCTACTTGCCAATGAACATACCCATCCTTTTCGCATACAAAAAATTCTCCCAGTAAGGTGATACACATTGTGATCTCATACATATCATCTTACATGTTAATATGCTATACTCCAAAGTGTGAGAGTAGTATTGTTCAGTCTATTTTATAAGGAAGCTTATATGTTTATATTCAACAAAATTTTTCCTATCAACACTCCTCAAACAAGATATACAGCTCGCTCGTTTTTCTCACCTCTAGGGCTAGTATTTTTGCTCAGTCTTCTCGTCTTAAGCGCGTGCAATACAAGTGCAGGAAATTCAACGAACGGAATAGCAGAGACCTCCACGGCATTCGCTGCGCCCGCTATTCCAATAGCACTGCAAAGCCAAGGGATTACTCAACTTCAAACATTTCAGCAGTGGATTACCTTGATGCAACAATATCAGGGCAACACGTCAAACTACCAACAACAATACGATACAGATCAGCAAGCACTACAAGCGGCACGTACATCAACAGCGTACCAGACTGCGCTGCAAATGCTGCGTACCCACGTCGAACAGATCACGCTTCCCGCAATGAAAACCGAAAGCGTCTCTCTTCAGCAACAGCTTGCCCAACAAGTAAATGCGTGGGGAAAGAAGCATACCTACTACGACAGCTATAACAACACGACCTACCCGCTTGGCTACGAATATGGTCCAAATGGTATCGGGGGATGGATCAAGGATGAGATTACTTCAGCGCAAACGATTGCTGACTATCAGCAAACAATAGAAGACATTAACATGTATCTGGCAAATTTTCAGGCCATGACGGTCAACAGTAGCGACACTACACCGTTTAATCAATTGCATACCAGTGATGTTCAGTTAATGCAGCACTACGGTAAAATCAACAATAAGGTCGTGGTCGTCTCTCTGCAAGAACAGGCCGTCCGTATCTACGATCATGGCAAATTAGTGAATGCATTCCTCGCGACGACAGGGCGTCCAGATCGTCCTAGCATTCCCGGCGTCTGGTGGGTTGAGGGAAAACTTTCGCCAACAGTTTTCAAGTCTGGCGTTCCGCAAAGCTCACCTGATTGGTACCCCGACACGCCGATCAATTACGCGATGCAGTATCACAGCCAGGGCTACTTTATTCATGATAGCTGGTGGCGAGCTGATTACGGTCCTGGTACAAACTTCCCTCATGCGGACGCGACGGGCGATCCCTTCTCAGCACAAGGTTCGCACGGTTGCATCAATCTCTCAAAAGCCAATGCGCAGTGGCTATATGGATTTGTAAAGCTGTACACGCCTATCATCATCTACTAGCACATAACATTTCTCTGCTGACGAACGAGAAACACAACAAATCTGGCAGAGAGCGCGCAGTAACTGAGAGCAAATGCTCCGCGCTTTCTGCCAGACCTGCGTTACTGTGGGGTCAATACCGCGCTAAATCCTTGCCACATGTTTTGAAACATGCTTAATGGCATGCGCTGAAAATTTGCCGGTGAAGAGTCCGCAAGATACACATCTTGACTATCCCCACCGCGTACCACAAAAATATGTCCACCGGGAAAATAATAACTATCACGCACCCCTACAATTACAGGTTCACCTTTGTTACCTAATGCGATAATATCTTGTAGCGTTCTGGTATGACTTAAGCTAGCCTGGAAACCGTAATAATTGGCCGTCATTGTAATCCCATCCTCCCGCAGTAAACCCAACTGGATATTCCAAACGCCCAAATTCAGTTCCTCTTGCAACACATCTGCCCCAATTAAATGTCGTCCATAGGCATCCATTACCTCTGCCATTGCCATACCAGAACATGAAGAATACGACCAAACCTGCCATTGATACGTTGTATAGTATTGACTACGCGAAGCCGAATCCAGGCGCATTAAGCGCGTACTCGCTGTCGATGGCATCGGCTGCGCTACTGTTTGTATATCCGTCGTCTGCGAAGAAGCCAAAATATTTAACCCTAAGCCCTTCGTAAACGTTTGCAACGTGCCACCCGCCAACCCGCCTTGAATAAATAATGCCAGCAATACCATCAGC
Source organism: Ktedonobacterales bacterium (assembly GCA_027451525.1). Lineage (GTDB taxonomy): Bacteria > Chloroflexota > Ktedonobacteria > Ktedonobacterales > Ktedonobacteraceae > DTNP01. The sequence continues at coordinate 28,749 of DAIDJF010000011.1, forward strand.
AACAAGGCCAACGAGACCAGCATCCGCCAACGTGTATACCAGGAAGACGGAAGTGTGCATGTCGAGGAACTTCCCCCCGTGGAAAGAGACATCAAGCGTTTTTGACGCTGCTGCACCCGCCATGCACTCCCTACAAAACCTACAATCACCGACAGCATGATCGCAAGTGAGAGCAGAACCATAAAGTCGGACAACATACAATACTACTCCTAAAATATTCCCCAGTTTATATCCATGTATTAATATACCTCAAGCGTTCAGAAAAATAGCAGAGCCAGCGAGAAAAGTAGCCCTATTGGGTTACTCTTCTCGCTGGCTCTGTCTTCCTCTTGCCAGATATCCCTGGCATTAATGCAAATCGCGATATGCTCTGTTTCCTTCTACATTTCCATACACAACACGCATATCATACACTTCAAGTTCTTTGCTCATCGTGCGTTTATAGATATGCACCTGACTAACTTCATAGGTTAGCGGGATCACCAGATATTCAACCACATTCTCGGTAACATACGGGCGCGCATTCAGCATACCATGTTTGCAGAGATGAAACACGAGGAGTTCGCCTGGATCAATAATGCCAAGTTGGTGATAATTGTGATACACGGCCCAGACTATCTCTGTTCGATTTTCCAGGATGAGCATTTCGTCATCACTACCTAAATTGAGCGCAATACGTGGCTCTGGATGGAGTCGCCATCCTCCAGTTTGCCGATGGGGGAGCGTCTCTGTCGATAATTCCTGTGTATCGGGGGCACAGATAACTGCCATTACTATCTCCCAAGGTTATTTTGCAGCCTTTCACAGGCCTCAAAACACTTTACAATGGCTAACGCACAAAAATGATAAGCGACACGCGAAGTATGCAATGGCAAACATTATTCTGTTGGTGCTATACATCTATCAGAAGACAGTACCACTATAATACATAGCATATTTGGCGTCAAGTGTTTTTTATTTGCAGTTTTATCTATAGACTACGCTCTCTCATTATCTACTATAAAGAACAGACAAAAAACCGCTTCTCTATGCTTAACACCAACGTTTCTGCTATTATCTCTTATACAAAACGTATCTAACACTACCGATGACATACAAATACAGGCCAATTTGATACAATAATAATACTGATCTATTTAATACAATAGAGCGTGAGAGTAGCATGAATTTACAAAATCTGCGCATTTTTCATAAAGTGGCTGAATTAGAACATATCACCCGTGCGGCAGAAGAACTAGGATTAAGTCAGCCTGCTGTTACAAAAATTATTCAAAATCTGGAACATGAAATTGGGCTAGCACTAATAGAACGTCAGGGCCGTCGTATCGCACTCACGCATGCCGGTCGCATATTACATAACTATACACGCAGACTCGCCGCTCTCGAACGTGAAATGGATGACGCGCTCGCGACACTCCGCGATGTTGAGAGTGGCGAAATAACCCTCGCCGCGAATACTACCGCAGGCGTCTATCTTCTCCCCCCCATTGTCGCGCGTTTTCGCTCTCATTACCCCAACATCAACCTGCATATCTCTATTCTCAACTCTCATGAAATTGTTGAAGATACACTAAACTGGCAGCTGGACTTTGGCCTGGTTGAGGGAGACCCGGCATCATTACCAACCGAACTCGCCGTGGAAGCATTTGCCTACGATCATCTAATTCTTGTCGTCGCCCCCGATCACCCCTGGAGCAATCTCAGTTCTATCACCCCAGAAATGCTCAATGGAGAAGCACTTGTCCTGCGCGAACAAGGTAGTGGAATACGCGAAGTAATTGAACAGGCTCTTTTAGCTTACGATATCCATATCCGCCCGCTGTTCATCTTGACAGATAATGAAGCCATCAAACACATGGTCATCAATGGCGTTGGTGCAACCATTGTTTCCGCCCTGACCGTGCGTCGCGAATTAGAAATGGGCGAACTTATCCATCTACCAGTCATTGGTCTGGATATGCGCCCACAACTTAGCCTGATTAAACGCGCTGATCGCCAACTCTCACGCGCCGCACAAGTCTTTTGTACCTTCTTACGTCCCCTGCTCGAACACGATCCCAATGCGTCATAGTACCTGTTACACAAAGATTACGAGCACACACGTATCGCTCTCATCATCTTCAACGGCTATATAAGTTTCCAACCAGAAATAACTAATACGGTCGCCAATAAAGGACGCATATAGCGATCTGGAATGTACTTGCTTAAGCGACTTCCGAGTACAACACCCGGCAGTGAACCTAATAATAAGAGGAAGGTGATACCCCAGTTAATCGTCCCAGCTTGAAAATACAGGATGGCTCCGGCGAGATGCAGCATCACAGCATGAACAATATCTGCCCCTACTAATTCTTTCGAGGATAACCGTGGGAATAAAAACGTCAAGGCGACAATAATGAGCGTGCCACTACCAACGGAGGTGAGTCCAACGAGAAACCCCACGATGGCTCCTATTCCTATCGTCAAACAGGGCCGTATAAACCGCTCCCAACGAATATCACGTTGCGTTGTTATCGTACTGCCTGCCTCTTGCGCTACTAATCGCTTCCGCTCTTGTCGACGAAGAATATATGGCTTCACCACAAGCAGCACAGCGACAATCAGAAGGGTCACGCCAATGCTTTTCAAGATCACACCATTCACAGCATTGCCATACGTATGCCTGATATACTGCACCACCCCTACACCCAGTATCGTTGCTGGCACACTTCCGCACGCAAGCCACAGCACAATCTTCATATTGACAGTTTTCTGCCGAATATGAACATAAGAACCAAAAGCTTTCGTCACAGCGGAGTAGGCCATATCCGTTCCTACAGCCCATACAGGAGGTACCCGAAAGAGAAGAATCATCACAGGTGCCAGTAACGCCCCTCCACCCATACCCGTCAAACCGACAAGAAATCCGATACATAATCCGACAAGCGAAATACGATAGTCCACACGCATACCTCCGAGAGCCATTTATCTAAAGTATTGCAACATCTATTGCTTTTTGTAACTATAGTTACATCATACAACAAGCATACATGAAAGAGTGCCCGCATGTCAAGGGGAGCTTCAAAATGTGCTAGATCCGCCTATAGAGCCTCTATGGCAGCAAAAAAACATGAGTGATAGCCAGCATATACAGGTTATCACTCATATACATTTCGTACTTATGTTACATATGTGGATTGTTATGCGTACGCGCTCTACTCAAAGAGAGTCGCCTGCGCGGTTTCTGGCGGATTATCACGCCGCCGGAGTGAACCATCATGATGGAAGAGATAAGGATTGAGTACCCCGTCTTCATCACTCGGCGTCAAGCCTGCCTCTTGAATAAAGCGCGAGGCAACGGCGTCACTGCCACGATAGCGAAGCAATGATGAGAGATAGAGATATTTCTGTGCGCGTGTAAAAGCCACATAAGCCAGACGCCGCTCTTCAGCAATCCCAGACATAGCAATTGGACCATCCTCAGCTAACGTGAACGAGCGGCGATGCGGAAAAATACCCTCGGTCAAACCCATCACAAACACGATTGGACTCTCTAAGCCTTTTGACTTATGGATCGTCATCAGGTTGACACAGTCTCGCTTATTTTTACTACTATCTTCTGCCTGTTCTTTCAATTGCGTCATCGCCGTCAAGAAATGGCGAATGGTATTATGACGTTGCGCAATCTGCATCAGTTCTTCCAGTTCATCATACCGCCCTTCCAGGCGCGTCTCTTCATGATGCGTTGGCGTCTCGGCTTCCTCTTCAGCATTCTCATGATGCTTACTATCATAGTGTCGCAGGTGCGTATCATACGCATATTGGCGAATGAGCCGAATTGCCTGCGCTGGATGATTCCCACACTCTGTCGCGATACGGCGAATGAGGGCCACAAAATCCTTTATCCCTGGTTGATGCTCAGCAGGAATAACGTAAGCCTGCTCCTCACAAAATTGCAAGAGCGGACGCCCACTCGCATGTGCCATCAGCGTTCCAAAGAGCGTCGGTGTAAAACGATGCGACGTTTTGGTAGTACGCGTGAAATAGTCAGTAGAGGGAATATTAGCAACAGCACGAAATGCGCTATTCTGCTCACCACAATGAATAGGAGTAAAGACATCATCCCATTTACGTGGCTGAGCACTCGCGCGCGCCTCCAGATACTCGCGATTTACGCGCACCCCATCAATCAAGGCCAGATACGCTAACATATCGCGTGTCGTCTTTCGCTTGAAAAATGACGAACCGCCAACGGTGCGATAGGGAAGGCTATTGCGCGCTAACGCAATTTCCAGTAAGGCGAGATGATGATTAGTCCGCGATAGCACAAAAATATCGCGATAAGAGTACTCGCTCTGTTGTTCATGCCATGCCTTGACCAGCGTTCTAATGCGATTGGCAATGCCTTCCGCCTCGGCTTCCTGATCTTCATATGCTGTCACAGAAACGGGCGCACCATCCGGTAACGTCGCTCGTAGTGCCTTCTCAAAGCCAGGTGTGACGTCATTATGCGCAATCAACTTATTTGCTGCATCGAGAATCTGCGGCGTTGAACGATAATTCTCTTCAATATGATAAATTTTCCCTTTCGGATACATCGTCCGAAATGAAAGAATTGATGCCTCTGGGCTTGCCCCACGAAATTGATAAATCGCCTGATCGGGATCGCCCACCACCACGACATTATGCTTGGGGGCTGCCAGATATTGAATGAGACGATACTGCGACGGATTGGTATCCTGCGTCTCATCTACCTGTAAGTAATTGTAACGGCCCTGCCATGTCTTTCTAAACTTCGGACTGCTCTCCAAAAGCATCAACGGAACATAAATCAGATCAGAGAGATCATACAGCTTTTCTTTCTGCTTTGTCTGCTCATAGCGCACAAAAAACTCTTGATAGCGTGCTGCCAGATCAGGCTCCGCACCGAGAAAACGCTGAAAAAAAGCGGTTGAGTCATCTGGCTTTACCTGTTCCTCTTTCGCTCGATCAATCGCCCCTAACACATCGACAATGTTAACTTCCCAGTTCATACCACGCGCGCGATTACTGCGCCAGGGACGTACAATATCCTCCGCCAGCCATTGGCGCGGTTCTCCACTAATCAGGCGTTGATTAAGTTCCTGCGGTTTCCATTCCAATTTTTCACGCAACATATGGTGGCCCAAACCGTGAAAGGTCACAACCCGTAGCGTTTTCAGATCCTTTGCCGCGATACCACGTTCGCGCAATGCTTTCAGCGCACGCTTCTCCATTTCGTCAGCAGCGGCCCGTGTGAAGGTCACACAGAGAATAGCTTCAGGTGCAATATGTTCTTCGGCAATTAAACGCACAAGCCGATGGACAAGAATAGCCGTCTTCCCAGTGCCCGCAGCAGCAATAAAAGCCGCAGGACCATCGGTATGCGCGATAGCCGCCGCTTGTTGGGGATTCGGACGAAATAGCGCGTGTGTAGAGGAACGAGAAGTAGTTTTAGTCTTACTTTTTACGCCTTGCGATGTCATTAAAGCTCTTCCTTATGCACAACCTACAAAATTTTATACGCATATCACGGAAAAACACTATAGCACGCAAGGTGATCGCTTGGCAATAAGCAGCACTTTCCGGTCAGGTATCACGATAGCGTGTCGCCCACCACTGAAATAGCACCAGCACAACCGCCGCGATATAGATCACCATTTGAATGCTAGCGGCATCCGCAAGCACGCCTGCTGATAACAAGACAGGAATCGATACCGCATTGTAAAACATGTTGCGAAAGGAGAAGACACGCCCTCGCGCATCCGCTGGCGTCTCCTCCTGCATTATCGTCTGCGCGGGAATATTGATCATATTCAGCATCAGGCCAATCACAAATGCGACCGACCCCACCACGATAATTTTTTGCAGGGAAGCCTCCAAATACGGTGAAATCAAACTCGTCAATCCCAGAAGAGTCAGCCCTATCGCTGTCCCAAAACTTCCTACAGCCACAAGTTTTTTATTCCCAAATTTTTTTGCCAGATGTGGAATAAAAATGCCACCTAAAACCAAACTGACGCCAGCGGGCGCGAAAATGAACGAAATATCTCCCACAGGTAATTGCAAGACATTGCGCACAAATGGTCCTGCAAGCTGTCCAATCATAAGCAATAATACACTCACTAACGAGACACGCAACAACGCAACCAGGAGATCATGCTTTTTCCGAATAATATGCCAGCTTTCTTTAGTATCGCGCATAATAATCGAGAAAGCACGTCGTCCCAACGGTGCATCACTATCGTGCTTTTTTTGCCCTTTTGTTGCACTCGGTGGAATAAATACAATGAGAACAGCACATAGCGCATAGATAATAGCGATAATCGCAAAAGTGGCATCGACAGGAAGGAGGGTAATACGCGCAGAACCAATAACGATATGCAATGTCGGCATAATAGCCTCAATGACCTGCCCCAGAATTAAAAAGCCAACCGCCTGTGCTAATGTCAGCGTAATATTGAATAACGCTAACGCGGCCTCTAACTCTTCCTGCCCAACAAGCATCGGGATAGTCGATTCCTCCGCTGGCATAAAAAATTGCGTAATCAGCGAGATCACAAAATTGAGAATATACAAAGGAAAGATGGCTGTATGGTTCCAGATTAAAGCCACTACCAGCAACGCTGTCGCAATCGCCCGTAAAGCATTGCATACCCATAAAACAAGGCGTTTATTCAGATAATCAATATAGACCCCAGCAAGTATACTAAAAGGAACAGCCGGCAAAGTAAACGAGACAATTGCCAATCCCACCATAAATGATGAGCCTTTTGTGACCTCAGTCACGATGATGATAATGCCATAGTTCGCGGCGTTAAAACCAATTTGCGAAAACAGTTGCGCCAACCAGAGAAAAAGGAAGGCGGGATTGGTAAGGAGCTTCTTATAAACTGCCGTTGTGTTCTTCTTCGAAGATGTATTTTGCGTCTCGTCCGTCTGCTGCTGTGCTCGCGTACTATCCACGTGGCCGTCCTCTCTCCTGCACTTACACTATTGCGTTAGCTCTTAAGCGACATGAGATGCCATTTCTCTGTCACATATGGTATACACGTAACAGATGCATATACAGTCTCACAGGAAGAGAACGGTATAAGGATCAAAGAAAATGTCTGCATTAGGGACGGGGAAATGGCAAAGCCCAAATCCAGACACAACTGGCGAACGCCACGCTGCCCGCAATGACAAAAAGGTGAAAGATTTCGTGAAAGCCAAAGATACGGGGAAATGGGTTTGGGCGTTTTAGCGCGTACACAACCGCCCCTAGAGTATAAAAAACACCACCAGCAACCAGCGTTGCGACTGCCATCCAGGGCAAGACAGCAAGAAAAGCTGGCAGTGCCAGCACCGCAATCCATCCCATCAGAATATAGAGCGCGGTACTCACCCAACGTGGAAGCCGTAAGGTTAACACGGTCACAGCTATGCCAATGACGGCCAGTGACCAGATGGTGGCGAGCAAAGCGACACGTATCCAGCCACCCAGCACATTAAAACATAACGGTGTGTACGTTCCAGCAATCAGGAGAAAAATGTTGGCATGATCGAGGGCGCGTAAAAAACGTTTCTGCTGGCTATTCCATGTGCCAATATGATAAAACGCACTGACCGTATATAACTCAATCATACAGAGGCCAAAGATCAACATGGACACTAAACGGGCAATGTCCGCTCGGCTCAATAGACACAGCACAATGGTCAGTATCACTGCCGCCACTGCTGCCAGAGCATGTGACCAACCACGCAATAGCGGTTTGACGATCTGTCCCTGCCCTACCTGCGCACCCGTTTTTTGTTGAAGCACGTTATCCCTCTTACTATCACTGATATATTCATCTTCCTATATATTCATCAGTAGCATAACAGCTTTCTTGCTCTCATACACCGTTGCCAGCTAACAAAAGGGATGTTACATAATTGACAAGCATCATGCGATATGCTACCATGCAACATATGCAAGTCATCAAAACCATATTTATTCTCATGATTGACTCCGCCGCGTAGGTGATTGCGCCGGGCTTGCGCGGTATGAACCACAATAGAGCAACACTTTTGCACACGGCGCATACCTCACAAGCATACATGCTTGATGAGGTATGTGTTTGTGACCTTAGCACTGCCCCGTATTCCCTCGCAGCAACTCACCACATTGCGTATCCACGTTCTCCCCACTATTCACGTTTCTGATAAAAGAACAATTTGCACACTTACACATCTTTTGCACGCGGGGAACAGGCCGTAATGCAATACTTGTTCTGGTTCAATCAACGAGCTTTGGAGCAAACAGCATGTCAACAACACACACCGATACAACCATACAAACGATACAAAGCCAACCGCCACCGTCGCTCTGGCGCAATCGCAATTTCTTGTTTCTTATTACAGGGCAAGCCATCTCTTCAGCGGGAACGCAGATCTCGCAACTCGCTTTTCCGCTGCTCGTCTTGGCCCTGACACACTCGCCTGCACAGACAGGTCTTATCTCCGCCATGCGCGGTCTCTCTTACGCTCTGCTCACTCTCCCAGCAGGCGCGCTAGTTGATCGTTGGAATCGCAAGCGCGTGATGATACTGAGCAACATTGGTAGCGCACTCACGCTGGGCAGCATTCCCATCGCGCTACTCTTTGGTCATCTCACATTGCTTCAACTCTATCTTGTCTCTTTTGTTGATGGCCTGTGCTTCGTATTTTTCAATATGGCAGAGTCAGCCGCCATCCCGCACGTCGTTGCCAAAGAACAGATTCCCGCCGCGAATGGGCAAAACGAGGTACTCTATGCCAGTGCCACGATGTTTGGACCTGCCATCGGCGGCATTCTTTATAGCTTGTCGGCAATGCTCCCTTTTATCAGCGATAGCATCTCGTATCTGGTCTCGCTTTTTTCGCTGCTGTTCATCAAAACAGAGTTTCAGCATGAGCAAACGCAAAGCAAGCAACATATGCTTGAGGACATCAAAGATGGCCTACGCTGGCTCTGGGAGCACCCGGTTATCCGCTTTCTTGCCATTATGACGCTTGGTCTCATGGCTCCCTGCGCTGGCTACAGCCTGATTTTGATTGTGATGGCACACAATCAGCATGCCTCAAACGCTGCCATTGGTCTGATTTTCGCTGGTGGTGGCGTGGGTAACATTATTGGCGCCGCAATGGCAAGCTGGCTTGAACGCCGTTTTGGTTTCACGCGTGTGATGGTCTGGTCAACCTGGGTCTGGTGTCTCACATGGCTCTTCTACGCTTTCGCCCCCAATCCATTTGTTCTAAGCATCGTCAACGGGCTTTCTTTTACCGTCGTCCCAATCTATATGGTGGTGCAATATAGCTACCGCCAGATCGTGATTCCTGACCATCTGCGCGGGCGCGTCAATAGTGTCTTCCGCCTCATCGCCTTTGGAGCACAACCGCTCGGCATGGCGGTGACGGGCATTCTGCTCCAAGCATATGGGCCTGCAATCACCGTCATCGTGCTATTTGTGCCACAGGTGCTGCTTGCCATCCTAGTCGTGTTCAACAAACCGCTACGGCAAGTCGGCTTCCTGCACACGTTGCCAACGGGCTAGCCTTCCTACGCATTTAACCAGTCGGGGCTGATCTGACGGTAGATATATTGGCAGGGTGGACCATCCGCGATGTCGATTGTGCCTGCCGTCAGATCGAAGAGCACAGAGGCCACGCTCTCAGCCTGCCTTGCAAAGGCCCACTCTCGCTGTGGATGCAGGCAGATCGAGTTTGGAGCATTGCCATGATCGGCCAGCAGACTCTGTACACTCGCTTTATCCAGTGAGGCTCCATGTGAGAGTTCCGCGATACGTGCTCCCCGCGCCAGCGTCTCTGGTTCATCGCGCGCCCCCCTATCACGTGCAAACAACGCAGCGTCAACGCAGTGATTGGTATGCGTTATAACACCATGCACAGGTCGTAGCACATATTGTCCGCTGGGTGTTGCCTCTACACCCGCAACATCACCCGCTCGATCAGCCAGTAAATGATGGCACGAGGTGCAGCGCGACGTACTGGCAATAAGATCAATAGCCTCCTGTACAGAGTGAGCCGTATCAAGTATCGTGCGCAAGATCACGTGCATCGGCACTGCTGGCCCTTCGTTGTCGCTATCCGAGAGCAGCAGGTTGATACACAGAGCCAGGCCATACGCATTGATACCGATCTTGCCTACAATTCCTGCCTCCGTCAATGTCATCAGATCTGGCCCCTCTTCAGGGCGAATATGCCATGCAATCACCGAACCCGCCAATGAGGGATGCCAGTCCCAATTTTGCGCCAGCCGCACATGCCCATCGGTTGCCGCCTGTGACTGCACGCCAATCGCCGTACATTCACCGCGCTGTGTAATACCATACATCAGTTCCGTGCGCGCATTGATGGCGACAATCTCACGCACATCACAGCCTGCACCTTCAGCAATACCGCGCATCTCCTCCAACAGGGCAGGCGCGTATTGCGCGATTACGGGCATGAAACGCTCGGCCTGCGCAAAAACTGCCTCGCGGCGCAATCCGGCACGAGCGCGAAAAATCGCCATATACGACCTTACTGTATGTCGCACACGCTGTGGCTCAAGCCTACCAAGCCCTCGCCCACGCATAAACGGCGTTCCCTGCGTAGTAATATATGGAATATGGCGGTCGGGTGCCTGCATAATGTCTCGCTCCTGCGTTATTCTAAGACGATAAGAAGTCTACAGTTTCCACCATTGCCTGTGCCAGCTACGTGCAGCAGCCAGGGCGTCAAGCGTCTGCGGCTCCAAAATTGTTTGGCTACGTTCTAATTCTGCTGAACCCGCGTATAAATCGATAATACCCGTTTCCACATCCGCCAGAGCCTCTACCGCCCCTACTGTACAATAAGGCACATACGCAGCACTATAGCCCCCTGCCTGCAACATTACCAGTCGCCCATCACACACTTCATCCGCTAAATCAACCATTAACGCGGCTAAGGTCCGATAACCATCCATCGTCATCATCATTTGTGCCAGCGGATCCAACCAGCTTGCATCTTGCCCAGCTGTAATCAGAATCAACTGCGGGCGAAATTGCCTGCCAATCGGCAACACCAATTGCTCGAAGGCCGCACGATAGCCCCGATCGCCTGTCCCTGGCGGTAACGGAATGTTGACGGTATAGCCTACACCCGCTCCTTTACCCACCTGCTCCAACTCGCCTGCCAGTTTAGGATACCAGTTCTGTTGGTGTAGCGAGACAAACAAAACGCCATTCTCCTCGTAAAAAGCGTCCTGGATACCATTGCCGTGATGCACATCCCAATCAACAATCATAATCCGCTCTAACCCATAGCGGCTGCGTGCATGGTGGGCCGCGATCACCGTATTATTGAAAATACAAAAACCCATTGCCTGATTGCTCATCGCGTGATGACAGGGGGGACGCAACAGCGCGTAAGCATTGCGCACCTGGCCTTCCAACACAGCACTCACCGCATTCATGCCTCCGCCAGCCGCATAGAGTGCCGCCTCATAGGAACCAGCACTCAATACCGTCTCATCATCAACATCGCCCCAATCACCCTTTAATGGCCCACCCGCAACACACGCGCGTATCCCCGCAATGTACTCGCGTGTATGATATACTGCCAATTCGTCCTCTGTTGCCATACGCGCTGGTATTGGAAACATCCGCTTCGTCAAACCCGTACCATCCAGAAACTCTTTTATACGCTGGATGATAAAAGATGAGGATGGATGCGACTCTGGTGATACAGGAAATGTGCCAGTGCGCGTTTTTACCACTGCCTCTACTCCTGTATCATGTGCAAGAAACCGCTCGTCAAATACAAAACCCGTGCGATATGAGAACATTGTCATGGCCCTTTCTGAAATAGGTCTTTCTATCATACAATATGCACAGTAGGGTTTCTATTCGTTGCCCAGATAACATCAACATGGTAGTATAAGGCTAAGTATGGATCAACATGGACAGAAAAACCAAATAGACGAAATAGACCAGCGCATTATCGAGGCATTACAGCAAGATGGACGCCGCCCATTTACCAAGATAGCCGCCGATCTCGGTATCTCAGAAGCAAGCGTTCGCCAGCGCGTTGCTACATTAATCAATACACAAGTTATGCAAATTGTCGCGGTCACCAATCCTATCAAATTAGGCTTTTCTCAGGCATATATGCTCGGCATCTGCGTTTCGGGCGAACACCAACTTGCTGCCGCCCAACAGATTGCAGCATTCGACGAGGTAATCTATCTCATTCTCTGTACCGGGCGATTTGATATGCTTGCCGAAGTTGTCTGCCGTGATAATGACCACTTTCTACAGTTTCTCAATGAAAAACTCTACCGTATACAAGGAGTGCAAAGAGCGGAAATATCTACTTATTTGCGCGTTTGTAAACAAAACGATTGGGCTTTTCTCTCTCAGGCCCGTCTGTCACCATCGCCTCCCCCCATTCGCCATACAGTTATTGAGGGGGAATAAGTACAGAAAGCTATCTTGGCGGTAACATATACATGGCTTCAAGCGTAGTGTATAATGCACGTATGAGTAGGGTAAAACAGAAACATAAGTATCTCTATTTAGGTGAGCAGAAACAGATCATATTGACCTGTGACAAATTTCGCGGCTCGCCACCGCACTACTGGTCACAGTAACTCTATGCAGCGAAATTAAGGAGTCGTCCTAAATGATAGAGACAACGCCGTCAGGTACGGTACTATATGGACGCTATCGAATTGAGCGTGTACTGGGTAGCGGGGGCTTCGGACACGTTTATTTGGCAATAGATCAAACGTCGAATCAACAATATGCAGTTAAGGAATATCTCGTCTCAGGCACAAGCGGGCAGGAACAGCTGCGGCACGAAGCAAACGTATTAAGTCATCTCCATCATCCTAACCTCCCCGCCTTTCACGATGCATTTAACGAACGCGGACGCTATTATGTCGTCTTGAACTATATCGAGGGCAATGATTTAACAGATCTCATCCGCATGGCACGACAGCGCAATGAGGTCATCCCTATTACACGTATCCTACTCTGGGTGTTGGCGGTCTGCGATGCTGTCACGTTTCTGCATAGGCAGAATCCGCCTGTAATCCATCGCGATATCAAGCCAGATAATATTCGTATCACCTCCGATGGTACAGCCGTATTGGTCGATCTTGGCAATGCAAAAGCCGCAGCCGATGGCGCACGCACCCTCTTTTTTATTCGCCATCAAGGTACGCCCGGCTACGCTCCGCTGGAACAATATCCCGGTGGGAGCGGCACCGATGTTCGCTCCGATGTCTACGCACTGGGGGGCACGCTCTATTTTGCATTAACCGCGCACGAACCGCCCAGTGTTTCTAACCGCCAGGCAATACAGCCAGGCCAACCAGACCTGCCATCACTTCAGCAACAACTAGCTAACAATCCGCCCGAAGACGCTTCTGATGCAAACGCCGCTCGTCAGTACCGTGCGGGCGGTGCGCGACCTGCGCGTCCCTCTACCCGTCACTCGCGTCATATTGCTCAGCTTGCGACAATGCCACCAGAACTCCTTAATTTCTTAAACGCCAGCATTCAAAAGGCCATGGCGATGAAACCCAAAGACCGTTATCCTCTGGTCGCCGATTTTGCCGCCGACCTGCGCAAAGTCTTTGACGCACTGACAGCCTCTCAACAAACTCCTTCTGGACGTGTTGTAGACCCACACAGCACACAGCCAGACTTACCAATGCTCTATGAAGCACTCCAGGCTGCAAAAAGCGGCTATGATACCGACCCCAATTCATCCTCTGAACCAGTGACACCTACGCATCAATCTGCAAAGCTTTGTCCACGCTGTGGCACACCACTCGCATCACAAGCTATTTTTTGCCCACGTTGTGGCACCACACTTACCTCACCTTCCTCCCCGGCCACACCTGGGTCTCAGGGAAGCACTTTGCCTCCAAGAAATGATAAACGTGATATCACAAACGATCAAACGCTCATTATTTCACCACCAATAAGCGGTCCTGCCGCCCCACAGGCTATCGCGCAAGCTCATATACACCCTCCATCGATTGAACCAACGGGGCGCGTTACCCCTTCGCTTGCGCAACCTTACGCACCATCGGCAGCGATTGCGCAAACACCCACAAGACAACCTGCTCACCGCTTTGTTAACGGACTCAAGCAAACACCATCACCTGATTCTTCAGCAAACAATAAAAATACACGTACTACATCAGGAAATCTTCATTCCAATATTGAACCCAAAGTTGTAATTTTCATGGCTGTTGTTCTGATTATCTTATTAGTGGTCATGGTCGTTTTGCTTTTCATGCAAAGCCATCGCAACGTGGGACTGATTGACAGCTCATTACTCTTCTATATTTCTCACACGGTTAACTTATGAACGAAACATCTTTATACGCTCTACTTCGCCCCTTACGCATTCTCGTGCTGGGGTATGGGAATGTTACGCAAGCATTTCTACCACTTCTGGTCTCACGTAGCGAGTGGTTAGGACGCGAACTTGGCATCCATCCTCTCATCAGCGGCATTGGAACACGCAGTGGCGGTTTTTTTGTCCATCCAACTGGCATCACGCCAGAACAGTTGGCCCAAAAAACAGAGGCGCGAACCTGGTTCGCCTCACAATCTATGCAGGTTCGTGACGCCACCGCCTTTATTCAAGCCGGACGCTCCGCTGGTACCTCGCTGTTACTTGAACTAACAACCCTGCAACCTCGTGATGGTGAACCAGCCCTGACCCATATCCGTACCGCCTTACAACATGGCATGGATGTCATCACGGCTAACAAAGGACCAGTTGCGCATGCACAAAACGCTTTGCAAGCTCTGGCCCGCCAGCGGGACGTGCAATTTCGTTTCGAGTCTACCGTAATGGATGGCTTACCTCTCATCAACCTTGCCCAATTTACCCTCCAAGCCGTAGAGATACGCGCATTTCGCGCCTTATTAAATACCACAAGCGGCCTTGTGTTAAGTATGCTTGAGCAGGGCTTTACTCTAGAACAGGCCATTTTGAAAGCGCAGCAACTCGGCGTTGCAGAATCCGATCCCTGGTATGATCTAGATGGCTGGGACGCGGTTATGAAAACCACGATTCTCGCGAATAATCTGCTCGATGCCCATATAACCCCTGCAATGGTTGAACGCGAGGGCATTCGTGATATCACCTCTGAAGATATTTTTGCCGCCGCGCTCAGCGGTGCCCCACTTCGTCTTGTCAGTAGTGCCTCACGTGTGCGCGGCATGGTGACAGCCTCGGTGCGCCCACAGCCAATAAAGGCCGACGATATTTTACACGTCGCGAAAGGCACAACCAGTGTCATCTCGTTAGATACCGAGGCAATGGGCACAATCACGCTGGTCGAACATGAACCACTTGTACTGCAAACCGCCTATGGTGTCTTGAGCGATCTCATCACTATCTTTCGCCAAAAACGCTCGACGTAAGAACCACATCGCTATAACAAACAGGGTATGCCGATCTCACATTGGAGCCACGTCAGCATACCCTGCTGACCAGGAAAACGCAGCAGTATCAGGAAACTGTCAGGTTATAATTCGCAGAATTGTTGTTATCCCAGGTCCCCGCCTGGTTGTAGAATGCCATATTCAACTGGGTTGCACTGGTTGGCAGCGTAATGGTGGCTTGCCATGAACCATTCGACTGCTTTGTCATCGTGGTATTGGTAATCCCATTCCAGTTGTTATAGCCCCAATGCATTGTAATACTGGTAGCACTCGCGGCCAGAGACCCTGTATAGGTGATTGTTGCTGGCTGTCCATGCACTGGACAGGGCGTGCTGGTCACAGAGGATGTCGCGGAACAGGACGAGGAACTCGAACCAATTGTGACATTCCAGTTTTTCCCGCCATTGTTATCCCATGTACCCGCCCCATTGTTAAAGGCAAAGTTGATCTGCGTCGCGTTGCTCGGTATGCTGATCGTCGTTTGCCAGAAGCCGTCGGCACGCTTCACCATCGCCTGATCGGGCGGGATATTCTGCCAGTTATTCTCACCCCAGTGAATAAGCACATGGCTTCCAGAACTGAGCGAACCATTGTAATAGATAGTCAATGCCATTCCAGCGGACAACTGGTTGGAATTGTAATCCACCACATAGCCAGCATGCGGCTGATACGCATTCGTCACATAGCGGTTATAGACAATTGACGGCACATCGGCAATGCTATTTGTGCTCGCAGAAACCAGCAGCGTAATAAACTCGCCCATTGCCCAGTTTAATGGATTCATTGACTTCGTGGGCGTTCCAGGCGTATATCCAGAAGGAGCAGACGTATCCCATACCTGCTCTGGAATCATGCCTGAACCATTCTCCGCCGCTGTCATCGCAGTAAGTGCGGCATCTGCCGAGCCACCAGCAGCAATGGTATACATGCCACGCTCGCCGGAGAGGATAGGCCAGAGTCGCCCAATACCCGTTCCGTTATAGTTGGAACCATCAGCATGTTCACCATAACCATCATGATTGTAGCGATACCAGTAGCTATTGCCGTTAATCGTCTGTTTGATGCTCGCATCAATTACGGGCAGCGACAGCGTGATATACGGCGAATTAGCAGGAAACACACCCTGGCGCACCAATTCCAGGAAACCTGCATCGACTATCGAACGCTCGTCATAGGTTCCGCCACCATTCGCCAGCGTAATCGAGGCTCCATCATTTGGATTGCCATTATTGTCAATACGTTCAAAGTAGTAACCACTGCCGAGCGGACCCGTCGTGGTAAAGGTCCAGTTCTGCACCATACCTTGCCAGTAATCTGCCATATGGTAGAAAGTGTTCTCGCTTGTGGTATCACCGTTGATGCGTGCAATATCCGCCGCGCAGACAAGACCGGCAATCTCAGCCGCAATCGTCGAAGGACTATAACCGCCGTTCTCTTCCCAGCGTTCCTCGCCCGTTGATGGACCATGCGCGATAATATAGTTCGCAGCAGGTTTGATATGTTGCGTGTAATCTGTACTATCAGTGATACCCAGTTTCCAGGCTAAAACAATCGGGAATGCCTGCTCATCCATCTGGATACCATTCCAGTATGGAGTTCCATTCACATAGCTATTCTGTGGAAAATGCCCATCTGCTTGCTGTTGCGTGTTAAACGCCCAATGAATAGCCCGTGTTGGATCTGCCGTATCACCCGCGACAATCAACGCACTGGAGAACTCGTACATATCACGTTCCCAGACAAGATGATAGCCGCCATCGCCATCGCCGTTGCTATCACCCCAAGGTGTTCCCAAACCAGCAACAAACGCGCCTGTCTGCTTATCTTGCGACGCCTTGAGGACGTTCGCCGCCAGATAATACTCCTGCTGGCGCGCCTGCTGAATAGCCGTTGTGCTGCCCACCGCGGGAGGCGTCTTGAGACTATTATCAAAGGTGTTCCACTGCGAGACATACGTACTCAACATGTTTGAGGTATCACCAAGCGTGCCCGCAAGCGTCTGCTCAGCACTCGCTGAAGAGGATGTAGAGCCGTTCGTTTGCCCAAATGAAAGGACAAGAGTGAATGTGATGGAGGTTGCACTCTGCGTATTGATCGTGCCACCGTTCGACAGGTCTAATTGCCCCATTTGTGCTGTATTACCATTGTTTGCAGCACTGTACGTATAGTTCATAGTGTAATCAGGACAAGTCGCACTACCGCAATTGCTTGTACCTTTGAGATCGCTCCAACCATCATTCTGGCCCACAAAACCGGAACTCGTCATACCCGACACATAGGGGATTGACGCGGCAAGCGCACTGGCATAGTTGCCTGACGCATCGGTCGTCACCAACATAGTGTGTCCACCATACACTTGTGTCGAGCTAGAATTGTTGTTGCCAGCCCCATGCATAGTCGGGTTGTACAGAGCATAGAGCAGATAGTTCGAAAGTGTCCCCGTCAAAGCGGTAAAGGTGACTTGCTGAATCAAGGAATTGCGATTCGGATCTGTATAAATCACCTTTGTGATGCGATATTTTCCGTTGTTCGCGGTATTCGTGGCCGTCCAGGCCAATGAATGCGGGTCATACAAATGAACAGTTGAACTGGTCGCGGCCTTCTCTTCATCAACCCAGGTATGGTTACTATCGCCAATCATAAATTGCAGGTCAGTCGTATTGGGGGTGTCCGCAGTAGGATAAAACACCTCGCCCACGATGCCATTATATCCCGTAAACCAGACATCACTACTAGCATTGGCGGCCGTACCTAGAAGCGTGTTGTTGGATGGCGTCCAGACGGATGCTGCTCCCGGCCCATTAGGAGCCGTGCCAGCAGCATAGGCCTGCTGTACAAATGCAGCTAGAAGTAGGATCGCAACAACTGCGATATTGAGTATCTGCGCAGATCGAACGATGATCGCGCGGCCTTTTAAGCGCACGTTTCCCTCGCGCGCAAACGCACCTTGCATGTTATATCTCCCTCGATAGCAACTAACATGGTCATACGGTTGACTTCAGGTTCACATTACCAGCATGCACAACGGGGCACAAAGCATCGATGGCATAGATACACACCATACGCAAGTAGTTCATTACAGACAACAGTACGTGCTACCTACGTGTTGTAACCTCCTTCTCTTCTCTTATTCTGTAGAGAGAAGCGTAGTATAAGCTTGGAAATTGGAAAAGCTGGTAGCCTGGCACCTACACAGTTTGCTACACTGATGTTCACCGCAAGAAATATGCCAATTTGTGTGCTGCACACAAGACACAATAGCACACATTGAGACAAACATCATAGCCAGCATGTTCTATTACAGAGAAGGAGTCACTGAGCAGGCAGCACATCATGCGGGAAAAGAGACAAAGGGGATATCAAGAATAAAGAGAGAGAGCGCGATTGATGAACAGCATCCTGCTGCATTTCATCAATCGCTCTCTACGTGGGTCTACTTACTGTGGTGGACGAATATCTCCTGCCTGCCCAGGATAGCGCGCCAAACCTGCCACTGGACCTAACTCCTCCTCAGGCAGACTGAAACGTGCCGCCTTGCGTTGCAGAGCAAGTTCAATCAGATCAACCGCACTGTCAAGATCAATAATGCCTGTATTCACCACAATATCGTATAACGTGGGATCATCAGGGCGGCGGTGATATTCCTCCTGCAAATAGCGTATTCTATCGTGGTCCTTGACCTGTATACGTGAACGTGCCGTGTTTTGATCAAAACCCTCACGTCGCATTACATAAGGAATACGTCTCTCAAGTGGGGCTACAATTCGCGCATGCAACACGTCTTTATATCCGGCCAGCAC
The DNA here is from genome assembly GCA_027451525.1 of Ktedonobacterales bacterium. Lineage (GTDB taxonomy): Bacteria > Chloroflexota > Ktedonobacteria > Ktedonobacterales > Ktedonobacteraceae > DTNP01. The sequence goes on from DAIDJF010000011.1 coordinate 48,004, forward strand.
AACTTGTGCGCCACGACCAACAATCACGACATGCCCAGTATTGACTGCCGCCAGCACGACATTGCGCAGCGCATTATGATATACAGAAGAGTCTGCAAGCATTGGGGGAACTACACCAGCATAGCCAATGGGTGCCACCATCTGCATACTGGCAAGAATGCGCGTCGCAAGACTTTCCACACGCTCATCATATGCCTGAGCCTCTTCAACGCTGATCTCTAGATCATGGGCGACACGCACCACTACCTCATGATCTATCAACCGCCATCCTAGTTGAGTAGCAAGGCGACGTGCTATCTCTCCACCACCGCTTCCATATTCACGGGAGATCGTAATCGCCCGCATTCGCTCTACGGGGTTCTGCTCGTGATTCATCCCATGCTCTCCTTCTGCTTTACTGCTAGACGGCAAGCATCCCGTCTCGCCGCCCATCGCTATCAATACAATTCACCCATCAATACTATTACGATCATAGTGCCAGATAACGTTAAGACCACATTTCGGCGAGCATAGGACGTACACGTCCTAACCACGCGGGTAGGGATGTAGCCCAAGCCAACCGCTCCATCAGATCATCCACCAGATCTGTTTCTAGTTCTTGTTCAGCAAAGAACAGGGCTTCTAAAGGGCCATTGATGATTGTGATCGGTGCGACAAGCATCAGAGCATCTACAAGATGTATAGCCTCCCCTGCAACGGGAGGACAAAGCTCACGATAAGAGGCTAAGAAGTGGCTGGCTTTTTCAGGTTCCAGGCCACGTTTTGTCAGAGGGCGCGTTTGGCCGCGATTGGCTTCCCATTGCAACGCGCTGAAAGAAAAAAGGGCAGCAGCAACTTCAAAAAGGCGTTTCTCCCAACGCGATGCCTCCCAACCCGTGACAGCGACAATCCCCGCTGGACCAAAACGCAAGTTATGCGCGTGATAATCACCATGAATATGCCATTCGGGAAGGTTACGCGCTGACCCAATCGCCATCATTGCGGCCGGGAGAACCGCTTCCCACTGCTCAACCCAATTCAACAGAGCCGTCTCTATGGCAGATAGCTCGCTCTGCTCTGCTCTGGCACGCGCGAAATTAAGCCACCCTTGCACCATTGATCCCATATGCACCTCAGAGGGCCAATGATGCTGCTCACCAGCATACCGTTCTGAGAGCCGATGTATACGGCCTAGCATCGTACCAGCCTGCTCAATACGGGTTAAGAGATGCCCATCAGCATTACTAAACATTTCGCCATCGGGCCACTGCTGTAACTCACAGTAGTCCTCACCGAGCGCGACTGCTGGCTCACCTTGCGGCGTCACCCACAAAGAGGGAATAGGGATACCTTGCTGCTGAAGATACTGCCGAAAATCGTAGCGATGACGAAGACTCTCTCCCGCTAAGCCCTCTTGTCGCTCCATCAAAATATAACGTTGCCCTTGCACCTCTACCAACAGGCGCAAATTTCCCGCATGCGTGTCTTCTGCCGGTCCTAGATTCTTCCATTCCACGATGCCAAAATCGTGCATGATCGCATCCAAGTCGAATAGTTCATCTTGCTCATCCATTCCAGCCGTATCTTCAAATTCCTGCATGGCTCACTTCCACCATTATATTTCTGTTGGGAGATCTGCGCGCTTGCCCCACTCGTTCCAGGAACCATCATAATTTGTCAGGCGCGGATAGCCCAGCATTGCCAGACTAAACAAAACGGTTGTCGCGGCCACGCCACCATTACAATAGGCGACCACGTACTGATCGGGAGCGACACCAGCTTGCGAGAAAATAGTCGTAAGTTCCTCATTACTGCGAAACATCCCTGTCTGTGGATCAATAAGTTCCTCGCGGGGAATGTTCAACGCGCCCGGAATATGTCCCGCGCGACCTTGCCCACGTACAACCTCGCCCGTATACTGTCCACGATCACGGGCGTCAAGCAGCAATGTTCCATCCTGATTGATAGCATGCAATACATCTTGGGCCGTTGCGCGCAATTCAGGATGGGTTACAGGTGTGAAGGTCGCAGGATCATAGGTCGGGATGGCAGTAGTCATGGGGCGGTCTTCGCGCAACCATTTAGGAAGACCACCATTTAACACAACAACTTGCTGATGTCCATAGTAGTATAATGCCCACCAGAACCGTGTTGCAAACTGTGATGCTGGATGAGCATCATAGGCAACAACTAAATGTTGGTCACCGATACCCAATCGCCCCATGAGTTCTGCAAAACGTGCGGGTGGCGCGATCTGTGCCTCTACATCATCGTCAGGGTCCACGATATCCTGGCTCCAATCAACATAAATTGCCCCAGGAATATGCCCTTGCTCATACTCATCTCGTGCCCCTACATACTCGGCATCCTGCACGCCAGCGCGCATGACAGTCCGTACATAGCCACGCAGATCGACCAGACGGATGTTGTCATCGTGTAGATGCTCCGCCAGCCACTCCGTCTCGACAAGAAAGCGACCTCGCTCCTGCTCCATCACTAATTTCTCCTCCTATGAAAACAGTCCAGCCGCATCTGGATTATCAGTGTTGACAAAATGTGCGGGGGCATTGAAAACAGTTAACGGTTTGACGCCAAGAATCTGCATCGACGCATTAGGCGTCTGTGTTGTAATATACCGTTGTACCATTAAGCCGAGGGGACGCGCAAGAACAAGAGCGGCGGTTGAAGCCAAAATCACATTATTAGCGGTACTGTAAGGGCGACGCATTTTTGCAACCGCCATCGCGGAAAGTCCGGTCAACATTCCAGCTACCGCTAGATTAGTTCCACAGCGTTCATTGACTGCCAACTCTGGCTGTGTAGTACGCAACAACTCCAATGCCTCTTGTGCTGTTGGGAGCACGGCCTCAGTCGGCACATCACCAAAAACAAAGAATCCGGCCGCAAACGAAATGCCAGAGAGACGCACTTCAGGAAATTTCTTTGCCAACAGTACAATCGTCGCGTGCTCCAGCGCGTGATTCTGTTTCACAGCTCCACCAAGCAGCATCTGCTGCGCCACCTGAACAACTGGATTGATAGAACTCATCACCACAAACCTTCCTAAGTTACGCACCATACGTTACACTAAAGGTCACGGCTTCATCACCAAAATTGATGACATCACCATCATTTAACATCACTACTTGATAGATACGGTTCCCGTTAACAAACGTTCCATTGGCACTCTGCAAGTCTTCAAGATACCAACGTCCATTATCGAACCAGAGACGGGCATGCCTGCGTGACACAGTTCGTCCCGAAATGACGAAATCATTGCCATTTGTACGCCCAATCGTTGTCACATCTTGATGGAAACGATATGAACGTCCAGCTAATGGCCCATTCTGTATAGAGAGACGCGCAAGAATTGGCAACCCATTTGGAGCAACATATCGATCTACCGCCGCCCGTTTATTTGATAAATCATCACCACAAGTCGTGCAGTAGAGACGCGAACTGGGATTTTGCGCACCACAGCGGAAACAGGTAATCATGACGCCGCCAGCACCTACATTTCCACCAAGTGGCGGCACACCCGCGATGCCTGAGTTACTTGGACTACTTCCAGGAAATGCTGGCACGCCCGCGATACCTGAATTGCTCGGCGTATTCCCCGGCGCTGGAAGCGCATTCGATCCTGGCAAGGGGGCTGACTGGTGGCGCATATCGGCTCCCGCCCCAGCTTGTGGCGAAAAATACAACCCCAGTCGCCCAGAACGAGGTAACGAAATGTTTGAAATCGCCATCGCGCTAGTCAATGCCTCAACAAGCTCTTCCATCGACTGATATCGCTCATAGGCTTGTTTCGCCGTCATTTGCAATATCACATGCACAATGGGGGCAGGAACCTGAATGTTCGTTAGCATCTCTACTGGCAGAGGATCCTGCATATGCTTCATCGTGATTGATAGCGGATTATCCGCTGTAAATGGAACACGGCCAGTCAAGCAATGAAACAACACAATGCCGAGCGAATAAATATCGCTACGCCGATCTACCGCTACCCCCGTTCCTTGTTCAGGCGACATATACTGAGGCGTGCCAATGCCCGTGCCCACACGGGTCAGATTCGTTGTACCTTCTAAGATTTTCGCAATGCCGAAGTCTGAAAGCAACAAATGCCCATCTTTACGTACCAGCATATTGGCAGGTTTCACGTCGCGATGAATGATGCCGTTGCGATGCGCACACGCCAAACCCTCGGCCGCCTGAATAACATAATCGACTGCATCAGCAACCAATAATGCGCTTTTCAAACGGTCTTTAAGTGTCCCGCCATCAACGTATTCCATCACGATATAGGTGATATTGTCTTGCTCTCCAAAATCATGAATCTGCACAATGTTTGGATGAGCTAGTTTCGCAACTGACCGCGCCTCCTGCTCAAAACGCTTCACGAAGACGGGGTCGCGGGCATGATACGCGGGTAGTACCTTAATTGCCACATAGCGATCAAGATTGGGCTGATACGCTTTGAAAACAGTCGCCATGCCCCCCGCGCCGATACGCTCCACGACGCGAAAGTGCCCTAGCGACTTGCCAATCAGCGTATTCAAATCATCGCCTTTACCCGCCTGGCGAGGATAGAGATTTCCTTCCATACTCGTGACAACTCCCTTTACTCCTGCCATATGCGTCCATCATTCATAAGCAGTGCTTCTCGTCTCACTATTATACAAGAAACACTGCCAGTTCCCCACATTTCCCACAGGATATTTTGCTAATTCACGGCTTCCTCTAGACAAAAACAGCCATCTACAAAAATTTACCAGACATTTTATTTCCCTGATTATACAGAGATTAACGCATACTGTCGAGAGAAAACCAAACCCATTTCTTACCCTTCGAGCAAGAGCGTCTCAGGGTCTTCTAGCAATTCCTTCACCTTGACCAAAAAACGTACTGCCTCACTCCCATCTACGATTCGATGGTCATATGACAGCGCAAGGTACATCATTGGACGAATGACCACCTGTCCATTTAAGGCTATTGGCCTCTGCTCAATCTTATGCATGCCAAGGATACCCACCTGGGGACCATTCAAAATGGGCGTTGAGAGCAACGAACCAAAGATGCCACCATTCGTGATCGTGAAGGTCCCACCTTGTAGCTCTGGCAGCGTTAGCGCATTGCTTCTGGCACGTTTTGCCAGATCAGCAATCTCGCGCTCAATCTCCGCAAAACTCTTACGGTCCGCATCACGCACAACAGGCACAACTAATCCCTCATCAGCACCTACCGCAATACCAATGTCGTAATAATGCTTAATAAGCATTTCATTGCCCTGAATCTCCGCATTCAGGCGCGGATATGCTTTTAACGCTCCAACTACCGCTTTAGTAAAAAACGACATGAAGCCGAGTGAGACATTATGCCGCTCCTTAAACGCATCCTTGCGACGAGCACGAATATCCATCACCGCTGTCATATCAATCTCGTTAAAAGTGGTTAGCATTGCCGCTGTGTGCTGCGCCTCCACCAACCGTTGCGCGATAGTCTGCCGCCGTCGTGACATACGCACGCGCTCCTCACGCCGATCACCAGTGACAACAGGCATTGCCTGACTGGGCGTACTTACTGCCTGCGGTACAGGTGTGGGTTGCGAATGGACAACAGCTGGCGGCGCAGGAGCAACAGCGGTCGGTTGCTGACGGGCTTGTTCGATATAAGAGATGACATCCTCTTTTGTCACACGCCCATGTGGGCTACTTCCTTTGACCTGCGCCAAGTCAACTTTATTTTCAGCAGCAATACGGCGCGCCAATGGCGAGGCTGAACGCTGCATATCAGCAGCACTTGCTACCCCGGCTTGTGACACAGCTGGCTTCTCCTGCTGCGCTGATACAGAAGATGTGGCTTTACTGCTAAAACTTGCCCCATTAGCAGCTTCCACTGCCCCTTCACCAATGAGTCCCAGTACCTCTCCCACGCCGACAACGTCGCCAACCTGCTTCAGTACACGCTGCAAAACTCCATTCTGCTCTGCCGTTACTTCCACATTCACTTTATCTGTTTCTAGCTCAACCAGAGCGTCCCCTTGCTTTACAGCATCGCCCTCCCGTTTGAGCCAGTTCGCAACGGTTGCGTCTATTATAGATTCCCCCAATGTTGGGACGCGAATTTCAACGGACATGATTTCCTCCACGCTGACTGACAGTAAGACTCATCGCCTCCTGCATAATCTGTTCTTGTTCTGCCATATACAAATCCCAAAAACCTGTCGCGGGACTTGAACGTTCTGGACGCGAAATGACATCCATCAAACGCGCACCTGCTAGCAGAGCAACATGCGGCGCAACATAGTTCCACGCCCCCATATTACGTGGTTCCTCCTGCACCCATACAATCTCTTGTGCATTGGGATAGTGTTGTATAACCTGCTGTAAGACATCCACGGGGAAAGGATAAAGCAACTCTACACGTATAATTGCCACTTCCTCACTGGTAGCACGCAGCTCATGCGTCAACAGGTCTATGGCAATTTTGCCGGTACAAAGAATAATACGTTTTACGCGCCGCGCATTCTTATTTGCTCTCGCATCATCCAGCACAGGCTGGAATGACCCCTCCGCTAAGTCCTGTAAGCGGGATGCCGACTGGGGATGACGCAACAAACTTTTTGGTGTCATCACTACCAGCGGACGCGGATAGCGTTGCAGATAAAAAGCCTGTAAACGCAGGAGATGGTAGTATTGCGCCGCCGTCGAACAGTTGGCAACACGCCAATTCTCTTCAGCCGATAGTTGGAGATAACGTTCTAGACGCGCACTTGAGTGTTCCGGCCCCTGTCCCTCATAGCCATGCGGCAACAACAGAACCAGCGATGATTTTTGTAGCCATTTCGCACGCGCCGAGGCAATGAACTGATCAATAATAACCTGCGCACTATTGGCAAAATCACCAAATTGGGCCTCCCACAAAACAAGCGACTCAGGACGGCGCACGCTATAGCCGTATTCAAAACCAAGTGCCCCCGCCTCGCTCAATGCACTGTTATAGATCGAGAAAGCCGCCTGTGCTTGAGTGAGATGTTGGAGTGGGATATATCGCTCCCCATCCACACTATGCAGTACCGCATGTCGATGGCTAAATGTTCCACGTTCGGAATCTTGCCCCACCAGACGAATAGGCGTGCCCGTCGTCAGTAATGACGCAAATGCGAGCGACTCAGCCTGCCCCCAATCAATGCCCCCCTCAGGACCAAGCGCGCTTGCGCGTCGTTGTAATGTGCGCGCGAGCTTTGGCTGGATAGTAAACCCTTTCGGCCAGGTCAGTAGCTCTTGGTTCCAGGCTATCAATTGCTCCGCGCCGACAGGTGACGGCATCTCTTCGCTATCGTACGAACCACCCGGCGTACTTGAAACCTCAAGCTCGGGAAATTGTGGATGGTTATCAGCCTCGTGCTTGGCCTGTTCTAGCACGGCGAGCGCATCACGCATCATTTGCTCGGCATCTTCACGAGTAATGAGTCCTTGCTGCTCAAGCTGACGCGCATAGAGTTCACGCACAGTTGGATGCGAACGAATGACCTCGTACATCTGCGGCTGCGTAAATGTTGGCTCATCGCCTTCGTTATGTCCCCAACGACGATAGCCAACGAGATCAATCAATATATCTTTGTGGAAAGTATCACGATACGCAAAAGCCATCCTGACAGCAGTCAGACACGCTAGTGGATCATCAGCGTTGACATGAATAATCGGAATCTCAAAGCCCTTCGCAAGATCACTAGCAAAGTGCGTCGAACGCCCATCCTCCGGGTCGGTTGTAAATCCTAGCTGATTGTTTGCAATAATATGAATGGTTCCGCCAACCCAATAAGCGCGTAAGTGCCACAGATTTAATGTCTCAGCGACGACTCCCTCTCCCGGAAAGGCTGAATCGCCATGAATGAGAATCGGTAGCGTATGATCTACATCCTGTAACGGTGTACCTGCAACGGACGTAATCTCTTGCGCAGCACGTGCCATACCCTCAATCACAGGATTGACAAACTCAAGATGACTGGGATTAGGAGCCAGGACAACCTTCAAGGCAACATCTGCCCCCGCTCCAAGCAAATACTCCGCACCTAAGTGATATTTGACATCACCCGTCCAACCCAAGCCAAAATTCTCCGTCAGCGGCGAACCTTCCTCGTGTTTAGCGTGCGCAAATTCGCTCAAAATTGCTGCATATGGTTTACCCAATACATGTGTCAATACGTTCAAACGTCCTCGATGTGCCATACCGACAATCACCTCGCGCGTCTCAGAGTCCATTGCACCGCTGATGATCTCGTCAAGCATCGGCACTAACATATCTGTGCCTTCTATCGAAAAACGTTTCTGCCCCACAAATGTTTGATGTAGATAACGTTCAAACGCCTCAACTTGCGTAAGACGCTTCAAGAGCTTACGCGCATCTGCCGCTCCAGGCGTCTGCATATACAACTGTAAACCAACGGCATCACGTAGCCAGAGTCGCTCTTCAGAGCGTTTCACCTGATCAAACTCATAGCTAATCGTGCCTGAATACATGGCACGCAGGGCATTAATCGCTTCCAGAGCATTGCTGGCTCCCTCAGCGGCATGACCGCCAACAATTGTAGGCGGAAGTAGAGCGAGATCAGACTCGCGCAAACCATGCGTCTCCGGCAGCAAGGCTGGATCGCCTAGTGGCTCACTGCCCAATGGATCAAGATGCGCACCGAGATGACCTCGTTCGCGCAATGCATGGGCAAATGCTGAGGCTGCCACGATACGGCGCACGTCCATCGCTGCTGCTTCTGCAGGGCGTGCAGTAGATACCGCCGTAGATCCATTTCCTCTGCCATTGCTCACGTGTTCAATGGGTAACTCCGGTGACCACGTCGCAAAAATAGCGCGCGTAGCATCATCCACCGCTGCAGGGTTCTGCTTATATCGTTCATACAGGTCTAGAACGTATCCTGCATTTGGCCCATAAAATGTGTCCAGATCGTTCATAGAAATTCCTTTTATAGCACATTCCAGTTTGCTGTCGGCATTGCTCATTCACTTACCACTGACAGACAAACCAGGAGTTCTTTATATAGTATAGTACTTTTTAACCGATGTTTAGTAGCTTTCATAGCATCAATACGTACGCTATGCTAGAAACAGCTTTCTAAGAGTCTCTTCCCTTTTAGAGAAAATGATGGTTAAGTTATTCTCTCCAACACAAGAAACACGCACCCACCTCTAAAAGTTCCCTCCACTAGTATCCCTATTCATAGATCATCCGTCAAGAATGCACAAGAACACATGCCGCTTCGGGCTATCACCAACGTTGGCGATAAGAATGGACACAGTTAGAAGCAACTACGGACTATTGTTTTGTTCCGCTCTCTATGGTATCATAGAAACATCACAACAGAGGTGAGCTATTAGAGAGACAGGTATCACAAAAGCACACTTGTCCACTCACCCCTATATACGTAGAGACGCAAAGATGGAGCCAGTACGCCCATAGCAACATGGTACAGAGAGTTTGGATTGGGTGAAACCAAACCCATAGCTTGAGCCGAACATCACTCCTGAGCAACCAGCCGAACATTTTAGTAGGCCTGGTCGGTTCCTTCCCGTTATCCGAAGGGCACGTCAGTTCTCCTCTTGGTGCTTTGTTTAAGACACAACAAGAGCAGGTCAGGCGTGATTGAGTGTGGCATCTCATATGAGCATGAAACAATGAGGGTGGTACCACGGGAGTTCCTCTCGTCCCTATATAGGGCGAGGGGTTTTTTTGTGACCAATAAAATACTTTTACAGAGGAGCCACGACAATGAGGACTAAGCTACTCTACCATGAAAATAGCTTTACTTACGAATGCACAGCGAAAATTGTTGCCGTTGAAGGAGACGAGGTAGCCCTCGATGCTACCGTTTTCTACCCAGGCGGCGGCGGACAAATGGCGGATCACGGCATTATTTCCTGGGATAACCAACGGGTTCAGGCCAATGTCATCGCGATGAATAAGCGCAATGATGTCGTATGGCACACATTAGATTGTACGCCACCTACCCTCGGCACAGAAGTCGTGGGAACCATCGACTGGGATTTCCGTTACCAGATGATGCGCACTCATACCGCCCTGCATATTTTATGCGGCACTATCTGGCGCGAGTTTGGTGTTCAAGTGACAGGCGGACAGATGTACCCCGACCGCGCACGCATGGACTTCTCGATGGAAAATCTGGATAAAGAACGGATTGCCTACATCGAACAGAAAATCAATGAGGCAGTTGAGGCTGACTATCCCATTCGCGTCTATAATCTGCCTCGTGAAAAAGCCTTTGCGATACCAGACCTCGTGCGCACGAAGATCAACCTTCTGCCACCCAATATTGAGGAGGTTCGCATCGTCGAAATCGTTGGCCTTGATCTACAAGCCGATGGCGGGACCCATGTCAACCATACAAAAGAGGTCGGTGGCATTAAAATCACGAAAACCGAGAATAAAGGGCGCATTAACAAACGCCTGGAGATCATGCTTCTCAATCAGCAGTAGTCTTGTCCCTTTTACCTTTATGCCAGTTTTGATCAAACCCGTAACGCTATATAGCTACCACGAGTGGTAGCCACACAATGGACGCAGAGGAGGTTGCAGTGTCAGTTCGATCAAGCGTGTTCCGTCCGGTAATATCCGCTGATAGAGTGGATTATCCGGCCTTAGAACGAACAATCCAACAGTGGTGGGACACTCACAATGTACGTCAGCGATATCTGAAACGCAATGAGCACAGCAAAAAACAGTATTCGTTCCTTGATGGCCCCATCACCGCCAATAACCCGATGGGAGTGCATCATGCCTGGGGTCGTACCTACAAAGACCTGTACCAGCGATATCGCACCATGCAAGGCTATAAGCAACGCTACCAGAATGGCTTTGATTGTCAAGGCTTATGGGTCGAAGTCAACGTTGAACAAGAACTTGGCCTACAAACCAAACGTGACATCGAGGCCTATGGCATCGCTGAATTTGTTGAACGCTGTAAAGAGCGGGTCTATACCTATTCGCGTCGTCAGAGCGAGCAGTCCATCCGCCTCGGCTATTGGATGGACTGGGGCAATGACTACTTTACGATGTCTGACGAGAACAACTACACGATCTGGTCCTTTCTCAAGAAATGCCAGGAGCGCGGCCTGATCTATAAAGGGCGCGACGTCATGCCCTGGTGCCCACGCTGCGCAACAGGCATCTCGAACATGGAGATGGAGTCTGAAGGTTACAAAGAGACGACACACTTGAGCCTGTACGTGCGTTTCCCACTGGCAGATCGCCCAAATGAATATCTGTTGGCCTGGACAACCACGCCCTGGACGCTGGCCGCCAACGTTGCCGCCGCCGTCCATCCCGACCTGCCCTATGTCAAGGTTGAGCAGGATGGCGAGTTCTACTACCTTGCCGAGGCCCTCTTGCCCGTTCTCAAAGCTCTTAAGGGACGCGACAAAGGTGACTATCACGTCGTCGAGACGCTCAAAGGCTGCGATATGGTCGGTTGGAGCTATCGCGGTCCCTTTGACGAGTTACCCGCCGAGCAAGGCGTCGTGCATACCGTCGTGCCCTGGAAAGAGGTCAGCGCGAGCGAAGGTACAGGTATCGTGCATATCGCTCCTGGCTGCGGTCGCGAAGACTTTGGCCTCTCAAAAGAGTTCAATCTCTCCGTCGTTGCTCCTGTTGACGAGTTCGGTGTCTATCTGGAAGGCTATGACTGGCTTACGGGACAGCAAGCATCGCAGGTCGGACCACAGGTCGCTGAAAACCTGACAAAAAAAGGCTTGCTCTATCGTCCGCAGAACTATAAGCACCGCTACCCAACCTGCTGGCGTTGTAAGACCGAGCTGATCTTCCGTCTGGTTGACGAGTGGTTCATCTCGATGGCAACCCTGCGCTACGAAATCATGGAGGTGGTGCGCCGCATCAAATGGATCCCAGCCTTTGGCCTGGAACGCGAATTAGACTGGCTCACCAACATGGACGACTGGATGATCTCGAAGAAACGCTACTGGGGACTGGCTCTACCGATCTTTGATTGTCCCAAATGCGGCACATTCGAAATTATCGGCAGTAAAGAGGAACTCAAGGAGCGTGCCGTCGCTGGTTGGGAAAGTTTCGATGGCCATACACCCCATCGTCCCTGGATAGATGCCGTCAAAGTACAATGTACGAAGTGCGGTGAGGTTGTTTCACGCATCAAAGACGTGGGCAACCCCTGGCTGGATGCTGGCATCGTTCCCTACTCAACCCTGCACTATCGCACCAATCGCCCTTACTGGGAGCAATGGTTCCCAGCGGATTTCGTAACCGAGTCGTTCCCAGGCCAATTTAGAAACTGGTTCTACTCGATGCTGGTTATGAGTACCGTTATGGAGAATACCAATCCATTTAAGACCTTGCTCGGTTTTGCAACGTTAATGGGCGAGGACGGGACGCCTATGCATAAATCGAAGGGCAATCTGGTTGTCTTTGATGACGCAGCCGACCGTGTCGGTTCCGATACCATGCGCTGGCTCTACACCAATCACGCCCCAGAACAAAATCTCAACTTCCCACGTATCCCCAGCGAAGGAGATATGGAAAAAGCCGCTCAATCTGGCATGCCCGTTCGCCTGAGCGAGAAATGGATGTTGGTGCGCCGCACGCTAGACAAAATCTGGAATGTCTACTGGTTCTTTGTCACCTATGCCAACATTGACCTGTTCGACCCAACACAGCATCAGGTACCCGTCGCACAGCGCAGTGAATTGGACCGCTGGATCCTCTCAGAACTTCAGCTCACCATCCGCGCTGTCACTGAGGGCCTGGAACAATATGATACCGTCAAGCCGTCTGAGACAATGCAAACGTTCCTGGACGACCTTTCCAACTGGTATCTGCGCCGTAGCCGTGAGCGTATCTGGGCTTCTGGCATGGAGCAAGATAAGGTTTCTACCTATCTCACTCTATACGAATGCCTGACAACACTTATCACGCTGCTCGCGCCGTTCATGCCATTCGTTACCGAGGAACTTTACCAGAACCTGGTACGTAACGTGAACCCACAGGCCCCACTCAGCGTTCACCTATGCGATTGGCCGCTGGCACACGACGAGTTGATCGATGAACAACTCACAAACGATACACATCTTGTAATGCGAATAGTTGGCCTGGGCCGCGCCGCACGCGAAAAAGCACAGATCAAAGTTCGCCAACCACTACACGCGCTCTATGTGCGCGTTCCTAGCACGACGGAGGAAGAGGCCATCGTGCGTCTCAGCGATCAGGTCCTTGAAGAATTGAACATCAAAGAACTCACATTGATGAGTGGGGATAGCGATATGCTTTCCTACATATTGAAACCGCAGGTCAAGGTCCTGGGCCCGAAATATGGTCCACTGGTCCAGAAAATCCTCGTGGCCTTCAAATCATTCGACGCACATGACTCACAAGTAGCAGCACATCAACTCAACGACACAGGAAAACTCGTCTTGACAATTGATGCCGTTGATGGCAAACAGGTCGAACTGCTTCCCAGCGAAGTTGATGTCATTGCGACAGCACGTCCCGGCTTCGTCACCGCCGAGGAGTACGGCTACATCGTTGCCCTGGAGACAACGATCACCCCCGAACTCAGGCAAGAGGGCATCATCCGCGACTTGACACACTATATTCAGGATATGCGTAAAAAAGCGGGTCTCAACATCGAAGATCACATCGGTCTGGCCTTGTATACAGAAGATGTCGAACTGGCACGCATGCTTGTTGAATACGGTGAGTCAATCAAGGAAGAAACGCTGGCTAATTACGCGCTAGTCTCCATCAGTCAGGAGAATACGCCACCATTCGACGAGATCTATCGTGAAGCAATCGCCCCAACAGCCTTGAAAAAGCTGGAAGGCTACAGCGTTGAGGTCGTTCTCGGCAAGATGTAGCTCTGGATGGGTTTTCTCAAAGAGACAGGTAGGGTTGTTGTCCTACCTGTCTCTTTTGCTTTTTGCGTCTTATAGACGATATGATAGACATAGCAGTACAACCTTGTCTGAAGGCTGCTTGCCAGAATAGAGAAGGAAACCTCTCCATGAACGCGACCGCACTACTTCAACAACATCAACATCGTGAGCACGCGCTGCCAACAGGTCCCTGGATTATGTCGCAGCAGTGGCATGAGCTATTATTCGCGCACTGGCCCATCGCCCCTGAAAAACTGCGCCATCTTATACCCGCTATCCTACCGCTTGATACATTTGAGCAACAGGCATGGGTTGGCATCGTTCCCTTTCGCATGAGTGATGTTCATCCACGCGGCATTCCTTCCGTACGCGGATTGTCCTATTTTCCAGAACTAAACGTCCGCACCTACGTCACGATTAATGGTATCCCCGGCGTTTATTTCTTTAGCCTGGATGCAGGCAATCCCATCGCGGTCGCTCTTGCACGCAACCTCTTCCATTTACCCTATTTCAACGCGCGTATGCGCTGTCAACGTACAGGCGATACCATCAGCTATAGAAGTTACCGCACTCATGCCCATGCGCCTCGTGCGGCTTTCGTTGCCAACTATCGTCCCATCGCACCAGTAACCTACGCAGATCGCGGCACGCTTCCTTACTGGCTAACAGAACGTTACGCCCTCTACACTGTCGTCGGCCAACATGTCTATCGTGGCGATATTCACCACCCGCAATGGCCCTTACAGGCAGCAGAAGTAGATATTACCGGCAATACAATGGCTGAAGGGCACGCAATTGCCCTCCCAGATACAGCACCACTACTACATTACTCGCATTTTCAAGAGGTTCTCATCTGGCCCTTGCAGCGAATCATCTAATACCAACACCCAAACGGCTATTTTGAAAATATTGCTATTCTGATGACGTAATATAGATAGTAAAATCAACGCCTATTTCAAAACAACAAGATAGGAAAGAAGATACGTGTATGCTCCTCACAACAGCGCGCCTCTTTTTGCGCGAATTTGAAGAGAATGATTGGCAAGCCGTTTTTGGCTATCAAACGCACCCGCTCTATCTGCGCTACAACCCCTGGGCGCAGCGCACAGAAGAGGATGTACGCCATTTTGTTCGCACATTCCTCTTCTGGCGTGAGGAGAAACCACGTAGCAAATTTCAATTAGCAATTGTCTTGAAAGCGAATGGACAGCTCATCGGCAACTGTGGCATTCGCATGAAAGCGGCGCACGCCAGGGAAGCAGATATTGGCTATGAACTAGATCATCGCTTCTGGGACAATGGCTACGCAACCGAGGCGGCGCAGGCTCTCCTTGCCTATGGTTTTAATGAACTCCATCTGCATCGTATCTGGGCGAAATGTGTTGCAGAAAATACTGCCTCTGCCCATGTATTACAGAAAATTGGTATGCGGCAAGAAGGCCACTTTCGCGAAGATGAATGGATGAAAAATCGCTGGTGGGATACCTTGCACTACGCTATTTTAGAGCATGAATGGTATAGGCAGAGAAATTTCACCTTCTAGATCCCTGCATTCGCTCATTCAACCAGGGGAAGCCAGATGCTAAATGTACTTCCCTCGCCAAGGGTGCTCTCAACACTAATACGCCCACCCAATCGTGACATAATTGTCTCAGCTATTGACAGCCCCAGGCCTGTTCCCTGACTCTGACGAGCGCGATCAGCACGATAAAAACGCTCAAAAATGTGCCCTAAATCCTCTTGACTGATGCCAATACCTGTATCGCGCACATGCACAACAGCCTCATGCTCTACACGTTCTAGAGAAACTGTAATATGAGGCGGCTCTTGTGCATCTGTCTCTTTCAAAGAAGAATACTTAATCGCATTATCCAGCAAGATCAACAACACACGTCTAATACTCTCTTCGTTCCCAAAGACGCGCAACGGCTCAATATACCCAACTTCCAATCTTAATGTAGAACCTTCTACACGCATACGCCCACGCAAATGACGCACCAACTGCAACACAGCATGATCTAGTTCGACTGCAACCGCTTTTCCAGCTACCGCTTCCACTATATTCTCAGCCGGAGCCAATACATTTTCGTCTATACTAGCATCAGCACGCGCGAGTAACAACAACTCCTCTACCAAACGAGAGAGACGCAATGTCTCTTCATAAGCATCTGATAGCATCATCTTCCGCTCTTCTGACTGCACTTCGTCACTATGACGCTGCAAAAATGCTAAATTGCCCTGCACTGTCGTCAATGGTACACGCAACTCGTGTGAGGCATCCGCCACAAAACGCCGTTGCACATTCGTCGCCTTTTCCAGGCTCTCTAACATCTCGTTAAACGCTTCTACCACTTGTGACATTTCATCTCGCCCATTATAGCTTGTTACACGCTGACGCAAATCTCCAATTCGCGTGCCACGCGCTGTCTGACTCGCAATTGAGCGTGCCACATGGGCAATATCAGCCAGCGGCTTGAGCACCCCTGTTGCAATTGACCATCCTCCCAAGAGTGCAGTAGCCAACATCGTCACACCGATGATAGTCAATAAGAGACGCAGCACCAGCAACAAGCTATTGACATCTTTCAAGGATTTTGCTGCCAGCACCGTTCCAATGATCACCTGCTGATCTACTTTTACCGTGCCATCACTGATCTGCACAGGCGCAAAAATAGGTGATGATTCTACACGGACAGCCTCTCCATCGGCCCGCGTTGTATACCAGACAGAAGCATTACTACGTGCCATAACAACAGCATTGCCACCTATAAGCAATGAAGGCGAATGATAAAACACAGTCCCGTTCGTATCCATCACCTGGATAAATACCCCTGGATTACGATATTCATTGACGGCGGGAAGCAACAGATGGGTAGGCCAGTAAGGAGCCGTCGTCAGCAACTCTTTATACACCTCTGTCCGCGCCAGGCGCGACTCTGATCTCACCGTATCATCAACACTCTGTCCAATTGCAGTTGTGACTAAAATCAAAACCAGTATCACAAATAAAATCAGGATTACCGTGAGAAACCCTCCGTACCACAGCACCAACCGTAAGCGCAATGATCCCAATTTTCGTAGACGCAGTGATCTCTCTTTATCGCTTTTTAACAACATTTTCTTACTCTTTAAAAACATAACCAATACCACGCACAGTATGAATCAAACGCGCCTCTCCCCCAGCTTCCAATTTTGTACGCAAGTACCCAACATATACCTCCATCACATTCGATGAACCCTCAAAATCAATGCCCCAAACGCGGTCCATTATCACATCGCGTGTGAGTACCTGACGAGGTCTATGCAAGAATAACGCCAGTAATTCATATTCGGTTGGTGATAACTCTATCTCTCGTGTTCCCCGATGCGCAACACGTGTTCCCGTATCCAGTTCAACGTCTGCATAATGCAAAACCTCATGACGCTCTGCCTGGTTTCTACGCAACATCGCTTTCACACGCGCAACCAACTCTTCAGGGGCAAACGGCTTCACGAGATAATCATCCGCACCTGCATCTAAACCATTCACACGATCTGCAATGCTATCACGCGCCGTTAACATCAATACGGGCACCTGATCACCTGCGACTCTTAATCTCCGTACTACCTCCAAACCATCTAGTCCTGGTAACATCACATCCAACACGATCATATCCGGCGTTTTCTCTAAGGTGCGTGTTAATGCATCACTGCCATTTACAGCAACAGCAACGCTATAGCCCTCATATGCCAGAACTCTGCGCAATAACTCGGTAATACGCGGATCATCATCTACCACTAAAATATGCGCTTTCACTCATCGCTCCTATCAATTTACTAACTGTCACAACATTTATAAATATTTTACTCATCATTTCTTTTGCTTACTCTCCATATCTCATTGTGCCATAGCTCCGTGAACTGATTCTGAGATTATCCTGAATCACACCTGAGAAGCTTTTCTGCGTCATTACAAAACAAACAAATATCTTTTCCGTCTCATGCCATTTTACCGCATCTCTCCATGTTACTAATTCCGTGTGTTCTG
This sequence comes from Ktedonobacterales bacterium, assembly GCA_027451525.1. GTDB lineage: Bacteria > Chloroflexota > Ktedonobacteria > Ktedonobacterales > Ktedonobacteraceae > DTNP01. The sequence goes on from DAIDJF010000011.1 coordinate 65,941, forward strand.
TATTTTATTCTAGATATCACCATGAAAAACACCATTCACGCCTATTCTCAGTTTTAACTCAGATTAATCACAGAATCAGTTCAGATTAAAGCTGTATGATGTGTCTATGAGAAGTTAATGATAGAACGGACAGAAAAAACATCTATCATTCCTTCACCGTTAAGGGCAAGGAACATTTAATGCCCACATTATTATATACAGGTATATTTTTACATGAAAGAGGAGACTCCTATGAACAATTCAGCAGATGAGTTATTGACAGTCAGTGAAGTTGCACAACAATTGCGCGTAGATGACACTACGGTACGACGCTGGATTAAGATCGGCGCACTGGAGGCTGTTCTGTTGCCCCATATCGGCAAACGACAGGGATATCGCATCAAGAAGAACACACTTGATGAGATGCTCAAACCTTTGACCACTGGTGCTGAATAAGGCGCGCGAGAAGCAAGCAGGGAAAAGCTCCACACGACACGGTGGAGCTTTTCCCTGCTTGCTTCCTATTGATTGGTCACTACGACCATAGTTCAAGTAGAGGAAGTAATTCAGCAAGCGACTTAACTATCGCGGTTGGTGTGATAGAGTCAGGTTTCGGCCAGGGATAATCATTCCACCGCCACACAGCACGCATACCAGCTCCCAGTGCTCCACCTATATCATCGACCATCCTATCTCCAACCATCACACACTCTTCCGCATCGTGGCCCAAACGCTCTGCTACATGCAAGAAAACTGAAGGATGCGGCTTGGAGTGCTGAAGATCAGATGTATAGGCAACCTCGTCTAGTAACGTTTCTAATCCATGCGTTGCCAACTCTGCATTATGCCAGTCCGCCGCCCACCACGTATTTGAAAGTAATCCCAACCGATAGCCACGCTTGCGCAATTCTAATAATGTTGAGCGCGTGTCAGGGAAAACAATTGCCCATCCATCGACCGCACGCGCATATCCATCTAACGCGACCAACAATTCTTGCTCGCTCACATCGCGCTTGAGACGCTGAAAACCATCGCGCAGTACCGAGATTGGCGTACTACTTGCTTGCCGCTCCGCAACCTGCTGCCAGTGATATTTCTCGGCCTCACGCATGGCCCATACATAGGCGTCTTTCTCAGGCCAATCCTTCCGCGCCAATATTGACACCAGATAATCATACGAGAGCCCCCAACGACGCAGAATATCAGCATCCCAATCGGGCCAATCTATCAGCGTCCCGCCAAGGTCAAAAATTACAGCACGCACAGGTTTCATAGCAGGCCATCCTTTTTCTACGTCAATTATGTGTAATGCTCTATTCCTGAACTAACCCTTTACGCCTCATTTGCTCTAAATCAAACTCTGTTGGGCGTTGTGGGTCAATATTTGCCTGCGCACATGCCCACCCGATCAGCATAAAACCTTGACGCAATCCCTGTATAAGTTGCTCACGCTGTCCCGTTGCAACTAAACTCAAACATTCCTGGCGTATTTCTATCGCTTTCTCTTCATCTACCTGCCCGCTATATCCATCAAGAAGTGCCTGATGTGGTTGAATATCCTCATAGTGCAGGTAATGTGTAGCAGCAATTAAAAATAACCAGTATCCTACCTGGCTCCCCTCAAGCACTGTATCAGCCTGCTTCCCACTATGCACATGCTCTCCCCGCTCCACTCCTGCAAGTTCCTCTACCTCGTCTGCCAGACGCGCCGTTAAGTAAGCGTGACTCTTCTCCTGCAAGAGACGCGACGTGTTTGACTGTACACTCATATCGTTATCGCGCAAATAGAGATAGACAGCATACAATTGTCGCATTTTCTTTTCAAACTCCTGCGCAGCAACAGCTCGAATACGTTCTTCGGCTATAGGAAATTCTGGCGGTTGGGGAATGGTCGCATGCTGCCCGTATACATCGGCGGGATTAAAAACGCGCTCCGCACAATACTCATATGTGTTATCTGGGAGCAGACGGCGATAATAGCAACTATGATAGCCCTCGTGACATGCCGCTCCGCCGTGCTGCACCACACGGATGAGTAGACTATTCTCTTCACAATTGATATAGATGGCGCGCACCTCCTGCACATTGCCCGACTGCTCCCCTTTATGCCAGATCGTCCCACGAGAACGACTGAAAAAATGCGTATAGCCCGTCTCGCGTGTCCGCTGCAAGGCTTCTTCATTCATAAAGGCAACCATCAGTACCTCATTCGTTGCCTCGTCTTGAATCACTGCGGGAACTAATCCCTGGCGATCAAACTTCACCATCGTTTCTATGCCCACTTCTCTCTTTATGTTCAGCAAATGCTTTTCTTCAGCAAAAACCAGTTGTATCGTATCTTCCCTGAGTGTTTATCCTCTGGTAGCTATATCATATCATATGTATAGCCCATCACTTTTTCGTGCCGCTTGTGACACACTTTGAGCGTAAAGGTTTCATGCTCGACGCTACACGCGCGCCGATACTGTTCCATCCCTCTCCGCATATTTGTGCCCTATCCATCCCGCTCCTACTACCAGCAAGCATAACAAAGCACCAACCAGTAGAGCATCGACAGGTCCGTAAAGGCCCGATAGCCAGCCCATCAATATATAACCTAACGGGAGACTGCCATCAAAAAAGACAACCTGCACACTCATCACACGTCCGCTCAGATGGTTCGGGGTAATAATTTGCAACATCGTTAAAGCTTGAGCCGCAAAGGTGATTTCCAGGAAACCAACAGCCGCAATAAGCACAATGGAGAGCAAATAGTTGTGTGAAAGTGCAAATGCGACCTCTGCCAGACTATAGACAAGTATAGCAATCAGTACACCCCGCAGCGTTGACGCGCTGTTGTTCCAGGCCTGCCATATTGTCGCGAGCAAAGCACCAAGCCCAACAGCCGCCGAAAGGATACCAAAGCCGGTTGCGCCGCCATGTAATACCTCAGTCGCAAAGAGTGGTAGCACAACATTAAAATTTGAGCCGAAGAGCAATACCAGCCCTACCACGAGCAAGATTAATAATACAGATGGCGTCTTCCAGCAATATACCAATCCCTCACGCAAACTTTGCCAGATGTTCTGTCGCGGTTTCGCCAACTGAGGCTCCTGCATGTACAACGCATCCTGCTTCATCAGAGCGATACCGAGCAGAACTGGCAGAAAACTGAGCGAGTTGAGCAGAAAAAGCATGGTAACACCGCTGGTAGCGATAATAACGCCCCCAAGACTCGGCCCTAGAATATTCGCGAGGGTCGAAATTGAAGAATTTAAGGCGACTGCATTTGGTAAGTCCTCATGCCCAACCATTTGGGGAATAAAGGCTCGACTCGTTGGCCTTCCCAAACTATTTGTAATCCCCAACAATACCGCCAGAGCATACAGATGCCAGAGTTGAAATGTGCCAGTCACAAGCAGAAGCCAGAGGAGAAAAGCTTGAACGGTTGCTATTGCCTGAGTTATAAATAAGACACGTCTTTTCGGCAAACGATCAGCAAAGACGCCACCAAAAAGCGAAAAGAGCAATATTGGCAACGACTGAAATGCGCCAATCAGGCCGAGTTGCCAGGGACTATGGGTAAGGGTCAGCACCAGCCAGGCCAGCCCAATATTCTGCATCCAACTCCCTGGTTGTGAGATGAGCTGACCTAGCCAATACAAACGATAATTACGATGGCGCAGAGAAGTAAAAGCATACAAAAGGCTTTTCTTGCGCGGCTTGGGCATACTCTCTATTAATTCAGAATGAGCTTGTTCACGAGTATTTTCGCTACTCATATTACCTCTCTATTTCTTGCCTGTGACCTCTTGACCTTCCCTCAGGGACAAGGTTGTACGCTTGGTAGTGGAAAGACAAACAACAAGGTTTAGCCGCTACGTTCACTAGCGGAGACACGCTTCCGCCTCCTTTTATCACGGCGTTATCCAATCTGACACTCAATGAGTTATCACCAGCACAACAGCGTTTCTTGCACGCACTGATTAAAGAAAACATTGGAGACAAACATACCCGTTAAGCCCCTATAACCATAGATTTATATCACTAGCTTTTTTCCCTCTTCTTTGCATCTGTCTTTCCTGCTTGCTACATGCAGTTTTTTCAGTATCTCTCTCAAAAATGTAGCAAATTCCTTTTCTCTTTCGTTAAAATCTTTGAGAGGCTATGCAAGTAATAAATTTTTTTACGTTTACTAGTATGGTAAGCTCTTTTCTTGTCTTATCGTAGTACAAAGGAGGTTTTCATGACACAATCATCTTCTGACGAATTATTGACCGTGGGCGAGGTTGCACGCCGCTTGCGCGTGGATACGACTACTGTGCGCCGCTGGATCTCACAGGGACTACTTGAGGCGGTTACCCTACCACATATCGGCAAACGGCAGAGCTATCGCGTGCGTAGCGCAACCCTCGATACGCTTCTGCAAAACACCAAATCGCTGACGCCAGAGGCATAAATTCTGGCACACGTTCAAGTGCAAGGAAGACTATCTCGCATCTATATCATATCTTCCTTGCACTCCAACAATCATACGACTATTTTTTCCCTATAACCGCGACTGTCGCAAATTGCCGCGAGGCTGGCCCCTGTTCGAGCGTCACACTCCTAAAACCTACCTGCCTCATTCTGGGTATCACCTGCTCTTGCAGAATCAGCGGAATCGTTCTATCTTGAGAGTCAGTTTCACCGGGCGAGAGTGTCAATATTGCCATACCATCTGGTTTAAGTACCCGATACATTTCGCGCACACTTTCGAGAGAGTTCCACCAGAAATAGAGCGTATGAATGCTCCAGAGCTTATCAAACTGCTGATCGGCAAAAGGGAGGGCCGCCACATCGCCCTGCATCAGTTTGACTTTCCCTGACTTGACGGCATGTGCGTTGCGTCGCTTAGCGGCACGTACCATTGTTGCCGATAGATCAAGCCCCATGACCTGCCCATCAGTCACTTGAGCAGCGGCAAGCTCAATCGCCTTACCAGCCCCAAAACCGATCTCTAGTAGCATATCTCCTGGCTTGATAGCAAGCATCTCAATAGTCCACAGCGTTTCAGGTACATGTTGCACCACCATCCGTTCGCCAACAATGCGCCCCATCGGTCCCTTTGGACAACTATTTTGCCCAGTAAATAATAGCTCTACCAGCTTCACGAAAGTAACGCCCCTCTCTTTTTCACTCGTCTTTTACCCCATCCCATAATCAGACGAACACATTCTTATTCTCCGTGAGCGTTCTCTAAAAGGAAGCATCAAGAACGGAAGATGGCTGCAATATCCTCCGCCCATACGAGCAATTGCTCATCTTGCATGACTGCACCCACAAGTTGCAACCCCAGAGGCAAACCAGCCGCGCTAAAGCCAGCAGGAAGCGTAATTGCGGGCATCCCAACATATGTCCAGGGCAGGTTCATCAGTGGGCTACCAGTTGTCTCAATACCCAGAGGTGCTACACCCACTGCCGCCGGCGCTATCCAGGCATCAATCTCGTGCAATTGCATGAGCATCTCTAGCACGTCGCGCATATTGGCGCGTTCATGTCGTAAGCACTCGCACTCTTCATCACTCACTGACTGGCCCTCGCGAATAGTAGCAGCAGTGCGAGGTCGATATAACTGTTCATACTGGGCAAACCAGAGTGCATGAGCACGAGCCATCTCAGCAGCCATGAGACGTGTATGGCGAGCGTTCATCTGCTCAATATCCTGCAAAGCAGTTACACGTCGAATACCATAGCCAGCCGCTTGTAACTGTCTGACCTGCCGCTCAAAAGCTTGTAGTGCTTCATCAGAGGTTTGTGCAAGATAGGCACCTTCCGGTACAGCTAGCACAGGCCTGCGACTGCTGGTCACGTCACGCCAGTTTTGGCACAGGAGAGGAGCAACGAGAGATAATCCGGCCACATCTTGCGTAAATAGACCAACAGTATCAAATGACTCCGCGCAAGCAATGATACCCTCAGTGGCAATACGGCCATAGCTTGGTTTCCAGCCCACAATCCCACAAAAGGCCGCGGGGCGAATAGTAGAACCAATGGTTTGCGTGCCCAGTGCCAACGGACAGAAGCCAGCAGCAACCGCCGCCGCTGAACCGCTACTGGAACCCCCAGGAGTATGAGCGAGCTTGTGGGGATTGCGCGTTGGTCCAGGCTCGAAGTAAGCAAACTCGGTCGTGACTGTTTTTCCCAATACCAGTGCACCGGCTTTACGCAATGCAGTAACACATGCTGCTTCTGGACCGGCAAATAGAGATGCAGGCAGGTGTGAACCAGCGTGTGTCGCAAAACCAGCGACTGCGAAAATATCTTTCACCCCCACCAATACCCCATAAAGAGGGGGACGTTGCTCTGCAACAGGATAGCGTTCTGCTAAAGCAGTCGCTTCTCGTAACAAACGTTCACGGCGCGTAGGCTCAGGGAGCAATGCCTGCACAGAGATGTCAGCTTCATCTAGATACATGCACGTTTCATCAATCAAGTCTATCAGATCACGTTGCCCAGAGCGCAACGCAATGCTCGTCTCCAAAAGCGGCAATGAGCGCAAAAACATAGAATCCTCCTCTATCCTTCAGAGAGACCTCAGCATGCGACATTATTTGACAGGTGCATTTAATGCTTTTGTAATGGCAGTTGTCAATGTTTCCAGCTTAAACGGTTTTTCGACAAAGCTTGCATGAGGAACGAGGTTCATTGCGTGGCTGATTTCTTGACGCGAGGCAGCAGTGCAGAGTACAAGGGGCATATAGCGAGTACGTGGATGGGAGAGCAAATAATGAATGACCTCCATGCCAGTAATATCGGGCAAATGGAGATCAAGAATCAAAAGGTCAATCGGCAAATGCGCAGGCACAATAAGCTCATCAGTATGTGCAATATCTTTATCCCGTATTTTGAACGGTAATAGAGCCTGCAGGCACTCTAATGGATGCTCATAAATTGTTACTTGATGGCCCGTATATTGCAACATGGTTGCGCTTAAACGTGCAATGCGAGCATTATCTTCAAGCAGACCGACATGTACCATACTATTCCTTACTTTGAGTAGTTGCTTGTTTCATAAATTTTAATGTTTCTATATACAACCTGTCAAGTCTCTTCCTCTTTTTTAACCTAAAGTGGCTAATCTCATCATTATCATAACCCTCGACGAGAGAGAAGAGATGCTGTACAATCAGAATGGCATCATCTATTTTAATGAGAGAGAACACATGGAACAACATATCAATCACGATGAATCTATTCGCAGGCCCCCACTCAGCGTCGTACGCTTTGGCATGGGTAAGGAAATACACCTGTATCCTCAGGAAATAGTTGTTACAGGGCAAGAAGACAATCAAGAGCTATGCATACGACTGGAGATCATCAAACGGCTCATCCTGACACCGGGTGACCCCAATCCTAGCAAACTCGTGTTAATGGCAGACCTGGACGACGACACAACGATTATTATGGCTGAAGGAATGAGCAATGCACGCGATTTTCGCGCCATGATCCCTCGCATTCTCGAACTTCAACCCGCGATAGAACTTGACCCGCCCGACATGGCAGAACAACTCCGTCAAGCACTTAACACGCGCCGCGCCTGGAGCCTGACCTGTTATGGGACGTTCCTCCTGGTCTGCGTGATACTGTATCTTCTCTATCTTGTCGTTGCCTACATTGGTGCGCATCACTAGTCAAAATACAATAGGAGTATATCACATGTCTCAACAAAACACGCTATGGAGTGTTCCAGAGCATAGTGGCGACCCACGTGTGCGTGTCTTTCGCTGCCTCTTTGCGCCTCCCGATGAGAGCGAAAGCATGGAGGTCGATGCATATGCAGTCATTACTGATCGCTTCGTTGCGCTGTTGGACACCTTGCTCTGCCCTGAAGACATGGCCTTTGTTATAGAACAACTACACGATGTCTTACCAGGGCGGCAACTTCTAGTCATTAACAGCCACGCAGACTGGGACCATGCCTGGGGCAATTGTTATTTTCGCCAGCATGGACAGGCCACCGTCCCTATTATCGCGCATAGCCACTGTTTCACACGCCTGAACTCACCAGAAGCGCAAGTCGAATTGCATGAATATCAGCAGCAATATACAGTCTTCCCGAACGTTGTCCTGACACCACCAACAATTACTTTCACTCAAGGCTTAACGCTGCATGGTGGTGACCTGACGCTCGAACTCTTACCCGCTCCCGGTCACCATGCTGATCATATCGCTGCCTGGATTCCTGAACTGCAACTTCTGCTCGCCTTCGACGCAGTAGAACGCCCCATACCCATTATTGGCGATAAAAATGGCGTACTCCCTATGCGCGATACCCTTGAACGTTTTCTGAACCTGCACCCTCAACGCGTGCTCTGCTCACATGGCAACACGACAACAGTCACAATGGTGGAACAAAATCTGGCCTATCTACGCAACCTTGAACAGCATTGCCAGCTTGCTCTGCATCAGCAGACACCGACTGAAGAAGAGATCAAACATGGAGCAGCACTCATCAATTACCCTTTTCAGGAAGTGATCGCCAGTATGCCCGATCCTAAAGAGGATCCCTTCTACACAGGTGTACACGATCATAATATCGCCTGCATGCTGCAATTTTTGATGAGCCAGACAGCATAGTTATGACGGCTTCTGCGCAGGCGTCTCAGTCACGCTTGTAGTCGATTGACGCTTGCGCTGCCTGTTCCGTCTGCCAATGGTAAACTGATAGAGCACGACAAAGAGCAACACAATAACGAGCAGCGGCAGTAAATGCGAAATATTAAAGCCGCCACTACTCCCAGGGAAAACATACACGCCCTGAGTCTCCGCTGCGTACAATTGCGTGTACCCTGTCGCTCCTAGCGTTAACGCATACACAGCACCGTCACGCGGCAAACCTGTCGCGATACCCGCCCAATCAACGCCACTATTATCGCTGCGAAACGCGCCCACTGAAGTTCCCGCATAGATTGTTGTTACATTACTGCTACGGAAATCAAGCAGCAAAGTGAAAATTTCGGCTCCCGTAAGAGCCTGATTGTTGGTAGTCCAATGGAGACCATTGTCAGACGAAAAATAGACGCCTATCGTTGTACCAGCATACAGCAAGCCTTTTGTCCCCCCGCTCGCGGCTGCGGGCACAACCGTAAAAATTGGGCCAGCAGGCAGACCTGTGTTTGCCGCCTGCCAGTTTGAGCCTTGCGCATCAGCACGATATACTCCCACCGAAGTCGCTGCCCAGAGGAGATGTGATATAGGATCGAGGGCCAGATTCTCAATCACAGCGTTTGAAGGCAAACCATTACGCTGCTGTGTCCAGTGCGTTCCGTCATCCTGGCTCATCCATACACCATGCTGCGCCGTTCCTACATAGACAACCTGCGGAGCATTCACGTCAAAGGCCAATGCGGTATAACTATCGGCAGGCAGTGAACTGCTAGCGGCACTCCACTGTTGTGCGCCATTGGTACTGATAAACAAGCCCTGCGATGTTGCCGCATACAGTTTTTTATTAGGAATATCAAAAGACAGCGCGTGAATAGCCGCCAACGTTGGCAGACCTGCACTTTCTTGCGTCCAGTGTTGTCCACCATCTATTGAGACATAGACGCCTTGCGTTGCAGAGCCTGCATAAAGATGCTGAGGATTATTCGTATCTACGGTAAATGTAAGTATATGCTGCTGAAAATTTGTACTTTGCCACGTTCCGCCACCCAATAGCCCCGTATTTGGAGCACAAGCAGCAAACAAGAAGGTCAGCAGCAAAAATAGACCTGCTGTACGTATTGTAAAAACACGCTTCCAAGGGATAGACCGATGTGTTGACATAAAATATCCGCACTCTCACCTAATGGTTCTGTCTCTATTCTTCTCACACACGCCCTATCAGCTCAGCGCAGCAAGTCTATCTCTTCGCCAAGTCCCTGCTTGCGCGCGAGATAGTAAACGTGAGCCGCCGTCACGATGTCCTCTAACGCAATTCCAAGTCCCTTATACAGCGTGATATCCTGGGGCGACTCTCTCCCTACGCCCTGATCACTGATAATATCAGCCAGATCACGCACACGCTCCCAATCAAATAGCCCTTCATCGGCAGGAATAATAAAATCTCCCGCCTCCGCCTGCGCTTGTTCTAGCGAGTCGGTTACAATGACGTGACTACGCTGCAAGGTTGAGAAATCTAGTTCACGACGGTGAGACCAATTGGAACCAATTGCATTGATATGACAACCCACTTTCAGCCATTCGCCATGCAGCACTGGCTCCGCCGACGAGGTTGCCGTAATCAAAATATCAGCAGGTTCAACCGCCTGCCTCGCCGAGGCAACCGGAATCACCTGCACATTTAACAGTCGCTGCATCTCCTGAGAAAACATCTCACGCTCACGTTGATGACGACTAAATACGTAGATAGTCGTAATCTGGCGTACTGCACAGACACCCATGAGCTGAGTAACAGCTTGATTGCCCGTCCCAAGCAAACCAACAGTTGTAGCATCTTGACGTGCAAGAAACTTAGTCGCGAGAGCACTCGTGCCGCCTGTACGCATTGCGCCCAAGCGTTCAGCCTCTACCATTGCCAGAAGTTGTCCATCTTGCACGTCAAACAGAAAAACAGCATAGCGTATACCTTCGCGAAAAGCCGTGTAGCTTTTGAAGCCCAGCACCCCAAAATTCGGAGCCGCCGCTACCAACATATTCAATACCCCATTAGCAACGGCAATGCGCGTGCGCGGTTGATTTTCCGCATTTCCCTGTGCTAAAGCATTGAAAGCTTCCTCTAGCACAACGATCGTATCGCGCATACTTAACAAAGTCCGAACATGTTTCTCACGCAATAGTAACGCCATACCCAACTCTTCTCTAAAAACTAGAAGGCGATTTACCTACGAATGACACGCCGCATATAGACAATCTCTTGCACCTCAAATCCTTTTGTAGGTTTCAACGGTTTATCGTTCTGCGGCAATAAAAGGTCTTTAAGACCATTGAGAACTGGCAGTGCGGTTTCAACTGTCCCTTTGGGGGTTGCCAGACGCGCCAGCAGGCTACGTCGCAGCAGTTCAAATCCCACACCAACCGCGATTGCCCCCACACCAGCGGCAACACCACGAGGGATAATAGGATTACTCAACACAGCAGGCAAATTTCGCTTAATCGCAACAAGGCTTGTCGAAGATACAGCTAGGTCCGCGCCACAGTGACGACAATACATATCTTCTATTTCATATTCGGCGCGGCAATTTGGGCACACCATAGTTTCTTTCTCCTCTAAAGGCTCTATTATTTTCTTTTGGCAAGTATTTCCGCGACTGCATCTATCACAATCGCATTCTCTTCAATCGTGTTGTAAAAGTACGGTGAAATACGTAATAATCCAGGGCGATAATCGGCAATGATGTTGCGTTCCACCAGCGCCTGCACAATTTGTTGTGGGTGCTCAAGCTCTAGCATTACAATAGAACTACGGCACTCTGGCTCTTGGGGCGCATGTACCGTCCAGCCATGCTCACGCGCGCGTGCAATCAGATCATTGGTTAGATAGCGTGTGCGCTCGCAAATGCTCTCCACGCTAATTTCTTGCACAATATCCAGTCCACCATTAGCAGCATAGACAGTCGGCATTGCTGGCGTTCCCATCTCTACCCTTGCCGCATCCATACGAAATGTAAACTCATCAGTTTTGAATTGAAATTGATCGCGATGTCCAAACCAACCCGTGATTGTTGGCTCAATGAGTGGTAATAAACCTTCACGAATATAGACAAACGATAAACCAGGCCCTCCCATTAACCATTTCAGCGTTCCAGTTACCAGAAAATCTACATCTAACGCATTCACATTGATTGGAATCTGCCCTGTTCCCTGATAATCATCAACGAGTATGTACGCGCCTTGCTTGTGCGCAATATCAGCAATTGCGCGAATATCCTGAATGTATCCACTCGTGTAGAACACACGCGATGTCGCGACCAGGGCCGTCTGCGCATCTACCGCCTCCTCAAACAGCTCTGGCGCAAGTGTAATTCGATCTGCGCTTTTGACGAAATGACTGCTTACTCCTAGCCGCTCCTTTACAAGCCACTGATAGATCAATGTCGGAAAATCCAGATCCGCCATCACGACTTTATGACGCTTGCTATAATCCAGCGCGGTCGCAATTGTGCTCAGCGCAACGGAAACGCTTGGCGCGATCGCCACTTCATGAACCTGCGCCCCGATGAGAGCGGCGAACTTATGGCGCGCCTTCGCAACTTCACCCAACCAAATCTCATACCATGCATGCGCTCCCCACTCGTTCCACATCTCCATAAACTGTTCCATCCCTTGCATGGAACGAACAGAGAGAGCACCCAATGAACAACTATTGAGATATGTTTTGCGCTGTAGAATGGGGAACTCTGCCCTGTACGTTAAGAGTTCTGCATGCTCAATAGCTGGTGGAACAGGATACTGCATTCTCGGCTCATCAATGGTCATCGTATGCGTTCTCCTTATATTATCAGAAGTGCTGGCACGCAACCACTATAACAGTTTATCAGCGGCATATGCGTAGTTCTATTTTACCGCCTTGCGCGCAGAGAATCTACAGTTTGAGCTAGCAATGTTGCAGCTTGTTCCACATCTTGCTCAGAACTCCAGCGTCCCAGCGTCAAACGTAACGCACCCAGGGCGCGTTCACGTGTAAGACCCATCGCCAACAGTACGCCTGACGGTTCGGTATGCTCTTCATGACAGGCCGAACCCGTTGAACTGGCAATTTGCGGAGTGGCACGTAAGACCTCTTCCCCCACCACGCCAGTAACGCTCACATTCAATGTGTTGGGCAAGCGTTGCACAGAATGGCCGTTCAGCATGACCTGCCCCGGCAGGTATTGCTCTAGACGACGATGCAACTGATCACGCAAAAGACATAGCTGTTTTCGACTCTGCTCTAGCTGCGCATTTGCCAGTTCCGCCGCCTTACCCAATCCCACCATATAGGCCACATTTTCTGTACCAGCTCGTCTTCCAGTCTCCTGCCCACCACCATAGATTGCTGGCTCCAGTTGCAATCCACGGCGCACATACAATGCACCAATACCTTTTGGTGCATAGAGTTTATGACCGGCAACAGTCAACAGATCAACACCCAACTCCTCTACCCGCGTGGGAATTTTCCCAACTGATTGTGAGGCATCTGTATGAATAAGCACACCATGCCGGTGCGCAATTTCGGCAATCTCGGCTATCGGCTGTAGCGTGCCCGTCTCGTTATTAGCATGCATCATCGTCACCAGAAGCGTATCAGCATCAATAGCAGCCTCTACATCCGCCGGTTTTACCTGCCCACTACCATCGACTGGGAGATATGTTACACGAAAACCATGCAGCCGTTCAAGAGAATGGCAGACATTGATAACCGCGGGATGCTCTGTCACCTGGGTAATAATGTGCTTGCCGCTATCCTGATGAGCTAAGGCAACACCACGGATTGCCAGCGTATCGCTTTCTGAGCCACAACCTGTAAAAATAACCTCATCAGCCTGACAGCCCAATAAGTGCGCGACTTGCTCACGCGCCCGCACTATAGCCTGACGCGGCATCTGCGCGTATGCATGCGTGCTGGAAGGATTGCCAAACTGCTGCGTCAGATACGGCATCAGGGCATCCGCAACCGCGGGATCAACAGGCGTCGTGGCGTTATAATCAAGATAAATTGGGCCATACGCCAAGCCTGGATGCATATTCATAAACGTTATTACCCTCTACCTCTCTCAAAGACACAATCCTCTTAGTATTCTAAAATAAATACTCTAAAAACGGTACTTCTAGCCCTTTTTGTAGGAAATTTGTTCATCTTTAGTTGAGGTAAACCCCTAAAAATGGGCCAATGACCACAAAAATGCTCCTGTCTTCTTATAAATACGAAGCAGGAGCACAAAATGGAACGTTTTATCTAGAGCGCAAACTTCGCTGCAAGTTCGCGTGGGCTTGGCTCTACCAATACCGAACCATCAGGGAACAAGATCGTTGGCACTGAACGCATCCCACCATTGAGACGCAAAACAGCTTCAGCCGCCTGTTCATCTTTTTCAATATCAATATATTCGTATGAAACACCATGCGAATCGAACCAGCGTTTCGCCATCCGGCAATCACCGCACCATGCGGTTGCATACATGACAATCTTCTGGTCCGTTTTTGGGCTTTTTACACTCAGATCAGACACGGATAACTCCTTGAGATAGACTTAAACTGCTAAGAATTTTTGCAATGTATACCTATAGCTTGTAACATTCCCCCACAGATGTGTATTCCAAATTTCACCAACAGATCACAAATCCATCTCACAGGTGCCCTTTACATCACGCCTGCATAACATGCAGCCTCACCACATTAGCCTTCCGCTGCTGCCAGTGTCGGCTTATTGATCCGTTCAAGCATCCCATCGAGCAACCGTTTCCCCCCTGTAGCAATTAAACCAGGATTGCGCGCCAACACCCCCATCACCAGTCCGGCCGTGAAATCCCCACGCAACGCCTGAGCCATCTGAGCAGGCGTCATACGTTTCATTAGATCTAGCGCATTATCCCACTGCTCATCACTATAGTTCGCAATATGCTTGTTAATCATGTAGGAGATATCCATGTCACGCCCAAAGCGCGCGCGCCACTGTTTATCAAAACGCGCCAGAAAGGCGACCGAACTATCCCCTGCTTTGACTGCCGCCGCCGCCACAGTTCCAGCCATTTGACCGGAATAAATGGCAAAACGGATCCCCTCACCGACGAGCGTCGAACCGTGACCACCAGAGTCGCCTGCGAGTAATAAGCCATCGCGCGAAAAGCGTTCTACTGGTCCCTCTGAAGGGAAAAGGCCCGTATGATATTCAACTGGACTAGCTGCACGCAGTTTTTCGCGTAACTGCGGCATGTTCATCACACTATCCAGATAGGTGCGTGCATCATCATCGCAATCAGGATGCAACACACCAACCCCAAGACGCACACGTCCATTGCCACGCGGGAAGACCCAGGCGTAGCCACGCGGCGCAAACGCACTGCCCATAATGAGGAATAGCTCATCTTGTGGGTAGTTGGGAGCATACAGATCATACTCTGCCCCATAGCCATAGCGGTGAAATGCCGGCCCCATCTCTGTACGCACACCAATATGGCGCGCGAAACCGCTGGCATCAATCGTGACAGGCGCGCGCAAGGTCAAACGCTCGCCGACATGATTTTTCACTGTTACGCCCACAACGCGCCCGTCTTCCAACAAGGTTTGCTCAACGGTATGGCGCATGCGCACGATCGCTCCTGCCATGATTGCTCGCCCAGCAAGATGTTGATAGACACCACGCACATCTAATACACAAGCAACAGCAGGCTGATACGTAAGAGGAACCTCACGCCTGGGCGAGACAAACACTACATTCTTGACAGGATGATAGAGATGCTCTGGTATTCCAAGAGCTTGCATATCGCTGACCCAACTGCCACCGCTGGTATGTACTGGATAGCCAATTTCATTCTGCCGCTCCAGCACCACCACACTTCGTCCTTGACGGGCAACCGCTTCCGCCGCCGCTAATCCAGCAGGGCCACCCCCTACTATTAGTACATCATAGTCGTCTGCCATGTAATTCCTTCTCAAGAGAGACTTTTCAGCAAGTAGAAAGACCAGAGACCTGATATGATCTCTGGTAGTGTTTTAGCACGTATCACGGCATTAGTATAGTCTATGCCCTCTACCACTGTCTACTACGTGTGTGTTTTTGTCGCCGCTCTCCCCAGGGAGCGAGAAATAAAATCAGCATCAAGGCCGCGATGCCCAGCGAACCGCCTACAATCAACAACGTAATCACCGCCCCATCACTACCTAAGAAAGCCCATACTGCTCCCATTGTGATGTCAGGACCATTCGATGGCGGAGCAACATGCGTCACACTGACCGGTGTTGGTGTTGTTCCTGCCGTTGGACTGGCACTGGGCGTTGGCGAGAGGCTCAACAGCGTAAGTTGCGTCTGCGCTTGTAGCGCACCGCTACTATCAACAGCAAGAACAGTTGCGCTAGTTACAGTAGGATCACTACTCTGCGGGAGATAAAACGATCCCATAATCGTTCCACTGCTATCCGAAACAAGGGGACTATGTAGTAGAGGGAGTGTTGTCGTACCAAACATCAACGTTAGCTTGACACTCGTTCCCTGTGGTAACCAATTACTGCCCGTAAAAGCAATCTGATCTCCAGGCTTACCACTAACGGGATTGATAACGATCGCAGGTACCCCCGCCGCCGCCGCGCCAGGAGCAACCAGCACATCATACCCCACACTTACTACTGCACCTGCGCTATCGGTCACGACTATTTTCCACATCCCAGATGGCCCATTCGCCGGTAGCGTCACAGCTTTACCCAAAAACGTACCATCTTGCGCAACCAATACAGTGCTATCCCCAGGTACCGTAAAAATACCCGGAATATTCAGCGCGTCAACATAACTCAGACTAGCTTGACCTGGATGAAAGTTTTTCCCGTTCATACTCAGTTTTACACCCAGGGGTCCACGAGCCACATTAAGCGTCAACTGTGGTTTGGGCTTTGGCTTTGTAGCGGCATAAGCATCTTGTCCCAACAAGCTACCACTTATACAGACCATCACAAATATGCTTAACAAATATATTGTCAGCGTACGCCTTCTATGAACAATGAGATAGAGCATGAAACACAACTCCTAAACACCGCGCCAGAACAGAAGATATAAAATTCCCGCTAAGCCGCATAGTTGCATATCGGACATGCATACGGCTCTGCTTCTTCTCACTTAAATGAACGCACCCTCACACAAAGCTGACGTGTAACATCCAATTTCAACTATATACCGCTTCAAGCGCAATGGACATCATACCGATATATCTCACTGTGAGAACTATTATCAGGAAAGAAGAAGACAATGCTCCACTATAGGGAAGACAAAAAACAACTCCACTACAAAGCAAAGGAAGAAAAAAGCGTACAAGCTCCTTCCCCTGACATTACCCAGGCGCAGGAACAAATTACACGCTACACAACCTGGCTTGCGACACAATCACAATTGGCACAACGCAGCAATACCCAACAAGAAATCAACGCATATATTGATCTTGCAACGAAGGTCGTTGAGATCGACGGGCAGGCAATCCAAACCTTTGCGCCATTCCGCTACAAATATTCGGCGTTAAGAACCGTCACGCGGAAACAAGTAATCTCATTCTGCATTATGATCGCACTATTCGCAGGTGCTTTGTTTTGGCATCCTGTCATTATGTTGAGCGGGTTATTAACTGTTATCAGCGTCTTCTACATGCTACACCTCGTGCTCGACTTTTTCCTCGCGTTAGGAACCTTGCAACAAAATCCAGAAGAACACATCGATGAAACCCTGATTCACGCGTTGGCCGATGCCGACTGGCCCTGCTACACAATTCTCTGTCCACTCTACAAAGAAGTCTCCGTGGTGCCACAGTTTGTCAAAGCAATGAAAGCATTAGATTATCCAACGCAGAAGCTACAAATTCTTTTCCTAACTGAAGAAGATGATCTCGAAACGCGGCAAGCCATTCTCGCACTCCATTTGCCAGCCCATTTTAAGGTTGTGACGGTTCCCGCTGGCTCGCCACGCACCAAACCACGTGCCTGCAACTACGGGCTTTTAGAGGCAACCGGGCAATATATTGTTATTTATGATGCGGAAGATCAACCAGACCCACTCCAATTGAAAAAAGCAATCCTCACGTTTGCCAACCATGGGCCACAATTAGCCTGTGTTCAGGCCAAACTCAATTTCTATAATCCCAATCAGAACATCTTAACACGCTGGTTTACCGCCGAATACTCGCTCTGGTTTGATCTCATTCTGCCGGGTTTGCAGCAGGCGGGTTTTATGCTCCCGCTCGGTGGCACATCCAATCACTTTCCAGCCCAAGTCATTCGCGCTCTCGGCGGCTGGGATGCCTTCAATGTCACAGAAGATTGCGACCTGGGACTGCGCCTGTCCTGGTTCCAGCTTGATACCGTCGTGCTAAATTCCACTACCTACGAGGAGGCAAACTCACAATTCAAAAACTGGATTCGCCAGCGTTCGCGCTGGATTAAAGGTTATATGCAAACCTATCTGGTACATATGCGCGAACCCTGGCACTATATCCGCCATCGACGTTACCGCGAATTTATCTCGCTCCAACTCATCATCGGCGGCAAATCTGCTGTGCTTTTTATCAATCCACTCCTCTGGCTCTTTTTACTCTCCGCGCTTCTCTTACGGACCATCGCGGGCACATTTTATAGCCAGATTTTTCTACCCCCCGTTCTGTTGCTCAGCCTGCTCAGCCTTATTCTGGGCAACTTCTTTTATGGTTATGCCTACCTTGTCACCTCTATGCATCGTCAACAATATACGCTCGTCAAATGGGCGTTGCTCATTCCGCTCTATTGGATTATGGGCAGCATCGCGGCTGTAATGGCCCTTATCCAACTGATTACCAAACCGCATTACTGGGAAAAGACTGTTCACGGCCTTCATCTGTCCCAACAAACGCCAGAAGAGCACGAGACTGAAATAACCTGGCAGGATGCAGCAGCACTCGTCGCGCAAGTATTGCCCACAGAACAATTCACGCCAGAACGTCAAGAACGTATTCTTGCGGCGAGCAAACAACATGTTACGCTACAGGCCCTGACCTTTCCCTCTGTTCAGGCAGCTATCGAGGGCATGATTACACAACCTTTACCCGCCTTTTCGCCGTTGGAACGCACGAGACTGCTCACACGCACCCGTCCGTCGTATTCTCTATGGCTGATCGCTCTGCTTTTTATCGCCACCCTTGTCAGCCTGCTTACCAATTGGTATGCGCTGCAACACCATCTTATCCTCACCAGTGCTAATGCCCGTATGAATCTAGTTCTCAGCCACGCGCTACTCGCAGGACCAGCCAGTTTTATGCAAAGCGCACAGCATGGTATGGGGCTTCCACTTCAGCCACTGCTAACATTCCCGTTCATTTGGAATACCGCACTCTGGCAGAGCGGACTGGCAGGGAGTATTCCTTCCATGCTCAGCTACCTTGTAACGACAGCATATATTTTCTTAATAGGGTACGAGATCAGCAAGGACAGTCGCGCCAGTTTTATCGGCGCACTCATTTTTGTCAGCAATCCAACTGTACTAGCATTTCAAACATCGCCAGATAATACGTTACTGACACTTACCACAATCATCATGAGCATCTACTACATTCTCCGCTGGACACAGCGACAAGATCAAAAAAGTATTATCATCGCCGCGCTCTGTGCCTGTCTCGCAACACTGGCAAGCTACGCAGCGTGGATACTGATTCCGCTCCTGTTGCTTTTACTTCCGCTCGTACAAATTATCCGAGGTCACTCATGGGCACGAATCGAAAGCAATCTACTTATCTTCTCACTACCAGCATTTTTAGGCGTGTTCTTGTGGGGCATCGCGTGCGCTATGGCCTATGGTAACCCGTTGTCATTTCTGACAGTGCAGACATTCTTGCATAACATCTCATGGTCAGAAATAATCACATCTTTCCCAGGGCAACTTTTCCATACAGAAGGAGAAATGAATCTCGCGCTCGGCTGCGTTGCCTTGACTGTTTTTCTTTTAAAAGCAGAGAGAATGATCAAGATTGCACTGTTGCCACTCTTATTCCTGATACCGTTGACATTCGCCAGTGCCCATACTTCCATCCAGTCTCTCTCACCGGCAACGTCCACAATCCTGATGATTGCATGCACAGCGATTATGGTAACATTTCTGTCAGGGCGAGCACTGTTACGCAACCATCGTCAATTTCTGGGCGCAATCATCCACGTAGCAAGCAGCATTTATCTTATTGTGCAACTGATCTTACTCATCCGTATTGGTGCTTAAAGCCTGTACATCACTTTTAGACAAAGCAACCAATTAATCCGCCAGTGGATTCACGCCATCCCACGTGCCAGAGGAAGCGACTGGAAGGAAACGCGCGAACAGATCTTCCTTATACCAGCTTTCGCGGCGTGTACGGCGCACAACCTCGCTATGTGGCGTCGGACCATAGGCAAATGCGGTAATATCGGGCAATGTACGCCACACGCTCAGGGTTGCCTGATAGAGCAGAGGTGCCTCGCCCACGCCTACAGAGTTGATGAGCGAGGGTTGCTGGAGCAGATGCTGCGCGACAGCGGGAACAGCATCAAGGAAAGTACGCACTTTTGTGGCATACAGCGTTGCGCGGGTTAAAATCACCCAGGGACCAGGGGTTGGCGCGGGAGCAGGAGCAAAACGCGCAAATGGATCGCTACCGCCCCATTGCCCATGCCAGCGTACAGGCACCATCTGCACGCTCCACACTTCTGCACTCTGTCGCCGGACCCGCTGCATCATATGCGATTGCGCCTCAAACTGTTTGAGCGCGGCAAGTGAGTCCCAGACAGTAAAAAGTGCCGAGCGTTGCAAATCAGCATGAGGATCGAACACGCGCCCCTGCCCCACGCCAAGTAAACGCCAGAAACGTAACCCTGGCGTTCTAGCCAGGGTGAGACGATCAAAACCAAGGTAAAAAAGCGTCTGAATACCAGCCTGTGCTGGATGGCGCGCAAGCATAAAAGCCACTATTGGCTCGTGTTCCTCCACATGCATCATACCGTTCCAAATTTCTAGCCTCGCTTATTCAGGACGAATCGGCTTCATCAGGTCAAGTACTGCCTGCTCTTCTTGGCTGTGCGGCACATAGTCAGCAGGAGCCTCGTCAATCTGCCAGACCGCTCCCGCCTGGATGATATATCGCCACACCAGATTTTGGCTCAAGTTCACGTCGGCAGGCGTGGTCGTCTTCAAAAAGTTGACGACGCGCTGTGGTAGATCGTCACCAAGCTTGAGTTTGCCCGTTTGAATCTGCTGGATATAGTCAGGGATAACCCCATCTTGATCATGACGAAAGATAATGCGCGCCAGATTGCTCAGATTTTGCATGGCAGCATCATGTGCGGCTACATCTGAGCTAGCCAACGCATTCATGATACGACGACGCAAGGCCGAAAAAAAGCTATACTGCACAAGACCGCTACAGATAAAGCGTGTGACCGACGAATCGGCACTATGCTGCTCATCACGTTTCGCAAACCATTGCGCGACATTGTTGGAAACCTCCGACAACGTCCCGATATGATAATAGTCAGCCAGTCGTTTAACATAGAGCGCGGTCAACTCGTCAATTACATCCTGATCATACAGATTATTGATCTGATCTACAGCCATGCCACGTACATGACGCAAATACGCGATACCATGAGTATCTTCCGGGTCATGAGGATTATGAGAGGCAATCTCCTGAGGGGTTTCGACATACCAGTCTAACGGAATGCGACGAATACCAACGGTGAACTGTGAAAATGGCGTCACCTCATTGCGCCAGCTTGCCACACGGATACCGGTCGTCATAGCTTCAACCAGAAAGGTATTGTCGAAGCCCTGATGCGGGTCGCTCAAGAGATACATAAGAGCTGTATGGCTCCAATGGCTGTTTGTGCCAAAGCGTATCAAGTGACTAAATACATCAGTCGTTTTCTGGTTGGCACGCAATACAACGTCGGCAACACGTATATAGGCATGCGCGGCATCTTCTTTGAGGAAATAATCCAGGGGGTCGGGCGCGACTTTAGTCGCACGATAATTCTTAGTGCCTGTCATAATAATGGCTCTCCTTACAATAGTGGCTGTATGCTCTCAGTATGTATCAGATAAGCTAGTTTTGCAAGCCCACTTGCATATATCAGAGTAGCGTTTTTGGAATAATTGCGGTATAAAGAAAGAGAAACCGTTAACCTGTGTTCCTCCACTCTAGTAGAACAAAGAGAACACCCTATTGACCCGTAGACAGAAGGACAGAAGAATGGCGACAACAATACGTGTGACTATCTGGAATGAATATCGGCATGAACGCCATAATCCTAAAGTGGCCGCCGTTTATCCCGATGGTATCCATACAACCATTGCGCGCGCTTTAGAGACAAACGGCTTTCAGACGCGAACCGCAACGCTTGACGAACCAGAGCACGGTTTGACAAAAGAAGTGCTTGAACAAACCGACGTACTCATCTGGTGGGGTCATATGGCCCACAAAGACGTGAGTGACGAAATCGTTGAGCGCGTCCATCAGCGCGTGTTAGACGGCATGGGGCTGATCGTGTTACACTCTGGTCATTTCTCGAAGATTTTCAAACGCTTGATGGGCACGACCTGCGATCTGAAATGGCGCGAGAGCAACGATCACGAGCGTATCTGGGTGGTCGCGCCCGGTCATCCTATCACTGAAGGTCTGGGCGAATATATCGAGCTTGAACACGAAGAGATGTATGGCGAGCATTTTGATATTCCCGCACCTGAAACACTCGTGTTCGTCAGTTGGTTTAGCGGTGGCGAGGTATTTAGAAGTGGCTGCTGTTACACACGTGGACGCGGCAAAATCTTCTATTTCCGCCCCGGTCACGAGACAATTCCTACCTATCATAACTCCGAGGTGCAGCGCGTCATCAGCAACGCAGTGCGCTGGGCCGCCCCCGTTCAGGGTGCGCAACGTCTTTTCGGCAATAGACCTGCTCTGGAAAAATAGTAACCTTACGTCATCCAGCATGGCATACACCGCAACATTGCGGCGTATGCCATGCTTTGTTCAATACACAAAATTTATTTAGACACACTCCCATCATCACCCTTCCACAACCTCCCCATCTCTTCATTGGTGGCAAGCAACTCTTCCAATGTCCCTTCGGCGTCGATGCTACCGTCTTTAAGAACGATGATATGATCGGCACGTTGTAGAACGGCACGTCTATGTGTGACAACAAGACAGGTTACGTCTTCACGTGCAAAGATGCGTTCCCAAAGGGTTCGTTCGGTCTCGACGTCTAACGCGCTAGACAGGTCATCAATCACCAGCAAATCGGCAGCGCGCACCAGCATACGTGCCGCCGCGACACGCTGCACTTGACCGCCTGAGAGCTTGACGCCGCGCGTGCCCACGGGCGTTTCCAATCCCGCTTCCAGGGTCTGCACATCGTGATCGAGAACGGCAGCCCACACGGCCCGCGCCAGATCCGTAGGGTTATCGGGAAGTCCCAGCAGGATATTTTGCTTGAGCCTCTCGCTGAACAGGCGCGGCACCTGCGCCGTGTATGCAACGCGGGGTGGCACAAGGAAGGAAGCCGCGTCATCCACACGATGGCCGTTCCACCTGATCTCGCCCGCCTGCTTGGGTAGCAAGCCCAGAAAGACTTGGAGCAACGTGGTCTTCCCGCTACCAGTGCGCCCAGTTACCACCGTCAGCGAGCCACGCCGCAGGCACAGGTTTACATCCCTAATACCCCCCCCTGACTGCGCGTGACAATAGGTCAACGCTTGTGCTTCTACCAACATCAAGCGATCAGTTGTCTCATGTGTGAGAGATGGCACACTGGGCAAGGGACCTTGCAGGTGTAACGGAGAGGGGGCCACCAGCGCGGCAGATGGAACGTCACCCATCAAGTCACCCATTCGTGCAAAAGCGACACCCGTCTGCCGATAGACAGCCAGGAACTGACCGAGTCCAGTAGCAAAATCAGCAATGAAGCCGAGGTACAAGACAAACAGGGCAAAGTCCCCCACCGTCATGCTACTAACCCGCAAACTGTTAGCCGCCAACAACATAATAAGACCCGTGCCCACACCCACTGCATTAGCAGTAAGGGCATCCAGAACCTGCGTTGCCAGGCGATCAGTCAGCATCGCAGTACGACGCTGCTCGTTCAGTCGTCGGAAGTGTTGCACAATACGCTCTTCAGCACCTGAGGCTTGCACTGTCTGTACCGCTGTCAAGATATCACCGATGGCTCCTGTGACCTGACTGGTAGCCTGACTACTAGCAGCGCGGTAAAGACTAAGTTTGGCACTCGCCCGCCGCACGACTATCACTATAAGCATGAGAGGAAGAATGGCAATCAGCGTTATACGTACATTGATATGCAGGAGTACCAGGAATGCCCCCAAGGCAAGCAGGCCCTGACCAGTAATCTCATCGGACCAATCCAGACAGTCCTCTGCCTGATAGGCATCGTCACGAAAACGGCTGATAGCCTCGCCAATAGAATAGGTCAACGCATGAGCACCTGGACGCTTCAAGATGTGTTGCAGTAAGTTACGGCGTAGTAATCCACTCATCGTAAAGCGCAAGATGATTTCGACAAAGCCTGCGATGAGCCAGACGATCACACGCCCCACAGCCAGCACCACTAACAGCAAAATGAGTCCAGTCGTCCCCATAGGCAACGGGGATTGTCCTGTTAGCGTATCAAAGAAGGCACGGGCAACTAGTCCAGCCAGGAGAAATGACAGGCTAAATGTGCCCCACAAAGCGGCATGGAGCAGATAGAGCCAGAGTTTGTAACGTGCCATGTTCAATAGATAACGCCAGGTCGGAAATGCTTTCATCGAGAGACCTCCAAAGCTTCGACCCGCAATAACTCCGCAAAGCGCGAGCTAGGATCGGCAGCAAGAGCCAGCCGTGGCCCATATTCACGCACCCGCCCATCCTCCAGCACAAGAATGTCATCGGCATATGCGAGCGTGGTCAGCCGATGCGCCACGATGATCCCAGTGCCGACTTCGAGCAAACGCCCCAGTGCCGCCTGCACCATCCGATCTGTGGCGGGATCAAGGCGTGAAGATGGCTCGTCCAGGATGACCAGATCGGGTTCGCGCAACAAAATGCGCGCACAAGCCAGTACCTGTGCCTGTCCAGCAGAGAGTTTGGCCCCATCAGGCCCCAACAGGGTATCTAGCCCACGTGGCAGTTCCTCTAACCAACTGGTCAGGCCCAGGGTATCCAAGACTGCGTAAAGCTGTTTATCTGGTACACTTTCATCGAAGAGCGTCAAGTTGTCACGCACGCTGGCATGGAACAAGTGAACTTCCTGGGTCACCAGACCAATACGCGCTCGCACTGCTGTCAGGCGGACTGTTCTCAGGTCCACACCGCCCAGGCGCACGACGCCAACCAGAGGATCATAGAAGCGCAGAAGGAGCCGTATCAGTGTGGTCTTCCCACTGCCTGTACGTCCCACAATACCCAGCACACGGCCCGGCGCAAGTGACACGTTGATATCGCGCAGAACTGGCACGTCCTCCCCATAACCAAATGAGACGCTATCCAGTTCCACCGCTAGCGGACCGGGCGGTAGCGTGATGCCAGGACCATCGACCACACGCGGGACTGTACTCAGAAGTGCCTGAATACGCACTATACTGGCGTCCGCCTGCTGCAAGTCTTGCACTTCGTTGCGCAATTGCTCGGTCGGTTGGCGCAACATCTCGGTACACTGAAAGATTAGATAGACGGTGCCGATAGTTAACGTGCCAGCCTTGAAGAGCATGGCACTTAAAGCAAAAGCAGCCACAGTGCCGAGTGCAAACAGTCCTAGACTAGTAGCCCCCAGACTATAGCCCCACATCTGCGCCTTGCGCGTCACAGTCAACCATGCGCGCATCATCTCAGCGCAACGGCGCAGCACAAATGTGCTAGCCTTGCTAGAATGTATATCTTCCAGACCAGCCAGATATTCGCCCAGAAAGCTATAGAAATCGGCGTTCGCCTGGCGATCTGCTGCCCAGGCTGGCGCAGCCACAGTGTGGATGCCCATCATGATGACTAAAGCGAGTATAACAAACGTACTCATTCCCAAGCCTACACGCCAGTCCACATGGTAGAGCAGTCCGAGCACGCCAAGCAACAAGATACCATTGCCAACCACATAGACCACAAAGCGCGAGAAGAAGCGGGCCAGAGTGGCTACGTCCCCATCCACACGTTCGATCAGCTCGCCCGGTGTATGGGCGGTATGAAAGGTCGCATCCAATCGTAGCAGGTGGGCGACAAGGTCCGCCCGTAGCGCATTTGTGGCCGCCCAGCTCACATTTTCGGCCACATAAGTTTCGGCAATAGCCAGGCCCTGTCCCGCCAGAGCCAGCCCCATAGTCAGCAATGCTAGAACGGCCAGATCACGCATACTTCCACCAGTGGTAGCCTGATCGATGAAGCGGCTTGCTACCAGTGGCGTAATCACCTGTACACAAATGGTACTACACAAAATCACAGCGAGTAGGAGTATCCGTAACCAGTGCGGCCGCAGATAGTGAGCCAATAGTTGCCAGTAATGTCTCAATTGAACGTACATCAATCTATGGGTTTCCTTTCGCTCAAGAGGAGCGTTGCAGAGAGAGTTTGTGGGATATGAGCCTACTCAAATTGTGTGTACTGCATATGCTCTGCTCGATTATGCACAGAGGATTGCGTATGCGCGTAACGCATAATGAGGTAGGTTAGTGGAGTGGAGTATGGTGGTGCTGAGCGAAAGGCACTATGCCACTGCCCGCAATGAGCAGACAAACAAAAAAGCCTCGCGAGGCAAAGTGGGCAGGTTATGAAAAGCACAGGGAGACCTACAAAGGAGATGAATACCTCTCTGTAGTCTCTCTCAAAAAAGCGTATGATCGCGCTTCTAAACACAAAATCATCGCGAATTTAATTGCAGACACAGCTCACTTCGTGTAGCAACACCTTTGCTGTGGTTGAAGACATGATGAATATTACCTCCGTAAACAAGTTAAACGAATCATACCCTCCGCTTACTCAAAAGTCAAGCATGTAGAAGCAATAAAGAAGTTCCCTTGAACAGTAAAAACAGACAGGAGAGAAGCTGTGTATGCTATAGTATGCTATAGTAGCTCATCTTCGCAGAAAGGAATCATACATTGCAACAGGTTCGTAGCAAAGTTGCTGCCGCCTCTCTCACGACGCTGCTGGCAGGACTACAGTGGCTCTTTTTTATGTTTGCCAACATTGTTGTTATTCCTATTTCTATCGGCAATGCATTTCATCTCCCACCCGCTGTCGTGACCGCCTCGCTAGAACGCGCATTTATCTACACTGGCATCGCCTGCATCTTACAAGCCCTCTTCGGGCACCGTTTCCCGCTCATGGAGGGTCACGCGGGTCTCTGGTGGGGCTTTATCCTCAGCATCGCTGCCAGCACTGCCGCAACGGGTCAATCCCTGATCGCGCTTGGTGGCAGTCTTGCCGTCGGCATCATGCTCTCAGGCACGTTGGTGATCCTGCTTGGCCTCTTTGGCGTGGCGTGGTGGATGCGCCGCCTCTTCACGCCCGTTGTCACCAGCACCTTCTATTTCTTACTAGGTGCGCAACTGACCGAGATTTTTTTCAAAGGCATGCTGGGGCTTGCCAATAGCACCACAATTAATCCAGCCATTGCCCTACTCTCTATCCTACTTGTCGTGCTTGTCTTCATCTTAAGCATTGGCGGACGCGGCCTCGTCAGCAATCTCGCGCTACTGATTGGCATCATCGTCGGCTGGATTGCTTTTCGTCTCTTCATTCCAGGGCAGATAGTAAGTCAGGTTCCCGCTGGCAACGCTATTTTCGCGCTCTTTCCCTGGGGCACGCCCGCTTTCGACCCAGGCGTGATTACCGCCGTCATCCTCGCGGGCCTGATTAGCCTGAGCAACACCTACGCCTCGATAGAAGGTGCTGGTCAACTGCTTGAAGAGCCGATTAAGCCGATGCACTATCGCCGCTCCTTTGTAATCACAGGCTTTAGTTCGCTTGTCGCTGGTATGCTCGGCCTGGTTCCCTACGCACCCTATACGTCATCGCTCGGCTTCTTGCGCGCCACGCGTATTTTTGATCGCCGTCCCTTCCTGATTGGCGCGGGTCTCTTTATCCTGCTCGGCATCATTCCTGTCTTGAGCCAACTCTTCGCCTCGCTTCCCGTAAGCGTCGGCGATGCCGTCCTTTTTGTCGCCTACCTGCAATTATTTGGCGCGGCCCTGACAAATCTGGAAGGCATCAAATTCTCGTTCAAAACAATCTATCGCATTGCGGCACCCGTTCTGCTTGGTATTGCGCTGCTCAACACGCCAGCCACAGCCTTCGACACCATTCCCGCGATTGCGCGTCCACTCGTAGAAAATGGGCAGGTGATGGGCATTCTGTTGGCAATCATTATGGAACTGGTTGTCCCCTGGGATAGAATATAGCATGCATTAACCCTGTCAGGGCCGATTTACCATGTCATTTTACCCGATTTATCGTTTCATAACTGTAGGGACCGATTTATCGCGTCTGCGCATCCGCATAATAGAAAGAGGATATATGTCTGAAACATTTACCGCTTTTGTCGTCAACAAGACCGACAGCGCATTTACCGCCGATTTTCAAACTTTGACATACGACGATCTGCCTGCTGGCGAGGTTTTGATTAAAGTGGCATATTCCAGCGTCAACTATAAAGATGGTCTGGCCTCAATCCCAGATGGCAAGATCGTTCGCCGCTATCCATTCATTCCGGGCATCGACCTCGCGGGAACGGTCGCCGCTTCGAGCGATGCCAGTTTCAAAGAAGGCGACGAGGTACTGGTCACCGGCTATGAGCAGGGTGTCTCGCATTTTGGCGGCTTCAGTCAGTATGCGCGCGTCAAAGCAGCCTGGGTCGTGCCTGTACCACAGGGATTGACGCTCAAGGATGCCATGACCTACGGCACAGCAGGCTTTACAGCGGCTATTTCCGTCTATCAACTAGAAAAGATGGGCCTTGCGCCCGCCAATGGCCCCGTATTGATTACGGGCGCGACCGGTGGCGTCGGCAGCATCGCCATCGGCATTCTCAAGAGACGCGGCTACACAGTTGTCGCCAGCACCGGCAAAGAAACAGAGCACGACTATCTCCAGCAGTTAGGAGCCGATGAAATTATTAGCCGCGCCGTGACCTCGGCTGAGAGTGCGCGTCCATTGGAAAAAGAGCAATGGGCAGGCAGCATTGACGCCGTTGGTGGCAGTACGCTGGCCTATCTGTTGCGCACAACAAAGTACGGTGGCTCGGTCGCCTCCTGCGGCAACACGGGCGGCGTCAATTTCAGCACAAGTGTCTTCCCTTTCATCCTGCGCGGCGTCAACCTGCTGGGCATCGAGTCAGTCAACTATCCAATGGAGCTACGCCGCCAACTGTGGGAGCATATGGCAACCGACTACAAGCCAAGCACGCTCAGCCTAATTGGACAGGAGAGGCCCTTTGCCGAACTCCCACAAGTATTGGCAAGCATTCTCAAAG
The DNA here is from genome assembly GCA_027451525.1 of Ktedonobacterales bacterium. Lineage (GTDB taxonomy): Bacteria > Chloroflexota > Ktedonobacteria > Ktedonobacterales > Ktedonobacteraceae > DTNP01. Next base: position 95,065 of record DAIDJF010000011.1, read on the forward strand.
GCGGCGTGCGTGGACGCACCATCATCGATATCGGAGCCTGAACACAAAGCCGAAAATCTCGTAGTGTCTGGGGGCAGGGCGTGATAATCGTATTCAACAAAATAATGCGGATATGATGTAGTGCTCTGTCAAACGTCATTGCACCTGTTTGGGAGAGGCAGGGCGACCGCAAGGGTCGCCCCTACAATGATACG
>DAIDJF010000012.1 GCA_027451525.1 Ktedonobacterales bacterium
GACCCTTGTGGTTGCCCGTGCGTCCCACACCATACGGCAATGGGTCCAAAAACCCTACACGTGTAAGCCCTTGTGGTTGCCCGTCCGTTCCCATTCCCGTGGTGATGGGTCCAAAAACCTCCCCGTGTCAGCCATGTGGGAGGCCGTGCGAATGCAGGACGAGGGCGTGATAAATCACGCCCCTACGCAATATTTTTCAACATGATAATCGGTCCCTACGTTATAGACCTGATGAGGAACCACGATTATGCTCTCAAATCTACCTCCTGCGACTCCACAATTTCTTACCATCGGGCATGTCACCCGTGATGTGCGTGCCGATGGCTCATTCACGCTGGGGGGCACGGTAACTTTTGCTGCCCTCACCGCCTATCGTTTAGGATTAGTGTCCGCTATTTTGACTTGCGCCGATGGCGAGTTAAGCACCCTGTTGCCCACATATTTGCCCGGCATTGAACTGCACGTGCGCTCTGCTGCGCTAACAACTACATTTGCCAATCACTACACCGATGGTTTTCGGATTCAGTATCTCTATGCGCGTAGCGCGTCAATTCAGGTTGAGGACCTTCCTCCGCTCTGGCAGGATGCCCCGATTGTGCTGTTTGGTCCGCTGGTACAGGAGATTGGGCCAGAGATCATCGCGCTTTTCCCTCGTCGGCCTGGGCGGATTATCGCGGCAACTCCGCAGGGCTGGTTACGCCGCTGGGATGCCGATGGACGTGTCTGGCCCACGCCCTGGCAAGATGCGGAGCGTGTGTTGCCCCTGTTAGACGTATTGATTCTCAGTCATGACGATCTTCTGCCCTTTGCTGATGGCAATCGCACGGAGGCCGACGCAATGCTGACCCGTTGGAGTATGTCTGTCCCGCTGCTTGTCGCGACTGATGGGCGACATGGCGCAACCCTCTTTCGACAGGGTGCTATCCGACGTTTCCCGTCCTATCCAATTAACGAAGTTGACCCAACAGGTGCCGGAGATGTCTTTGCCGCCGCTTTTCTAATCCACCTCTACAACTCCGGCGATCCAGAGCTGGCAGTTGATTTTGCAAACTGTGTCGCTTCCTTCTCTATCGAGCAAGATGGCATTGCTGGCATTCCCACGCCAGAGATGGTCGCGCAACGTCTGCGCACGCACATGTGATCGTGCCTACAATTTCTTCTTTTCATCGATGTTTTGCCCCTCACGTTGTCGCAAAGGCAAAAATCTGATATAGTGAACACAGCACTACAGGCTAATGCATACATGCTGCGAGCTACTCTTCTGCGCGATCACACGCTGATAGGCAGCTTGCATGGGAGAAATTGATATGACTGCACACGACAAAGCTGTCGTTCACTTAAAACGTACCCCTCTTTATGAGCAGCATCTCGCGTTGGGGGCGCGTATTGTAGAGTTTAGTGGTTGGGAGATGCCCGTTCAGTATAGCGGTATTCTGGCGGAACACGAGGCTGTACGCACGCAGGCGGGCCTTTTTGATGTCAGTCACATGGGCGAGTTCAAGGTCGAGGGAGCGGATGCGCAAGCATTTCTCAATTATCTGGTCCCCAATGATGTGGCACGCCTTGCTGTTCATCAAGCCCTCTATACGCAACTTTGCCGTCCCGATGGTACAACTATTGATGACCTCCTGATCTACCGCCTCGCGGAACAGCACTATATGCTGGTAGTCAACGCGGGTAATATTGATAAGGATTATGCCTGGGTTGATGAGCAGGCACAACGTTTTTCTCATCTTGCGCTGAGCAATCAATCTGATACGACCGCGCTGCTTGCCGTGCAGGGGCCTGCCGCACAAACCATCTTGCAGACCTTGACTGCGCTCGATCTTGCTCCAATCCGTTATTATCGCTTTGCTGCCGGAGAGGTCAGTGGTATCCATTGTCTCGTCTCGCGCACTGGTTATACGGGCGAGGATGGCTTTGAACTTTATTGCGTCTCTGCCGATGTGGTCGCACTCTGGAAGGCGTTACTAGAAGCGGGTAAATCATACGGTTTGCTGCCAGCGGGTCTGGGCGCACGCGATACCTTGCGTCTGGAAGCGGGCTACTGCCTCTACGGTCATGAACTAGACGATCAGACGAATCCGTTAGAAGCAGGCTTAAGCTGGACTGTCAAACTGGACAAGGGCGATTTTATTGGACGGGCCGCGTTGCAGGAGCAAAAAGCGCGTGGCCTCCAACGGCAACTTGTCGGCATCGAGATGGTGGAGCGTGGCATTGCGCGTGGCGGCTATGTCCTGTACGCGGAGGACGATGCAGCGCACCAGATAGGCGTATTAACCAGCGGCGCGCCCAGTCCTACACTCCATAAAAATATCGCGATGGGTTATGTTGAGACGGCAGGTGCCACCATTGGCAAGAGCCTCTTTGTGGATATTCGTGGCAAACGCACACAAGCTCAGATTGTGGCCTTGCCTTTTTACAAACGTAAACGTTAGCGGTTTTGTCCCGTATTGTGAATTTGAACCTGCCATGGGTCTCTTTTTATCGATACGGGAAAGTGATAGTAATAGTTGTATTGAAGGGAGCAACCGATTATGGCGAACTTAAATCATCCATCAGACCTGAAGTATAGCAAATCAGACGAGTGGGTGCGTGTAAATGGCGACGAGGTAACCGTGGGGATTACCGATTACGCTCAGGATCAACTTGGCGACATCGTATATATCGAACTGCCCTGGAGTGGTGAGCAGAGTGTCGAGGAGGATGGCAAATTTGGCGATATCGAGTCCGTCAAGGCGACTTCTGAACTTATTTCACCTATCAGTGGCACGGTCGTGAAGGTCAATGAGCAGTTAAAGGACACGCCTGAACTTGTCAATGATAGCCCCTATGAGCAGGGCTGGATGATGGTTGTGAAGATCAGCAATCCTGGCGAACTCAGCAATCTCATGGATGCTGAGCAGTACCTCCAATATCTCGAGGGCCGCTAAGCTCTTTATGGCTTAACGCGCAAGGGGCAGCGTGAACGAGATCGTCGTTCCCTGCCCCGGATTACTTTCGGCCCAGATAGTGCCACCATGCGCTTTAATAATCGCCTTGACGATTGAGAGGCCGAGGCCGCTACCGCCTGTTTTACCTGTGCGTGAACGGTCAGCGCGGTAGAAGCGTTCAAAGATATGGGGCAGGTCTGCCGCGTCAATACCGCTGCCTGTGTCACAGACCATGATAACCAGAAATTGCTCTTTTGTGATAGCTCTGATGTAAATACTGCCATTGGTGGGTGTGTGGCGGCGCGCATTATCTAACAGGTTGAGCAGAACTTGAATGATGCGGTCGCTATCAGCCAGAACGTGCGGAGCTGTGGGGGCAATCTCATTATGCAGTACAATGCCTGCCTGTTCACATTCTGGCTCAATCACGGTCAATGTTTCTTCGACCAGGGAGTGCATATCGAGTGGGGCGAGATCGAGATGCGCGCGCCCTGACTCTAGCGTGGTCATTTGCTGCATATCGGCAACGAGGCGGCGCAGTCGCTGCACCTCGCGCCCAATGCGCTGGGCCGTCTCCTGACGCGCCTGCTGATCAGTAATCATATCATCACCCAATGCCTCACTAAAACCCTGAATGGCGGTGAGCGGTGTCGCAAGATCATGGGCAATGTTGGCGATCAGGTCACGCCGTGCCTGCTCTTGACGGCGTAGCTCGTTGATATCAGCCTCAATTGTGTCCGCCATGGAGTTGAAAGCCAGGGCCAGTTGTCCCAGTTCGTCTTGTGAGCCAGTTGGCTTGACACGTTGCGTATACGTGCCCTGTTTGACCTGTTCTGCCGCGTCTGTCAACGCCTTGAGCGGGCGTGTAAGGCGACGGGCAAAGAAGAAGCTAAAGAGAATAACGAGCATTGCCACGATCAAACCGGCGAGTAGCAGACCTTGATTGATTTGCAAGATGACCTGATTTGTGCCATCCGCATTCAATGGTTCGGAGATGAGGAGCGTGCCAATGATCTGTCCCCCATCGTTAATGGGGATACTCACATAAAGAGACGAAAACGTGCTGTTAGCGGCTATGTCAGATGCAGAGTTGTTGGCTGTAAGCTGAATGGTCCCGTTGATCTCCTGCCCGCTTTCAGCCTGTTTCATGGCTGCCGTGAGGGTTGTGTCTTGACAGACACCCTGTGTAATGAAGGCTGGACGGATACAGATGATTTCGTTGCCTGTCGAGTCACTGGCAATTAAGATGATGGGGTCATTGGTCGAAAAACTTTGGCGCGGGAAATTGTTCCAGTTAGACCCTGTGAGGTGATATAAACGTTGAATTTGTTCTGCCCTGGACTCCACCTGCTGGCGTAACGCACTTACCTGCGCGTTGTAGACCAGATTTCGTACTTCCAACGCAACTGCGATGGAGAGAATCAACACAGCTCCCAGCGCGACAGCCAGATAGCTCAAAATGAGTTTGATACGCAAACTAACAGGTGTGGCGAACAGGCTCCTCATCTACTCATCCCCCTGGCGGCGCATTGCCGATGTTGTTGTCATGGGAACAAACTTATAGCCAACGCCCCAGACAGTCTGAATGTGATGAGGGGCGTTGGGAACCGCTTCTAGCTTTTTGCGCAACGTGCCGATATGCACATCAACGGTACGTCCATCGCCTAGATACGTATAGCCCCATACCTGATTAAGCAGCGACTCGCGCGTAAACACGCGGTCGGGCGAAGAGGCAAGCGTAACAAGCAGGTCAAACTCTTTCACCGTGAGGGAGATAACCTGTCCGCTGACGGTGACACGGCGTGCTGGCAGCGAGATCACCAGGTTATCAATGCGCAGTTCGTCGGCTTTCTTGTTGCTGCCATCCTGTCTTGTCGGTTCTTCACCCTGCTCTTTATTTTCTGTTGTGGGCTGGTTTGTGGTACGGCGTAGAATTGCCTTGACGCGACTGACCACTTCACGTGAGCTAAATGGCTTCACCAGATAGTCGTCCGCACCCATTTCCAGCCCCGCGATACGGTCTTCTTCGCCCTGACGGGCCGTGAGCATCAGAATGGGCGTGCTGGCCCATGCGCGAATGCGACGACAGACTTCCATACCATCCAGACCGGGGAGCATCAAGTCCAGAATTACGAGGTCTGGATGCTCGCGCGCATGTAATTCCAGACCTGTAATGCCGTCTCCCGCACTGATTACGCTATATCCTGCCTGTTCCAGATAGAGCTTGAGTACCTGGACAATGCTGTTCTCGTCTTCGATCACAAGAATCTTCATGATTTCTGTCTCTATCGTAATGACCCTGCTATTTCATTTTTAGGGAGAGTATCTTATCTGTATGATAGCATATCAGAGCGGTATCAAAGAAGTTACAGGGTTGTGTAAAATTTTTGTAAGCTCACACTGGCTCAAAATGGTGCGCGAGGTAGCCCAAACGTTCCAGTGCCATATACGCGGCTGGAATCTGCCCTTGCACGGCAAACTCGCCTGTGTGAATCAGATCAAGCAACTCTTTGGGCGTAATCAAGCGGTTCTCGATTACTTCTGCAGGGTCAAGATGCTGCTCACCAGTCTTGCGCACATTATGCGCGATATACCACCAGATGCGTGTCTCCGCTCCCGTGGGATTGGCGAGCATGTGGGCGAGAAATTCCAGGTTTTCGGGTTCAACGCTATAACCTGTCTCTTCCATCAGTTCGCGGTGCGCCGTCATGCGTGGATCATCTTCATTTTCGTCGATGCCACCTGCTGGAAACTCTAAAACTTCTAACCCAATGCCATGCTTGTATTGCTTATTAATGATGAAACGTCCATCCTCTGTGATCGGCACGATGCCGACCCAACCGCGATTTTCGATAATATGGTAGTCTGGGATGATGCTACCATTGGGGAGTTGGACCTCTTCGCGCCGCACGCGCAGAAAAGGATTATCAATAATACGCTGCGATGAAAGAACTTTCCAGGGTCTTTCTTGTGTCATAGCTCGTGTATCCTCTATTGCGACAATGGATTGGCTCATTGCCTGGACCCTTTGAGCTGGTCCAGGCAATGAGTGCGTTATTTTGTATTGGGAGCAAGTGGCTCTGTGCGCCCCGTCTCGCGCAAGAGGAAGCGTTGAATCTTGCCGGTTGCCGTCTTGGGCAGTTCGGGAATGAACTCGATGTAGCGCGGATATTTGAAGGCCGCGATACGTTCGCGCACAAACGCTTTCAGTTCATCCGCCAGTGCGTCCGAGGGCGCGTGACCGGGGCGCAATGTAACATACGCTTTCGGCTTGATCAGGTCGCTTTCGTCAAAAACGCCCACGACGGCTGCCTCGAGTACGGCGGGATGCGCGATCAATGTATTCTCGACCTCGACTGGCGAGACCCACTGTCCCCCCACTTTGAGCATATCATCTGAGCGACCACAATACCAGTAGTAGCCCTCTTCATCCTGATAATATTTGTCGCCCGTGTGAATCCAGCGTCCGTTGAAGGTTTGTTTGGTCTTCTCGTGCTTATTCCAGTAGAAGGCGGCAATGCTATCGCCGCTGATAAGCAGGTTGCCAATGTTGCCTTGCGGAACAGGATGGTCCTGTTCATCGGTAATCCTTGCCTCGTAACCAGGAACAAGTTTTCCTGTGCTACCCGCTTTTATCGCGCCGATGCGATTGCTAATAAAGATGTGCAGAATTTCGGTTGAGCCGATGCCATCGAGAATTGGCACATGAAAAGTATCCTCCCAGCGGCGCAGGATATCGGCGGGCAGGGACTCGCCAGCAGAGACGCATACGCGCACAGAAGAGAAATCGAAGCGTTTGGCGGCATCGGGCAGGGCGAGCATACTGGCGTAAAGCGTTGGCACACCATAGAAGATGGTGGCGTGATACTGCTCAACAGCCTGGAACATTGCTTCTGGCAGCGGTCGCCCAGAGTAATACGCGGCCTTGGCTCCCACGCTGAAGGGGAAATACAGGTTATTGCCGAGGCCATATGCGAAGTAGAGTTTGGCTGCGGAGAAAGTGATATCATGCTTGTTGATGCCTAAAATGGGTTTGGCATAATATTCCGTGCAGTAGACCATATCGTGTTGTAGATGGACGCAGCCTTTGGGGAAGCCCGTGCTGCCAGAGCTATAGAGCCAGAACGCGCTATCATCCTTGCTTGTGGCAGCCGTGGCAAGTGAAGACGAGGCATGTTCTACCCAGCGGTCGAAGTCGTGCAAGGTGGTGGTCTCCGCATCTTGCAGGCCGATTACAACGATATGACGAAGTGATGTCAGCCTGGGCAAGATATGCTTGATACTCTGCCAGAGGGCGTCATGAATGATGAGAATGCGCGCACGGCTATCATTTAGCATGTAGACATAATCATCAGGGCGTAGGGCTGTATTGGTGGGAATGGGAACCGCACCGATCTTGATAGCACCAAAGAAGGCCGCTGGGTACTGCGGCGAGTCGAGCAGGATCAGGGCAACGCGCTGTTCCATATCCACACCCAGTTCAAGGAGGCCATTGCCGACACGGTTGGCGAGTTCGGCGATCTGGGCGTAGGTGTAGGCATGGCCTTCGTGGTAGACGGCAATGCTTTCACCCTGTCCCTCAAGCAGATGGCGGTCGAGGAAGGCGGTCGCGGCATTGAACTGGTCGGGGATAACAACATTGGGTATTGGTGGGTTAGTCGGTACGGAATCCTGCATGTGATGCATAGGGGCACCCCTTTTTCTATTCAGGCGGACAGCTGCCATGTGCGCTCAGCGGTGAGCGTCTCTGTGCATTATATCCGAAATAGTGGGGATATGTCAGTCCAGGCGAAAAGGCCACTCCCTCGCATACAGGCAAGAGAGCGGCCTTTTCGCGTTATGCAAGATGTTCAGCTTTTGTTTGTGCCTTAGACTGCTGCCCGACTGGGCGCGCGATTCTGCACCATAATCCAGGCGGCGAGCAAAAAGACAATTGCGCCAATGACCCAGTGACTCCAGGCTTCCAGGTTTGAGGCAGCGGCGAAACCTAGCACCCAGGGCGCGATAAAGACCCAAATGCCAAGCAAGACATTAATCCATGAGACAAAAGATGGCGCGGCTGAAGCTAATGCCCAGATGGCGACCAGCATAATACAAATGCCCAAAATCCAGGCATTCCATGAACTGGTACGATTAAACCATGTGACTGAATACCAGGGCGAAATGAAAAGAATTGCGCCCAGGATAAGATTGATCCAACTGGCCCAGCGCGTTGAGGGGGCTGTGTTTCCCATTCCGCTCTCAACCATTGGTCCTCGTGCATTCATCATAAAAAAGCCTCCTTGCCCTGCACGGAGTATGCTTCTGGCAGGTATCACTACACTACAAAACCTCTGTTGCTTCTATGCACTCATCTTGCCTCTGGTTAGGACACGATTCAAAAGAGCTTATTGTGACACAAGCATAGTGCTATACATCTGGCGGCTGATCTATTAGCAATGGGCAAGAAGGGGTATTAAGCAGAGAAAATCAAGAGCACTAACAATCACAAATGTTAGTGCTCTTGATTTTCCTGGTAAATTTTCTGATGACAGAGATCAGGCTGTTTTGAAGCGCAGCAGGACGCGGCCCAGGCGCAGTTCGTCGTTGTCATGTAACTGCGTCGGTGTTTTGGGGGCGAGACGCTGGCGATTCACGAATGTAAAGTTGGTGCTATTTTCGTCCTCGACCATGTATTGTCCATTTTCCAGGAAGAGACGCGCGTGGAAGCGGGAGACGCCACCTTCTTCACCGCCATGGGGGGTCAAGTCAATATCAGGGTAGATGTTGCTTACGGCATCCTCACGTCCAATAGTGATATTGTCTTTACCGCCTAGATCGAATTCCTGGTTGTCGGCCTCGACGATCAGACGGGCCTGCATTGCGACTGGTGCAGAGACTGGTGCCGGCGTTGGAGCCGCAGACACGGGGGCGGCCGGAGCGGCTGCCGGCATGGATGCACCAAGCAAGCTAACACCACAATTCGAGCAAAAAGCCTCGCCCGCTGGATTTGCTGCACCACACGAGGGGCAGGTCTGTGTGCCACCAACGGCTGGTGCGGCGGCGGGAGCAACAGGGGTGCCTGTGTCCGCAACGGTAGGTGTGTTCAGTGGCTCGCCGCATTCATCGCAGAAGGCTGAACCATCAGGATTATCGTGGCCGAGTGAACATTTAACTGTCATGATACGCTATCCTTTCTCGTACAATGTCCGTCATTTTTCTATTGTATGCCATCTTATGTGTGTTATGGGAGCATCTCATCAAGACGTTGCGTCAGTTTACGGGTCTTGTTGCCAATTGTTTTGATCTGCTCTTGTGAGATTTGCTGACCCTGGTTGATCTGTTCCAATGCTTCACGTGTCTCGTCGTCCAGCACGCGGGTGACATTAGGAGCCAGGCGCGTGGTGGCTTTGCCGGTGCGCTTGTATTCATCAAGCACGCGCGTAACGAGGCGACTGGCATTGGCCTTCTCGGCGAAGTTCATAACCAGGGCATTGACCTGCGCTGCCTGATTGGCGTCGTTAGTGAATGTTACTTTGATATCCTCGCGTACCTTTTCACCAATCAGGTTGGCTATCGGCACATCGTAGGAGAGTTCAGCCTGCGCGATGCGGAACAAGCCAGCGGGACGTGGATCGATCATCAATTCGATCAGTACCGATTGTGGCTTGTCCTTCTCCAGATCGCCGAGAGGGATTACAACCTGGCGGTCGGAGAGCGCGGAGGCATCAACCTCGCGGATAAGGGGTAGCACCTTGACTGCTTTGCGTGGTGAGACACCAGCGGGCAGGCGTAACGTGAGCATGGTATTGCGCACAGCGACGGCAACAGCACTTTGAACTTGCAGTTGGAAGATGTTCATGGCGTCGGTCGGATTTCTGATAAATTCGGCTGGTGCGCCGCCACTCAGCTGTCCGATGTCATCAAGCAGGCTCTCATCCCAGTCCTGCCCGATGCCGAGCGGATAGATGGAGATGCCATTTGCTGCTGCTTCTCTAGCAAGCACACGGCACTGTTCTGTATCACCATAGGTGACGCCATCGGTGAGGAGAATCATACGGTTGATGGCGTTAGGGATAGCGCGACTACGCAGTTCGTTCAAGCCAAGACTCATACCGCGTGACATGGTGGTTCCGCCCGCATCCTGGATACGATCTATCGCGTTCTTCATGCCAGATGGATCGTTGGCGGGCAGTGAAGGGATAATCACCTGGGCTGCATCATCAAAGATGACGACGGAAATGTAGTCCATTGGCTCCAGATGGTCAATCACCATCTTGACGGCTTCGCGCACATTTTTTAGTTTCGCTCCTTTCATGGAGCCGGAATGATCAATCACGAGTGAAAAATTTAGTGGCATACGCACTTGAGCCATCATCTCGGTCGGTTTGGCCTCTAAGAGTACGTATGCGACCTGGCTGCCACCAGTCGCGGGCATAAAATCTTTGCCAAGCTGGTGTGCCAGCATTACCTCTCCGGGCATAATTCTCTCTGCTCCTTTCGCGTTCGGCTTGCCCTAGTATATCATTAACCCCGCACGAAGACTACCACTGCACTGATATTATCTTCTCCCCCGTTGGTATTCGCGGCCTCGATCAGTTGCATACATGCAGTCTGTGGGTCCGGGGCGTTTATGAGAATCTCGGTAATCTGCGGGTTGCGAACCATCTCCCATAGTCCATCGCTACAACTGAGCAGGATATCGCCGGGGCGAAGCTGTTGTTTGAAATCGTCAACCTGGACATTCATTTTATCACCCAGGCTGCGAAAAATCTGGCTACGTTGCGGATGTGTATAGACATCATCCGGCTCGATCAAGCCCCCAGCTACTAACTGTCCTACGAGCGAGTGATCGTTGGTAAGTTGGTAGAGTTTTCCTTCTCGTAACATATACGTGCGACTGTCGCCAACGTTGATAATATACGCATGGTCGTCAACAATCATAAAGCCTGTGACCGTCGAACCCATATCGCTTTTATTGCGCTGATTGGCTTTACAGAGTGCGACGTTAGCATCCTCGATTGCGCCTTTGATCAGGGTGACACAATCTTCCTCGTTCAGCGGATTCACGGCTTCACCCGCCATCTCCGCTGTCAGTGGTGTAGCCAGTAAGCTACGCGCGATATGTTCGGCAATCACGTTGATGGTCATGCGACTGGCTCCCTGACCATTATCGTGTCCTCCCATCCCATCGGCTGTGATAAAGACGCCAACGGGAACCGCCATCGACTCGTGGATGCGCTGCATCTGGAGTACCAGTGTGCTATCTTCGTTGGGATCGCTACGCCGCACCGTGCCCGCATCCGAGTCAGTCGCGACAAGCAGGTGGACGCCGTTGGGAAACGCAGACTGTTCGGCCTGTGGTTGTTCAACCAGATAGGTATATCCGTTTTCCATAAAGGTATTGACGATGTGTCCATGCAGGACATGAGCTTCATTGTCCTGTTCCCTGGTGGGGTATTCGTGCATCGTATAGACGACGTCGAGCAGTTCTGCTCCGCACTCGATACAAAATTCATCGCCCTCAGCGTTCTGCTCGGATGCGCAGTTCCAACAGTGGCGATAGCCTTGATGATCGACAACCTGGTAGGTATGCTCATGCTCGCCCAGTTCCACGGGCTGTAGCACCTCATAACGGCCTTGTAGCATGGTTCCAGTGGCTAATGCTGGAAAATCGTCTGCTGTTGTGGCGTCATCGGCTGTAGCGGCGGTGGCGGATGTGAGCGATGGCGTGGGTTGTTGGGCCTGCTCTTCTTCTGACGGTTCCGCCTCCACGCTTTGTGCGGGTGCGTCTTCTGGTGGCACGGCTTCAGCAGGTGTAGACTTTGCATCAGTTGTGGCCTCGGTGTCCTCAGTGGTCAGGTCAGAGGCTGGGAGCGGCTCTATCGCCTGAGTTGGCTGATCGGCAATCTCGCTAGCAGTTACGGACGTTGGCGTATCTTGAGTAGTGCCACCCTGCTCACGGCTTATCTCCTGCTGCCAGCGTTTCGTATGATAGGCCATCATCTCTTCAGGTGAAAGCAGCAATGTGGGAGCCTGCGTAATATCCTCAATGGTGCTATCAGCCTGAGATTGTTCCTGTGGTAGAGGCTGTGCGGTGGATGATTGCGCTATTTCTGGCTCTGGTGCTGGCGCGGTAGAGAGCGATGGCGTTGTTGTAGCCTCTGCTGAAGCCCCGGAAGGCGTTGGCATGGCGGCAACGGGCATAGCGGCATCCTTGTGTTCCTGTGGGAAAGACATGCCGCAGCTTTTGCAAAATCTTGCACCATCACGATTGAGTGTATGACATGACGGACAGAGCATTCTGCCCTCCTTTATTATACAATGATTGAGATCGTATCGATATTTGATTTAGATTTGTTTTTGTACACGCAGAGCCTCCAAATTATTTGGATCGCGCGCCAGTGCCTCGTTAATCATCTGACGTGCCTCTGCCCGCTTGCTCATTTTGAGATAGCAATTTGCCATCGCGCTATAGATTTCCGGGACATTCGGATTATTTTGACGTGCCTGTTCCAGTGCGCTCAAAGCACTTTTCCATTCACGTAGTTCCATATGGGCATGGCCTAACGCAAGCCAGCCCTCCCAGAGCGTTGAGTCAATCCTTGTGGCACGTTGTAGTTCGATGATGGCATTGCGTGCCTGACGAGTTTTGATGTACAGGCGCGCGAGTGCTACTAAGATTAACGCATGATTTGGGTTAATTTTCAAACCTTCGCGGAAGTAGCCCTCGGCCTCACGGCTATAACCCTGCTCCATTGCCACCATCCCAAGCTGATAGTAAACGGCTGAATCTTGTGGATTGAGCGAGAGGGCTTTTCTAAATGCTGCCTCGGCCTTCTGATAGAGTTCCAGATCACGGTAGCACATCCCAAGTTGGAAGTAGACATCGAAAGCGTCGGCCTTGTAGCGAATCGCCTCTTCCCAGCGTTCAACGGCGAGGGTCAGGTTCTCCTGCGCGGCTTTTTTGTCGCTATCCTTGAGCGATTGCCCATACTGGCGATACGCGCGTCCAAGCTGGTACAGCGTCTCATACGACGTATTCGCGCTGAGGGCAAGCTTAAACATGTTGATGGCCTGGACAAACTCTTTGCGCGTCAGATGTTGCACCCCAAGCTGATACGCGGTTGTAGGATTGACGACCGTTGCGGCAGCAGTGGCGGCGGGTGTGGTCACGGGTCGCGCTTTGATGGATTGCGAAGGGCGAGCCTGAATGCGACTGCTGCTGGGTTGCGTAGGTTGCACGGGTTGTGCGCGAATAGGCTGGCGTGATGGCTGTGCGCGAATGGGAGCGCGGGGAGCGGTTTGCGTGCGAACCTGTGGTGGCACGGCGGTTGCTCCTGGGAGTAAGGGTTGCCCATCACGTTTACAAAACTTCGCGCCTGGTCGGTTTTGAAAGCCACATTTGGGGCAAACCAGACTGATGCCTGTGCTCATGGTCGAGTTTGCGCCGTTTACGCTCGCAGTGGTGCCGATCGTGGGCACAATGACGGTTGCATTGGCCGACATCGCGGGAACCTGAATGGTCGTGGCTGGCAACGCAGTGGGTTGGCTATTGGGCAGGCATTGTTGCAACGCGACCCGCATTGCCTCGGCACTCTGGAAGCGTTGCGCGGAATTTTGCTGCATGGCTTTAATAATCACCTGTTCAATAGGGCAGATGATCTTATTGCCGACCTGAATAGTGCGCAAGCGCGGATTCTTGGCGAGAATGCTGCCGGGAGCGGGTGTCTGGATAGGGTCAGGCTCATAATTCGTCAACAGGTGGTAGAGTGTAGCACCGAGTGAATAGATGTCGGAGCGCGCATCGGTTTGCACGAGTTGACCGGGATTTTGGGCCGAGCGTTTCTGTCCGGGCATCGTGATTGATCCCAGATGTTCGGGTGAGGCATACGAGATCGTGCCCAGGTTTTCCGTGTTTGTGCGTTTATTGGGGTCAAAGCGGCGCGCAATGCCGAAATCGATCAAGCGAGCCTCGCCATCGGGCGTAATCATAATATTGCCGGGCTTGAGGTCGCGAAGGATAATGGGCGGTACGCGCGAATGAATATAGCTCAGAGCCTCACAGATTTGCATGCCCCATTTGATTACCTGCTCTTCGGGTAGTGGTCCCTGTGCGGTTTCGAGCATCTTCTCCAGGCTTTTGCCCGGCACAAACTCCATCGCAAAGTAGTAGTTGCCACGATCCTCGAACGGCAACATCAGCGAAGGAATACGCGGATGCTTGAGGTCGCGTAGCAGTGCAATCTCTTTGCCGAAGCGTTCAATCGCAGTCTTGCGCTCTTCCGCGCTGACATTCTGCTCAATCAGCAGTTCTTTGACAGCATAATAGTAAGGTGCAGTGCCAGCGGACCCCGCTTGCTCGACTTTATAGACCGTTCCCATGCCGCCTTCGCCAAGTACCTGCACGATTTTAAATTTTCCATCGAGGACTGTACCTAATGGGAGAGCCATACTCCAGTCTTCTCCAACGTAATCAGTTTGCGCTGACTTGTACAACAACCGCGGTAATGTTGTCTTCTCCGCCGTTTTTGTTTGCTGCGTCAATCAGCTTATCACACTTCTGCTGGGGTGTACTCTGCTCAGTGAGGATACTCAAGAGTTCGTCGTTATGAACCATTTCCCAGAGACCATCAGAGCAAAGCAAGAGCAGATCATTTTGCTGGAGCGTCACGTGGAAGGTATCTACCTCGACATTTTTGTGTCCAGCTCCCAGCGAACGATAGATGAGGTTGCGCTGTGGATGGGTGTAGACATCCTCCGGGTCGATCTGTTTTGACTCGACGAGGCGCGCCACGAGCGAATGATCTGTGGTCACGGGCTTTAATTCATTACCCCGTAATAGATACGTGCGACTGTCGCCAACGTTGGCAATACAGGCATGACCGTCGCGTACGAGAGCAGCGGTGACAGTGCTACCGAGGCCACGCGCGGCGGTTTGCTTCTTGCCGTAGTTCAAAATGGCATCGTTGGCGCTCTGAATAGCATTTTTAAGCTGTTCTTCCATCAGTTTTATAGGATCGGTTTCTGTGAGTTTATTGGTTGCCATGGGGTCTGGCTGTTCATTGATTTTGCGGGCTGATAATTGGATCGTCGCGTCGGGGTCATAGTCGGCTGCAGTCGTATCGGGCACTTCTAGTTTCACTGTATCTTGATCGTGGATGGAGAGGAAAAATCTTCTGAATACATCGCGCATAGTCTCAATGGTTAATTTACTTGCCACCTCACCAGCCTTGTAGCCACCCATGCCATCTGCTACAATAAAAAGACCACGATCCCCATCTTCCAGGGTTTCCACCCGTTGAAAGACATTGTCTTCGTTTTGGTCGCGCTGCCGCCCAACATCAGTTTTTTCTGCGGCTATCAATTTTAATTGCATAGATATGTACCTCGTAAGAGCAGGAGTATAGAACATTCAACGATGCTCACTATAGCATATAGTTGTTTTAAAAAGCAATAAAACGCCTGCTTATAAAGCCAATTTGCGCAGGTTTACCAAAAGTTAGCAGGGACAGGCGTTTCCAACATTGTATCCATATATAGCATATCATATGTACGAGCAGAGGGAAAGAAAAGTTGTGCTTTCCCCCGTCTCCCTGCGTTAGTCGCGTGGGTCGTCCTTACTGGAGCGTGGACGAAACTGTAAGCGAATAGCGGTTCCCTTAAAGCCAAATGTCTCGCGTAAACGATTCTCCAAGTAACGTTCATAGGCAAAGTGAACTGCTTGTGTATCGTTAACAAAGAATATAAATGTAGGTGGATTGACGCGGGCCTGGGTCGCGTAGTAGATTTTGAGGTGTTTGTTGCGCACCGTTGTCGGATTATGGCGGCGGATCGCATCACGAATGACCTCGTTCAGACGCGAGGTAGGCACGCGTAAGAAGCGCATCTCCGTAATATGAAGGGCCGCTTCCAGAATGGCCTGGACGTGGTAGCCTGTCTTAGCCGAGGCAAAAATGACGGGGGCATAAGGAATAAACTTAAGACCCTCCGCCAGTAGCTCGCGATAGGCATCCGCGCTCTCGATCTCATCCTCAGGCGTGGCAAACTGTCCTGCGCGCTCGTTACGCCGCTGCTCTTGAGCAAGATCCCACTTATTGACGATAATCACCACGCCTTTGGCCTGTTCATGAATCTCACCTGCGATATGCGTATCCTGGGCCGTGAGGCCCTCACTGGCATCGATTAGCATCAACGCGACATCGCAACGCTCGATTGCGCGGGTGGAGCGCAGGACGCTAAACTTTTCAATGCCGACGCCAACACGTCCACGGCGGCGGATACCTGCCGTATCAATCAGGCGAATCTTGCGATCCTGGAACATAAACTCGGTATCTATCGCATCGCGGGTCGTGCCTGGAACATCGCTGACAATCGAGCGCGGCATTCCCAGAATGGCGTTGAGGAGCGAGGATTTGCCCACATTAGGCCGTCCTACCAGGGCAATGCGCGGCGTATCATCCTCTTCTGTTTCCACTTCCTCTTCTGCTGGCGGTAGGGCCTCGACAATCATGTCAAGCAGGTCGCCCGTGCCTGTGCCTTGAATGGAAGAAATGGGCACTGGCTCGCCCAAACCTAAACTATAGAACTCTACCGCATCCTGGCGCCGTTGCGCGGAATCCGCCTTGTTCGCGGCCAACACTACTGGCTTGTGCGAGCGGCGCAGTAGTTCCGCAACCTCTTCGTCAGCGGCGGTAATGCCACTCCGTGCGTCTACCATGAAGATAATGACATCGGCCTCCTCGATGGCAAGTTCGGCCTGTGCCTGTACATGGTCCATCAGGTCGCCGGGCTGCCCGGTTAAACCAACCTGCCCAACGGGAATCGTGCCAAATTCGAGACCACCTGTATCAATCAAGGTAAAGATACGCCCATTCCATTCGGTGTCTCCATAGAGGCGGTCGCGGGTCGTCCCTGGCAAATCCTCCACGATAGCAACTCGTTCTCCCAACATGCGATTAAAAAATGTCGATTTGCCAACGTTTGGTCGGCCCACAATAGCAACTAGCGGCTTCATATACCCCGCCCCCTTTTTTCTCTGATCACTCTCGGTCGTGTGCAATCTGTATTATGCTGTATCATTTTCGTACATGCGTAAGTATCGCATGCTATTATAGCATACCTTTGTCTTCTATGCAGCACTATAGCAAATAAAAGGGCTGATAAGAGACCCTATCGCTTTTGTACTCGTCTGGTATAGTGTAGGAAGAGGAACACAATGATATACCCTCACTAGTAAATGCACACAACCGTATAAAAGGATAAAATAACGCATGACACGTGTAGTATCATATAATATCCTCGCTGGCGGTTATAGCCTGAGTCAACCAAATGGCAGACGCACGGAACAACTTGTCCAGATTATCCGCTCCGCGCAACCTGATGTTGTGGGTGTCATCGAGGCTACTAACCCTAAAATGACACAACATCCACTCGTGGTAGAGGAGATGGCGCGTCAGCTAGGAATGCAACTCATCATGGGTGATGTCCCCGCCCATACGACTGATTATCAGCTAGCATTACTGACAAAATTGCCTGTTGTTGCCACGCGCCTGCACGCCCGCCCCGGCTTGCTCAATAAGCCCTTGTTAGAAGTGTGTGTGGAAGAGGCGGATGGACAACACTTAACCATCTTTGTGACGCATCTAAAGGCCGCATTTAGCCGTTTTCGTGGCGGCGATGATGTGCGTAAGCGCGAAATGCGCGAAATTTTGCAGATTATGGCTCCGTTGCGGGCTGAAGGCAAACCGCATCTGTTGATGGGTGATTTCAACTCGCTTGCCCCTGGTGAGGTCTTTGTCCCCAGCGCGTTGCTGCGCTACGTCGTTGGTTTAGACGAGCAACGGCGGACGAAAGCGATTGGCGATGGGCATCCACATCTGGATTTTATCGTGCCGCCAGCTCTGCGTTTTCTGGTTCCGCTCTTGCGTGTTTTGCCGCGCTATCCCCTCTTCAATAGCGTATTCGACGCGATGGCGGCCCTGTATGTGGCACGTGGAACGATTCGCCTGCTCCACGAGGCGAACTATACCGATTGTTATCGGCAGATGCACACGCACGCGCGCGGCCTGACCTGTCCCGCCGATGCTCCCGCCGGGCGTATTGACTACATCTTTGCCAGTCCGGTGCTATCGCATCGGCTCATCAATTGCTATGTCGTGAACGAAGGTGATGGCTTGCCGGGGCGCGATGCCAGCGACCATCTTGCGGTCACGGCAGAGTATGCTCCTGTTGTAGCCAGCCTACATGCGTTGGCAGCAGAAACAGAATGGGCGGCAATTCCCACTTCCAAAGGCTAACGCAGTCTCTACTGCTCTGTCAAGCTTCATCGCACCCTTTTTGGCGTGTGGGGGGCAGGGCGAGGGCCTTACACATGGAGGTTTTTTGGACCCATCACCACGGAAATGGGAACGCACGGGCGACCACATGCACCCAATGCTCTCTTCCCCAAAAAACCTACCCGTGTAAGAGGGCGGGGGCAAGGGTCGCCCCTACAATGATGACGGGGAAAACGGGCATCGTCTCATTGTAGGGGCGACCCTTGCCCTCGCCCTGCCTCTCCCAAACAGTTGGAATGAAGATTGACAGAGCACTACGCAACCCAACGTGGTATGTGGATTATTTTTTCACCACGATCATCACGTCCTATTGAAACACGTCTTTGGTTTTCTCGAAGAGGTTGCGGAAGATGTTTTTGTCGTTCTGCTCACTCTGCTCTTTTTCGAGACGAGCAAACTCTTCGAGCAGGTGTTTCTGCTCAGGCGTGAGGTTGGTCGGCGTGACGACTTTGACGATCACGTGTTCGTCACCTCGCGCGCTGCTATGCACGACGGGAACACCCAGTCCCTTGAGGCGGAACGAGCGATTGCTCTGTGTGCCCGCGGGAATTTTGAGTGTGGTGGTCTTGCCATCAACGGTCGGCACTTCAACCTCGTCACCGAGAGCGGCCTGCGTGAAGCTGATCGGCATCTCATAGATGATGTCGTTGCCCTGCCGCTTGAAGAACGGGTGGGGCTTGACCGTCAGAATCACATACAGGTTGCCGGGTGTGCCGCCACGCGAACTCACTTCTCCCTCACCTGTAACGCGCACGTTGATGCCATCATCGACGCCTGCTGGGATATTGACGACCACGCGGCGATTGTTGCGCACGCGGCCTTGCCCCCGACATTTCTCACATGGCGTTGTGATGACACGGCCCTCGCCATGACAACGGTCACACATGGTGACGTTGACAAATTGTCCAAAGATGGATTGTTGGATACGGCGAATTTCGCCTGTGCCCTGGCAGGTGGGACAGCGTGAGGTTGAGGTTCCTGGTTGCGCTCCGTTGCCTTTACAGGCTGAGCAGGTCTCCCAACGTGGAAGTTCTATCTCTTTTTGGCAACCAAATACTGCCTCTTCAAAGGTGATCGTCAGGTCATAACGCAGGTCTGCTCCGCGTTGTGTTCCCGAACGACGTTGCGTGCCCGCACTGGAAGCGAAAAATGTCTCGAAAAGGTCATTGATGCTGCCAAATCCGGCAAAGTCGTTGAAACCCGCCGCGCTACCGTTACCCAAACCTGCGTGCCCGTAGCGATCATAAGCGGCACGTTTTTGCGTATCGCTTAGCACTTCATAGGCTTCGTTGATTTCGATAAAGCGGGCCTCCGCTCCCTGCTCTTTGTTTGCATCTGGGTGGTACTGCTTCGCTAGCCGACGGAATGCTTTTTTGATTTCATCATCGGTCGCGGTGCGTGCCACTCCTAGCACTTCATAATAATCTCGTTTACTTGCGGCCATCGACTGGTCCTTTACCGTCAGAAACAGGGCGCGATCTGATCCGCGCTACTGGATAATACTTCAATGGTACTACTGGAACATACGTCATGAGTTATTAGGATACACTATGACGTGGATACAACGCAAGAAGAGTAGCCAGAATGAACCTGTACAGGAACAGGCATGACATCGGGAAGATGCCATGCCTGAGAGAAACTACATCTCTTTGTATTCGCCCTCGATGGGTTCGTCGCCTGATGGACCCTGCTGTGAGCCGCTGTTATAATCGCCGGCAGTCGCCCCGGCGGCTGCGCCTTGGCGATAGATGCCCTCACTGACCTTGTGGAAGGCCTGCTCCAACTCCTCACGAGCGGTTTTCATGCGACTAATGTCGTCGGTGCCCAGAGCTGCGCGCACATCGGCGATCTTGGATTCTAGGTCGCTCTTCTGATCGGCGGCAAGCTTATCGCCCAATTCAGCAATGCTTTTCTCGGCGCGATAGGCTGCGCTATCGGCAAGGTTACGCTCCTCGACCTCTTCCTTGCGCCGTTTGTCTTCCGCTGCATGCGACTCTGCATCGCGTACCATGCGATCAATCTGGTCTTTGGAGAGACCACTGGAAGCGACGATGGTAATTTTCTGCTGGCGGTTCGTGCCCTTGTCACGGGCAGAGACGTTGAGAATGCCGTTGGCGTCGAGGTCAAAAGTCACTTCGATCTGTGGCACACCGCGTGGGGCTGGTGGAATGCCATCCAGAATGAAGGTTCCCAGGGAGCGATTGTCCTTCGCAAACTCGCGCTCACCTTGCAGGACGTTAATCTCTACGCTTGGCTGGCTATCGCTGGCGGTCGAGAAGACCTGACTTTTCTGGGTTGGGATGGTGGTGTTGCGCTCAATCAGCTTGGTGAAGATGCCACCCATCGTCTCGATACCGAGGGAGAGCGGCGTCACGTCGAGTAGCAGCACGTCCTTGACATCGCCTGTCAACACACCGGCCTGGATGGCTGCACCGATAGCAACGACCTCATCTGGGTTGACGCCACGATTTGGCTCACGGTCAAAAATGCGGCGCACCATGGTCTGCACGGCTGGCATACGGGTCTGACCACCAACCAGCACAACCTCGTTAATGTCGCCGGGGCGCACATTGGCGTCGGAGAGTGCCTTCATGACAGGACCGCGTGAACGCTCGATCAGATCTTCGACGAGCTGTTCCAATTTGGAGCGCGTCAAGGTCACGTTCAAGTGTTTCGGACCACTGGCATCAGCGGTGATGAAGGGCAGGTTGATCTCTGTCTGCATCGCGCTGGACAGTTCTTTCTTGGCTTTCTCCGCTGCCTCTTTGAGACGCTGGAGGGCCATGCGGTCCTGGCGTAGATCAATGCCCTGTTCGCGGCGGAACTCGTCAGCGAGCCAGTTGATGACGCGCTGGTCCAGGTCATCGCCACCCAGGTGGGTGTCACCGTTGGTACTCTTGACTTCGAAGACGCCATCGCCAAGTTCGAGGATGGAGATATCGAATGTGCCGCCACCCAGGTCATAGACGGCGATGCGCTCGTCCTTCTTCTTATCGAGACCATAGGCCAGTGATGCGGCGGTTGGCTCGTTGATGATACGTAGCACTTCCAGACCCGCGATTTTGCCCGCGTCCTTTGTCGCCTGACGCTGTGCGTCATTGAAGTAGGCGGGGACGGTAATCACGGCCTGCAAGACGCGATCGCCGAGATAGGCTTCTGCATCAGCTTTGAGCTTCTGCAAGATCATGGCGGAGATTTCTGGCGGGCTATAGGTTTTACCCTGTACCTCTACCCAGGCATCGCCGTTGCTGGCGCGCACAACCTTATAAGGGACGAGGCGGCGATCACGATCAACTTCGGGATCGTCATACTTGCGGCCCATGAAACGCTTAATCGAGAAAACTGTGTTTTCTGGGTTGGTGATGGCTTGACGCTTCGCGACCTCGCCAACAAGACGTTCACCACTCTTATTTATAGCCACAATAGAAGGAGTGGTACGAGCACCCTCTGCGTTCGGAATAACGACAGGCTCGCCGCCTTCCATGACTGCAACGCACGAGTTTGTGGTTCCCAGGTCAATACCGATAACTTTTGGCACGGTTGCCTCCTACAATATATATCTATCATGTCATCTCGTAGACTCGTAGAAACGAAAGATATATCAGTTTCTACTCATATCCGTATTCTTCGAGAAGCTCATTCATTACCTGTGACATATAGCGCACAACGGCGATTGCACGCCCATATTGCATACGTGTTGGGCCAATCACCCCTAACAATCCGCCGACTTTGCCCTCGCGTCCATAACGCGCAACAACCAAACTTACATCTTTCATCTGGTCCCACTGGTTCTCACCACCGATAATAACCTGCACGCCATCTGATTCGCGTAAGTGCGAGGCCAGCGCGGGCAAGAAGCGGTTCTGCTCTAAAACCTCCAAGACTTTGCGCACGCGCTCGTTGCGCTCTTCTTCCGGCCCCATCCTGCTATATTCGGGTTGTTCCAGAATGTTCACTACGCCCTCGCGATAGAACATGTCGCCTAGTGTATCGCCGTGTTGCTCTAAGATGCGGATGATGGTTGTTGCCATCAACCGCTCCAGAGGTGCGAGATCGCGTGTGGTGAGCAGTTCATTGATTTCAACGGCGTTTTTGCCTTCCAGCATGTGATTGAGATGGGCGGTAATGTCGCTCAGCTCTTCTTGCGAAACTGGAATTTCCAGCAATAGACGCTGTTGCTTGACTGTGCCATCCATCAAAACCAGCACCATATACGCCGAGAGATCGGCGATTGATAAGACCTCGAAGTGTTTAAGGCGGCCTTCTGTTGAACGAGGCGGCGTCATCACAGCAGCACTATGCAGCAGACGCGCCATAACTGAGGCGGTCAAACGCACCCACTGGTCTAACTGGTCCTGAACCTGATAAAATTGATGCCGAATCAGGCGTTGCTCATCAAGCGATAATGCCGACTCTTGCATGAGATGTTCGACAAAGTAGCGGTAGCCCAGGTCTGTAGGCACACGCCCGGCAGAGGTATGCGGTTGGTAGATCAGGTTTGCCTCTTCCAGTCCCGCCAATTCATGGCGTACCGTCGCGGAACTAAAGCCCAACCCATACTTGCGTACCAGTGCCTCGGATGCAACAGGGGTTGCCGTGTGGATATATTCTTCCACAAGAGCACGCAGAATTTGCTGCTTGCGCTGACTAAGTGGTGTCATATCCTTTGCCTTTGCCGTCTTCGCTGTATCATTGCATCGCTATGCATCAGCGGTAGCTCTGCTCGTATGATACAACGCTTGTCAAATTCGATTGCTAGCACTCTCGATATGAGACTGCAAGTAAAGAATAGCACTCACAAGGGGAGATTGTCAAGAGGGAGAAAATACAAGCAAGGACCCGATACAATGCTCTTGCATAAATCGCGTTGTGTTGGGTCCTTGCTCTTGCTCTGTGTCTTAGCGAGAGCGTAGCTCTTGCAGGGTTGCCAGACGCTCACGGGCCAATGAGCTATCGGGATTGACCTTCGCCAGATTGCGATAGACGCGGCTGGCCTGCTCATACTCGCCCACCGATTGATAGGTCTGTCCAAGCATGTCGTAGGCATCAAAATTGTTGTGGTCAATCGTGATAAGTTGTTGCAAGGCTGCGACGGATTCCTTGACCTGTTGTGTCTCGAAGTAGTAACGGGCGATGAGAGCCTGGTATTTGGCTGCCTCTTGATGGCGGTTCAAGCGCAGGCAGTAGCCGACAACTTCGCGTAGGAGGTCCATGGACTTGTTATTGAGTTCCACTGCCCGTTTGAGCATCGCGAAAGCCTCTTCTTCGTTGCCCATGTCGGCATAAAGCGAGCCAATGCGTTGGAAAGCCTCTGAGGCGGCATCCGGCTTGTTTTGGCGCAGGTAGATATCTGATAGCAGGCGCAATTCCGCGATGCCCTCGTCGAGGAGACCGCGACTGACGTAGATATCTGCCAGTTCATCATGCGCGCGGGCGTCTTGTGGGGCCAGACGGACCATTTCATTGAGTACACCGAGCGCGTTCTCGCTCTGGCGACTGTTGCGATAATGGCGAACAAGTTCCAGATACTCGCGTAGCGCACCTTCCATATCGCCCTGGCGCGTCGAGGAGATTTCCGCTATTGCTGAGGAGACCTCGTCTTGAACGGGGCGACTGTGTTTGATCTGGCGTAAAATAGCCTGTTTCTGATCCAGGCGTCCTGTACGCTCGTAAGATTTAGCGAGTAGCAGGGAGATTTCCACCTCTGGAGCCTGATGTTGTTCGCCTTCCTCGCGTGGACGGGCGGCCCAGACTGTGGGGTCAATACTGATATGGGAGCGGCGCACGTTTTGTAGTGCCTGCTCAAGCTGACTGATAGCCGCTTCTGGGCGACCTTGCGAAAGTAGCGATTGGGCGGCACTCATGCGCGCCATGACCTCAACACCACTATCGCGCATGGAGAACTCATACGCATTTAATGCTTTGTCGTACATCGCGGCTTGCTGATGGAATTGACCAAGCGCGAAATGGAGGTCGGCATTGTTCGGTGAGGCATCGAGAGCCTGCGTATATTCGCGGATAACGGCCTCATAATGTTTCTGCCCTTCGCCCCGTAGTTGCCAGCGGATACGTGTTAATAGTTCGAGCGAGTTGGCGCGTGGCGTATCCAGGCGCGTTATCATCGCGACATGCCAGCGCACCAGGGCGGTCAGGTTGCGCGGGTCAATCTGGAGGACGCGCTGATATTCGGCAACTGCCTGTGGGACACGGCCCAGTTTTTGTAGTGCTAGCGCGTAGTTGAGGCGCGTAGAGACACTGGTAGGGCTTTCCTGCAAGGCTTGCTCAAGCTCGGTCAGGGCGCGGTCCATGTAGCCCAGGCGCAGATAGGATTCCGCTGCTTGCGTGCGCTCACGTAGCAGATCTTCCTTGTCACCATGCGATGAGAGCAGGTTAATGAGACGCATGCGATAGGTAAGATTATTGGGTTCCAGTTGCAGGATACGGCGGTAGGTTGAGATAGCGTCATCGGTGCGACCATTGACGATGTAGGTATCCACGAGGATGGCATACTTGGTGATGGCCTGTTCGACTTTGCCCTGACGCACATAGATCTCACAGAGTACCTGATGCACGTCGAGATACTGTGGGGCCATGTCAATTACGCGCAAGCACTCTTCGGTTGCCGAGGTGAGCAGGCCGTGATTGATGTAGTTTTGAATATCCTGCATGGAGCGTACTACTTGCAAGCGCACGTTCTCCGGCAGGTTAGATGTGCTGGCAAGCACCGCTTCAGCCACTTGTTTGAGTGCCTCATCCTGTGCGCTCTTCCCGGCAATCTGCGCGAGCAGGTCTTCCGCGCTGGCTGCCTTTGTTGTGGGCGCGGGTGCGGGAACTGGAGCGGGTACAGGGACGATGGGCGCGACAGGAGCCGTCGGCGCGGCTGGAGCAGGCGCGACAGGTTCTGCCTGTTGTAGTGTGACAGGCACAGGTTCAACGGCAGGGGCCTGCTGCACAGGCTGTGCGGGCGGCGCAGGCACGACTGGATCTGGCTGAGCAACAGGCTGTGCGGGTGGCGCGGGCGCAACGGGTGCTGCTTGAGCAACAGGTTGTGCAGGTGGCACGGGCGCGGCGGGAGAGGCTTGGACCACAGGTGGTGTAACAGGCTTCGCCTCTTCCATCAGCCAGGATGGTGCCGCAGGTTTCGGTGTCTCGGTTGCGGGTTGCATGTCTGCTATATTCGCAATCGGTGCCGCGACGGTCGGTTGATCGAGCAACGGAGATTGCGGCGCGGGCAATGGAGCGGATTTCGCTTGTGCCGCAGACTTGCCCGCGATTTGTGTCTTGTCTGCGTCGCTTAAAATACCTGTGAGCCAATCGGGAAGCTCACCCGCGCCTTGCGCCGGAGGCGTAGCCTGAGCCGATTGTGCGGACTGCGCAGGCTGTGCGGGTTGCCCATTCATCATTGTGGCATTGAATGCCATTGTTGCAGCTTCCGAAATCGCGGGTGAGGCGGGTGGCATCGTCATCTGGCTGATAGGAGCCTGATTGCCTGGTCCCATAGCTTGCGCGCTCTGGGCGGGCGGTGGCGTGACGGGACGTGGAGGAGGGAGAGGCATGTTTTGTGCTTGTTGCAACATGAACTCCACCTGTGCTACCTTATCGTTCCAGCCACGACTGCGCAGAAAGCCGAGCAAGGCATTGTAGACGGTAAAGGCCTGTTCTTGCTCACCCAACATGCGATGTGCCTCTGCCGCCTCCTGACACAGTTGTACCAACTGGTCTGATTCTTCGAGTGTTAGCGCATCAAGATTAACGCGGTCAACTGCCTCGTCGAAATGTCTGGTTGCGGTTGCCAGATCGCCTTTAGCTCGATAGCACTGACCAAGCGCGTAGTAGCAGGAAAGTGCATAGTCGGGATCGTTGAGGAGCATTTGAAAACGGCGAATCGCGTCTTCCCAGCGTTGTTGTTCTTGATAGAGCCAGCCCAAGAAGTATTGGGCGTCTGGTCGGTCAAAGCCGCTCTCCAGGATTTGTTCACAGAGGTCAATAGCATCGTTGAAACGTCCCTGAGCTTGAAACGCTTGTGCCTGCTTGAGGACTCCTGTGACCTGGTTAGCAGTAATTCTTTTACGGGGAGCAGGACCAGAATTTGCGCCCGGTCCGTTCATTGCCAGTGATGGTCCGGGATTTCCCGCGCCACCGAAGTTGCCCGCGCTACCCATGTTACCCATGATGCCAGTATTCCCTCCGCTTATATTGTCCGCTGTCGGTTCATATGTCAGCGAATCGCCTGTGAATGCCGATGAAGCAGACATATCATCTGTAGGAGCTATGTGCTGCCTCGTATAGTTCGTTGTTGCGTCCGCACCTGAAACAGATGGAGACTGTGTTTCTGCAAAGGGTGCAGAGGGGGAAGTATAGGTATCTTCGCCACCGTGCATCCCTTTCAGAATCCGTGCCAATAGTTGTTGTCCTTCTTGATTCGTCGCATCAGCACGGAGTGCCTCTTCACACTGCACCCGTGCCTGTCCCAACTCATTGCGTAACAGATAGCCCTGCGCCGCGGCTAGCCGCTCTTGCACCATGAGCGCGCTCTCTTTTTTCTCGAAGTAGTAGCTTGCCAGACGTTCATGTGGCTCAGGGTTGCCAGGTGCAAGTTGCACCGCTTTCTGCCAGGCAGCCTCCGCACGCATTCCTTGCCCTGCTTGCGAATAGAGATCAGCGAGGTGCAGATACGCCTTATACGCATCGTCGCGACGTTTTAAAATGCCGTACAACTCCGCCGTTTTGCTGAGCGCGATGACATTGCCGGGTTCATGTTGCAGCATGTACTCATATTGCTCTAATGCTTGCTGCCACTGTTTGGTCTGCATACAGCAGAAGCCTAAACCGCCACGCGCAGCCATATCGTCTGGAAACTCGGCTAATGCCCGTTGATATTCTCGCGCTGCTTCTGTCCATTGACTATTCCAGCGATAGCGGTCGGCGACACTGATTGCCTCTTCAAAGGCTCGTCTGTTTCCAGGCATGAAAGGTTCGCTTTCTCACACGATAGCACCGAATATACCATTCTTTCTGCTCCTCACTCCCACCTCTACTACGCGCTTTAGGCGCGAAGCCAATCCCTGGATAGGCCTCCTTGTACAGAGTAGTCAGGTTCAGTCAGATGTAGGGTACTACAAATGAATGAGTTGAACACTTCTTTTAGTACTAAAGTACCGCCTTTCGCCCTTTGCTGCATCTACGGACGGACGAAGACAAGTAGTGTCGCTCCTCAGCATTTGTTGTCCTACGCGCTGTATGCTCGGCTTGCTGGTATCCATCTGACAAAGAGGTTATCCACGATAATTAATAAATTGGAGCGCGACCGGATAATCCTTCTGCTTCAGGGTGCTAATGACTGCTTGCAGTTCGTCGCGGCTCTTGGCAACAACCCGAACTGTCTCACCCTGTATCTGCGGACGTACCTTGGGGAAGGAGTCGCGAATGAATTTGCTCATCTCCTTGCCTAATTCTGGCGAGATACCCTGCTGCAGTTGGATGACCTGGCGCACACGCCCGCCGGCCGCGTTCTCCTCCTTACCGGGTTTGAAAATTTTGAGCGGGAGGCCACGCCGCACCGCTTTGGACTCTAAGATGTCGCGCACGTTTTTCAATGTTAGCGTGCTTTCAGTCATGATGGTGATACCATCTTTGCTGTGCGCTATTTCCGTATTGGTATCTTTCAGATCGTAGCGTGTCTGCACTTCCCGGCGTACCTGGTCTAATGCATTCACCAGTTCTTGTTCGTCGAACTGCGATACTATATCAAATGAACACTCTCCTGCCATCGAAATCCTCTCTTTGCGCTTCTTTGTAGTACAGAATGGCTAATCTTATGAATAGATAGAAGACAAGCATAGCATATATATCTATACCTGAGTATGTTTCAAGCGTACCCTTTTTTGGGCATTGTAGCGTATTTCACGCCATTTTGCCACTCTATCCCCCAATTGGGGGCTAGCGAGGCCCGTTGCCCACTTCTAAATATGATATGATAAGCAAAAATGTCTCGGTATTGGCAAAGAGAGAGGGATTTATGGGTGCAACTATCTATCAAAGTCATGCATTGGTGGAACGGTTGAGCGCACAATTGCGCAATGAAGCGGCCCTTTTTCACAATCATTACCAGCGTATGCCACGTCTTGCGCAGATTGTTGTGGGACAAGATGCAGCGGCGGCGATCTACAGTCGCCAAGTGATGCAGGCGTGTCGTCGTCTTGGCCTCAGTTGCCTCACGTTGACCTATCCATTCGAGACGACAGAAGAGGAACTACGCGCCGAGGTTGCGCGTTTGAGCGAGGATGTAACCGTTGATGGTGTCACGTTGCAATTACCTTTGCCGGAGCATATTCGTCAGCGCGTGGTTATGGAGGCATTGCGCCCAGAGAAGGATGTTGATGGGCTGGGGCCGCGCAATGCGGGTAATTTGCTGCTTGGTTTCCCAAATTTTATTCCCTCGACCGCCGATGCAGTGCGCGTGGTGTTAGATGAAGCGCAAATCAACCTCAAGGGACGGCACGCAGTCGTGGTAGGGCGCAGCAATATGGGTGGCAAGCCGATTGCCCTGGTGTTGATACAACGCGATGCCACGGTAACAATCTGCCATTCTCACACGCCTGACTTGCAAGAGATTACGCGCGGCGCGGATGTGCTGGTCGTCAGCGTTGGGCGACCCGCATTGATTACTGCTGAAATGGTAAAGCCAGGCGCGATTGTGTTAGATGCTGGCATCAATATGTTCAACGGGCACATTGTCGGCGATGTTGCGCATGATGTGCGCGAGGTGGCTTCATTTCTTACGCCTGTTCCCGGCGGCTTAGGACCACTGACCCATCTCACGCTCCTGCGTCACACGCTCATGGGGCCACAGTAGCGTAGTGGTCGCGAGATTACCACAGGAAGCTTGCTTTTCTCAACCAAATGCTTACCTTTTCTCAACAGTATTGCCATTGCTTGCTGGTAAACTACTTAGAAAGTAATAGTTCTTATCTTCAGAAGAGGAGTATAGCACCCGCATGCGCCAGCAATTTAGTAATGAAGAGACCGTTTTACCTGTTGAGCTACCACTATGGAGTGCGTTAACCACCAAAGAGCAGATGCGCCGTTTTGAACTGCTGCGCCTCGCGTTTTTCGTGTTGAAACTACGTAAATTGGAACAACGTCAACGCGAGGGGCAGGATGCGACCAAAGAAGGGCAGTCACCACTTCATGCCGAGCATGAATTTCGCTGCAGCCTTCTGCGCCATGTTATTTTTCAGCAGATGATTACGCTTTCATCGTTAGACGCGCACGAGCAAGCAATGGAGTTGATTAGCATGTGCCGTCTCTAAGCGAAGGGCGTGCTAGTATCTATGGGCACGTTCGACACTGTTGATTTGCCCACTGATGTGAAGCGCGATCTCCTCTTTATTGAGTGTGCGCTGTACCTGATTGATATCACAGTAAGCCGCGACTGCTAGTGGGCCAATGCGGCGTGGGCGTAAGGCTTTAAAACGCGCCGCGCTACATATCTCATCCGCCAAAGCCTCACTGGAAACCTCAAGGAGAAGCACCTGCGAGACTCGTGCCCCTTTATAGCCACGTGACCAGTCCTGAAGCGTATATTCGACATTTTGGGGCAGGTCTTTCTGGCTATGGCTACGTAGCGTTGTGAGAATTGTGTCGATAGTCACGCCCGCACTCATCCCACGTAGGAGTGATGTGCGCGTGAGCAGCAGACGACTGACTTGACCTGCGTGTTGCAACTGCGCGAAAGGCAACAGGGCATAGAGCGTTGTAATATCTTCTTCAAGCAGTAATAGCTCAAAATTTGGTTGGACGATGAGCGAGCGGCGTGTGAGTTGTGCTGGATCATCCTGATCGTGCGTGAGTTGTGTTTGGGTCAGGACCGCGGCCCCCAACGCCGTGAGCTGAAATGCATCGGGAGCAAGGATGATCTCCTCGTCGTCGTCGTCCTCAGAGGCCCGCTTCTTTTTGAGGTCGCCAAGATTGACAATACCAAAATCATAGAGCGATGAAGCCAGCAACCCTTTATAGACCTCACCGTCGGCCTGCATCCATTTCGCGTGGTCCTCAATATAGCTTGCCTTACTCGGATGGCGGTATGTGGTGTTATAGAGTGCGACGGGTTCCTCTTTATAGATGAGTTCGAGGAGCGATGGAATGCTATACCAGCGTCCTGGCTGGCATTGGCGCAGATATTTGAGGAGGAGCGCGCGTCCCTGTTTAGGCGTCCAGGCATAGGTATCCCAGACGTTGTAGGCCCGCTGAAAATATTCGCCATAGAGGTCTAGCCAGATGGTACTGTCCTGCCACTGTTGGAGTAGCATTTGTGTCTGCTCTTGTAGTGTTAAGCTGGTCCAGGTATCTATCGTAACGCTTACTTCGTATGTCGGTTTCATATCCTGCAATGGCGGGGGTGGACAGTGAATGAGTTCTAATTCGCTGGCAAATGCGAACAACATATCGATGTAGTGGTTCTCTCCATCATATTGGTAGCGCGGAAGCGCGCGCAAGGCGGACTGAATTTTCTGCGCGAAGCGTTTATGCAAGCGACCCGCTTGTGTTGGTTGCAGTGCTTGCTGATACGTTGCGCTGATAATAGTGACCAGATCATATTGCACCTTTGGCTCGCCGGGTCTAACAATCGGCGGCTCGTCGATTGTCTGCAGGCGCGCAGGTGGAGGCTCTCTAAAGGCATCCTCCAGTGCCGCACAGAGGATGGGGTGAAGATTAGCGGGTACAAAGAGAGCCCGTTTCCCCGTTTTGAGCATGCAATCGAAGGCCAGTCCTTGCGTGGTGAGCGCGATGATGAGTGTGAAGAGATTTGTGTCATCATATTTGGTATGCTGGCGCACATCATCCATGCTGGCCTGTCGGCCCTGTGTATAAAACCACTGGAGGAAATCACGTATTTCGGGCGAAAGGCGTTGAATAGCAGTGATAATGGTAGCAGGACGCATAAATTCACTGGCAATGAGTTGGCGCATTGTGGCGAGAGGAATGTACGATGAGCTGTAGGGAGTGTAGGCATGAGGATCAAAGAAATTATTAGCGGTTATGATATGTGAGAGTGGAGCAGACTGCAAGGTGGCGAGCAGTTCAGCGTGCGTCATATCAACAGGGCTGGTGGTGCTTGCGAAGATTTCACGGCCTGTTTCATAGCCTTGGATGACCAGTGGTTTATACGGAAAGATAAAGGGTGTTGGCGTGGCTTTTTTGTTGGTGCGTGTTATCTTGCTTAAATCCTCGCGTATCTCTTCATAGATTAAGGCGTAGCTGATGAGCTTATTGAACGCAACCTCATAACGCTCAGCCGACAGGTTGACCTTATCTTGAAGTTTTGCCCCTTCTATACCATTGCGATTGTGCGGTTTCAGGAGGGCGTAGAATAGTTCGCGCTCATCCTCTGTGAGATGTTCCCAGACGAAGCGCAGGGCGACGGGATTATTCGTCAGCTCCGAAATGCGCGTAATATGAATTTTCGCGGGATGATGCTGATCGTCTGCTTCTTTGCTTAATCCCCAGAGACGATAAATCTGACGAAGCTGCTCGTCAGTGCATGTATCCAATAATTCTTCTAAACTTTTCAACGCTTTATTACTCCGTTGAGGTGGCTGTTTCCGTTTCTAACTGATATTGTTCGAGAAAGCGGATAACCTCGCGTGTTAATTGACTAGGGGTTGAGGCCCCTGCTGTGACTGCGATGCGCTTCTTGCCATGAAGCCACGCTGTTTGTAGCTGTGAGAGGTCTTCGATACGCACAGCAGGAACGCCCGCCAGTTCCTCTGAGACCTGTACGAGTCGGTTTGTATTGTTGCTTTTGGGATCACCCACCACAATCGTTAAATCAGCCCCTTTAGCTTGTGCCACGACGGCCTCTTGACGATTCTGCGTAGCCGCGCAGATGTCAATGTGCACCTCGGCCTGTGGATAGCGCGTTTTAATATACTGCACAACGCGATGTGTATCCCATTGTGAAAGCGTGGTCTGGGTGGAGACCGCTAATTTGCGCTGCTGCTCGGAGGAGAGCGTAAGGGCATCGACATCAGCCTCGGTTTCGATCAGACTGATATGCCCTGGGACCTCGCCCATGACCCCTTCCGGCTCTGGATGACCCTTTTTGCCGATATAGAGAATGTAATAGCCTTGCGTTACCAGTTTGCGCACAAGATCATGCGTGACTGTCACATCGGGACAGGTAGCGTCGATGCAGTAAAGGCCGCGTTCCTGCGCTCGCTGTTTGACCAGAGGAGCGACGCCGTGCGCGGTAAAAATCACGGTTCCCTCTGTGACCTGCTCTAGAATACTTACGCGGTCGGGACCATCCAACGTGATAATACCAAGCTGGCTAAGCTCGTCAATCGCGTGTCGGTTATGAATAATCTGACCGATAATATGAATAGGGCGCGGGAGACTTGGATCTTTGGCAGCCTTGCGCGCAGCCGTTAATGCGTCAACAACGCCGTAGCAGTAGCCACGGGGAGAGATTTTGATTACTTCCATTGTTTTCTCTTTATATGTCAAGACCGGATCTATCTCCATAGCGTACATTTCTATGAGGAGACGGGTTTCTATCCGAGTATATCACATCTTTCAAGATGCCTGTCTTGCCTGACGCTTCGCCAGAATATGGCGCAGGTCCTCAGGGGTATACAGGCATACGGCTGGTAAGAGTCCAGCTAACTCTTCCACCGAATTAGAGCATGCCAGATCAAAGATGACCAACGGCGTACGCCGTCTGTCACATCCTCTGGCAACCGTTGCTGCCGTGAGCATGGGAAAGACACACCCCTCTGGTGTCTTGCGCAACGGTTTGGGCATACTGATGAGCAGGTGTATGGATGGTAAAAGCGGCGAAACATGCGTTGGTGTCTCTTCTTGATACACTTGTTTCATGCCTGCTGCATAAAGCAGAGAGGCATATGATCGTCGTTGCTCTTCAGGTCCAATCAATAGGGCTGAACGACCGTACAGACCGCCCAGGCATGCATCTGCAATAGATACAACCTGTGGTGCGATGTACCGCATTCATCTTCTCCTCTACCACAATAGGAAACAGTCGGTGCCTGTATAACAGGCATTCATTATCATACTATAGCAAATGCTGTCGATACTATTGTAGAGCCATCCCTATTCTGGTTCTGCCTCTGGCAGATACAACGAAAAATGTGCAGATATCTTACTTTTTCAAGAGATTCCCTACTTTTGGGGGGTAGATATCTAGAAAAAGGAGGTGTTTCATGCTATACTTTGGCTTATGAATGGTGGGTCTAAAGGGTGATGTTCTTCATAACGGCATGAAGCATCGTTTCTGGCAGAAAGAAAGGTGGAGAGGGCATGCAAGGAGAAAAACTTCGTACAATCCCTCTGTCAATGTGCTTCATAACATTGCAATGTGTCATTGCTTTACCATTGTTCTGCCGTTGCTTTGTATACCATAACAATGCAGTATCACTGATGTTCAGCAGTCTTTAGCTGAAAAAAAGTTTTTGTCATATCTTCAGGTAGAAGAAGTTCTTGGCGTGCAGGAACGATTTGTACCTGTACACCATTGCTTTTCCCTTGGTATTATGAAAATGGACAAGAACGACTCCGATAGAAGCTAAAGTATTTGTTGGTCAGTTCTCTTGAGTGTAGGGCAGTGTATTTGATCCTCAGTGAAAGGTCACGATCATGGTAAGGATACTGATTGTAGATGATGATAAGGCTATTCGCGAAATGGGACGTATGATGTTTGAGTATGCTGGCTATGAGGTGGTGGAGGCAAAGAACGGTATGGAGGCATTGCGCATCCTGCGGACCTCTTCCGAGCAATTTATTGTGCTGCTTGATCTGCTGATGCCAACAATGAATGGACTGGATATGTTACAGTGTGTGCTGGCTGAGCCTACTTTGTCAAAGCGGCATGGTTATGTGTTGGTAACAGCAAGCCGGGATATATCGATGTTTATGAGTGAGAGGATAAACAAGACACTCACATTTGCTCTCATGAGTAAACCCTTTGAGATGGATGCGATTTTAGCTCTTGTCGGGGATATAGTGCAGCGTATCGTGCCATTAGAAACGGCGGTAGCATACTGTTAGCCTCTGGGAATTGCCAATTCTTCTTTCTTTTTATGCAGCGTATTGTGGCAAGGAAGACACAGGTACGCTGCTATTTTTTTGTGCCGATTGCCACTTTGGGGACGTAAAAAAAGAAAAGGAAAGAAGGTAGAAGCAATAGCAGTAGCTAAATTGAAAGGAAGTCTTGCTGTATGTGTGGTCGCTATACATTAACTGTTGATATGGAGCAGGTGGCGCGCACGTTTCATACGACGCCAGTCTCCCAAAACACGGTAGCGGAGAGTGGACATCGCTATAATATTGCCCCGACGCAGCAGGTAGTGACGGTTACAAGGGAAGGCCAAGAAGAGCAGCGGCAGTTGGCTCTGATGCGTTGGGGCTTGGTTCCCTCGTGGGCTAAGGACGAGACGATTGGGGCGAAGATGATCAATGCGCGGGCCGAGACGTTAGCAGAGAAACCGAGTTTTAAGCGGTTATTGCGTTCACGTCGTTGCCTGATTGTTGCCGATGGTTTTTACGAATGGAAGCAAGAGGCTCATGGGAAGGTTCCCATGTATATCACGCTGAAAACGGGCGCGCTCTTTGCCTTTGCTGGTTTGTGGGATGAATGGAAGCATCCCTCTGGCGACTTCTGGCGTACCTGCACGATTATTACCACCAATGCAAATCCGCTTGTCGCGTCTATTCATGACCGAATGCCTGTGATCTTAGCGCTCGATGCCTGTACGACATGGCTAAGTGGGCAGATGCATGATGAGCAGACCTTGCAGTCGTTGCTCGTTCCCTATCCAGCAGAGGAGATGGCGACGCGCCCTGTTTCCAAACTGGTCAATAACCCGCGCTATGACAGTGCTGAGCTAATTGCTTAGCGCATGGTGGCTGAGAAGCGGCGTAGAATTTGCCAGAGTGAAGGCAAGAGGGCAGCGGCGATGACCACTTTGACCAGATCACCCGCGATAAACGGTAACATGCCCTCAATGATTGCCTGCATCAGGCTGAGATGGTAGGCAACGGCAAGCCAGGACACGCCAATCACGTAGATGATAAGGATACCGGGCAGCATTGCCAGCGTAGAGGTCAGGAAGCGGCGATCCAGTCCCCGTTCACAGAGCCATCCGACTACAAAACAGGCGATGGGATATGACCAGAGATAGCCTGCACTTGGACCGAGCAGGTAAAGCAGACCGCCGCCTTTTGCGAAGACTGGCAGCCCCGTCGCCCCCTCGATGAGGTAGAGCAGAGCCGCGAGGGCACCGCGCTTGCTGCCGAGTGCCGCGCCAATCAGCACAACCGCGAGTGGTTGCAGCGTGAACGGAATTGGCGTAAATGGGAGCGGAATGCTCACGTGCGCGGAGAGCGCGAACAGAATGCTGCTGCCAACGACTAACAGGCTATCGCGCAGTAGAGCGGCACGCCGTGAGAGACGTGCTGGGACAAGATAATCGGCCAGTGTTGTACCAGGGGCAATTGCCATGAAATAACTCCTTTACTGTATACCTTGTTGTGAGATGAGATAAATTCTCACGACATCTATTATATCCAATTAGCTTGCTCTTTGCTTCATAACCTTGCTTGCCAGAGCAGGCAACGTGACGATGTCTTCGTGTGGAAGAACGTGATATTATATGCAGAAAGGTGCTATTGAACGCGCACTACTCACGTATAAGGTCAGGACGATGACATGGAACCACGGCAGTCGGAAGATGTAAATCTGTTTGTGCCATTGGCTGTACAGAAGCTAGCCCATGCGTATCATTTGGGAGATGTACAAGCAATTTATGCACAACAACGTCCTACTGTATTTCATCGCGTAAGTGGCTTATTTTGTATCGTCATTGGTCTATGTATTCTGCTCGTCTACTTTCTGACCTATACGCAGTTTTTTATTGCATGGCCTCTCTGGCAATCCTTGCTTGTGCCACTGGTAGGTGCTGGCTGGTTGCTGTTTGGCATATGGGTTTTTGCGACGACGTTACGACCGCTTCTCAGCGTTTTTGTCTATCCTGATGGTATGATCTATGCTCTGCGCAAACGCACGCTTATCCGTTGGGAGCAGATCACAAAACTTTGGAAAGAGGTGCGCATCGATGATGACAGCAATGTTTTTCACACTTACCGTCTCCAATTGGTTGACAGAAGTCAATATATATTGCCCCCTGATCTCTCCGAAAATGAACAATTAGGGCAGCTGCTGGAGCAGATTACCACGCCCCGCCTGTATCCCCTGGCACTTATGGCCTTTCATGCTGGACGGCCCGTCACATTTGACGCCTTAACCGTAGAGAAACAGGGCATTCGCGTCCAGAAACGCCTGCTGCCCTGGAAGGAAGTGGCGCATATCAGCATTGATGATCTCCATACGGTAGTTTTCAAAAAACATGACGCGCGTCCCTGGGCCTCGCTGCAGACTGCGACAATCTCTAATATAGGCGTATTAAAGGATATGATTGATTATATGCGTTACATGCTGGCGCGCGATATGCCCGCGACCGCGTACGCGCTCTATCGCGCAGGCGTTGTCCTGGATTTTGGGGCGTTGCGCGTGAGTCGGCAAGGCGTACTACTGGAGAATGGGGTGCGTCTGCCATGGAAAGATATTGCGAGTATCAACGCGGGTGAGAGTGAGGTCATTATTCGCCGTCGGGGGCAACTTCCCGAATGGCTGGCTGTCTCAAATGCGACCTTGAATGACCTCCCAGTTTTACGTGACCTCCTGCTCACGCTTGCGCGTTATCAACGCTGAGCCTGTTGAGGTAATACATGTAGCATATCATTGTAGAAGTGACATTCGTAGTCGTCCGTTCTTCTTTTATGCTCAACAGCGATTGCAACTTGTACGAACACTCGTTCGTAGAAGAGATAAGACTGTGAAATAAAGGAAGGTAGTATGCAGCAACAGACACCATTATCAGAACAAGCGGCTTATCCCAAACGCCTGAATCTCTTGTTTCATTTTTTAAAAACGGGCCGCTTGCTGTGGGCCTTGTTAAAAGATGGGCGCATTACACTGATACAGAAAATCCTGTTTCTTGGCTCGATTGTTATGCTGTTAGTGCTGTTATTCTTCCCGGATGTATTGGGAGAGTTTGTTACAAGCACAGTTTTGCCTGTGTTAGGGACAGTATTAGGTATTCCGCTGGATGCTGGTTTCGATTGGATGGCATTTGCGCTGGTGGTTGTCAACTTACTGCATGTGTTTCCTGCTTCGATTGTAGCCGAACATTATCAAGCCATTTTCGGCTAAAAAAAATAGGGTGACCTCGATGGTCACCCTATTTTGTCGCAAATAAACGTGGTCACATGTGTATCTTATCGTTGCTGTTGGATGGTCTGAACTCTGTGCCATCATTAATAAAGACCGAATATTGGTCCTGATTGGGCATATGAATGTGGATAATCATATCCACTTTGCCATCGCCGGTGACATCGCGAAACTCTAATGTGACAGGGGCAAGGTCGCCATTCTGACCCGCAATATAGACAGGTGCGACGTAGGTTTTAGTTTTTGCAGGGTCGCCCCCCATAAATTCAACAACGATTACCTGACGGTTGAGGTTCATCGCGATAAAGTGACTGGGATGCGCTTTGCTATCACTGTGACCAACAACTGCATCCGTCTGGAATGTGCGCGGATACCCATAACGTACATTGTTGTACATCTGTGTTCCCCAAGCAAGTGCTGATGAACCAAGTATCCAGAGCAGTAGCATCGCAACCATCCCAATGCCAACCGGCATGAGCCAATGGAGCGAGCTTTTATGTTTGGTTTTGGTTGGCTCCTGAGGAAGAGGAGGCGTCGTAGGAGGCATAGGAAAACGCGGCTGATGCATAGGGAAATCGCGGCTTCCTGATATGCGGCGGCTCGTGTTTATGCCAGAGGTCGTTTGCGGAGATATCTTGGAGGAACGATAAGGAGGAGCATCGGTAGTATTTCGGCGAAGAGTAGAAGATCGCTGCGGCGGTTCATCGTCATAGATATCGGCATCGGACTGATACCCCGTGTTACCATAGGCGTCTGTTCGCGGGGGGGATACTCTTCCAGTCATTGGCTGCTGGAGAGTCATACCAGCTTCATCTGTGTTTCCTCGACTCCTGCGCCGAGGAATAGATTGCTCACCACTTTGCGCCATTTACTCGCCCTTTCTGTAACTAGTTGTACTCGCAGGTTCATCCGTCTCGTCGCTCTGCGTCATACGTTTTATTCCTATCCTGACTGACACATCCACACACTACATTAATAATAATATTAAATTGTTCTGCTGTCAAATCAAAAACACAGCAAAATGTATCTTTTTGTGTCGCATAATTTCAAATTGCACCGTTCTTCTCTTTTAAATACGTCTCCTCTGCTGATACTGGAAGCCAATGCTCTTTCTCTCTCTCATCTTTTTCTACGCTGGTAGCCTCCTTATCTTGCATAAATACGTTTTTTATAGTGCCACCCGTATAATTTAAAGAAAATATGTAATTTGTTGTAGCATGATGCGAGTGGATAGTATAAAAATAATCT
This sequence comes from Ktedonobacterales bacterium, assembly GCA_027451525.1. Taxonomy (GTDB): domain Bacteria; phylum Chloroflexota; class Ktedonobacteria; order Ktedonobacterales; family Ktedonobacteraceae; genus DTNP01. The sequence goes on from DAIDJF010000012.1 coordinate 38,808, forward strand.
CTCTTCTCCCTTGACAAAAACCATTTTTTTACGTATACTATGGAGGTAGCAAGCGAGCAGATAACGTTACAGGAGTTAACCAGTGCCTTCGGTTAGTAGCTCCTTTCTCCCCGGAAGTTGTACCCTTGTAGCCAGTTCCCCTACAGGTGTTTTCCCGCGCCTGTTCTCCCTCCACTCTTCTGGCCTGCCTATTCCTTGCAATCAGAGGCGTTTCCCCCAACGTGATTGCAGGCTCTGAGCAGGCCTCCCCTTATTTTTTGCCTCTGCTATGCTAGAAGCGAACATATTATTATGCTATTTACGCTATTGTTGCTGTGGAAAGATGAATGGAATGTATGGTCGCATCTGAGCAACTAACACAACTTATTCACTATTTGCGAGCTGAAACCTCTCTTGTGCGAAGTCGTCATTTGTTACTTCAGTATGTACAAACTCAAAGTGGGGCACGTCAGGTGTTACTTTTCCGTCAACACAGTTCCTCGCAGTTTGTGCTCCTTGAGCAGTACGGTGTCTCAGCCGAACGGTCAGAGAAGATGGACCTCGTGTCTGACGCGGGATTGTTAGGCAGTGTTTTAGAGCGGCAAGCGGAAGGTGAGAGGGGAATCGTGATTGATATGCGTAGCCAGAGACTCCATCTCTCTGGAGCGGAGCAGACGTTGCTGGAGGAATATGTTGTGCTGGCCCTCTATGCTATTCGTACGTCTGCGCAGGTGCCTCGTGGTGTCCTTGTGCTCTGCTTTGCCGCGCCTCTACCCGCTACACCTGTTGGGCAAGTGTCTGGCAGCCGCCAGACGCAAGATGTCTTCGCGAGTGAACTGCCTTTTCTCGCGAGTGCGGAATTGCGTATCTGTCTTACTTTGCTCACAACGTATTTGAGCGATGACGATACACCTGCTACGCCCCCGCCGCTCATCAAACGCGAGCGTGAACGTATTGCCTATGATCTACACGATGGCGCGGTTCAGTATCTGGCGCACGCTTTGCATCGTCTGGAATTTATCGAGCGACAGTTGGACAACATGCAATTGCAGACACAGGTGCTATTCTCATTACAGGGCCAGTTGCGCGAGATTGCCGTCTTGCTGACACGCACGCTCACGGAGTTACGGCAGAGCATTTCCTCGTTGCTGCCCGCACAGTTGGAGCAGGATGACCTGCTACATGCTCTACACATGTTGATTGCTGAGATGCGCACGTTGCTACCTGATGTAGAGATATACGCGGACTTGCGAGATCTTCATCGCGTGCCGCTGGCACTAGAAGGAACGATCTTTCGTCTTGTGCAGGAGGCTTTGCATAATATCTATCAGCACGCGCACGCCAGCACGATCACGCTACGGATATACATTAAAGCGGGTCTGCTGCTGGTCGAGGTGAGTGATAATGGCATTGGTCTGTTCTCCATTGAAGATGTTGAACAGCGACAAAAAAACGCACGTAGCGGGTTAGGTCTGCGCTCTATGCGTGAGCGTGTGGAGGCGGCGGGTGGACGCTGGGAGATTGAAAGCCAGCCTGGACGTGGCACAAGCGTGCGCGCGCGCTTTGCATTGTCACGCTCCTCACGCGGCCTGACCATCCGCGAGCGCGAAATTTTACGCCTGGTGAGTGAGGGTTTGAGCAATGAAAGTATCGCGCAACGTCTCTCAATTAGTCGTGAGACAGTTAAGTCGCATGTTCATCATATCATGCAGAAAATGCAGGTGAAGGATCGCACACAAGCGGCGGTTCTGGCCGTGCAGCATCGCTGGCTCTAGATGTTGCTACTTGTACCTATCCTTTCTGCATGCTATCATTCTTGCTGAGAGCATCTAGTGAGAACGGTATGAAGGACTGTATTATGACACAACAAACACTGAAATCTGAGAAAGAGATCGCGCGGATGCGCAAGGCGGGCCTTGTTGCCTGGCACGCGCATCAGATTGCCGCTGGCCTGGTTAAGCCGGGCGTGACGACAGCAGAGATTAATGCAGCGGTCGAACGCTATTTCGCCGAACAGAAGGCTATCCCTTTGTTTAAAGGGGTACCCAGTAATACAGGGGATGTGCCATTTCCCGCCGCCGTCTGTATCTCCGTGAATGAACAGATTGTACATGGGATTCCTGGTGAGCGGGTCTTGCGCGAGGGCGATGTGGTGAGCATTGATCTGGGCTGCAAGCTCAATGGCTGGTGCAGCGATGCCGCCGTCACGCGCCCGGTAGGGCAGATCAACGCTAAGACGCAAAAGTTGCTTGATATTACCGAGGGAGCTTTGCGTCTGGCTATCGAATTGATTCCCAAACGTACTCGCTGGAGCCAGATTGCGCGTGAGATGGAGGCGTATGTCAAAGATGCAGGATTCTCGGTCGTCGAAGGTCTGGTCGGACATGGCATCGGGCATAGCCTGTGGGAGAGTCCCCAGGTTCCCAATTACTACACGCCACAATATGAAGCGTTGGGCGATTTCCCGCTCAAAACGGGCTTGGTAATCGCGGTTGAGCCAATGGTCAATATGGGCGGGAAACGCCTCAAAACGCTCGACGATCATTGGACGATTGTTGCTGCCGATGGTCAGCCCAGCGCGCACTTTGAGCATACCCTGGCAATCACGAAAAAAGGGGTGGAGGTGCTAACCGCCGGACCCAACGGCGAGGGTTGGGCTATTGCCTAGAACTGGCATTTTTTCCATTATCCCGTTTTATATGAACTGCAAACCCGTAAGTAGAAAGAACCAAACGAGAATGAACACCGCCATTTTTGAAGCCCGCCGCCACGCCTTTATCGATCATATGCAACCGGGGAGCGTTGCTATCTTCAAGAGTGCGCCCCAGTTTATGCTGGCAATAGATGCCGAACTGCCCTACCGTCAAGACAGCGATTTCTACTATCTCACGGGTTTTGAGGAGCCTGAGGCTATGTGCCTGCTTACCCCGCAACATGAGGAGCATCAGTATGTGCTGTTCGTGCGACCACGCAATCCCGATATGGAACGGTGGACGGGTAAGCGCGCGGGGGTAGAGGGCGCGATGCAGGATTACGGGGCACATATGGCTTATGAGATAGGGCAGCTAGATGAGAAATTGCCTGCTTATCTGCACGATATCTCGACGATTTACTACAGCAATGGTCTGGGCGAGACGTTCGATGGCGAAATTGGCGCATTGTTCAGACGCCTTCACTATAGAGAAGGTTTCTCACTGCGTGCATTGATTGATCCCGGTGATATTTTTGATGAATTGCGTGTTGTGAAGCAGGAAGAAGAACTGGCATTATTGCGTATCGCGGCTGAGATCACGGAGGCGGGCCATCTGGCGGCGATGAAGGCCACAAAACCCGGTATGTATGAGTATGAAGTACAGGCCGCCCTAGAATATGCCTTCCGCGTACGTGGCGCGAGCCGCAACGCCTTCGAGTCGATTGTTGCCTCTGGCTCCAACGCGACCACCTTGCACTATGTTGCCAATCGGCGGCGCATGGCAGACGGTGAACTGTTGCTGGTAGATGCAGGCGCGGAGTATGACTATTATAATGGCGATGTCACACGCACGTTTCCTGTCAACGGCCGCTTTTCGCCAGCCCAGTGTGCCATTTATGAACTGGTGTTGAAAGCCGAACTAGCCGCTATTGAAAGCGTCAAGCCGGGTATACGTTTTGAGGAGATTCATGCCATCACTGTGCGCGTCATCACCGAGGGGTTGCTGGCTCTTGGTCTGCTGCAAGGCGAGCTAGACACGCTCATCGAGGAGAAGAAGTATAGCGACTTCTATATGCATAGCAGCAGTCACTGGCTGGGCGTGAACACGCATGATCGCGGCAAATACAAAGTTCATGGCGAGTCACCCATGCTATTGCCTGGCATGGTCTTTACTATTGAACCGGGCATCTATATTGCCGAGGACGCGGAAGGCGTTGAGCCACGCTATCGCGGAATTGGCGTGCGCATCGAGGATAATGTCGCCGTGACTGCCGATGGGTGCGAAGTGCTGACGCCGCATGTGCCGAAGACGGTAGCGGAGATTGAGGCGTTCATGGCAGGGCACCATACCGAGATAGATTAAGGGCGCAGAGACGGCTTTTATGGTTCTTCGCGCAAGCCCTTCTTTAGTTCGCGCACGAAGCCGACAACGCCCTCGCCCCAGGATATTTCAGGTGTACGTTGCGCCGCGCGCTGCTGACGCTGCAAGAGCGCGGTAAGTTGCTGTGCCTGCTGCTGACGCCGCAACAGTGTGTCGTAGGCGGCGCGTTGAGTCAGATCGCTGAGAATGCTGTAAGCCTCATTGATGAGCTTAATGCGCTCGTTCTGCGTCTGTCCATGAAGATCAGGATGATAGCGGCGTGCCAAGTTATAATAGGCCCGTTTAACCTGTTCTGCTGTAGCGGACACGGGCAGGCCAAGAATGGCATAATAATCGGGTAATGGTGTGGGTCGAGACATTTGTTTATGCTCCAGTGCTACCGAATCCCCCTCGGCCAGTTCCGGCATCCTCAATTTCCTGCCAGATAACGCGCATGATCGGCACAAAAATCCCTTGCGCAACGCGTTCTCCCCGTGAGACCATGACGGCTTCATCGCGGAAATTATAGACCTGCACGAGTAGCTCGTCGCCCTCGCCGCTATAATCCTGGTCGATAATGCCCATGCCATGTGGAATCAGTAAGCCTTTGCGGCGCGGCGTGCTGCTACGCATGGTGAGTAGCAGCATATAGCCGGGCGGAGTCTGTACGATGACGTTGCCCGGTATGCGCCCCAGCTTACGCGGGGCAATCTCAGTATCCTCGCGACAAAGCAGATCAAAGCCGACCGAGCCTGCTGTCGCGTAGGTAGGCAAGGGCAGACTTTTATCAATGCGTTTGATCGCTACCTGTAGATATTGTGCAGAAGTATCCATATCGCATATTTTACAACATCCAAGCAAGGATCGGCTGCATTGCGATGCTAAAAACAATTGCGCTCTGCATAGAAATCTGGTATGCTAGATTGAGCAAGGGAATGAGTATGAAGCAGGGCAACATCTTTATGGGAGTATACAGGTGAGTATACGTGTTAAAATTATCCTGGTTTCCATATTGTTGGGGCTTGCATTGAGTGGGACAGTATTGGCGGCTGCCAGCACCGTCCAGGCATTTCATACCTTACAGCACCAACGTGCGTTGATGCGTGCTGGTGATGTCAACACCATACGTTCATGGATGACGATTCCTTATATCGCGCACGTCTATCATGTACCAGAAACGAATTTGTTGGGCGCGTTACGTTTGCCTGCGACCTCGCAAGTGCGTCATGTGACGCTAACGACGCTCGCTACACGCATCCATAAACCGCTCGACAGTGTGATCCATACGGTACAGAAGACGATTATTTCTTATAGACAAATGCACCCGCCCGCACATATCACGCCAACGCCCAGCCCGACAACGAGTCATGCGAAAAAAACCGCCCGTTCATCCAGATCGAAGAGGGGGACTATTTGAGTACCTATCTGCCCTATCTGGTTTCCTGGATGCAATTGTATGGTTATCCTGTACTCTGGCTTTGCGTGTTCGTCTCGGCTGTTGGTTTGCCTTTGCCGACCAGTCTGGTGCTGCTGGCGGCGGGGGCGTTTGCCTCGCTTGGCGATTTCAATATTTTTCTACTACTTCCGGTCGCAATTACCGCGTCAACAATGGGCGATTCGCTCGGCTATTGGCTTGGGAGGCGCGTCGGAAGTCGCCTGCTAGATTGGCTGGAACGGAGGCAAGGTTTTTCTTTCATCTCGCCGCGTGCTATCGTGCGTTCACGCGCGTTTTTTAATCAGCGTGGTGGATGGGCAATATTCCTGACCCGCTTTCTCTTCAGCGCACTGGGTGGGGTAACAAACCTGCTCGCGGGTGCTGATCTTTATCCCTATAATCGGTTTTTGGTCAGCGATCTTATTGGTGAGACGCTGGGGGCACTCATTCCGCTTGGACTGGGATACATTTTTGGCGAAAGCTGGGAAGCTATAGGTGATCTGCTCGGTGCGTTTTCGGGCTTAGCCTTCGCGCTTCTGATTGTGATTGTGCTGGTTGTGTACTTGATGAAGATGCTGCGGCGTATGAAGTATGCGCCTCAGAAAGCACATGTACAGAAAGTGAAAGCACAAGAAGAGACGCCATTACACATGGAGATTCCGAAGAGTGGTATTTCAGCACCGCTACCAGTGCCAGAAAGTGGTATTTGATAGCGCAATAGTTGCCACTTAAAGGTGGTCTCGTGCGTATATAGTGAGAGCAGAGAAGAAGACTATTTCCCGCCGTTCCTTAAAGGACGGCCCCAGGGACTAGAATCGCGAGCGGAATTGGGTTATAATTGGATTAGGAATATTTTCCGGCCTAGCCCTGTTTTCATAAAAAGGGAAACAGATTACACGTCATTGATTTCCTCCCACTCGGCACTTGGACTGCACGTCCCGGCGAAGGTTCGCTTTCCTGAGTGTAGGACTGAATAAATAGATATCTTGCTGCTTGAGATAGAACTTTTCATGGAGGGCGCATAATGATAGACATGGAGCGTGCCATGACGGGAACAACGCTTACCTTACACAATACTCAACCCACCACCGATCTGGTCGAGTCACTTGACCTGGTTGAGCAATTACTTACACAGGAACTTGACTATTGCTCAGACCATGAGACTGAGGAGACCGTCAAAGATGAAACTGAGGAGGAGTTGAGTTGTCTGGAGCCTGTGACGCTTGAGCTAGAAGAAGAGATGCCAGAGATGGCGGAAATGCCCGATGTGGATATGCACGATGATTTGACGCATAGCTCATCAGAATTGGAAACGACTTCTATGCTTTCTCTCCCCACGATGACTCCAGAACCAGAACCCCAGGCCCGTCGTTCCATGCGCCGCCGCCGTTCAGAGGATCATGATGAGCATACCGTCAATCCTTCTGATGCAGGTGAATCCGATGCGGTGATGACCTACTTGCGTGAGATTGGGCGCGTGCCTATGATTACCCACGAGCGCGAAGTAGAGTTGGCCCAGCGCATCGAGTCCGGTGACCGCGACGCGATGAAACAGTTTATCCTGGCAAACTTACGCCTGGTTGTGAGCATTGCCAAACGTTACGTTGGGCGCGGCCTCACTCTGCTCGACCTGATTCAGGAGGGCAACATTGGTCTCATTCGTGCTGTGCAACGCTATGACTGGCGACGAGGACATCGCTTCTCTACGCATGCTACGTGGTGGATTCGCCAGGCCATTAGTCGTGCCGTTGCCGACAAGGGGCGCACCATTCGCTTGCCGGTCTACGTTAATACCGCCCTCAATCGTATTCGTCGTGAACGCCAACGCCTGTTGCAAGAATTGGGCCGCGAGCCAACCGAGATAGAGTTGGCAGAGGCCACAGGTCTCGACCCCATCCGCATGGTTGAGCTGCAATCTGCCCCTGGCGCACCTGTATCGCTCGAATTGCCTGTCGGTGAGGATGAGGAGCAGGAACTGGGCGATGTGCTGGCTGATAACGAGTCCGCCTCGCCGGAAGATATCGCCACTACGCAGACGCTTAAGGACGAGGTGCAGCGTGTGCTAGAGTCGGTGCTTACGCCACGTGAGCAACTGGTGCTGCAATTGCGTTTTGGGCTGGGCAACAGTCAGGCTCATCCATTAGAGCAGGTCGGACGTGAACTAGGCATTACGCGCGAACGTGTACGCCAGATTGAGGCGGGCGCGTTGGCAAAATTGCGCCAGCCACCCGTACTGGAACGCCTGCGCGGCTAACAGCCAGTCACATATCTTAAACGGAGACGTATCTAGCGTCTCCGTTTTTTATTATTCTGCTTTTTCCGCTTCCGAAGATGTGTCATCTGGTACACTCACCGTTGCCTTTAAAAAATGAATCCGCATACCACGTAGGGGCGTGATTTATCACGCCCTGCCCGTGCGCCAATCCGCCTGTGGAGCCATGTGAGAGGTCATGTGAGAGGTCATACGAACGGGGACGAGGGCGTGATTCCATCACGCCCCTACGCCATTCAAGGTTCATTTACAGGATGTCATGTCCTTATGGGACGTGGAGGTTGTGTTGCTTTGCCTGAAATGCGCGTATGGGCACGGCGGACACAATGAAGCGATCCCTATGTGCCTTTACTGCATTTCGTGTATTATACTGCGACCTTGCGCTTGTGCAGGAGCAGGAATTCGTGAATACCCCCTCCTGAGAGGATGATCCGCTGCATGAGGGAGAACGCGGGCAGTGCCTCTTTCGCGCTGAGCAGCTCAGGCTTTTCGAGTTGATACTCCTGTTCATCTATCAGTAGCGCGCAGTGACCTGCTGCCTGCACGTTGCGATACCAATCCGTCTCGTGACCGTAGGTGAGCGCAATCACAAAGCCGTCGCGCATCGGTTGCGCGATGATTGGTGTTGCATATTCGTGTCCAGAGCGGCGTCCCACGTGTTTGATGATTGTCTGACGGTTCCCCACGACGCTGAGCATGAGGGGGTTTAGACGGGTTTTGTTGAAATGGCGGACGTGGTCGCGCATTGCTGGTTGCCGTATGAACCTTGCCAACGCGACTATCGTAAGTGTAAACAGGCCAATCAGCGAGGTGATGGCGATTACCGCGCCAATCCCGATGCTGAAAATGCGTCTGGCAAGCGGAACCTGCCTTGCCGATGATGTTTGTTCGGATATCTGCATTGTTTTACCTGCCTTCTTTTCCATATATCAGTAATCACTAGTCTATCACATGCAAATGCAGGATACTTTTGCATCCTTGAATGATACACGGTCGCGTACACAAAAGTATCGCAAGGCAGGTAGAAACAATCTCACGATGATCACAATCGCTACCTGTCGCACTATGTCAGGTCGCGCTGGACATGTTGCACGCTTTTAATGCGTTCAAGGCGCGCAATCAGGTGGTGCATCTGTTCGAGCGTATTGATCTCCAGGGTCGCATTGATAACCACTGTCTCGCGGTGACTGCTCAAACGGCTGCTGACTGAGGTCATGTTAACGCCGACATCGGAGACGACGGTGGCGATATCGCGAATCAAGCCGGGACGGTCGCCCGCCGTAATCACGATAGGGGCCATGTAGTGTGGTTGATTCATGCTCACCCAACTGACGGGAATCAGGCGTTCGTGGTCGCGATCCCGATAGCGATGGATATTCCGGCAATCGGCGCGATGCACGACGACCCCTTTGCCGCGACTGATAAAACCGACAATCTGGTCGCCGGGCAGAGGGCAGCAGCAGTTGGCGAGTTTTGTAAGTAGACCGCTGACCCCTGCAACCTGTAATTGGGCCGAAGTGGTTGGTTTTGTCGTATGTGTACTGAGCGGTAGCGTCGTTAGCGGCGTCTCTTCTTTGTTCTCTTTGCCTTCGCGCTGTTGCCAGTGTTCGACCAGTTTGACGGCAACGGCATGTGGGCGAATATCATCGGCTCCAATCGAGGCGAGCAGGTCATTGAAGCCATTGACGCGATACTCCTGACAGAGCCAGTTTTCCGCCTCTTCATTGATGGCCTCAAAGCCGCGTGTCCCCACGACCTTGAGTTCGCGGTCTAAACGCTCCTGGCCGATTTGCATGTTGATATCGCGCTCATGCGTTTTGAGGTAGCGGCGGATCTTGCTCTTCGCGGCGGCGGTATGGGCAAAGGTGAGCCAGTCGCGCGTGGGGTGTGCGCTACGACTGGTGACGATATCAACAATTTCGCCACTTTTCAGCTCATAGTCGAGGGGAACCATGCGTGTGACGAGACGTTCGCCATCGCCGCCGCTCCCTTCGGTGATGATACGCGCCCCCGCGCAGGTATCGCCGACTTTGGTATGCACGCGATAGGCAAAATCCAGTGGCGTCGAGCCGACGGGCAGGTCTTTGACCTCACCTTTAGGCGTGAAGACGAAAATCTGCTCCTGGAAAATATCGCCCTTCACAGCCTCGATAAACTCGCTATCGCTTTCCCCGCTGGCGCGCAGGTCACGTTGCCATTCGGTGAGTTGGCGCAACCAGGAGAGCAGTTCGCGCGCTGAAGCCGAGGCGTTGTCGCCAACATCCTTATAGTGCCAGTGCATTGCCACGCCATACTCCGCCATCTCGTGCATTTCGTGCGTGCGAATTTGTATCTCGACCAATTGATCGTCCATGCAGAAGATTGTCGTATGCAGTGCGCTATAGCCATTCGGTTTCGGGTTGGCGATAAAATCCTTGATGCGCCCCTCTTTGGGTTTCCAGAGACTATGCACATGGCCCAGGGCAATGTAGCAATCCTGTGTTGTATCAACCAGGATGCGAAAGGCGATGAGATCGTGAATCTGCCCAATCTCGACAATCGAGTCGATATCTTTCAATTGTTCAGGGTCGCTGACACTGCGGATGAGTTTTTTATAAAAGCTATAGAGGTGCTTGACGCGCCCCGATACTTCGGCTTTGAGACCAATTGACGCCATCTCGTCGCGTAGAATAGCACAGACGCGATCAACGTAAGAACGCCATTGCCTGCTTTCTGCCTCGACGATGTTGCGTACCCAGCGATATTTCTCAGGCTCAAGAAGCTGGAAGGCCAGATCTTCTAGTTCGCTTTCCATGCGCGACATGCCCAAGCGGCCCGCCAGCGGGGCGTAGATTTCGCGTGTTTCCTGGGCCATCGTGAGTATCTCTTGACGGTCGCCATGATAGAAAGGCACGACCATCACGCGCATGGCATGCAGACGATAGGCCAGTTTGAGCAGGACGACACGTGGGTCTTCCGCCATCGCCACAAACATTTTGCGCACCGTCTCGGCCTGCTGATTGCGCATCGCCTCGCGAATCTTGCGCTTTTTGTTCTCTGCTGGTGTGTTGGCGGCCCCCTCTTCACGCTCGCGCTCCTCTTCGCTCATTTTGGGCGCGACCTGTTGCTTTTTGCGCTCAAGAATGTTAAGGCGGAGCATACTTCCAATGATACGCGCAGTGGATGCGCCAATTATTTGTTCTACCTGCTCTAATGGAAACAGTTCAGCATCAACTGCCTCAAATAGTAAGCCCGCCGCGACTCCCACGCCATCAATGTGCATTTGCGCAAGAATAGTGGCGACAGCAAGGGCGTGTTCCAGGGGAGGAATAGGACGTACTCCGATAACATCCTGGCAAGTTTCACGGGCCAGTTGAAGTGCTTGTTGGACACGCTCTAATTCTTGGGGACGCATATATTGATATGCGAGAGAGAGCAGATGTGCCATCTCTGCCTCAAAATCATGTATGGCCCCGGTACCTGTTTGTTGTGTTACAACCCTATTTATCATGGGCATCATCATATCGTCTTTACATTTTTCAGTAATTTGGTAGGTAGTTAAATTGTTGTCTGATAAAGAGTGCGGTTGTGGGGGCAGCGGTTCTTTATCAGCAGTGCCGTCATGTGAAACGTTCAGCAACCCTAAGAAATTCCACCCTTACTTTTTCTATTTCCCTGTATATATTATACACGGATAAAGTGCTATAGGTGGCTAAAATTGTTCCTTGTATGACTTTATGGCAATGTTGGGTTTATCCCTTCATGTGGAGGTTGCGCTCAACGCTGACCACACTTTTGACCTGCCGCAGGCGACGGAAGATACGCTCTACCTGCTCGATGACCTCATGGGAGGAAATTTCGAGCGTAGCGGTAATCACGGCTTTTTGTGAGGCAGGGTTGCTATTTGAGGTGACGGCGGTCATGTTAATGCTGGCGTCCGCGACAACTGCCGCGACATCACGCAAGAGACCTGCGCGGTCGTGCGCGACAATCATCACTGGCAACAGGTAAGATGCTGGCTCAATCTGAAGCCAGTTGATCTCAACCAGCATATGCGGCGTGCTACGATAGCGTTTGAGTGAGCGACAATCAGCGCGATGAACGATCATCCCTTTGCTTGGGTGTAACAGGCCGATGATGGTATCGCCAGGGATGGGGCAACAGCATTGAGCAAGCTTTACCATCGTGATTGAAGCACTTTCGCCCTCGCGGTGATGTTGCGCGGTCTTGCCACGCGCGGTCGTGCTCGTGTATTTAGGTAAAAGTTGCTGCTGAAGGTGTGGTTGCAAGAGTTCTGTTACACGTTCAATCAGCAGGTCTTCACGTCCCAAGGCGACATAGATGTCGTCTAGATTGCTATACTTTTTGAGGATGCTCGTCGCATCGGCCTCCGTATAGATATCTTGCAATATGCCCTGTGTCTGTTCGGTAAAGCCGCCAAAGCCAGCGGTTTTTAAGGCCAGATCGAGCCGTTCGCGTCCCAGTTGGAGGTTAATTTCGCGCTCATAGGTTTTAAGATAGCGGCGAATTTTTGTACGAGCGGCAGCGGTATGGGCGAAGGCGAGCCAGTCGCGTGTGGGGTGAACCTCGTCATTGACCATGATGTCAACAATCTCGCCCCCTTTGAGTTCATAGTCAAGAGGAACGAGGCGTGTGACCAGACGGCCCGTGTCGTCCATGTTGGTGATGATACGTGCCCCTGCACAGTGATCGCCAATGTCCGTATGAATACGATAGGCCATATCGAGTGGGGTCGAGCCACGTGGTAGGTCGCGTACCTCGCCTTTGGGCGTAAAGACAAAAATCTGCTCCTGAAAGATGTCGCCCTTGACAGCTTCGACGAATTCATCCGCGCTCTGCTGAGGTAACTCACGTTGCCACTGGCGCAGTTGCTCAATCCAGGCTACCATCTCACGATAGGAGAGTCGCCAGCTATGAATGGAGCCATCATCTTTGCGCATTCGATCTCTGAGATACCAGTAGCTCGCAATTCCATAGTCGGCGGTGCGCTGCATATCGTGTGTGCGAATCTGGATTTCCGCCAATCGGTTATTCAGGCAGAAGACGGTGGTATGGAGCGATTGATAGCCATTCAATTTAGGCGTGGCGATGAAGTCTTTAATACGTCCATCTTTGGGTCGCCAGAGGGCGTGAATGTGGCCCAGGGCAAGGTAGCACTCGTGGTCGGTATCAACCAGGATACGGAACGAGACGAGGTCATGCAGGTCACTGATTTCGTTGCCGTTTTGGCGTGGCATATCCTCTAACTTGCGATTGATGCTGGCTAAATGTTTCTGCCAGGCGCGTACCTCGGCGCGAATGCCCGCCCGTTCCATTTCTTCTTCTAGCGTCTGGCATACCTGCTGCACATAGGGAAGCCGACGTGCGACCTCTTCCTCGACCTGATGAGCCAGCCACTGGTATTTTTGTGGTTCAAGGTAAGCAAGAGCCATATCCTCTAGCTCAGCCTGCACCAGAGCCATGCCAAGGCGACGCGCAAGGGGAGCGTAAATCTCGCTGGTCTCACGCGCGGTGTTCTGCTGCTGCGAAGGTTTCATCGCCCCCAATGTGCGCATATTGTGCAGGCGGTCGGCGAGTTTTAGCACGACGACACGCGGGTCTTCAGCCATTGCGACCAGCATTTTGCGTACGGTTTCGGTGCGTTGACGGCGTTTATCGAGCAATGAGGGTGGCTCATTGGTGGGTACTGCGTCAGCGGCGGCTTGCTGCTCTTTGGTTGGGTGGCCCGCCAGCGCATCAAATTTGGTCACACCATCAACGATCGTCGCGACGGCATTGCCAAATTGGGCGCGCAAGTCCTCTAACGAGTAGTCAGTATCTTCGACCACATCGTGAAGGAGCGCGGAGATGATACCATCGGCATCAATACGCATACCCGCGAGTAGAAAGGCCACCTCTAAGGGATGCTGAATATATGGCTCGCCGGAACGACGCACTACGCCACCGTGGGCCTTGTTCGCAAGCTGATAGGCCGCACGAATTTTTTCACTTTCCTGCGTGGTCAGATATTGGCGTGTCTCGGCTAAAAGGTCGTCGAGCGTCATCTTGGAAGGTGTGGGATTGGCTTCCAACGCTGCCAGTTTCTGAATAATGAAAGGCGGCGACCCGGCAACCTTATTAAAATTGGTGGTCATATTTCATACCTATGCGTTGTTACTAACTGTACCCTCTCTTTTGCATCCCTGAAGCCATTGCGAACCACAAGATACAGAAGATGATGCCTGTACGACGACATTGTCTATGTATCACAGAAAACACAGAGATTTGGGCGCATTTACAATGACAGACAAAATGTTATCATCCTATTATAGGACGTTCTGAACGCCTGTCAAGAAAATAGGGTTCATTCAGAAAAATTGATGAGTATATAAGCGGAATACGTGGGTAAGAAGAAGCGAAAATGTATCGTATTGTCTTATAAGAACAGGGTAGGTTGCGGTTTTATTCCTGTAATGCATAAGAAGCGGCAACACAGAGAACAGACCTCTGTTTTGCCGCCATGAACTCATCATAAGGTGTGGACATTCGTATTTGTCTAGAGAATGCCAACCTATGTGTTGAGTTTGTAAGATAGTGAGAACAATGTGGGCGAACAGTGACGGCAGAAATTAGCCGCGCGTGACCCGTACCTTGTCGAAGCAGGAACTGCAATAAACAGGGCGGTCATTCTTGGGCAAGAAGGGAACCTGTGTCTCGACTCCACATTCTGCGCAGATTACTGTGTGCATCTCGCGTGGGGCACGCTCGGAGCGATTGCTGGAACCGCTGGCGTTATTGCGTCTGGCCTCGCGGCAAGAGCGGCAACGACCGGGCTGATTCATCAGCCCCTTCTGCTGGTAGAACTCTTGTTCTCCTGCGGTAAAAATGAAATCATTTCCGCAGTCACGGCATTTTAAGGTTTTGTCAACGAAGTTCAACTAGAGACCTCCTTGTGATATGTTGGTACTCCTCCGGGTCCATATCTTACCAGATGTCACCAGTTTTTCTTCCCCCTACCAGCGTGGGATAGCGATGCCTGGACGAACACTGTGCGAGACCGAGATTGGATACCGAAAAAAAGCATACACTATCCCCTGCCTATTTGCAAGGGCTTTTGCAATGTTTTTCCCGCCCTTCAACATATTTTTATATATTTTTTATACGCTTCTGTATTGATTTCTAGGTAAAACGTTTCCATTGGCATTATCGCATTGTGTGTAAATGCTTGTATTGTTGAACTATTGGTCTTTGCCACATGGCGCGTATGGCTTGACGTGCATGAGACAATAATACTGGATAAAAATACCCGCGTGCTTCTGTTCTTCCTGATAAGGTACAATAAGGGTACACGTGGGTAGCGTTTTTAATGTATTTTCGAAGATGCAAAAAATTCATGACACATTTCTCTTTCAGCATTGAGGCGGAATGTCCCGCGACTTGGGCGCGTGCGGGGACGATCCACACGCCACATGGCACGATTCAGACACCGATTTTTATGCCTGTGGGCACGCAAGCAACCGTAAAAAGCGTTGCGCCAGAAGAGTTGCGGGCGGCGGGTGCGCAAATTATTCTCGCAAACACCTATCACCTGATGTTACGGCCCGGCTCTGCCTTGATTGACAGTTTTGGTGGGCTGCATTCCTTTATGCATTGGGATGGTCCCATCCTGACTGATAGCGGCGGTTTCCAGGTCTGGAGCCTGGGGCATCTGCGTAAGTTGAGCGAAGAGGGAGTTTCATTTAAGTCGCATCTCGATGGTTCGACGCACATGTTGACGCCTGAGCGGGTGATGCAGATTGAGGCAGAGCTGGGATCTGATATCATTTTACCACTTGATATTTGCGCACCGTATCCCTGCACACCTGTTGAGGCGCGTGTCGCTATGGAGCGCACCCATCGCTGGGAGGAGCGTGCTTTGCTTGCCAAGGCGTCATATCATCCAGAGCAGACGCTTTTTGGCATTGTGCAGGGGGCGTTTGAGCCAGAGTTACGCCGTGAGAGTGCGCGTGTAATTGGCAACATGCCTTTTCAGGGTCTCTCGATTGGTGGCCTCTCGGTGGGTGAACCAAAGGCGATGATGTGGGAAATGTTGCAATACGTCACGCCAGAACTGCCGCGCGATAAGCCTCGGCACCTGCTCGGGGTTGGTTCGCCAGAGGATCTGGTAATGGGCGTTGGCCTGGGTATGGATATGTTTGATTGCGTTCTGCCAACCCGTGTTGCGCGGCATGGTGGACTCTTCACACGCGATGGGCGTGTCAATATTAAGAGTGCACGTTTCCGTACTGTGCAGGGGCCGCTAGAAGAGGGGTGTAGCTGTTATACCTGTCGCAATTACAGCGCGGGCTACCTCCATCACCTGCTGCGCGCTGAAGAGCAGTTATATTATCGCCTGGGTAGTATCCACAACATTCATTTCATGCTGCGCCTCGCCGCGCAACTGCGGGCTTCAATCATTGATGGCAGCTATCCGGCCCTGCGCGACGAATTTCTGGCACGCTATGTGCCAGCCTCGGAACGGATGCGTGAGGAGCAGCGCGAGAAATGGAAACAGGCTCGCACCGCGCTCACACAGTAAAGCAAAGGATGGGAAGCGATGCCAGAGCAAGAGCAGAAACCATTTCGTTTTATCAATACAGGCGTGCAGGGGACAGCCCTCAATATGGCGATTGACGAGGCCATTCTTACGCACTATTTGCGTGGCGATGCTCCACCAACCTTGCGCGTCTTTCGCTGGCAGCGGGTTGCGATTACATTGGGGCGTTTCCAGAACGTGGAGCGCGAGATCGAAAGCACACTCTGTCAAGCGCGTGGGGTAGAACTGGTGCGCCGTCCAACGGGCGGACGGGCCGTCTATCACTGCGATGAGTTTACCTATAGTATCGTCATTGGCAAGCAGGAAGGTGTGCCATCGGGCGTGGTTGCCGCGTATGCCTATCTCGCGCAAGGCTTAATGGCTGCTCTGCAATGCCTCGGCTTGCAAGCTGTGTTGAGCGATGAACATGTGAGCAAGAACCCCTCTGCCGCGTGTTTTGCCTCCTCTACACAGGCCGACCTGACCGTCAATGGCTATAAGCTGATTGGTAGTGCGCAGGTTTGGAAGGATGATGGTTTGTTGCAGCAGGGGTCGCTCCCACTTGCTGAGCGAGCGGAGGAATTTTTTGACCTGCTCCGCTATCCAAGTGAGAGTGCGCGCGCTGCTGCTCTCGCTCTCTATCGCACGAAAACAACACCGCTACATAGTTTTCTGCCGGAGGCGACATGGGATGATGTGGCTACTGCGTTTCATACAGGTTTTAATGCTGTCTTTGCGCAAGAGTTTGTGCCTGGTGAACTGAGTGCATCGGAGTGGGAACTGGCGCACCAGTTAGTCGAGGAGAAATATCGCAAACTGGTGTGGCAGAAAGAGCGTGTCAGTCTGCTGGATAAGCTGTAGTATAGAAGGACATTGCTGAACAGTACATTGCGCGAATATCCCATGTGCGGTACAATAGGCCCATTATTAGATGTTATGCGTGGTCATAAAGGAGAAGGTAGACGCATCTTGAAGACCGCGCGCGCGAAATTATCGTGAACGAGCCAAAACGAAACAATAGAAGGAGCAACCGGGCGTGAGCATTTCAATCGACCTGGCACGCCGTATTCTAGAGGCCTGCAAACAGCGGGCACGCGAGTTGCGCAGCCCTGTGAGCATCGCAATTGTTGATGCGGGCGGTCATCTCGTTCTATTTGAGCGGATGATGTCGCCCTATGGGTGGGCAACAGGCAATATTAGTATTGCGAAAGCCAGTACTGCCGTGATGTTTAACCAATCTACTGATGCTGTAGCCCAGTGGGGATCGAGTATTCCCGGCTTTGCGTCAAGTATGGCAAGCATGACAGAGGGCAAATTTATCATGGCGTCAGGTGGTTGGCCCATTCGTATCGGTGGGGCCACTGTTGGCGGTATCGGTGTCAGTGGCGGTAATGCCCCTGGACGCGATGACGAGATTGCGCGTGCAGGTTTAGGCGCATTAGAAGCAGCAGCACCTGCTGTGCCAGCCTATGCCCCCGCGCAGACGCAGGCTCCACAACCCGTGCAGCCTGTGCCGTCTTCGCCATCGGTGCCGCCCTTGTATACTGGAGCCGCCTCCTCTCCTTCGTTTCCTCCTGTTTCTCCCGTTTCTGCAACTCCTGCCAGCGGAGCGGAAAAACAGAGCGAATTTCCCGGCTCACCCATTTATACGCAGCATCTCCCTTCGGAGCAGGATAATCAGTTTGGTCAAAATTCGTTTCAGCAGCCATTCAACAGTACAGATCGTTAGGGAGGCTTCTTTATGAGCCAGGATTACAATACTCCTAGTAGCCGTAAACAGCGGCGGGCCGCGCGTGGAACTCGTGGTCGTCCCGTGCTGGTTACATCGGCAAATACGCCTACGTCAGAAGAGAACATGCCTGAGCAGGCCCAGAGCAGCGTTGCGACATCCGCACCCGCCGTTGAGCCTGGGATCGCCCCTGCTCCCGCCAGCGTGCCCAGTCCCAATGCGCCAAAAGGACGGCGTCTACCAGGTTTCTTCTCAACACTTGGACGAGGCTCGCAGGGGACAGACGAGAGCAAGCAAGAGAAAGATATTGCGCAAGCTCGCATTGCGCGTGCCACACGGGGAAAATCCGTGACTGCCAAGACTGCGGCTGTCTCAGCCTCTGCTGAAACGGCAAAGCCGACCGCCAGTAGTGAGAAAGAGAGTAGCGCGAAAGCGACCCCTGCACCTGCGCGTCCTAGAAGCGCAAATACAGGTTTTAAAACACGCTACATTATCGGTATGGCGATCTACCTGCTGGTTGCACAGTTTGTTGGCTATGGTATCACGTCCTTCTTCGCGGCAAACAAGATGGATACAATTCTGACGCAATTCACACTCTTTGGTGGACAGGTTGTTATTAAAACATCAACCTTGATTTACCTTGCAGTGTTGATTATCCTGCTTGTTGTGCTGGCACGTTTCGACTTCTTGCCACGCAGTCTCTCCTCGGCGACCAGAACATCGCGAACGAGCGGTTCGAATGATGGCAATGATAGTATGAAAACCGCGCAGCCGACAATGCGTCAGGGTGTGCAGGGGGCTGATGATGACCTCTATCGCGAGTATCGTCTCAACCAGCGGCGCAAAAAATAGGTGCCCATAAAAAAAACAACACGGACAACTGATGTGTCCGTGTTGTTTTTTTTATTTAGACTAGTAAGCCAAATGGCTCTTCCAGCAGACGCTTTACTTCTTGCAAGAAGCGTGCCGCGATAGCCCCATCAATGGCACGATGATCAGAGGAGAGTGTGACCTTCATGCGGTCGCGCACGACGACCTGTCCATCCACGACAACAGGCGTGGGTGTGATTGAGCCAATGGCGAGAATGGCAGACTCTGGTGGATTGATGACGGCGGTAAAGCTCTCGACATCAAACATGCCCAGATTGCTGACTGTGAAGGTGCCGCCACTGAAATCCTCCGGCTTGAGTTTGCCCTGCCGTGCCAGTTCAGCCAGGCGGCGTGTCTCGCGGGCCAGTTCAAGCACGCCGAGTTTATCGGCGTTGCGCACAACTGGCACAATCAAGCCCTGCTCCAAGGCGACCGCGACGCCTACATTGACCTGTTTTTTCTGTAAGATGCGGTCCTCCGCGAAGGAGACGTTGACCTCTGGGATACGCACGAGGGCACGTGCGACAGCCTTGACGATCAGGTCGTTGAAACTGATCTTGACGGGTTGCGGGTCTTTTGCCGCATACTCATTGATCTGCTGGCGCAGTGCAGCAAGCTTACTCGTGTCGATAACGCTGGTAACATAGAAGTGTGGCGCACTCTGCATGCTCTGGCTGAGCCGTTTGGCAATCGTGCGGCGCATGGCGGTGAGCGGAATCTCGACCACGTCGTCTGTGCTGCTGACAGCCGCCGCCACTGGTATAGTTTCCTGTTCGGGCGTGATTGCCGCCACAGGGGCAACAGGTGTAGTTGGTGTGACGGGAAGAACTGGCGCGGGTGTGGGTTGCGTAGCTGCTTTGCTGGCCTGTTGCGCTGCTAATGCGATCTCAATATCCAGCTTGATGATTCGCCCATTGGGGCCTGTGCCTTTGATGCGTGAATAGTCAAGCTGATACTCTTCCGCCAGATGGCGCGCCAGCGGCGAGATAAAGATGCGCCCGCCCGTTGCATTTTTTGACTCAGACGCCGACTCTATGGCAGGGGCAACAGCTGGTTTGGATGCTGTTATCGCCTGCGCGCTGGCAGTGTTTTTGCCATTGGCTCTGCTTGTGCTTACGCTAGAGGGGCTGGCCTTCTCGCCTGGAAGCGGCTCATCGGCGGTTCCTACGAAGGCAATGCTCGCTCCAATGGGAGCCGAGTCGCCCTCTTTAACCAATATCTTGCGCAAGACGCCGCTTGAAAACGACTCAATCTCGATATTCACCTTGTCCGTCTCGACCTCGGCAATCGGCTCGCCTTTCTTGACGGTCTCGCCTTCTTTTTTGAGCCAGCGGAGAATCTTGCCCTCTTCCATGGTATCGCCCATTTTGGGCATTTCTACAGTTTTCATCTATCTCTCCAGGAATCGTTAGCGGTGTGCAAGGGCTGCTGGCACAATTGCCTTGACCGCTTTGACAATCGCGTCCTTGCTTGGCAGGGCGGCGCGTTCCAGCACTTTTGAGTAAGGCATTGGCACGTCGGCACCAGTCACATGCTGGATGGGGGCATCCATATAGTCAAAGGCATGTTCATAGATCAGGGCTGCGAGTCCCTGGCCGGTGCCATAATATTTCCAGCCCTCTTCGGCGATCACAACGCGATTCGTC
Source organism: Ktedonobacterales bacterium (assembly GCA_027451525.1). GTDB lineage: Bacteria > Chloroflexota > Ktedonobacteria > Ktedonobacterales > Ktedonobacteraceae > DTNP01. The sequence goes on from DAIDJF010000012.1 coordinate 59,345, forward strand.
TTCTTGACCGAGTCAGTAATCAGGTCAATATCAATCGGGCGAATGCTGCGCAGGTCAATCACCTCGACCTCGATGCCTTCCTTCGCCAGTTCTTCGGCTGCCTGTATGCTGATATGGAAGGTGCGTGAGAAGGTAATCAGCGTGACATCGCGCCCTTCGCGTTTGACCTCGCCCAGTTCCAGTGGCACAGTATACTCTACGCCCTCGTCTGGCACCTCGCCCTTGACGTTGTACAGCAGTTCATGTTCGATGAACAATACGGGGTTGGGGTCGCGCACAGCCGATTTGAGCAGCCCTTTGGCATCATAAGGTGTGGCTGGCATGACGACCTTGAGGCCGGGAATATGGGCATAGAGCGACTCGAACATCTGCGAGTGTTGCGCGGCGCGTTGGGCTCCGCCGCCGCTCACGGTGCGAATAACCATTGGAACATCTGGTTGTCCACCAAACATATAACGGAATTTAGCGGCGTTATTGATAATCACATCAGCCGCGAGCAGGCTAAAGTTGATGGTCATGATCTCGACAATGGGGCGCAGGCCACTCAGAGCCGCCCCGAGAGCCGCTCCTGTGATGACCTCTTCGGCAAGAGGGGTATCGCGCACGCGCTTCTCACCGAACTCATCAAACAGCCCTTTGGTTACGGCGTATGTGCCGCCATAGCCGACAATGTCCTCGCCCATGATAAAGACGCGCTCATCGCGCAGCATCTCCTCGCGAATGGCTTCACGTAGCGCATCGCGGTAAGTAATTATACGCATATGCTGTATTTCCTCTTACTGTCTTCTTACTGGCGTGGGTAGCGATAGGTGAGTGCGGTCGAGTTGTCGATCATCACATCGGTATACAGTTCATCAAGTGAAGGGAATGGACTGTTCTCCGCGAATTCGGCGGCCTCTTCTGAGGTCTGGGTAGCCTTCACGTCGTTCTCGTCGAACTCAGCCTGGGTGGCGATACCGTGATCGAGCAGGATTTGCTCGAAGATGCCGATGGGGTCGCGTGAACTACGCCACTCGTGTTCTTCCTCGCGTGTGCGATAGTAGGCGGGATCAGTCATAGAGTGTCCGCGGAAGCGATAGGTCTTGATCTCTAACAAGGTAGGTCCCTGACCGGAGCGGGCATGTTCGACGGCGCGTTTGCTGGCCTCGTAGACGGAGAGCAGATTCATGCCATCCACAATCTCGCCAGGCATGCCATAAGCAGCGGCGCGTGGCATGAGATTACTGATTGACCACGCCTTCTCAACTGCCATACCCATCGAGTACTGGTTATTTTCACAGATGTAGACAACGGGCAGTTTCCAGAGTGAGGCAAGATTGAGTGCCTCGTGGAATGCTCCTTCATCAACTGCTCCATCGCCGAAATAACAGGCAACTACCGTGTCGAGACCCTGATATTGGGCCGCGAGAGCCACACCAGCGGCAATCGGCAATTGCGCGGCAACGATGCCATTGCCACCTAGAATCCCTAGATCGTTGCTCCACATATGCATGGAGCCACCTTTGCCTTTGCTGCATCCTGTAGCTTTGCCAAATAGCTCTGCCATAACGGCATTGGGATGCATACCTTTTGCGATGGCATGACCATGTTCACGGTAACTACATAGAATTTTGTCGCTAGGGCGCAAGGCGGCGATGCTGCCTACGCCCACGGCCTCCTGTCCAATATAGAGATGCATGAAGCCGCCAATTTTACCTCGTGTATATTCTTCTGCACTCTTCTCTTCAAAACGGCGCAATAACGCCATCATATAGTGCATTTCTAATAACTGAGTACGAGTTAACCCATTGAGCGTCGCGTTGCTGATCGCCATAGGCCCCCCTTTATAGGTCGAATAAGTGGGTTATGTATCCTGCGCTGGCATACGACAATGTATGTGGCACGGCCCTTTATGTGGTACGACATTGTACCTCTTTTTGCTGTATTGTACCGCATCATAGGTTGAGATGCTATAGGGAAAGGTGAGATATTCTGGCAAAAAGAGAGCATGGGACGAAGGCAGACATCGCTCCATGCTCTCTTTTTGCCGGGAATGAAGATACTATTTCTTGGTGACAGCCTCGGAAAGTTCTTTGCCGGGAGAGAAACGCACGCGGTCTTTGGCTGGAACCTCGATACGCTCCTTGTTACGTGGGTTCACACCGCTGCGCGGTGCGCTCTGCCGTACCTTAAAGGAGCCAAATCCAACCAGGCGCACCTCGTCACCATTCTGCAATGCCTCGCGGATCGCGGAAAGCGTGACTTCCAAAACCTCAGATGCTTGTTTCTGCGAAACATGCGCCTCTTCTGAAATGCGCTTTGCCAGCTCCTTGCGACCAATAGTTTTGGATGTGCTTTCCTGCTCGGTCTGTTCTTCGGTCATGGGTAATATCCTCCTTAACAACGATTGATAGGTACTACACGTTGTTAGCCGCCTCGATTTTTCCGCATAGGCCCGTGAAGCGGCTTCATAACCTGACTGACGTTAGGAGTATAGCACGCAAATGGGGGAAATACAAGGCTGTGCTTGTAGGAATACTGCGTTTTTTGGAATGTGCCATACAACTACAATCAAGCGATAGCATAGAGAATAATATCGTCTTGTGTGCGCTCTTGTTTAAGTAATCCATTGTAGCGCATATGTTCGAGATGCGCGATGACCTCGGCAACGCCCATACGTCGCGCCTCGTCACTTTTCAGGCGGCCCTGAAACAGTTGCTCCGCCAATTGATAGGCATGTTGGGGCTGTTGCTGGATCATCGTCAGCAGTTCTGCCTCACGCTCCTGGTGATGATAGGTGATCTCACTGGTGCGGCCCTTCAGGTCCGCGAGTGGCTCACCATGCCCCGGCAGTACGATGGTTGCGGGCAGGTCCGCGACTTTTATCAGTGAGGCAAGATAATCTTCCAGTGGGTTGGGACGATCATGCGGCGAGTAGAGACCAATATTTGGCGTGATGCGCGGCAATACATGATCGGCCGCCAGGAAGACGCCATCACGTGGCCGGAAAAGGCAGATTTGTCCATCGGAGTGACCCGGCGTCCAGATGACGCGGTAGCGTTCTCCCAGTAGTTCTAGCTCTTCTCCGTCTTCAACCACTGTGATCGCTGCATGCGGCGGCACGCGAATGATATCATCAACAGCTCTTGGCTCGACATGCGAGAGCCAGAGTTGCGTTTGTGGTAGACCGTGTTGCAAAAAAAACTTGGAGACGCGCCCGAAACGCTGTGGCATCGCGTGCGCCCAGAGAATCTGAATTGCAGCCTCATCAATCGAGTGCATGTAGACCTTTGCCCCGCTCTTCTCCTGTAGCTCACCTGACATACCTACATGGTCGGGGTGATGGTGGGTCAGGACAATGGCCCGCAAGTTTTCGATGCGCAGGTTAGCCCGTTCCAGGCCTGCCTGCAACGCCGCACGCGCATCGGGTGTACCCATGCCTGCATCAATGAGTACCCAGCCATCCTCACCAACAAGTGCATACATGTTGACTGTTCGCAAAGGAAACGGAATAGGGACAGTAATCTTCCAGATGTGAAAGGCAACCTCGCGCGCTTCTGGCAATGGCTCATCCGCGCGACGGGGGCGTTCCGGGAGTGCATTTTGCATGATTAAGAGGTGTCCTTCTGCTGTATGTCGTCTCATCCTAAGCGACGAACGTATCTTCTTCTCTGATTGTAAGGTCTTGCTGAGCGCAATGTCAAATTATCTCATTATGCGCTTGCTTCACCGCCCTCTTCCTCGCTATGCACAACATGCTCCATCAGCATAAGGTTGGGCAACGAGAGCGTCGCGGCCTTGCCATCAGCCGTGGCGGTCTCGATTACTGTATAAGCTCCTGCTGTCGTGCGAATGGTTCCACTATGCTGACCCAGTGTAATGCGCTGACCAGCGCGAAAGTTTTGGCGCACATAGAAGCCTGCGATCACGTTTTTGGCTGCTTCGCGTGACCCCAGCCCAAAGGTGAGCGCGATAGCCAGTCCCGCCGAGGCAATAATGATCGTCAGACTGGTGGTCAACACGGTTGTATCCACGCCGAGCGTCGAGATCGCTAATACCACCACAAAAGCTACAATCGCGTATTCGATGATTTTGCCTAATGCATTGCTGTACGTGATATTGACAGTGTCCGCGACCGCCGCAATCGTATTACCGAGGAAGCGTGCAAGCATTGAGCCGAATAAGATCAGAATGGCCGCACTGATCGCTTTGGGGATAAAGTTGAGCACACTGGCGAGCAGGTCGCCGACTGCTTGCAGGCCCATCAAACGCACTGCGGCAGTGGCGAAGCTCAGGATTAGGAAGAAGAAGACAACTTGCGCAATGAGCGTGGGCAGCGGGGCGCGAATACCGAGATTGCTCATGGCGGAGACGATGCCCGCGCGCTCCGCTAAATCCTGTAAATGAATATGATGGAGAATAAAACGGGTAATCCAGCGCACCAGAGCACTGATCAGGTAACCGACGATCAAGATAATAAGACCGTTGACGAAGTGAGGGAGAAAATCTAATATTTGTAGGAGAATTTGGGTTAATGATTGTAGAACAGGCTGAAAACTACTCATAACGCAATACCACCTTCATTACGCTGTTTGTGGACGATTGACGGGAACATAGTGTGGGTCAAGAAGACCCCCAATGAGATTTATTAATTCGACGAGCCAGAGTGCAAAGGCTTGTGAGGAGAGGGTAAACAGATCCATATTGCCCGCTTGCTGGCGAACGCGCGCCAGCAGGCGTGCCTGAAAGCCCGGAGGAACGCGGAATTGCTCATTTTCGGTCTGAAGTTGGAGCAGAAAGGTGTGTACCTGCCGCGCAAATTCAAGCTGTTGTTGGCACTCTGGGCAAGTGGAGAGCACTGCCTCGGCTTCCAGGCGCAATGCTTCTGGCAATGAGCCATCGACAAGATCAGGGAGCAAGCGTTCTAGTGTACGGCAATCCATAAAAAACCTCTTTCTTCCACCAAGGGAATAATAATGCTTTCTAATAAGAGTAGCGGTGATTATCAATGCTTTGTTTTTGCAGGCGAAGCAAGATGTTCATATCCGCACGTCTTACTAAAAAGTTCCTGAAAGGCGAGTCGCGCCCGATGAATGCGCATTTTTACCGCACTCAGGCCAAGCTTGAGGACGGCAGCGATCTCATCATAACTTAAATCTTCAAAGTCGCGCATGAGTAACAGACGCGAATGCTGATGATCAAGTTGACGTAAGACGCGACTGATGCATTCACGTAACTCGCGTTGTAGTGCGCGCTCCTCTGGTCCCGTCTCCTGTGAAGGGTGGAGCGTCAAAGGATCGATCTCTTCTTCTTTGTTCTCTCTGCCGCGTGATGTGGAGAGCGGAACGAGCGTGTTTTTTTGCTGACGTTTGATTTTTTCCAGGCTATCGAGTGCGCTGTTCGTAGCGATGCGATAGAGCCAGCTTGAAAAAGAAGCCTGTTGCTCAAATTTTTTGATGTTGTGAAAGACTTTGACAAAGACCTCCTGTGTGATGTCTTCTGCCTCTTCCTTACTACAGACAACACGAAAGACGATACTGTACACGCGATTCATATGGCGTTGTACAAGAAGTTCATAACTATGTGTGTTATGGGGAAGTTCTTTTTTGCAGCGTATGACCAATTCTTCATCGGTAATGACTGCGGTGTGTGTGATCATTGCTACGTTTTTCCCATCTATGATGTTATGCTCTACGATAATAAGACCTTTTGCATTATAGTCAACAGATGAGAAATTGTCCAGATTTGTGAGATACACAAAGCAGCAAGGCTTAAAACACGTAGACCTTGCTGCTTGTCTCTATGATGGAAAGCAGGATGGTGGGCGAACAAACATCCTTACCTCCCAGGAGGGCGACATTTGGGAAATGAAGCCGTTCCTATGTGTAGTGCTACATTGGTGAAGAGGCGGCCAGTTGGTTTGCCTCTTCGATCCAGGCGCGTACTTGTGCCAGCGACGGAGCATGATAGGCAATGCTGCGGCTGATATGTAGCTCTGCGAGCCGCTTAAATAAAGTCACAGGTGCGGCATTTTGCAGTTCGCGGCAATTTTTGATTCCGGCCATCACGAGTAGATGTGCCATGTCACCTCCGACGCCGTGCAGGCGCATAAGATCTGCGCGATAGGTCAGTTCAGTCAAGGCTGGCAGAGGGATCCCTAGTTGTGCTGCTAGCTCCTGGCGTTGCTGCTGTGTCTGATTGAACTGAAAAATCTGGTGAGTGTATTTGATACCTCGTCTATGTAAGTGAGGTACTAGCTCTTCTGGTATGCCTCGTACCGAGCTAATTGGAGCATACATTGCACGTTTTTGCGATGTAGCTGTTTCCATATGATGCGTGCCTCCCCTTGAAAAAAGTAGCATCTCATAATCACAAATCTTATTATGAAGGATGTTATAAATTAGACTGCATTTTGCAAGAAAGGTCACATTGGAAAAAATGTAAGTGCTGTATCTACATGCATACACATAAAGACTTTGAAGTTATCCACAAGTTATCCACGATACACAGGAAAATTGGTGGATAAATCCCTTTGCCCAGCTAGCTTGAACGTGTTACAATGTGGTGGGGAGAAGTGGGGGAATGTGGTGAATGGATCGTGAGAATGGGGGCACAGGGGGGTAGGTGTTGAAAAAGGACTGCGGCGAACAGAAGCACGTCTTGGTAGCACGTAACCGGCAAGGTCTTAAATAGAGGAGATTTCTCAAGCAAATGTTTCTTGGTGAACACGAGCATACAATTGACGTAAAGGGGCGCATGGCTGTGCCTGCCCGCTTTCGTTCACAATTAGAGCGTGGAGCCGTAATTAGTAAAGGTATGGGAACGTGCCTTTCTATCTACACGCTTGCTCGTTGGGAAGAGAAATCGAATGAGTTGGTTGCGGGCATGGCGGGTGACGAGTTGCGCGATTTCGAGCGGCGGATCTATCCCAGTGCCAGTGAGGTAGAGCTGGATGGGCAAGGACGTATTGTTATTCCTGCGAAATTGCGCACATATGCTCATCTGGAGACTGAAGTGACTGTCGCGGGTGTGCGTGACCATTTTGAAATTTGGGATCGTGCCACATGGCAGGCGTATCAGGAGCGGCTGGAAGCCGAGGGTACAGGTGTTCCTTTCTAATGAATGGGTACGTTTTTAGGTCAACACGTGTGGGTATAAAGTGATAGGGGAAGACGTGCCTGACTATTGTGTTATATAAAAAACGTATTTTTATACGAGAATATAGATACATACGATGATAGATACCATGCAGACGCAGCATATATCGGTGATGCCGGAAGAGGTTATACAGTTCCTTCAGCCCGCCGCGGGACGATGCTATATTGATGGCACGCTTGGCGGTGGCGGTCATACGGCCTTGTTGCTTGAGCGTTGTGCTCCTGATGGACGTGTTTTGGGTATTGACGCTGATGCGCTTGCACTGGATCGTGTAAGAGTGCGACTGGCAACGGCTGTCGAGCAAGGACGCTTATTGCTGGCACACGGAAATTTTGCTGAGATGGAGCAAATCGCGGAGACGAACAAGTTTCAGCATGTAGATGGTATCGTGCTTGATCTTGGCTTTTCATCAGATCAGATGAATGCTCCAGAGCGCGGCTTCTCATTCAGTGCCGATGGTCCGCTTGATATGCGGATGGACCAGACGCATGAGCGTTCGGCGGCGGAGATTGTCAATACAGCAAGTGAGCAAGAACTGGCGGATATCTTTTGGCGGTATGGCGAAGAGACACGCTCACGTCAGTTAGCCCGACGCATCGTGCGAACACGAGAGAAAGGGCCGATCACGCGCACGGGGCAACTCGCGGCTCTAGCAGTAGCGGGTGTGCGTTATAAACCAGGCGCGATTCATCCGGCAACGCGCATGTTTCAAGCATTGCGGATTGCCGTCAATGAGGAGTTAGCCCATCTGGAGGCGGTTTTGCCACAGATGGTCCGGCTTTTACAGCGGGGCAGGCAGGTAGCTGGGTATGAACAGAGTGGAAGTGCGGGTCGAATGGTAGTGATTTCTTTTCACTCATTAGAGGACCGTATAGTCAAGGATTTTATGCGCAGGGAAGCAACGGATTGTTTATGTCCGCCGCGCGTTCCTGTCTGTGTCTGTGGTCATAAAGCGCAATTGCGCGTATTGACATCGCGCCCCATGATGCCAGACCAGCAAGAAATAGAACGCAACCCGCGTGCGCGCAGTGCGCATTTGCGGGCCGCTGAAATATTACCTGTCGTATCGTAGTGTGCGCTATACGCGCCTTTGCCTATGTATTGCGTGTGTACTCAATAAACATCTGATAGCGTGAAAGATCAATGGTGCGACCATGAAAGCAGCAATTGAAATACCCGGCCTTTTGCCGATTATTAGACGCCGTCGTCAGCAATACCCATTTTTCTTACACATGGGGCCGGTTGCTTTATCTGTAATGAGCGTACTACTTATTGGTCTGATGGCACTCCTCTACCTCAGCCAGGTGGGACAGGCTGTCTCTGCCAACCACCAGATACAGGTCATTCATAGTCAGCAGGCAAGTTTACTGCGTGACAATCAGGACCTGGCCTCGGCGATTTCAACAGAGCAGTCGCCGGAATATATCGCGCAACACGCTCGTCAGTTGGGACTCACACCCGCAGATCAGAAAATCATCCAGGTGCTGGTAGTGGATCATATGCAACCCATCCCTAACCAGACGCAGCCGATACAACCGTAACCGTAGAGGTAGGATATGAACCAAGATTTGAAGCGCGCTCGTCAGCGGCAGGTCTTTATCTTCCTGTTCGTGACAGTGAGCATGTTTGGTCTGTGGGGGCGACTCTATTACTGGCAGATCATTGATGGCCCTCAACTGGCGCAAGCGGCTAACGCTGAGCATACGCAAAGTTTGGTCGTAAATGCGCCGCGTGGCTTGATCTACGACGCGCAAGGCCACTTATTGGCGACCAACGTTATGCGCGACGATGTCTATATCGAACCAATCCAGTTCTTTACCGATGCTACGGACGAAGCTTTGACGCCCGCGCAGCAGCAGGTAAAACTCGCTGCTATCGTGCAGGAATTGCATCAGATTTTAGGTATCTCGACAGACACGCTCATTAAAGAGTTTAATGCAAACCTGCCAACGTATCGTATTGCAGTCAATATCAGTCCGCAGCAGAGCCAAGAATTGCGCGCATCACGCCTTTCCTATATCTTTCTTGACTCGCATGCGGTGCGTGTGTATCCCGGTGGAGATCTGGCGGCTCAAGTTCTGGGGTATGTGGCACCTGACCCGAATAATCCGGCTCGCTATGATGGTTTCTATGGTATCGAGGGCCAGTATAACACGCTCTTATCCGGCAAACCGGGCAGTATCACGGCGGAGACCGACCTGAATGGCAACCCGCTGACGGTTGGGCCAAGTTCGCAACAGGCAGCCGTACCAGGAGCGGATCTGACATTGACGATTGATAGCACAATTCAGTACGAGGTGCAGACGAGTCTGGCTTCGATTGTGCAGAAGGTCAAAGCGATGAGCGGCTCCGCGATTGTACTGGATGCACGCAGCGGGGCGATTGTTGCTATGGCTGGTTATCCGAGCTTTGACCCGAATAACTATGGTGCGTATGCCAGCAATTTAGGTTGTGAAAACCAGCAAGAGGTGTACTTCAACCCGATACTCTACTGTGGCTATGAGCCAGGTTCAACGATGAAAGCGGTGACGATGGCGGCTGCTCTCGACCAGGGACTGATTACGCCCAATACCGCGATTGAGGACCCAGGCTACATTAATTTCGGGAATGGCATTCCAACGGTTGCCAACTGGCAGTATGAGGCATGGGGTCACGAGACAATGACGCAGGTCCTCGAGCACTCTGCTAATGTCGGTGCGGCCTACGTTGCCTACAAAATTCTAGGGCCAGACCGTTTCTATCCATATGTGAAGCGTTTCGGTTTTGGGCAGACCTATAACATCGATGGACCAGAACAAGCCGGTACATACACTACCAATTCGCTTAGCGATATGACGCGCCAGGCATTTGGGCAGAGTATTCGTGCCACACCATTGCAAATGGCGATGGTCTATCAGACTATTGCTAACGGTGGCGTGATGATGCGACCTTATCTGGTCTCTTCAGTCAATAATAACGGGCAGGTGACCACCACACAGCCCCAGGCCGTGCGACAGGTGATAAGCTCACACGCCGCCAGTACTCTGGCCTGGATGCTCAAACAGGATGTCCTGTATGGTCTGGCAATTCCGGTTGCAATTCCAGGCTATAGTATCTCGGCAAAGACGGGCACTGCAACTACGCAGGGGTTGGCGATGGACCAGACGGTCGCATCGGTAGCGGGTTTCTTCCCGACCACCAATCCGCGTTTTGTTATCCTGGTGCGTGTTGATCGCCCGCAAGCGACAATTTATGGGATTACCGCAGCCGGTCCGTTGTGGAAATCAATTGCGCAAGACTTGATCTGGCACTATGCGATTCCACCTGATCAGCCTATTAACTGAACCAGTCGCATAGAGAGACGTAGTGTGATGTAGTGTAGAGATGTCGATGTAGCACTATATAACGTAGGAAAAGCATGCAGCAAGAAAATGAACAGAAGGCAGAGACCACAGCCGTCCCGCAAGGGCTAAGCGACGCCTGGCAACAGTTGTTAGGTAACGCATCGTTTGACGCAGAGACTTTGGCTGCGTTGCGCGACTCAATTCCCACCCTTGCCAGTGATCCCTGGAGTGCTCTATTGCACGCCAAAGGCGTAGAAATCGTTGATCTGGAACAGGTCCATTTGCATGTTTCTGATCAAGATATGGAGCAGATACTCCAGATCATGCAGGATATGCAAGAGCAACCTGGAATAAGTCAGGCGGGACAAACTGGCTTATCTACCAATGGGTAGGCGTGTGTGGGTGTCCCTGCCTTTATAAAGAAGTGTACTAGAAAAAATGTTCTATGTCAAGGGATAAAGACTAACAAAAGCGTTCTGTTGTGCGAGGAGAGCGAAGGAAAACATGTCACGCGAAAAATGGAACCAGTATGATCAATCTGGGAGAGAGCAATCAGAGCAGGGTGTGCGCCGCCGCAGGGTGCAGAGTACACCGCTGAGACGTTCGCCCGCGTTAGATGCGGTTGAGCGTGATGCTACCTATACGGCGCGACGTGTCAATTACGCTGCCGAAGACACTGTAGCTCGACCGCCTATTGCGCGCAAACGTCTGCCATCTCGCGCCGTCCCGCAGGAGCAAAAAACTGTCTGGGGTGCTCCCTCACGTGGCTCGGCTCGTTCCGCACAACGCGGAGTTGCTGACGGGCGTTTGCGTACACGCGGGAGTACAAACCCGCGTGCTGAAGCCGTGAAGGTCATCAGTGATGACGAGGAACGTAAACTCGCCGATTTAGAGATGAGCTTGCCGCGTGTTGCTGGCAAGATTGATCCCTGGCTGCTGATTATCGTGATGGCTTTGCTCTGCGTCGGTCTGGTTATGGTTTACAGTGCCAGTTCGTTTATCTCGGCCCGTATCTATGGCGATGCTTCGTACTTTTTTCAAAAGCAGTTGCTTTGGACGGTGATTGGTATTCCTGTCATGCTCATCACGATGCGCATCGACTATCGTCAGTGGCGACGTTTCTCGCTTGCGGGCATGCTGGTCGTGTTTCCCTTGCTCATTCTCGTCTTGACACCGTTAGGGAGCAGCGCGTACGGCGCGTCACGTTGGTTGGGCTTTGGCTCATTCTTCTCGTTTCAACCAAGTGAACTGGCAAAATTGGTACTCGCGCTCTATATTGCGGACTGGCTGGCCCGGAAGGGCAGGAAGGTCGGGACCTTCCTGTATGGCCTGGCTCCATTTATCATTTTCATTGGCGTGATCTTGGGGTTGGTGCTGCTAGAGAACGATATGGGCACGACGATGATTATTGCGGGCTTCGCGACGGCGATGTTTTTCACGGCTGGGGCCAACATCGTCCAGTTCGGGCTGGCAATGGCTTGTGGTGGGCTGGTACTGCTGACGCAGGCGTTCAAACCCTATCGCTATGCGCGTCTGGTTGGTTTTATGGACCCATTCAAGCATGTGACGACGCTCAACTTGCAACTCTATCAATCGTTGCTGGCATTAGGCTCAGGTGGTTTGGTCGGTGTCGGTCTGGGCGCGAGTCGCCAAAAAACGGGCTATCTCCCCGTGCCCTACACGGACTCGATTTTCGCTATTATCGGCGAAGAACTTGGCCTGATTGGGTGTACCTTAATTGTTGTACTGTTCCTGTTTCTCGCCTTTCGCGGTTTCCGTCTGGCGCGACGCACACAAGATGTTTATGGTGCTTTGCTGGCGACAGGCATTACGACGTGGTTAGTCTTGCAAGCCGTGATTAATATCGGCGCGTCAACTGGCTCCATTCCTTATACGGGTGTGCCGCTACCGTTTATCAGTTTCGGCGGTTCTTCGCTCGTGATCTCGATGGCGGCTGTCGGCGTGTTGCTGAATATCTCGCGCTATATTCAAGAGCCGGAAACGCCTGCTCTCTCTCGTAAGAGCGTGACAATGGCGTTTAAGCACAACGATGCCTGAGTCAGGCAGGAGAGCGCATGTGGTGGGGAGGATGCAGGTATACAATTGGCGATCTAGAAAATAATTATAGGAAATGTATGCGAGTATTGATTTCTGGTGGTGGCACTGGTGGACATATCTATCCAGCCCTGGCTGTGGCAACGCAGTTACGTGATCTCTATCAGGCGGAAATCCTGTATCTGGGCAGTGATGATGGTCTGGAGACCTCGTTAGTTCCCGCGGCAGGTCTGCGTTTGGAGGTGATTAAGGCAGGCAAACTGCAACGTTTTGTCTCGTGGCGCACAATCACGGGTGTCGCTCGTGTGCCGTTAGGCATGGTGCAGGCAATTGGTATTGTGCGTGCCTTTCATGCCGATGTCGCCTTCACGAGCGGAGGCTATGTGGCAGTTCCCGCTGGTCTGGCGGCGCGGATCAATGGCGTGCCTCTGCTGATGCATCAGCAGGACGTGCCACCCAACCTGTCAAACCGTTTACTGGCTCCGCTGGCGACACGGATCTCGGTAGCCTTTGCGGACTCAATGGCTTACTTTCCAGCGCGTAAGACGTTGCTTCTGGGCAATCCATTGCGGCAAGCTATGCTGGATGCGCGGCAACTATCGATTGAACAAGCGCGTGTTCGACTAGGGTTGGACCCACAGTTGCCGCTCTTGCTCGTGACAGGTGGAAGCCAGGGTGCGCGTTCGCTCAATCAATGCGTGGGTCGTGCCCTCCCATATCTGCTGACACACTGTCAGGTCTTGCAAATTAGTGGCAGTAAGCTCTTTGAGGAGACGCGCACGCTGACAGAACAGACCATGGAGGGACTCGACGAAGCCATCCGTCAACGCTATCGTCTGGTGTCCTATCTGGACGAAGAGATGCCATTGGCCTTGCAAGCGGCAACACTGGTCGTATGCCGCTCAGGAGCGTCAACGTTGAGCGAATTAGCATTGCTTGGTAAACCGAGCATTCTGGTTCCATTGCCGCCCGCTCTTGGGAGTTCACCGCAAGAAGCGAATGCCGCTATGTTTGAGCGCAAGCAGGCCGCGGCACTTATGATAAATGATAATCTGAAACCCGAATTGCTTGTAGAGCGTGTAATGTCTATTATCACATCATCTGCTGTACAGCAACAGATGAAAGAAGCCCTTGCTCTATTGTCAAAAGCGGATGCGACACAGCAGATTGTGGAAACCGTTGTTCGGATGGCGCATGTGCCAGCGCGTAAAACGTCGAAACAAGAGGTTAAAAATCTTTGAAGATGTCACATATGCACTTTATGGGTATTGGTGGACAGGGAATTTCTGCCGTTGCGCAGATGGTTCATGCGGCGGGACAGCAAGTGAGCGGTTGCGATCAGCAAGCGTCAGCGACGGTTCGCGCTTTGCAGCAGGTGGGTATTCCTGTTCAGGTGGGTCATAGCCCTGAACATCTCGCGGGTGTGGATACATTGGTGATCAGCCCAGCGGTCCCTGCTCTGGACCCATACAACGCGGAGCTGGTAGCAGCCCGTGAGCGTGGCCTGAAGGTCATGACCTGGCAAGAACTGCTGGGTGGGTTATTGCAAGACAAGTGTGTCTTGTCGGTTAGTGGCGTGCATGGTAAAGGCACAACGACAAGTATGCTTTCACTGGCTCTGGTTGATGCCGGTCTTGACCCAACCTGTGAGATTGGCGCGGTGGTTCCACACTTTGGTGCCAATTATCGTATCGGCAAGAGCCAGTATTTTGTGAACGAGGCGGATGAATTTAATCACAATTTCTGGCACTATCATCCGCGTCTGGCAATCGTGACCTCGATTGAGTTCGAGCATCCCGAATTTTTTGCCAGCTATGATGCCTTTTTAGATGCGTTTGAACACTTTATTCGTGGTATGGATATGGAGCGTGCGTGGCCTATTGCACCCACGCTGATTGTAAACCAGGATAGTCCGGGCTGTTTTGATCTATTAGATCGTTTGCGAGATTGGCATGGTCAGGTTGTCGCTTATGGGATCAACCTGCAAGCGTCATCACAGGAGGGTAGCGATGATGTATCTTCACCCACTTCTTATGTGACCAAGCCGATATTTAAGGGGTCTAATAGAAATTATCAAGCAAACTTTGAAGCCTATGATGTGCGTTTAGAGGGCGAGACCAGTTTTCGCGTGCGCCTCAATGGGCGCGATCTTTTGGAGGGAAAGAATGTACAGCTTCAGTTGCCCGGACTACACAATGTGCAGAATGCGCTGGCTGCTTTCGCTGCTGCCGCCACGCTTGGCGTAGATGGGGACGTGATTGCACAGTCGCTGGCGAGCTTTACGGGCAACCGACGACGCTTTGAAATTCGCTACCAGGGGCCGTTATATATCGATGGGCAGCCGATAGATGTGATGCTGGTTGATGACTACGCGCATCATCCGACTGCAATTGCGGCGACCTTAGAAGCCGCACGCCAGCGATATCCAGGTCGGCGTCTCGTTGCGGTCTATCAGCCACATATGTATAGTAGAACGATCACGTTTCTTGAGCAATTTGTGCATGCGTTTAATGACGCGGATGTTGCCATCATCGCCGATATTTTTCCGGCCCGTGAACGCGACACTGGTGTTATTCACGCGCGTGATCTGGTCGCACGTATGGCATTGGAGATGCATTTTCTCAGAAGTGGCGGTGCAAGTGTATTGTATGGCGGTAACATGCAGGCAACAGAGAAGACGTTGCGGCGTGAGTTGCGCACTGGTGATCTGGTAATTATCATGGGCGCGGGTGATATTTACACAGTAACAGAGTCATTATTACAAGCGAGGGAGCAGCATGAGGTTTGAGCTGGAGACGGCATACGACGAGCTACGGCGGCGTTTTGGCGAGTGGGCACGACGGGATGAGCCGCTGGCACGCCACTGTACTTTTGGCGTCGGTGGCCCAGCCGATATCTGGCTCTCGCTGGATGCGCGGGCAGATCTCATAGATCTGGTGACCTTAAGTGTGCAGCATGACTGGCCGTTGTTGCTGGTGGGCAATGGTACGAATACGCTGTATGCGGACGCGGGTGTGCGTGGTATCGTCGCGCGGATTGCCTTAAATGCCTATCGTATTGAGGAGCAGACGGAGCAGGATGCGCTACTGATTGCGGAGGCGGGCGTAAGCTGGCCGCGCCTGCTCAACGAACTGGCCCCACTTGGCTGGGCAGGCTTAGAGTTTGGTCCTGGTATTCCTGGTACGCTAGGTGGGGGCGTCGTCAGCAATGCGGGGGCGCATAATGGCAACCTGGGACAGGTCTTGCAATGGGTAGAGGTGCTGGATGTGCGCCAGGCAGTTATGCAGAACACAGTTCCGCCAGTGGTGTGTTATCAGCATGACGAGCTTGACCTGGGTTATCGCCATAGCCGTTTTCGTGCGCAACGGCGCGTGCAATACGATGAACGAGGTTTTCCGATAGCCGCGTCACGCGCGCGCATTGAGCCGCAGGAGATTATTATGCGATTAGGCGTGATGTTGCATCGGGATGATCCGCAACGGGTGCGCGCAACGGTCGAGGCCCATAAACAGCATCGCAAACGCACGCAACCCGTGCAGCAGAGCGCGGGGTCGGTCTTTAAGAATCCAGAGGGCGACCACGCGGGGCGGTTGATCGAGGCGGTGGGTTTGAAAGGCTATCGCTGTGGTGGGGCGCAGATTTCTGAGCGGCATGCAAATTTTATTGTCAATGTAGGAGGCGCGAAGGCTGCTGATGTAGCGACACTTATTAAAGAGGCTCACGACCGTGTGTTATCTCGCTTCGGGGCACACCTGGAGATGGAGGTTGAACTGCGCGGCGAGTGGGGGGAATGAAAGGTGCTGACGTCATGACAGAAAGACAATTAAGGCGTGGGGATGGAATGTCCCGTGTCTACACTTCTCGGAGGGAGCCAATTTCCGAGCCATTGCCAGTCGTAAAACGTGCTAAGCAAGGGGGCCAGCGCGTTGTGACTGTTCCCGATGCTGATCCGACGGCTGCATGGAATACCTTTGCACAGCGTCAGCAGCAATTGCGTAATGGACGCACACGACCGCAGAAGTATGTGATGGTAGCGCGCACCTTTGCGCAGACAGGGGTACGCGCTACGAGTGGGCGAATGAAAGCGGTACGCAAGCTGCCGCAGAGCCAGAGTATGCCTGTACCAGCGCGCAGTAGTGCGCAGAAGAAAGGCTCACGTTGGGGCTGGCTGTGGCGTTTGCTTAGCCTGTTCGCGTTGCTTGTCGTATTCATTTTAGGTGGTCATTATCTTTTGACAAGTAGTGCCTTTCGGATTGCTCAAGTGAACGTGGTGGGCACACACAATGCAAAACTGGTTGACGAGATCCAGCAGATGGGCATGCAAGGTCAGAATATCTTTCTGCTCAACGTTACTACGTTGACAGAACGTATTGGGGCTAGTCCATTTGTCGCTAACGTAGACCTGAGCAAGAATTGGCCCAACCAGATCACGATTACCGTAACGGAGCGCGTGCCCGTGCTGCTTTGGCAGACACCGCAGGGCGTCTATAGTGTTGATGCGACGGGGGTAGTAATTGCCCCCGCCGCGCAGACACCAACGAGTGCGCATCTTATTACCGTCATTGATGGGCGCAAATTGGGCAAAAACCAGATGGTGCAACCGGGTACACGTTTAGATCAAGCTGATATTGCCTTCGCGCAGAAGATTTTTCTACGCTTACCCGCGTTAACCGGCATTACCAACTTTACATTACGTTATGATAATAGTAGTGACAACAATGGGGAGACGATATCTGGCTCTTACACGGTTGTTGGGCCGGGCGGCTGGCTGGCATATCTGGGCAATGCCAGTGATGTGAATCCACTGGAGAATCGACTGCTCGAACTACGCGCGATCCTTGCGCTTGCGCAACATCAGCAAGTATCGTTGGCAACGATTGATCTACGTTACGGCCTACACCCCGTGTATACCGTAAAATAGTACCAGAGGTGAGAGATACTCTTTTGAGCGTGGTCTCACACTTGACCTGTTTACCGGATTTGTAGTGCGTCTCAACTGTACCGCCCAAGAGGAGCAAAGAGTATGCAAGAGCGGGTGATAGTCGGTATCGACGTTGGAACAACAAAAATCTGTGTCCTGGTCGGTGAGCTAGACCGCGACGGGAAACTGAATATTGTTGGCGTTGGAACCTGTCCCTCGCAAGGGTTGCGCCGGGGGGTGGTAGTGAACATAGAAGAGACGGTCACTTCCATCGCCGCAGCTTTAGATCGGGCAGAGCGTTTATCGGGCAAGAAAATCACCTCGGCCTATGTCGGGATCGCGGGTAGCCATATTGACTCTGAGAATAGTAAGGGGTTTGTGGCCATCTCACCCAGTCATCGTGACATCGTGCAGAATGATATTAGCCGTGCAATAGAGGTGGCACGTGCCATTGCGATGCCTGCCAATCGAGAGGTTATCCATGTGATTCCGCGCGGCTATGTCGTTGACGGGCAAGAAGGTATTAAGAACCCACTTGGCATGTCCGGCTTCCGTTTGGAAGTAGAGGCGCACATTATCACAGGGGCAAAATCTTCTATTCATAACCTGATCAAATGCGTACACTCGGCTCAGGTCGAGATTGAGGATCTGGTTTTGGAGCCACTGGCATCGAGTGAGGCCGTGCTGGCGGATGGCGAGACCGACCTGGGGGTTGCCCTGGTCGATATCGGCGGTGGTACGACAGATATCGCGGTTTTTACTGATGGTGCGATCTGGCATACGGTCGTTCTCCCAGTGGGGGGCAACCTGATTACAAATGATATCGCCATCGGCTTGCGTCTGCCATTTGGGGTCGCGGAAGAACTCAAGATTATGTATGGGCATAGTGATCCTTCGGCGATTGCCGATGATGACATGATAGATCTGGCGCAGTTTATGCCTGATTGCAATGACCTTGTGCCGCGTAAACTGTTGGCAGAGATTATTCAGGCCCGTGTTGAAGAATTGTTCGGCATGGTGCATGAGGAGATCAAAAAATCAGGCTATGATGGCCTCTTACCCGCTGGCATCGTCATAACGGGTGGCACCGCGGAACTGCCCGGTATTGCGGATATCGCGGGCCAGACGCTTGATCTGCCAACACGTATCGGCTCGCCGCTGGGCTTGCATGGACTAGCGGACTCGATTAGCCGCCCTGCCTATGCTACGGCGGTAGGCCTATTGCTTTGGGGCTTGCGCCATACCTCTCTTCTGATTGATGAAGAGGAACCGGAGTATGAAGAGCCGATAAACATGTTCTCACGTCTGGCTCGTTGGTTGCGGGCTTTCATTCCGTAATAGCGTGAGGAGGCCGCTTGATTGCCTGCGCACCGTGGGCGTCATCGGTTTCCCACCTGTAGAGTATCTCGTACCATAAGATTTATGGTAGGTAGTATTCATCTGTTATGTTATCTGTTATAATTTAAGGGCGACAAAACACAGAACCCGAAAGGGGGCCACGAACTATGTTACCTATGGGAAATCATCAACTTGAAGGTTTCGCCCAAATTCGTGTGATTGGCGTGGGGGGTGGTGGGAGTAACGCGGTTAATCGCATGATTCAGGCGAGTATGGTTGGCATCGAGTTTATTGCGATCAATACGGATGCTCAGGCACTCCTGCTCACTCAGGCTCCGCGCCATATCCGTATCGGTGATAAGCTCACTCGTGGCCTCGGCGCGGGTGGCAACCCTAGCGTTGGCGCAAAGGCTGCGGAAGAGAACGCGGAAGAGATCTACGAAGCCCTCAAGGGTTCCGACATGGTCTTTATCACTGCTGGGATGGGCGGCGGGACAGGCACCGGTGCTAGCCCCGTCGTGGCGCAGATTGCGCGCGAAGTGGGTGCCTTAACTGTAGGCGTGGTCACCCGGCCTTTCTCGTTTGAGGGCAAGAAACGTCAGCTCTCGGCAGAAGAAGGGATCGCCAATCTCAAACAGCATGTAGATACACTTATTACCGTGCCCAATGATCGCTTGTTACAGGTAGCTGACAAGCGCACACCGCTCTCAGAGGCGTTCCGTCTGGCGGATGATGTGCTGCGTCAGGGTATTCAAGGTATCAGCGATCTGATTACGGTTCCCGGCCTGATCAACCTGGACTTTGCCGACGTCAAGACAATTATGTCATCGGCTGGCTCGGCGTTGATGGCGATTGGTGAGGCGACAGGCGATAATCGTGCGACCGATGCTGCGCATATCGCGATTGCCAGTCCGCTGCTCGACATTGATATCAGCGGGGCACATGGCGTGCTGTTTAACATCACTGGTGGTATGGACCTGACGCTCTTTGAAGTCAATGAAGCTGCTGATATCATTAGTAGTGCGGCGCACCCGGAAGCGAATATTATCTTTGGCGCGGTACAGGATCCCAACTACGATGGGCGTGTCAAAGTGACCGTTATCGCGACGGGTTTTGACTCCCTTCAACCCGGGGGACGAATGCCGACTGCTGCTGCACAGTACACCTCGCCGCGTTCAGATTATGATCGTAGCCGTCTCTATCACGTCTCGCAATCGAGTAATGGCATGAGCAATGGGAATGGGAGCCAGCGCGTAACACCTCCCTCGCATGGGACAGGCTATGGTTCATTGCCCGTGACGCCGCCGCCGCTGAATGTCGCTAATCGCCCAACTGGGCCACTTATGCGCCAGGAGCGTCAGGAACGCTATGAGGTGCGCTCAATGCCGCAGAGTCAGCAACAACCTGCGTCGCCCGAATCGGCTCGCCAGCGTGCCATGACGCCGCCACCGATACCTGTGCGTGAGGCAGTACCATCGCCATCCGCTGATATAGACATTGAAGAGGATGAGTTTGATATGCAGGCAGATGCCCAAGAGATGGGTGGAGCACACCATAGCCTGCCGATGCCAGAGCCAGAGGCGCAACCGTTGCAGCAGCGGCCCGTGCCAAATCAGCAGCAGCGGCCCATTCGTCGCGTTGATCGCAGTGCTGATCTGCCACGCGGCAACCGCAACAACAATTCTGGGGATGTAATTGATATTCCTGCCTTCTTGCGTAAACGTTAGTTTAGCACAGTATAGACGCAAAAAAGGGTGTGGCAGCAATGCCACACCCTTTTTTGCGTCTATTTTACTTATTGCGCGTGCGACCCAGGTTGCCGGGGATATCTTTATCCAGACCAATATGATTGACGACTACACGTACGCCTGGAAGGCCAAGCATTTCGCGTTCCAGCATGGCGCGTGTCTCTTTGCTCGTCACATCACCGTACAGATGCAGAATATAGTTTTCCACGAGTACATTGATATTGCGTGTGCCATCCAGCTTGCCTTTGGCGGCTAGACTGTCCAGGCGAGCCTCCGCTGCCGACTGAATTGCGTCTTCTGCCACGATATAGTTGCGCACATTGGCAATATTCGGGAGCTTGCGTAGTTCGGCCTCAACCATCTCCCGCTGTGTCTCTAATTCAACCTTGCCATAGAGTGCTAATGTGACCATTTCGCCTTCGACCGCATCAATCTCGACGGTGACGGGATGGACGCTATAGGCAGTACTGCTGACCGTGACAGTGCGCTCAACCACGGCTTCCGCCATGTCTAGCACATCCTGACTGCTCAGGTTAGGATTGATATTGGTGGTTTCATCATATTGCGGTGCCATTGGGTCTTCTAGTGCCCACCCCAAGATACCAATGAGAACGAAAGGCGCGGCAATAATCGTGATCCAGGGGTTTGCAGGAATAAATAATAACCCGGCAATCGCTACAATAATAGCTACATTAAGTAGAATAGGCCACAGGCTCGGACCTGGCAAATGAATATGGTGCGCGCTTGCCTCGTCATCCTCCGACGTTACGGGGAGCACGTCAAGTTCATCTGCTGTCAGATTCGTACTGTGCAGAGAAGTTTCCATAAGTTCTCGCTTTCCTCCGGGAATGGTATACGGTCGCTTGGACAGGTATGCTTTCATCTATAGATGTCCTGCATAAAGAATACCAAATATCACGCCATCGTGCAACCTATGCACGACTATACCATCGCTGGTCATGGTCGATGATGGAGGTCAAAGAGCAATATGTATGTCGGAATTGGTGGCTTCAAGGGGCGATAATGCAGATAAACCAGATAATGCCGGAAAAAATGTCGGAACCGGATGGTTTATGGCAGCAGGCGCGCGATAGTTTCCAGAAGGAGTTGTTGGGGGCAGGGTTTGGTCAGATAGACATGGACGCCCAATTTCAGCGCGTGCTGACGATATTTTTCGATAGTACGTGACGTAAGCATGATGATCTTTATCCTGGCTAGTTCGGGATATAGACGCATATTATCAAGCAACTCATAGCCATTTAAATTTGGCATTTCCATATCTAATACAAAAATATCTGGTGGTAGCTCCAGGAGCAATTCCAGGGCTTCCATGCCGTCACGAGCCTCGCGGATTACAAAATCTGTCTGGCTGAGCATTTGGCGCAATGTTTGGCGCATTGAGGCGGAGTCATCGGCAATCAGCAATTGGCGTTGTGTCTGTGTCTGCTGAGCATGAAATTGGGCACTTTCTTCACGAACATGTATGTTTTGGCGGCGTAGCGTTGTGTGTTGGCGTAATAATTCGGCCAGATCAACGACGAGCAAGATACGGCCCATACCATCAATGGCAGCCCCCGTAATGCCGGGCCGTTGTAGATATGGGGTCAGGGGACGCACCATCAGTTCCATTTCTTCGACGACTTCATCGACAGAGATGCCAGTGATGCGCACTGTATTGTGCTGTTGTACGAATAGAATAGGTTCAACAGCCGCTGCTTTTTGCGACGATGGCGGTAAGGAGAGCAGTTCACCGAGGGCATAAATGTGGTGGGGTTCTTCGCTTCCACCATAGCTAATGCGCTGTACTTGCACAAATGGGATGAGCAGATGGTGCGCCCCAACACGCACCTGCAGGCAACGTACCGCGCTCTGTGAGCGTGGCAGGAGGATATGAAAGCTGACGCCGTTTGTACTGTTGCGCTGCAGGTGAATCGTGCCATGTAAGCGTTGAATGTTGGTACGCACGAAATCAAGCGCACCGCCCTGAATTTGCATTGAGAAACCCAGTTCGATGGCGACCTCGCTGCCCGCGTGGCGAGCCTGCAGCCAGATGCGATAGGGCGTAGTGAGTGTCGCATCGTGATTGGTGATTAGTGTATCGGCAATGCAGATACGTACCAGGTGCAGCAACACTTGTTTGCATTCCTGTAAGACCTCCTGATCAATCTCCGTTGCTACTCCCTCGACTGAAAAGGCGACCTGTTGCCCCTGACGCGCGGCCTCATGCTCAATCTCGTCTCGTATCACTGGTAGAATTGTGCTAAAAGGAGCGGTGCGCAACGCCAGCGCATCGTCACGAACCTCCGCTGCCTGTGCGCTATATGTGCTTGTCAATGTGCGTAGGCGGTCAAACGCTGTGCGGAGACGGGCCGAGGAGACGGCAATATCCGCTATCGTTTCGTTGAAGGCACGCGACAGGCTATCGCGTTCGGTATAGTGGTCTAGCTCCAAAGGATCCCATTCGTCGTTTCCTTTATGTGAGAGTGCGCGATGCGGGTGCAGGCGTGCCCGATGGGGGCGTAACTGGTTGTGGGGCGTTTCGCCGAGGATACGGGTAATCAGCGAGGAACTGGGTTGGCTATGGAGTTCATACGGTGAACGAGGAGTTGTATAGAGTTGCGCAAACTGACCTTCTAGATGGCGTAACCGTTGCTGTGCTAATTGCAGGTCTTGGAGGGCCTGTTCAACCTGCGCTTCCGCACTTGCCAGTTGCGTATGCATGCCAACCAGCCCCTCTGTATGCGCAATTACGCGATCAACTCGTGCAAGCGTGATGGATAAGCCCGTTGTTGTGCCAGCCTGCATAGGAACTCCGACCTGCTGATCTGCCTGGTCGGTTCTTATAGAGGCGTCCTGGGGCTGAGCGACCTCATCAGATAAGAACTGAATATCGGCAAGTGGACGAGTCTGGCTGCTCTGAACTTCCGGCATGGGTACGGTTTCTTCCGCGTCAAAGGCAAGATCATAGAGCATGTTCGCGAATTGCTGGTAACGTTCGTCATCTTCAATACCAGTTGCACGCAAGGTCGTAAGGATATCTTCTAATGCCTGTACGGCCTCTCGTATGGCGTGAAAGCCGACGAGCGGATAAATCATACCTTCCCCTGTACGTTCGATAATGATCTCGATGCGGTGTGCAATTTCTGCCATAAGATGGTACTCTATGGACCCGGCGGTGCCGCGTATCTTATGGGCAGGCCGCCGCAGGGCAGACAGGTGCGTGGAGTGAAGGTGCTCCTCCTGCTCTAGATGATGCAGGATGCGGTGCATGGTGGTGATATCTTCTCCTATTTCTGCATAGAAGAGGGAGAGAATTTCAGTGTGTACATTCTTTTCCTCCGATTGTTCCGACGTGAGGCCTGACGAGGCGGGCATCTCTGCTGGATGCTCCCAGTTTTCAAATGCGTCGAAGGCATCGAGAACTGCTAAATCATCTTCTGAAAGGTTGCTGTCATCAAGTGGAGGAAGGTCATTCATAGGGTTGAAATCTCGATTTGCTGTACGATAGCCGTAAAAATATTTTTCATATCGAGTAGCCAGGCCTCAAGATTCTCGTGCCTATAGATGCTTTGCACTATAGGCAGGTGCTCCGTTGTGATGCCGCTGCTTGCTGAACGTGAGGGGTGCAGATATTGCAAGTCAAGTATGGTGATCGTCACTGTCGACGTAATGAAGAAGGCGAGATAGGTGTCGTTATGTTGAGCCACAAAGAAAATGGGTGATGCGCCAGCACGTTGTTCTCGTGTCTGTGCCTCTCCAAAGACATAGTGTGTCAGATCGATTGTGGGAATGGCCATGCCGCGCCATGAGGTCAGGCCAAGCATCCAGGCGGGAGTCATGGGCAAAAACGTATAAGGTGGGAGTGTATGGCAAATTTCGCATAGGAAGGCCATAGAGAGCAAGCACGGTTGTTTGCCCAGAGTACACAGGAGATACTCATGTGGCCTGTCTGCTATTGGCGGTGATGCGCGCACAAGCGCAAGCTGACGCGCGTAGTCCCAAAAGGCACTATCGCTGAGCGTTGCTAGTGAGTCTGGCTGAATGCTTTGTATATCATCCAGGTGCGTATGCGTGCTATCGGTAAGACTGCCCTGCTTATCCACGTATCTGTAACTGATTACTTGTCGGCGTGCCGATATAAGACTCGATTACGGAGACGATATCTTGTATTTTGAAAGGTTTAGTGATGTAGTCTTTTGCTCCCGCGAGCCGACCTTTGAGCCGATCTATCATTCCATCGCGCCGCGAAAGCATGACGATGACTGTGTTGCCAAATTGAGGCTTTGTTTTCAAACGCCGTGCAACTTCATAGCCGTCCATTTTGGGTAGGCCGATATCGAGTAGGACAAGATCAGGAATGGGGGCTTGAGGGTTTGTTAATGCCCGCATTGCCTCTATACCATCGGGATAGCTTTCGACAGTGAAGCCTTCGCGTCTCAAACTGGTTTCGATAATTTTGCGCACTGTCGTCGAATCATCAATGACCATTACAAACTTGCTCATCTCTCTGTCCTCTCATCTCTCTACCACACTACCAGCCAAAAACATGCAACTGCCGCGGACGCGCCAGAAGCGAATGTTGTTAAAATACGATACAGAAAAAACATTGGCTAAATTTTGCTGCTTTGTGTGGAAGGAGCATGTATTCGTTTGACAAATCTCTCTTAATATGCACCACCACACATTTCCCGCACGATTGTAGCCAAAAGAGAATACATAACTTCTGAAAGAGATGTTACCATATAAACTTGCTAACTTGCAACCCTTTGGCATAAAGAAAACCTTAAGGATTGTAAATTGATGAGTTATTGCATGGGCCACATGCGCAAAAAACGCTCTAGTGAACGTACGCGATGCAGTTGTTGCAGATCAACAATGTTGGTATATTTGGGGGAAGGCTGCTGCTGTAGCTCCTGTTGCGCGAGGGTGTGCAGGAGCATACTATCCTCGCTCCAGGCGACCGCGTGCAGAATCAATTGAATGCGTTCGGCTATATGGGCGTTATCTATACGCGCAAGCCAGAACGCAAAGAGCCGTTTGAGCCAGTGTTGGCGTTCCTCAGTCGAAAGGAAAGGGGTGAGGGCCAGCGTAGGCGTCAAGACCATGCTGCTGCATGCTTCTGTGAGGAGCATCTCCAGGGCTGACAATGTCTTATCGAGTTGCTTATCAAAAATGCTTTGTAAGGCATTCGCAGTGGTTGTCAGGCGCGTATCAATCAGGAGTCCGTAGAGGGCTAATGCTGCTTGGATGTCGTGCTGCTCTTTACGTGTTTCCGCTTCATCCGCGAGATCGCGCAACTCTTTTTGAAACTCTGCAATCGCTTGTTCTGATGTTAGACGCGCATCGATGTCCGTAAGACGTTGCCGATAGTCCTCAATGTCCAGTTCTTGTGGAGAGGCAGGTGCGGGTATATCATGGAGCACCTCGTCACCGCTAAAATCCCAATCTTCTGTTACCTCGTCGTCAATCGCGCTACTCTCATTGTCATCATGGACAAGCAGTTCTTGTTTCTGTGTGTTATCTTGCGCGGGTGAAAGCAAGTGCGCAACTTCCGACTGAAGTGCAGGATGGTGCTTCAGCAATTCTAGCAGTAAGGCCACTAGATGGTCATGATTTTGCTGCTGTAAAAGTTGTGTCAACTCCGCTTCTGTTCCTGTTCCTGTTTTTTCTTGCATACTAGTGTCTCTCACAATTACTAGATCATCATTATGAACATCGTTTTAGCTCATTCTCAATATGTGCTTGTATGTGTATTGTCTGCGCGCACAGCCACGGGTAATGTGAATGCAAAGAGGCTTCCTTGTCCGAGGACGCTTTCTGCGGAGATACGTCCGCCATGCGTTTCCACTACATGGCGGGCAATCGCCAAACCTAATCCCGTACCCCCGCCGCCAGGCCCAATATAGTCATTCTTTGTGCGTGCGCGATTGATTTTGTAGAAACGCTCAAAAATGCGTGGAAGTTCGTCTGCATGAATACCTACGCCTGTATCACGTACAAAGAACCGCTGAAGTGATTGATGGGCAAGTGGGTTTGTTCCAATAACAATTATACCGCCCGATGGCGTAAATTTGATCGCGTTATGCACTAGATTGACAAGCACACGTGTAATCTGCTTGCTGTCGGCGGCGACCAGTGCGTGTCCTTGCTCGATCTCTGTGCGCAACGTGACGCGATGGCGTTGCGCTAAAGGCAACATGCGTGCCATGACCTCGCGCACTAACTGTTCTGCCTCCAATGGCTCAATGTTCATCATCACGTGTCCTGATTCCAGGCTGGATAGTTCCAGTAGCTCGTTTACCAGATCGGTGAGGTATTGCGCCTCGATCTCAATCTTTTCGACGAAGCCCTGGGCCTTTTCCGGATCTGTATCAATTGCGTCTTCGAGCGTTTCAGCGAGCAGGCGCACAGACGTAAGGGGGGTGCGCAACTCGTGCGAGATGTTGGCGATAAAGTCGCGTTGCGCGCGCTCGGCACGCCGCACAGCGGCCTGATCCTCGATGGTGATCGCAAAATACTGATAGGTTTGCCCTAGAGATGGAGCCTGAGTAGCGAGCGGCGAGATAAGAATCTGCCAGGGGATTTCGATATCCTCGCGTACATATTTGCTCTGCTGGGGGAGTGCTGTCTGAATGCATTTTTGTACAAGCTGTACAATTGCGCTGTCGTGAATGAAGTGGTCAAAGCTCATATCTGGCGCGAGAGCGGGAAGCCCCTGTTTCATATAGAACGTTTGCGCAGCCTTATTGTAATAGCAGATAGTGCGTTCTCGATCAACCACCAATGTTGGGATCGGCATCGCATCCAGCAAACTTATAAACAGGAGATGATAGTCGATGTGAAAATATTCGCTCATAGCAACTCCAGGTTTTCCGGCGCGGTTATCTTTCTAAATTGTTCTATGTATTGAGGAAGCAAAAATACAGCAATTACTTTTCACGCAAAGAAGGACCACCAATAGGTGGCCCTTCTTGAATGGCTCCTCGAACAGGATTCGAACCTGTAACCCATCGGTTAACAGCCGATTGCTCTACCGTTGAGCTATCGAGGAATGTCTGCTCTCAACGCTGTTTAGTATACATGACCAGTGTTTTCTTGTCAATACTTTTTTGTAAATTTCTTGTAACCGAGAAAACGTGTCTCAAGGCCCATATCACGTTAACGTTGTCTTGATGGGGCTGGAACGTGCCAGAATGTAGCGTGTGACTGAAGCGTAATATTCAAAGATACCATTGTTGCGCTTACGTTTCAAAACGTAGATCGGTACATTCTCACTTAATCCATAGCCATAGGCCTGCACCGTCATCAGGGTATCATCGACGAGGTAAATATTGAAGCGTGGGCAGACATTATACATCAACAGTTGCAGGCGTGTGGCACTCTCTGCATCTTTGTTCTGAATATGCTGTTGGACCCATTGCATTTGCGCGATATTGACGCCTGTCAGGCCGCTGATAATGCCCGGCGTGATCTGTTCTTCCCGTTCGCGTTCCCGACAATAATAGCCATGTGGGTCGAGGAAACACAGCGTAAACGTGGTGCGTTGTTCAAGAAGCGCGCTGATGATCTTATCGTTACTGTAATTTTGCACGATGGCATTCAAACTGATGCCCACACCAAGCACATGTTTTGCATCTTCAAACATGCGTAAATAGGAGAAGCCACTACTAAATTCCGCGCGGTTGCGGTAAATGTGCCAAATTTCGTCCTGGGCATCAAACACTTGCGGCCATGTCGGGGCGAAGGTTTGTCCAGAGCTATACCGCTTGCCATTCTCGTTGCTATGTGTGTAATGTGTATGGGCTGCCTGAATCCAGCTATTCATCTCCTCTGTCGTGACCTGCATAAGTTCTGCCAGATGAGGAATCTGATGTACGCCGGGAATGCGTTCACCGCGTTCCCATGCAGAGACGGTGGCGAATGAATAGGCCCATGCCTTCGCCAACTCACGCTGCGTCCAGCCTTTTTGTTGGCGGAACGCTTTGAGTTGTTCAGGAAAACTCGCGCTTGTAGTCATACCCATCCTTAGAGCTGCGTGTAGATGATATGTAAATATGCCAGACAGCAATCCGACGAGCATATGGTACATGTAATGGTACAGCAAAAAGGCTGTTGGGTGCAATATTCTTAGACACATATATGTATTGTTGCTGTTGACTGGGCGGATATTACCCGTAAAAATACCCTTTGTTCGTCGTGATGATAGAAAAGATAGTGCATAATTTATAAATGTGATGTGTAACGTAATGATAATCTGCTTGTTCAAAGAGGCTTCAAGATGTATACAAAAGCATTGGCTCATAAACGCCGTTTCATGATCGGTTTGCTCGCCGGTCTGTTTGCTGGTATTATTGCTTCTGCGTTGATGCTGCTGCTCAGTACGACTGTTGGGAGTATCTCGCTACCAGAAGTATTTGGTTCGGCCCTGACACAGGTGATGCCTCCTTCACTCTTCGAGTATCTGCATCAACGGATTGGTGGCGATGCCAAGCATTATCTGTTCTACTGCATCCTTGTGGGGCAATGTCTCGTCTTTGCCCTCAGTGGTGGCCTATGGAGCTGGCTAGTAGGTCTTGGGCGGGACCGCCTGCTCGCGCTCGGTGGTGGTTTTGCCCAGATGGTGCGGCGCGATAGTGAGCAAGACGCTGACTTTTTGCATTGGACGGGTGCGGTCTATCTTGCGCTGATCCTCTGGTTACTGACTGGCTTTGTCTTCTTGCCACTCACGGGAGCGGGTCTTTTTGGGGCTCAATTAGCGATTGGGCCGCTGAATAGCATGTTGAGTCTGGGTGTGATTGGCGTAGTCTTTGCTTTTCTTTTTCTACTCATCCACAACTGGCTGCTTGAGCGTCAACTACATGCACATGCTCCCGCCAATACGGTTGTTGTCGCAACACGGCGTGCCGCGCTACGGCGTGGCTTAGAGTTGCTGGGTATGGGGGCGATTGGTCTGCTCGCGTGGCGTTTTGTAACGGGCGGCGGTAGCTCGACTGCCGCAGTTGATAACTCAACAAATTTGCTGGCTCAGTATAAGAAAAAGATCACACCACCGCCTGTGCCTAATTATGGCACAATAGAGACGCTTCCTCAGCTTTCTCCTGAAATCACGTCCAACGATCAATTCTATGTTGTCTCAAAAAATATCGTTGCTGACCCAACTGTCGATGCGGCGCATTGGTCACTCACGGTTGATGGTATGGTTAATACCCCTTATACGCTCTCGTATCAAGAATTGCTGGCTCTGCCCACGAAGCCACAGTATGAGTCGTTAATGTGTATCAGTAACGAGGTGGGTGGTCCCTATATGAGCAACGCCCTCTGGGATGGCATTCCGCTCGCGGACCTGTTACAACGTGCGGGTGGTGTGAAGGCGGGGGCGACGAAAGTTGTGTTGTTCGCTGTTGACGATTATAGCGATAGCATTCATTTGAGCAAGGCGTTAGAGCCAACAACCCTGCTTGCCGTGCGGATGAATGGAGTGACGCTACCGCAGGGGCATGGTTTTCCTGCGCGTCTGCTCGTGCCGGGTATTTATGGTATGAAACATGTTAAGTGGCTGACACGCATTCAGGTCGTCAATACCGATTATCAGGGCTATTGGCAGCAACGTGGTTGGAGTGATGCTGCCCCTGTACGTCTGACCTCGCGTATTGATACGCCGCTGGCCGATGCGACTTTGCGTGCGCAGCAGCCAACGTTTATCGCGGGCGTGGCATTTTCGGGCGACAAAGGCATTAGTGAGGTTGATGTGAGCGTTGATGGCGGCAAAAGTTGGCAGCGTGCCACGCTCAAACGTCCATTCTCCGACCTGAGTTGGGTACTCTGGGAACTGCCGTGGCAACCTGCCGCTGGCGTCTACACGCTGGTCGTGCGCGCGGTTGATCTGGCTGGAAATGTGCAAGACCCAAGTGTTGAATCCCCATTACCAGATGGTTCTTCTGGCTATCATACGGTGAGCGTGACGGTGAACTAAGCACGCTCACCCGCCTCCCCATTCCCTTTGTCTTAGACTACATGTCTTAGACATATGTCTTAGACCATATACATGCGCTTCACTCTATCGTTATTCATATGACGAACTAAATGAACCAGTGGATAAACAGCAAAAAATTTTTGTCCGGTTTATCCTGGTTTGTTCATTATGATAAGTAGGGGATAGATCATACGGGCATGTCCGGTGGGCACCCCCGTAAGTTATGATCGCAGATAAGGCCACAATGGTGACGGATGTTCAGGGGGTAGAGGTAGCGCGCCTACGTGCGAAGGATGCTCAGGCCTTTCGTTCGCTAATCGAGCGACTACAGCAACCTATTACGGGATACTTGCATCGTCTTGTAGGAGATCGTGAAGTAGCTCTCGACCTTGCACAAGATACATTTCTACAAGTGTATAAGGAAATAGGAAAGACGTCGTTAGACCTTGCGCTCGACGCCTGGATCTATCGTATTGCCACAAACTATGGGTTGCAGTATCTCAATCGTCATCGGTTGCGTAAGTTTATTCGTTTTTCACGCACTAGCGAACATGGGACGGGCGAACAGGCAGCAGTTTTGATGCCAGGAACTGTAACGCAGGGCGATATGCTAAAGCTCTCTTCGATGGCTCCTTCGCTTGAGGAGCAGGCTGAGACGCGCCTCCTGGTCCAGCAAACGTTGGCATTGTTCAAACCGAAAGATGCCGCGTGCTTGCTCCTTCACTATGGTGACGGGTTTACCTATGAGCAGATAGGACATATTTTAGAGATTAGCCCTGAAGCGGTACGTAAGCGGGTTGCGCGCAGTGTTGAGAAATTCCGTGAAGTGTATCAACGACTCTCGCTCGCGTCGCCCACTGATGAACAGCGTGCAGGACGACATTCAGCATATGAGAAGAGACGAAACGTATGAAACAAGAATACAGACAAGAGACTGGGCATCGTCTCCCTCTCACATGCAGGCTGTGGCGAAGATCAGAAGGCAGGTGGCAGAGGTGAAGCATCCAGACGAGAGCATGCTCCTGGCCTACGTTCGCCGACAGTCTTATCCCGATTGGCCGGGAGGAATGAGACAACACATTGATAGCTGTACGCAGTGTAAAACGCGCTGCAATGAGTATGCGCAGGTAGGAACGCTGCTTGAGGCATTGTCGCATTCAAGTCAGTATCAGAGCTATCCACCTATTGCGGATCGTGTGCTTTGGCGCATTGAGCAGTCTCAGCGGGTGGCGATGAACAGGCAACAGCACATTGCGGTGCAGAGGTTGCGTTCGTTGCGTGTGGTAAGCTTGCCCACAGCCTTTATCCTGGCTCTGCTCTGTACTGGCATTTTGATCGCTCTGGCCTATCAGACTGGTGCGTTGTCACATATTTCGGGAATCGTGTCGTTTAATAAAGTAACGTCCATTTCAAATGAGACGCCGCCGCAGTTGACGCCCAAGCCGACGTTGCCAACCAAGCAATCGACAAAGACGCCTCCATCACCGGTAGCTACGTCGACGCCTGATGTAGAGCCAACACCGACTTCGGGTTCATCGCGGAGAACAAATGGGCCGAAAATTCAACAATGTGCTCCGCAGTTTGGTCCGGGGTCTGGGCCTGAGCAGCAGAATGGCTTTACACTAGTGAGAGGAAGCGCGTTAGTGTTAAGTATTTGCGGGTCGCAGTTTACACCATATAAATCAATTGCGCTACTGGCCCGCTACACGGGTTTTCCTGTTTTGCTGCGTTATTTAACGCGCTCTGATGCTCAAGGTAAATTTCATGTAACTATCTCTATCCCTAACTGTAACTTTGTGCCCGCGTCTCTGATCGCGGTGAATATAGTCAATCCAAAAGAGATGTCACAGGTCTTGACGGGTATTCAGGTGGGTAATTGCCCTATTCCCACACTCCCGCCGACCGATCAGCCTTATCCGGGTTTGCCTCCCAACAGGGGATCGTCGAATGTGACTCCAACGGCGACTCCTTAAATTTCTCGTTGGCTAATGAAAGGATATATGAAATGGTTCGTCAATGTGCCTGGTGTTTGCGGATTATTGATAATCATGGGGAACGGGTCTCAACCATCCCTCAGCCTAAATTATATGAAGCGACGCATGGTATTTGTTATATATGTGGGATGCAGTGGTTAGAAAAGGTGCAACAAGACGAAAGTCCGAGCATAATTATGATCAGTGATACTGACGACAGATCAGGCAAACCCTGGCATGAGCCAGAAATGATCGGTGTGGGCATGCGCACGCAAAGATACGGATGATAGATTCGCTGGAAAAATAAGATACCTCTCTCATGAAGGCTGCGTGCGTATACGCCGCATTGCCTTTTGTAAGGAACAA
Source organism: Ktedonobacterales bacterium (assembly GCA_027451525.1). Lineage (GTDB taxonomy): Bacteria > Chloroflexota > Ktedonobacteria > Ktedonobacterales > Ktedonobacteraceae > DTNP01. The sequence goes on from DAIDJF010000012.1 coordinate 92,179, forward strand.
GTGTTATTGATATCGCTTCCCCCTGATATCAAATACGCTTGTTCCTCTTTTTGTTTTGCACTCTTGGCGTGAGGTAGGTGCTCAGAGACAGTGATACTCTGGCTAATAGGTCAGGTGGGTTTTACGGAGTGTGGGGCGCGTGAGCTGAGGAGTGGCCGTGCGTGGACGTTCGGGAGGGTCCATGCGCTGTTCTATCGCCTGCATTGTCTGCGCGATCTCGTTCAGTCGACATTCTGTATGCTCTAATTGTGAACGGAGCCAGAGACGTTTCTTCTGTAAGTTTTCTTTCTCGGTTGCCAACAGGTGCAATTGGAGTAGTCCACGTCTTTCGGTCAGCGGACCGGGCGTAGAGCTAGTCTTAATGCGGCGCATCCCTCTATGCGCGTGTAGTTTTCTGGTTATCATGCTGCTCCTCTCTGTAAAAATGCTGTTCTTGCCAGCCTTGTGGACTCGCCGTTGCATACGAAAATGCCCTGTTACATAAGCAACAGATATGCACACATAAGCGAGTTCCTGCCTGCGTGCCTGCCGGAGAATAGAGCGGTTTGGCCTCCCCATTGGGACAGGAACACAGACAGGATAGCTAGGATTTAAATTGTCTCAATGGGCGCTGTGGGCGTGCCGGACGTGTCGCTCTTCTTGCTGATCGTCCCTTGCATGCCTGGCTGATTTGTCTCTTCTTTATTGCCAGGAAGTGTGGTTTTCTCAGCCGATGTATCGAGTGCGCTCCCTGTTTTCCGCGCGATCAGCCCATTCTCTTTTACCGTCCCAGATGATGTCTGCGCCGGGAGCATCACCTTTTTTGGGGTGAGATCGCTTGTGCGTGCAGTCTCCTTTGGTGAGAGCGATGCAGAGGGTGTGGACTGTTGGGCCTTTTTCGGAGGCTGTGCGCTTGTAGACGCGCTCCCTTTTACGGGTGTAGAAGAGGCTTGCTGGCTGCCTGCGGGAGAGCCTGTGGCAGCTTTGCGCTCCCCTTTTTTTGTTGCAAGCTGAAACCAGGCGGCGTGCGCTTGCTGATTTTCAGCGGCAAAGCCCGCGAGTAACATGCCAACATGCTGACGGCGGTTGGCCTGCGCCTGCGCCAGTGTATGACGTAACGATGTTGTCTGGGCATGGCGTTGCTGCTGAAAACTGGTCAAGGTATTACGTACTGCGTGAGCACGCTGCGCAGCTTCTTGTGCCATCTGGGTACTCATCGTTTGCGCTTGAGAGGCACGTTGGGCACGGTGTGTAGCCAGCAGCGATGCCGTGTGTTTTTCCAAAGCCGCAATCTCGCCTTTGAGTTTCCCGCGCAATGCCTGTGCGTTCTGCATTCTTCCACGTTCGGCGGAAGCTAGAAAATCACCCAAATCTTTTTTCATCATGGTCAACGCGCGGCCTTGTTCAGTCCTCATTGTCTGTACCTGACGTGTTCGGCGTGACCTATGAGAGGCAAGGGCATGCTGCAGATCACCGCTTATTTTCGTATGATGCCGATGTAAATGCGTCAGGAGTTGACGAGTGTTGTGGGCTAGTGCAGAAACCTCTGCCTTGCGCGTAATAGTAGACGCTTCAATCTGTTGCGTTATAGATGCTGCCCGATGCTGTATAGACACTATTCGCCTCTTTTCACTGATCTCGACGATATATTTACCCTCTTACCATTGCCTTGGGTCCTCTAAGAGGTGCAATAAAATGGCCTATATGATAAATATGCGCGAAAGGATTCCTTTCGCGCATGAACGAGTAAACGTAGGTACTTGAAGCGCCCTGCTCCGCAAAGGGTAGGCCTTGATATTGCAATCCTTGCGGAGCAGGAAAGGATGCTTCCCTGCCTCCATGCGCTAAAAGTAAAGACTATGCGGCAGAAGCGGTGAGACCGATGGCCTCGGCATATTTGAGATAGGTTTCGACTGAAGCGATAACGACGCGAGCCTCGACAGCGAGCAGCTCGATACCGACGAGAGAGAGACGAACCCAGGCGTCAACAACAACGCCTTTATCCAGAATGCGGTCAACGACTTCAACCAAGCTCGAAGATGCCATAGATTTTTCAACTGCCAT
>DAIDJF010000013.1 GCA_027451525.1 Ktedonobacterales bacterium
GAACGTTCAAACGCGCTTATTGAACACCTTACGGGCTATCGCGCACTCCTGATGGGGCCGGGTCTGGGCCAGTCTGCCAACACGCGTGAGGTGATTCTGCAAGTGTTGGAATACTTGCGCTCGCAACCAGAGGCGGAACGTCCGCGTCTGGTGATTGATGCTGATGGCTTAAACAACCTCTCGGCTCTGGAACGCTGGTGGACACTGTTGCCTCCCAATACGGTGATTACGCCGCATCCCGGTGAAATGGGACGTTTGTGTGGTGCAACAAAGGTTTCCGGCGGCAGTATTGATCGTTTGGAACTGGCCCGTACAAAAGCGCGTGAGTGGGAAGTGACGCTCGTCCTCAAGGGAGCTTGCACAATTATTGCTGAGCCAGATGGGCGCACGCGCATCAATTGGCTGGCAAATCCTGCCCTGGCTGCGGCGGGAACAGGAGATGTGTTGGCGGGGATGATCGCTGGTCTACTGACGCAAGGGCTTGCGTCCTTTGATGCCGCCAGCGCGGGTGTTTACCTGCATACAGCGGCGGCGGGCCTTGTAAGCGAATACCTGGGCAGCGCGGGTATGCTGGCTTCGGACCTGTTGTCACATATTCCCCGCGCTATCGTGGCCTGCCAGAGCAGCCTCTAAGGCTTTTCTGGCAACGTCTATGCTGTGAGGAAGAACTGCGAGACCGTGATGGCCTCTATCTCAGGAATCAAGCGCGAACGCATCTGCTGTTTTGCTGAGAAGAGGCCCAGCAGTTCATAGCGTTGGCCTTCAAGGATACGTACCTCGACCGTTTGCGTCGCGGGGTCTACCATCCAATATTCTGACACTCCCGCTTGCTCATATGCATCATATTTCTCGCGGCGATCATGCGTGACCGTTCCTGGTGATGCAACCTCCACCACCAGATCGGGCGCACCAACAATCCGCGCATCTTTAATCTTATCGAAATTTTTGTTCAGTATCACCATTATATCTGGCTGCACGATAGTTCTGGTTGATAACTGCACATCAAAAGGGGCAATGTATACCTCACCATGATGAGGCAGTTTAACATACGTGCGTAGATATGCGGCTATTTCAAGCACGGCATTTTGATGCCAGCGATTGGGCGCAGGTGCCATATACAACACTCCATCCACAATTTCGTAGCGTTGTCCATCATCAGGCAGTGTGGCATAGTGATCGTATGTCCAGTGGCCTTGTTCTGGCCCTGGCATGTGGTCTGCGCGCGTGGTGATTTCGATATGTTCCGGTGTCATTACCATTGTTATCCCACCTTGTATCGCCTGAAATTGTATGAAACGCTCATCCTTCCCAAGCATAGCATAGTTTCCCACAAAAAGATAGTGTTTTTATAGAAAAAATGTTCGTATGATAATGCGTTATCGCTCCCCGGTAATGCGACTATGTGTCAGTTCAAACGTGTATGTTTCGCCATGGCGTAGATAGATCACGCGTTCCTCAAGACCCGCGATGGAGATAAGCTGTTGAAAATCATGTAATGGCGATTTGAAAGCGGTATAGTCGTTGTAGTGAATGGGAATGACAAGGCGGGGATTGATGAGTTCTAGCATCTCAAGCCCTTGTTGCGCGTCCATTGAGACCAGCATGCCCAGGATGCGTGTGCCGCCGAGATGGAGCAGACCCAGGTCGATTTCAGGGTAGCGATAGGGAATGGCCTTGAGCTGATCGTCCATCAGCGTATCACCGCTGATATAGATGCGCAACAACATGTGTCCGTTGGTATGCATAAACTCTAACATGCTGCCCATCACAGGTGGTAGCACATGGCCTATCAGACCATGCGCGTGGAGGGCTGGCAATGCCGTAATACGCAGTTGTGTCTGTCCTTTGACTATCGTCAGGGCCTGCCAGGGCTTGAGCGGTTGGGTCGCGGCGAAGCCATTATGCCGCAGCACGCGCGTTGCCTGTTGCGTCGTGACGATGGGGATGGCTTTATCCAGACGGTGCATCACGACGTGGTCGAAGTGGTCTCCGTGCATATGCGAAAGTATGATGAGATCGAGGGGCGGCACACGTTCCAGTGGGAGAGCGGGGTTGGTCAATCGCCTGGAATGCAGACCATAGCCGAGGTTGGCATATTCGCCTTGATGCAAAAAATTTGGGTCTGTCAAAATTGTAAAGCCCGCGTATCTGAGCAGCACGGTTGCTGTGCCAATGAAACGTAGTGACCCATGCGCGATCTCAGGAAGGCCGGGCGTACCTGGCAATGTAAGTGTATTTTGGATATTTCGTGACATCCGCTGCTCCTTTTCACATTCATAGAAAGCGTGTAGTAACAGATAAGAGCTACACGCTTTCTATGAATGTGGTGTGACAGGGAGACATAGAGCGGTAAAAGCGGCTCTGTTTCCATAGAGAGGCCAGAAACATTGAGCGTTTCTCCCATTGTTCCACTCGTGTCACACGTGTATAATAGAGCAATCATAGCGCAGGGGAAGCCTGCACGCTCAAGGAAGAAAGGAAGCGTTGCGCTTATGCCTGAGACTAATGGCAGTTCACATGCGGCAGAGACGGCCCTCAATCGCCGCAGCAAGATGATTACCGAGGGAGCCGTACGTGCTCCCAATCGTTCGATGCTTCGCGCTGTCGGTCTGACCGACGAAGATTTCAATAAACCGCTTATTGGTGTCGCAAGTACCTGGAGCGAGATTACGCCCTGTAATTCGCACATTAATCGCCTCGCGGAGAAGGTGAAAGAGGGGGTGCGTGTTGGTGGGGGGGCACCACAGATATTTGGCACGATCACGGTTAGCGATGGTATTTCAATGGGAACTGAGGGCATGAAGTTCTCGTTACCCAGTCGTGAGGTGATCGCGGACTCTATCGAGCTGGTTGCCAACGCGCAACGCTTTGATGGCGTGATTGCGATTGGCGGCTGCGACAAGAATATGCCGGGTTGTCTGATGGCTCTGGCGCGCCTGGATATCCCCAGTATATTTGTCTACGGTGGCACGATTCTCCCCGGAACATGTCGCGGCCAGGATGTTGACATTGTCAGCGTCTTCGAGGCAGTAGGACAGTATAGCGCGGGCAAGATTTCGCTGACACAACTGAAAGAGGTTGAGGAGAGCGCGATTCCAGGCGCGGGTTCCTGTGGTGGCATGTACACGGCGAACACGATGGCCTCCTCTATCGAGGCTCTCGGTATGAGCCTGCCCGGTAGTTCTTCCGCGCCAGCAGTCACAGCGCGTAAGGCGCAAGACTGCTACGAGGCGGGTCAAATGATCGTGCGTTTGATTGAACGCCAGATCACGCCGCGTCTGATCTTGACCAAAGAGGCCTTTGAGAACGCGATTACGCTGACGATGGCCCTCGGTGGTTCCACCAATGCCATCCTGCACCTGATCGCGATTGCGCGTCAGATTGATGTCCCACTCACGATTGACGATTTCAATCGCATTGGCAGCAAGGTGCCCCATCTGGCAGACCTCAAGCCCGGTGGTCGCTTTGTGATGGCGGACCTTGACCGCATTGGCGGTGTCCAGGCTGTTTTGAAACTGCTGCTCAAAGAGGGATTGCTGCACGGTGACACGCTGACCGTCACGGGCAAAACAATGGCCGAGAATCTGGAGACCGCCCATGATCTTGCCGAGGGACAGCGCATTGTTGCCCCAATGACGCAACCGTTGCATCCCTCCGGCCCACTTGTCGTCCTGCGCGGCAATCTAGCCCCAGAAGGAGCGGTCTGCAAGATCGCTGGTCTCAAGACGACCACCCATCGTGGCCCCGCGAAAGTGTTCAACTCAGAAGAGGATACCTTCGATGCCATCATGAATCATAAGATTGATCATGGTGATGTGGTGGTTATTCGCTATGAGGGACCAAAAGGCGGCCCTGGTATGCGCGAAATGCTGGCGGTGACCTCGGCCCTCGTCGGGCAGGGCTATGGCGAGACGGTGGGCCTGATTACCGATGGTCGCTTCTCCGGCGGCACGCATGGTATGGTCGTGGGACATATCGCTCCCGAAGCGCAGGCTGGTGGCCCAATCGCGATTGTGCAGGATGGTGATATGATCACGATTGATGCCGACCACCAAACTCTCTCGATAGACCTGAGTGACGAGGAGATTGCCCAACGCTTCAAGCAGTGGGAGGCCCCTGCTCCGCGCTATACACGTGGCGTACTGGCGAAATATATCAAGCTGGTACATTCCGCTTCCGAAGGCGCGGTTACCGAGTAAACGCTGACGTGTAAACAGGAAGAAGCAACAAGGTGAGCGCAAGACTTTGCACCTGCCCTGTTGCTTCTTCTCGTTACATCATCCTATGCACGAGAACGTTGGAGGTAGCTGATAATAGCAGCAAGAGCGATCACACCGCCTAGAATCAAGGCAAGAAGGCTAACGTTTTTCTTGACTGACTCAGGAGGCGTTTCACGTGTGAGCGTTAGCGACTCCGGCCTTGCTTTTTTACCAGTCGTTGGAAGCGTTGTATCCAGGTGGTTAAGCACGGTGTTGTAGATGCGGCGCAGACCAATGGGCGCAAACGTGCGCTCGAAAAAGCCATTAATGCCACTGCCGCCTTCCCACTCGGTGACGAGGCGGACATTTGTGCGCTGTCCATCCTCGATTGGTGAGACCGTCCATGTCGTCACGAGTGATGAATTGGTGTCATTTTCGACTAACACCTGCCCCTTTACTGGTTCCTTCACCTGAATATGGTAGGGCCGTTCACGCCGCGCCGCGTGCAGGCGATAGCTCACCACCGTGCCATCCCCACGTCCGCCGCGCTCAACCTTGTAATCCACAAAGTTTGAGGTCAACAATTGTGGACGCTTCTCGCGATAATCACTGATCACTGCATAGACATCTTCCGGGTTTGCATCTACGATCTTCTCGCTTTTTACATAGATATGCGACATATTTTTCTCCTTTTTTGTTGCTTTCATTGTATCCGCTACGCTCCCACGTTTGCCCGCTGCTGGCCGCTTGCTCTTAGCGTTTCCCTTGATTTCACGTTTGTTCGCGATAGAATGGGACAATCCACATGCCCATGTCTCCACTATTCGTATCGTAGCAGGTACGAACAAAGCGCGTGTTATTGATACATTACCATTAACGGCGAGGGATCGAGCGCGAGCGTTTGCGCTGGCGTCATAAGTGGTACATCGAGTTGATAGAACAGTTTCATGCCGGGGTATTGCAGTAATTGTTGTTTATCAAAGATGTTGTAGTCATCAATCTTCTCTTGTGGAGGACCGAAGCCGTCAACGCACGTAATTACCTGAACTCCTGGTTGCAAACGAATATTCTGCCAATCGGGCAGCATACTCTGGCGGAACTGGTGAATAATCAGAATCTTGGGGGGCAGATGCTCACTTTGTACCAGTGTTGAGAGCTGATTGATGACCCAGTTGATCTCGTCCGCTTTCATCTGCCCAAATACCTCGTCAGGTACTGTGCCGGGTGGCATGTCGAACTCAGGGTCAAGCGTTAAATCAACACCGGGTTGTTTGAGATAAGACCAAACCGCTCCCACCTCTTTCTGTATGGTGCTATGCCCAATCTGCATATCAAAAAAGAAGAGCGCGTGGTTATCATTCGCCAACTTAATGTAATGCTCGATCGAGTCAGTTGGCATGCGATAGACCCAGGAGCCATCATCCATCGGTATGGGTTGTACAACGGGTGTGACGTAGTCCAGAGCAGGTATAACGGGATGTGTGGGGTCAAGTTGCGCGTAGGTCTGTGCCTGCTCATTTAATTTGGCAATTAGCTCATCATCGGAATATTGTCCTATTGGTCCCATTTCCGGTGAGAGAGGGTTGCCATAGAAAACGACAAGCCGATGGTCAGGTAGGCTGGTTTGCCATGTCCAACCATAGTAACCCTCGCGACTATGCAGCATCGCCATCTCATCTTGTCTGCTTATATTCGTATATAGCGGTGCCTGAATATTTGTCGCCGTTGGCGTTCCCTGGGTAATTTTCGTTCCCATTGGTACGATTTTTGCGCTTTTAGTTGCTATAGGGGGGTGTGGGGTATTAACGTGCTTCTGTTGTGATATCTTGGCTGTTGGCGTGGCGCAACCGGCCAGGACAAGCGTAATGCTGATCAGCAGCATCCAAGAGCGCACTGCAATTGTTGGGGGAGTGTAAAAAGAAGATTTCCACATGAGCTGCTCCTACTATCCCTTGTGTATTAGTTCAAATATACTCAAAAATAAGCGAGTTAAGCTATCTAACATGTAACATAGGGCGTTTGTCATGTCAAGCAGATGCATAGAATAGATGTGAAAATGAAAAGAATGAGTTATATGAGAATTGATAGTATTAATGAGTAATAAATGTAGTATTGACAGCAGAGGAGATCGCAAAAGCATAAACACGCTATTGGGCCAGTTTGGGTACGTGCGTGCGCTCTATACGTTCTTATTTGCTCTGGCAACAGTGTGTGCCAAAGAGATATGATAAAGGAAGCTAGTGCATGGCTGAAATGGAGATGTTGGCAACGCGCTCTCTTGGTATGGAAACATAAGGAGTGGTTTGCGTTAGCAATAATAGTATAGCGGAGAAAGGTAACGCAAAATGGATGTACAGAACAAAGGTGTTTTTATTTCTGGCGGAGCCTCTGGCCTGGGTGCGGCCTGTGCGCGCCTCTTGACACAAGCGGGGGCAAAAGTGGTCATTGCAGATCTGAATAGCGAACTGGGTCATGCATTTGCCTCAGAGCTGGGGAGTTCTGCGCTATTTGTCAAGACAAACGTGACGGAAGAGGCGGATGTGCAGGCGGCATTGAAAGCGGCGGTTGACGCTTTTGGGGGTCTGCATGTTGCAATCAATTGCGCGGGTATTGGTGTTGCTGAGAAGACGTTGAGCAAAAAGGGACCCCATGCACTCGCGTCCTTTACACGCGTGATCCAAATAAATCTCATCGGCACGTTTAACGTCATTCGTCTGGCTTCAACTATGATGGCGGAGAATACACCCGATGCGGAGGGCGAGCGCGGCGTCATCATTAATACCGCCTCGGTTGCCGCGTTTGACGGACAGATTGGGCAGGCGGCGTACTCGGCCTCGAAGGGGGGTATCGTCGGCATGACACTACCTATTGCGCGTGACCTCTCCAGCTATGGTATTCGCGTGATGACGATTGCTCCTGGTCTGTTCGACACGCCCTTATTGGCAGGCTTGCCGGAACCCGCCAAGCAATCGCTGGGCCAGCAGGTGCCCTTTCCGCCGCGCCTGGGTCGTCCCGCTGAGTATGCTGCGCTGGCAAAGCATATCATCGAGAACACCATGTTGAACGGCGAAACGATCAGGTTGGATGGTGCGATTCGCATGGCTCCCAGATAGTTTCTAGCAATAGAAGCCTGTGAGAGGGAGCCAGATGTATGCAGGCTGGTTCCTTCTCATTTGTGTAATAGACATGCCAGCGTCGTACATGGCCCTGGCATGGTATACATATTGCATCGGGCTGTGATGATAAGACCATCCAGGTATGGCAAGCTTTGTAATGTGAAAAGCGGCAAGTTCGTTACGAACCTGCCGCCTGGTTTTCATATGCGAGGAGCGTTACGAGCCGGATTGTAGTTCACTCAATGTGGCGTTGACGGTCATTTGCTGATTTCCACGATACACTTTAATGGCAACCGTCTCGCCAGGATTATACTGTGCCAGAGCATCACCCAGGGATGCCACATCGGTAATCTGCGTATTGCCGATTTGGACAATCACATCGCCGGGTTGCAGACCTGCGTTGGCGGCTCCCTCGCCGCTCACAACCTGCACAATCAACGCGCCATGATCGACGGATAGGTTGTCTTGTGAAGCCACGAGTTGATTAACATCGGCAACTCGTACACCCAGTGCCGCACGCCCGGTGTGTGTAACATGTCCAGTTTGGATAATTTGCGGCACGATCAGGCTAACACGATTGGACGGAATGGCGAAACCAACGCCACTGGCGGGTGTGTTAAACTCTGGGTCAATCGCGGTCAGTGTCGGGATACCAATGAGCTGACCCTGCAAGTTGACCAGTGCGCCGCCGCTATTGCCAGGATTAATTGGCGCATCTGTCTGGATCGCCCCTGGAATAATCGCGCCGCCCTGTCCCTCGCTCACATTGCGGTTGAGAGCACTAATGATGCCGTTTGTGACGGTCTGCGTGATACCGAGTGGGTTGCCAATAGCCAGCACATCCTGACCGACACGCAGTTTGGACGAGTCGCCGATAGGCACAACAACCATGTTATTGGGCGGATTGATCTTGACGACTGCGAGATCATCTGCCGGGTCTATGCCTGTCACTTGACCTGTTAAGCGCGTGCCATCACTCATCACGACCTCTATCTGTTGCGCCCCGTTGACGACGTGGTTATTGGTAACGATATACCCGCGTTTGTCGATAATGACGCCGGAACCAATCGCGCCGCCCTGCGCAGTTGTGACGTTAATCTGGACGACGGCCGGTCGTACATTCGCGATGACGGCTTCACGAACCGATTCGATGTTATTGCTGCCCAATGCCGGAATAGGAGCGACTGGCTGGCTTGAGCCTGTTTGTAGAGAACTGCTAGCAGCAGGCGATGGCGTAGTCGCAACATTGCCGCGCCCAAACTCCCAACCTGCTGCAAACACGACTGCTCCGAAAAGTAACGCGAGCAGCATAGTGAGCACAACGGCGCGACCAGTCCCTGAACCGCCGCGACGGTTAAAGCCCTGCCCTGGCGGCATCTGACCAGGCATCTGATTGGGCATATAGGCATTGGCCCTAAAATTGCCCGGCTCAGAAGGTGTCTGTGGCTCTGTTGGTTCAGTACCATAGGGTGGTGGGGTTGGCGTAGGGCTATAGTGCATTGGCTCATACGGTGGTACTGGACTATATTGTCTCGGCTCATAGGGCTGCGTAGACTGATCATTTGTCGGTTGGTCGTTATCTATATTTGGATGAAACATATCTGTGGAGCCTCCCAAAGCATGCTAACGATGGCAAGATATTTCTTAGCACTTACTTTAATACACGGATTCTTCTTATCTGTGTATACTGTAACCGCACGATATCAAAAAAGCTTATAAGATTTGTAAAATGTTTGTATGAAAACTGGCTCGTTTGTCGCGTTTTCCAGACAGGCGGAGTTTTCTACTAAAATCCTCTTGCTGATAAGTGCTGATAATGCGATAATGGGTTTCTAAATATCGGAGGAGAGGGCGCGTTGTGAAAATAGACGATGAAAATGTGACAGTAGCACAGGAATCGCTTACGGGGACGCGAGAGCATACACATGTTGAGGCAATATCGGTGCAAGAGAGCAATCCTCATACTAGTGGCGATATGGAAGGAAGCAATGTGAGAGCCGACACAAAGTTGCTGAGAGAGCAACCGGGCTATACGGGGGAGCGCGAAGCTCTGCGCCATGATGCTGATATACTTATGGCTGAAAAAAATTGGCGTGATGCATTAACAGTTTTTACCGAATGGATAGGCGCGTATCCAGAGGACGAGGAAGCCTATCTAGGGGCAGCGCAGTGTTTAGACATGTTGAACAATTTTGAACAACTTGAGCAGATTACGCGGGTCCTACTCGATCTCAACCCAACGCTGGCTCTCGCTCTGGCCTATCGAGCGCGGGCATTGCAGAAATTAGAGCGTCTCTCCGAGGCCAAGATTGCCAACGATCAGGCTCTTTTATTGGATACAAACCTGCCGCTGGCGTGGATTAACCGCAGTGGCTTACAGCTTTTGCAGCAAAAATTTGCCGAAGCCTTGCGTAGCTCCGAGCGCGCAATTGTATTGGCACCCGAAGATGTGCGCGCGTGGGCCAATCGTGGCATGGCGTTGCTCAATAGTGAGCGATTGCTGGAGGCTCTTGACGCTTTTGATCATAGTCTGCGTTTTGATCCAAACGCGCTCTTCTCGTTACAGATGCGTGGGGAAATTCTGTGCAGATTGGGCAGAATGCGCGATGTCATTCCAAATGCACGGCACGCATTGACGCTGGTCCCGACTGATGTCATGTCAATGACGCAGGCGATTCAGGCATTACGTGCGTTAGAACAGTATGAGGCATTGCAAGAGGTTGCGCATGAGCTGATTAAGGTGCAACCGGATAATTTGTTTGCCTGGGAACACTATATGCGCGGTCTACGGGGAAGCGGAAATTTTGAGGAGGCGAATAGTGCGCTTGACCATGTACTGGAATTAGACCCGCGCAACGTTCGCTTTATCACGATGAAAGCGGATACCCTTTATCGCCTGCAACGCTATCGCGAGGCGGCCGGTGTGGCAGAGCAGGCAATCAAGCTTGATTACGAGTACGCACCTGCGCGCCGCATCCGCGAAAAAGCGATCAAACTCATGTACCAACAGAAAAAAAAGTAGGGACCGCTCATCGTGTGTAACAAAATACTTGTTCCGCCGTCGAATAGCCTCCCCCAGGCAGATTGGCGCACGGGCAGAGCGTGATGATGGTGGTGAAAAATTTCATCAGGTGATCACATCCGATAGGGCGTGATGGAATCACGCCCCTACGCGATTATGTGACATGGTCACATTCATTTTTTCAATAGCAGCATTATGTCCATTGTCCCCACGCGCAATGTGGTCGCGCTGGATATGCCAGTGTGAAATGGGCAATGTTAACACATAGCGATGCTAGAGCAAGCGTTCAAGGGTGGGCAGGAGCAGGTCATGGCGGCGATTGCGTAGCTGCGTGCGCAGACGTTCGCTGGCGACGAGGCGAATGCGTCGCTGATGTTGTTCATAGCGTGCCAGATCATCGGGCTGTAAGCCTGTGGCTTCAACCCATGTCATGAGCGGTTCCATGCCAACGGGTGGTTGCTCAAACGAGACCCAGACATCCATCTCCCACTTTTCTGGGCGCGCGATATCAAATAATAATTCGTAGTCCGCGATCTCCATCTCCAACGCACTTGCCAGTTCAGCGGCCAGCAGTTGCTCAATCCGGCGCCGCCGCCCAGCATCCCAAAAGAGAGCTTCGAGGCGATGGAAGAGACGCCCAGCGGCCCAACTGACCTCTAAGACCACTTTGTGGGGATGGCGCAGTTCCAATTCACGCGCCAGCGCGCGCGTGCTGTCTGGCATCGTGGGCGTGGCAAGCAGCACAAGTAGCGCAGCGTCATCAAGGCCAATGAGTTGTTCCGCGCGTAGAGCCTCACACAGCAGCGCATCTTGAACGGCCCGGACCAACATGATTTGAAATGAACGGCTGGTGTGATGCCAGTAAATATTGTCGAACATCTCTTGCCGTGCATGGAGGAGCGAATGCAAGGGGCTGATACCCTTATGTGTTACAACGATGCGCCGTTGTCCATGCACATCATTATGAATGCGCAGTGAGCCGAGCAAACGTGAGACATCAACGCCGCCATAGGGAACATTGCAGGCGCGTGCATCGCGTGGCAGATAATCGAGTTTATCGACATCGAGCGCACCGCTGAGCAGGTGACGCAAAAGCTCATCGTCTGGGTGCAACGTTCGATTTTTTTGCGGATCAATGACATCGGCGACACGCTCAGGCGAGAGATGATAGTCGCGTTCGATAATTGTTGCAATTTCGCCTTGCTCAATTAATGTGCGCCCGACCTGTTCATGAAGGATAATGGGTGGACCAAGCTCCTCAATTGTATGTGAAAAAGGGTAGTGCCCGATATCGTGGAGCAGTGCCGCGATCACGAGTGTTTGAATACTACTAATCGCAACCCCTTCAAGACCACCTTGTGAGCCACGCTGCAAAAGTGAACGCAGTGCTCGCACCGTGAGGTGGTAGCAGCCAAGACTATGCTCATAGCGTGTATGTGAAGCTCCAGGCCAGACGCGATAGACAAAGCCTAGCTGTTTGACGCCCTGCAAGCGCAGGAACGCGGCCGTGCCGATCAAGCGTTCTTCGCGTGTACCGAGCGGAATCAGGTCATAGAGACTATCGCGTACCGTACTAACGGGTTGCTCGTCGGGCAGCAACGGGTAGCCTTCAACACCGAGCCAGGATGGATGACTATGAATCTGCGTGATATGCTCTGGCATCGGCTGGCTGTTATTGAGTTGAGCGCGACGTTTAGGGCGTGCATGTTTATTTGTGTTTTCTCCAATACTCATAGCGAGATTGTAGCAGACGAGTAGGAATTTTGTCTATAGATAGCAAGTAAAGTTATGCTCATCAATACGTTGCGTTCTACAAGTGAGAAGGCAAAGATACCGCTCTATATATATGTAGAGCATAAAATGTGAAAGACGCTATATGTGTAGGTGATGTTTCTGTGGTGAGGGCGTGTGGTCTATTTGTAGACGGAATATCGGTGTCTATTGAACATGTGACAAAGCTGTCACTGAATGGAGCTTAACAGTATTATGAACGAACAGCGTTTCTGGGGTATGAAACCGGGTGCGCACAGCACTACAAAAATTGTAGTGCGCCTGGGCCTAGCTGCGGGTATTATCCTCTGTAGTGTAGCATTGGCCTGGTTCGTTGTGGGTCACCATACCTTTGCGCGTGCAGCGGGTACCCTCGTCACAACCCCTTCACCGACAACGACGCCGCCAGCTACATTGCCTGCTGGTCCTGTCAATAAAACATGGTATTTTGCTGAAGGGCGTGTTGGAAAAAGTTTTCGTGAATATTTGACGATCCAAAACCCTTCCAGTACTGCTTGTGCCATCAATATCCAATATAATTACACAATGGATGGCAGCATCACCCCAAGCACACAAATTGTGGCGAAAACAGTTGCCCCCGCGACTCGTTTGACCGAATCGGTGAACGGTGATTTGAACATTTCCGATGCTTCAACGTCGGCGGCTTCACTTTCGACGATTGTGTCAGTGAACACGACGGCAACGCCTAATTGTAACGGTGTTGTGGCTGAGCGTCCGCTCTACTTCTCGAATTTTCACGGCATTGCCAGTGGAACTGATGTCCTGGGAGCGACTAAACTTGGGACAACCTTCTACTTTGCTGATGTGCCGAGCAGTGCCAATTATACCTCTTACTTGACCATTCTCAACCCAAACAATGTGACGGCTAACATACAGGTAGTCTATCCTGGTCCTTTATCGGCACCCAAACAGACGCTGGCACTTCCTGCCAACTCGCGTGGCACGATTGCTCCTAGTCAGGCCGGATATATAGGACATCAGCCTGCCATCGTGACTTCCGACCAGCCCATTCTCGTAGAGCGTCCTACCTACTTCTTCAACGTGAATGGTGTTAGTGGCGCATTCGATGTTGTAGGTGTGCCCGGCCTTGCGACTGACTGGCTCTTTGCTGAAGGATACACGGGTGGCTCGACGCAGGAGTATCTGACCATTGCCAACCTTGACCCCAATCCAACGGCATCTGCGAATGTCACGATTATCCTCAAGTCTGGTGGCGGTAAAACGGCCAGTTTCTCCTTGACCTTAAATAACAATACGCAAGTGATCTGGAACGTGAATGCCAACAACACCTTCCAGGGGTCAACAGCAGAGGTCTCCGCTGAGGTGCAGTCATCGGGAGCCATGATCGTGGCGCAGCGCGAAATGTTCTTTAGCTATAAGCATACTCTATCCAATGTCGCCATTGGTGGTACTGATGTGATTGGTCAGGTGGGACCTGCCGCACATAATGTGTATAGCTTTGCTGAAGGCTACAGCAATACCGGTTATAATGAATGGCTGACAATCCAGAATCCCACCCCCAATGCTGAGAACATCTATATCACATTGGTCAACGGGAACGGCCAGACGTTCACGGAAGGCGTCCAGGTAGTTGCGAATAGTCGTTTTACACTCGATATCACGGCTCTTGTGCAAACAACCGCCTTTAACTCGGGCACGAGTTCGACTGCTAACTCTGTTTCAATGACGGTGCAAACGCTGAATGGTGCGCCTTTTGTGGCGGAGCGTCCGCAGTATTGGAATACGCAAGGTGTCTCGTCCTTCTTCTCGGAAGGCGGTACGGATGTGATCGGCTATAGTGGCGGCTAGCGCACTAGTAATCAGCGTTGTGTCTGATATATACTATAGATATAGACGGTCGCTTTTAAGAAAGAAACAAGCGACGGACAGAGGATGTATCCCTGTCCGTCGCTGTGTTATTCAGGAAGGACTATCAGCGTATATGATAGATGGAGAGCCGCCAGATATTAAACTGCTGGCGATTGATATTGATGGCACCCTGCTGACACCAGAAAAAGAGTTAACAGCACGCACGCGGGCTGCCGTGCGTGCGGCTCAAGAGGCAGGTATTATAGTCACGCTAGCGACGGCACGCCGCTATATTAACACTGGTCCGATTGCCGACGAGTTAGGTTTAGAGATTCCTTTAATTCTTTGTGATGGTGCGCTCATTATGCAACATCCAGCCAGACAGACCTTGCACACACAGCCTTTACAGGCGACAGTTGCGCAGCAAGCAATTGAGATGATGTTGCGTAATGGCATTCAGCCCGTGGTGCATCACATCAATGGGACAATTGAAGAGATGTGGACGGGGCCAAGCTCGTTCGATAATGAATGGTTAACAGAGTATTTTACGGCCTTTCCTGATCATTTGCTGCGTTTGCCGCATGAGCAACTCTGCAATGGGCAACCTGATCCGCTTCGTGTCGTTGCGTTCGCGTCAGAGGAGCGCGTCTATAGTATGGTCGCTGAGGTAGCGCAATTGGATTGTGCGTGGAATGCGATTAAACAAGGCAATTATGGATGTGCGGAGATGGCGGTTATGCGCAGGCAGTGTAGCAAGGCAACGGGTGTGGCACGTCTTGCCGATCACTTGCAGATTCCGCTCACGCAGGTGATGGCAATAGGTGACAATAACAATGACCTTGAGATGCTGGAGGCCGTTGGCTGGGGTGTCGCCATGGGACACGCGCCTGATGCTGTGAAACACGCGGCGCGTGCTGTGACTGCGACTAACACAGAGGATGGTGTGGCACTGGCGATAGAGCGTTATGCTTTGCGCAGTGGAGTAAGGGCAGACTCAAATTCTTTCAAACGCGCAAGCTGACGATGATTGGGTGAGGCCTGCCAGCGTTTCTGTTTGACCAGTTCAAGGGCGTCGCCAG
Source organism: Ktedonobacterales bacterium (assembly GCA_027451525.1). Lineage (GTDB taxonomy): Bacteria > Chloroflexota > Ktedonobacteria > Ktedonobacterales > Ktedonobacteraceae > DTNP01. The sequence continues at coordinate 15,017 of DAIDJF010000013.1, forward strand.
CATGCATCCCGCTATAGACGAGAACGGCGCAGGTGAGTAGGACGCTACGACCGACACCATGTTCGCAGTGGATCAAGACGCGCCGCCCCTGTTTGATTCGCTCGTTTGCCCATTGTGCGCCTTGCATGAGTTGTGTGATGGTTAATGGATAGGTATCGGGCGTTGGGAGATAGAGAAAGTCAATCTGCTCATGGGCGAGAGCCTGTGCATCATCCTGATATTCCGAGCGTGTATCAATGACATCGGTGACGCCAACCAGATTGAGAGCGTGAATGTCTTCCAGGCGGATACGTCCGCCAACGGCGAGATGGTTCGTTACCCAACTCATGTTTAATCTATCTGGTAACGGTACATGTAGCGCGCGGGCCACCGCTTCGCTTTGAGAGTTTTCGGGGAAGAGGTTGGCGGCGATACGGGTCCAGAAACGGTAGAGGAGGCGTACCACGCCCGACGACGCCCAGCGTGTGGCGGAGAAGTTCACATGGGGTCGTTCGCCCTCTGGCATTGGTAGCAACGGGCTTTCTTCCTGGGGTGGAGCAGGAATGACCTCTCCCGATGAGCTTTCGATGTCGTGTTCCGGCGATACTGTTTCGTGCTCTTGTGGTCGTGTTTCATCGCCTGAAAAAGGTGGCATTGGATCAGATGGCATGGTTTGGCTATCCTTCTATGCGAAAATGCATGTGTTTCCTGTTTCTTCTTCTTACTCTGCAAATGTGCGCGCGGGCGTGACGGCCGATACGGTAGTCTGCGTCTGCTGCGTAGAATATGCCTCTTTATCGCGTTGCATAACACGTTGCAAAGCCGTAATAGCGCACTCTATCATGCTATCGTCTGGCTCGCGTGTCGTCAACCCCTGAAGTGCCAAACCGGGGGCGAGCAGCCAGCGCACAATGCGAAAACGATAATTTGCCGCACCCAGGCGCATTAATTCGTAGGCTATGCCTGCGACAACGGGAACGAGCACAATGCGCGAGACGATTTTGAGCAAGAGTGAGGGTGTGCCGACGAAGGCGAAGACAAAAATAGAGACGACCATCACAAGCAACAAGAAACCTGTGCCACAGCGTGTGTGGACCCGTGAAGCCAGCCGTACATGTGCGACATCGAGCGGTTGGCCCTGTTCCATTGTGTTAATGGCCTTATGCTCGGCACCATGATAGCCAAAGACGCGCTGGATATCGGGTACGCGCCCGATTAGGAGCAGATAGCCAATGAGAAGGAGCAGGCGCAGTCCTCCTTCAACGATGAGATTGAGCCATCCCTGTCCGATCTGATGGCTAAAAATGTTGGTGAGCAGGAGTGGCCCCACAAAGAATATAGCGACCGCCATGCTTAGTGAAACTAACAGCGGTAAGATGAGGCTTGCGCCCCCGATCACAGGTGGTTGTGTCGTGGGGTTCACGTTGTTATCGTGTATTTCCTGTGTATGCCCTGTTGGGGAAGCAGCCAACGCATCGGGGTCAATAGCTCCTGTAGAGATGTTTGCCGCGAGCGTCATGAGCCGTGTGCCCAGAACGAGCGTTTCCCAGAGCAAGAGCATACCGCGCAGAAAAGGCAGGCGTAAGAATGCATTTTGATAGATACGTGGATTGAGTGGTTCTTCATAGAGATAGAGTGTGCCATCAGGGCGGCGGCCTGCGATAGCAGCGGACGTGCGACCTCGCATCATAACGCCTTCCATAACGGCCTGCCCTCCATAGTAAAATGTTGCGCGGGAGGCGCGGGCAGATTGCGTCAAGCGTTTTTCCATGTATCCTCTCTTCCCAGATGGCAGCTATTCGTGTTTCATGTTTAAATACATTGCTGCACGATGGCAATGTCTCTGTGTGACTATGACGTGCGGCGGTTTGATAAGCCCTGAATGCGTAGATGAGAGAGACGGCGCATCAATGGGCTATTGAGTAATGGGCGCGGCAGACTGCGACGGAAGCGGCGCAAGCGAATAGCGGAGTGCAAGCGACCAGACATCATCTGCTGTCGTCGTCGCCAGCGTGCGGATTGCCAGATGCTTGCCTCTTCCGGCTTGGGGAGATAGCTCAGGATACATTGCGCGATCTCAAAAGAGGCGTAGGGACGGCAAATGCGTTGCGCATTGGCAACTTGCTGACGCAGTTCGGGCGAGCCGGGCTTAATCAGGCGACGTAATGCGTCAACCAGTTCCAGCGAATCGTGAGCCATGGTGCCGACATTATTATTGACAACATAGCTGACATTCCCTTCTTCCTGGCCTGGAACATAGCCGCTGAGAATAATCGGCAGGTGGCAGGAGAGAGCCTCGCTAATCGTGCCAGGACCAGCCTTTGTAATAATGACATCGGCGGCGTGCATCAACTCTGGCATGTTCTGGACAAAGCCAAAAATCGTTGCTGGCACATGCAAGCTGGCACGGGTGCGTTGAAGGTGAGCATAGAGCCGCCGATTGCGTCCAGTGACTACCAATATTTGAACTGGTAGGCGTGCCTGTGAGATGGCGCGTACGGCTGCTTGCAGTCCACCTGCGCCATCGCCACCGCCGACAAGCAGTACAACAGGCAGGTCTTGCCGCAGGTGAAAGCGTTCACGTAGCTCCTCTTTGCTCCCTATGGGCCGTGTAAATTTGGGGTCAATCGGCATACCAATGACATGAACCTTTTTGGGGTCTAGGCCGCGCTTGAGGTACAGGCGTTTGGCGTCCTCTGTGGGCACAATATAGCCATCGGCCCCAGGTTCGTACCAGGAATGATGAATGCTGACCATATCGGTGACGACCGTGATAAAAGGAATGGGCAGGTCAAGTGTGCGAATGGCTTTAATCGCGGCGCGATTGATGAGAGGATGGATAGAAATGATTACGTCGGGTTGCACACTGGTGAAGAGACGCAAGAGACCGTTATGAATGAGTGGGGTTGCCAATGTGTTCATTGTGGCAACTGTCTCCTCGCGATTGCTGATATGAAAGACCTCACCAAATAATTTAGGATTATAGCGGATTGTGGGGCCATAGAGCTTGACTGCTTCACGCAGAGGGAAGCGACTATATTCCTCAAAAACATCAACGATTTCAATGCGATAGGTTGTTGGTGACACCTTTTCCTGAACAGGCGTGAGGGTTTGCCCTGAAGAGGGCGTTGGTATGGTAAATTCGTTATTATATGACCCGGCATGTAGGCTTCCCTGCCATGCCTCCTGTTCCTCCTGCGATAACAGTTTGAGGGCCGTATGGATGGCATTAGCGGCACTGCGATGACCTGCCCCGGTATCGGCTATCAGGAACAGGAGTGTTCGTTGCTTTGCATTCTCCATGAGGCTTATCCTTTATGGTAACATTCACTAAAAAAGGGATAAAGGACCACGTATACGGTTCCTTTACCCCTCTCATATCATTTTTGTGTAAGCCTACTCTTCCTGGAGGTTAAAGCGTTTGCGGAAACGCTCCACACGTCCGGCTGAGTCAAGAATGCGCTGCTGGCCCGTGAAGAACGGGTGGCAATTAGAACAGACATCAACCTTCAAGACGGGTTTGACGCTGAGTGTCTTAAAGCTGTTACCACAGGCGCAACTTACTGTGGATTCCACATAGTTTGGATGAATTCCCTTTTTCATTGCACAAAACTCCCAATATATCAACAGTTCATGCTTGCTGACCTGAGAGATCCGTCTCCTGTGATCTCTCATGCATTTGGCATCCCACATGTCCACCGATTAACCGATCAAGAATGTACCATGATTGTACATGCACTCTCTATCCTCGTCAATACCCTTTCCCCGGCTGGCAGATCAGCATGCGCTGTGCCTCTGTGTTGCGGTATTATCTGGAAGAGGCCGATGGAACAAGATCTATCCGGCACATTGTATCATAGATAACACGTATATGCACGTTTTTATGCCCCAAAATATCTACTTGTGCATAATACGATGCCCCAGATGCCACACTCACCGCTGGCTTAAAATAAGACATTGTTCTTGCCCGCACCCTGTACAGGTTCCATGAACAAACCCAGACGCTCATGCATGGCTGGCCTGCTTGGAAGAAGATTGGGAAACGTATAGTGCGCGAATACGAAAAAAGCGACCACCGCCGAGGCAAGAAAAATAATTAAAAGGAAGATACTTAACAAGATCACAAATTTTTTACGTGTCTTCTTCTCTGTAGCTGTGCTTGTTTCTTGTTGAATGATCGTTGCCGTTGCCTCGCTGGTCGCGCCGGCGTCCGTCATGCTGTTCTCTCTACCATTAGAAGGAGGAATTTCCATCTTTATAGAATTGCTTATATCAGGCGTTGAAGCGGGCACAGAGGTATGTTGGGGGAGAGAGAGGACCGGAGTGGTCGGACGCTCGGCGGTGGTCGCGATAGCGGCTTGAATCTCTTCCGTAATCTGCGCTGTCATGCTAAGGCGTTGAGGCAAGGGAATGTTCAAGGCGCGCGCGAGTGCAACCGTCAGAGCGGTCGCGCTGGTGAAACGTTGCTCAGGATCTTTAGAGAGGCACTGCATGATGATATCACTGAGCTGAGATGGGATATTGGGATTGATCCGTGTTGGCACAAGCGGGGTCGCGCTTACATGTTGCGTGAGGAGGGCAATGGGACGATTGCCTTGAAATGGGAAAACACCCGTATACATAAGGTAGAGGAGAATGCCTAGCGCGTAAATATCGCCCGATTGGTCTCCCGCCTCGCCTTTCGCCTGTTCTGGTGACATATAGAGCATTGTATCAATCGAGCGGCGTGCTAATGTGTTGTTCGTATAGCCGAGCAGTTGCGCCAGCCCAAAATCGGTCAAAATTGGTTCAGCCTCGCCATGTATGGCCGCATGTTGGTGGCTTAAGAGAATATTGGTAGGCTTTAAGTTCCCATGAATGATATTGTGTTGATGAGCATAGTCAAGAGCCAGTCCGATGCCAGTGAAGAAGCGCACGATGTCTGCACTGGGAGGGAGCGCACCTGTACGTGTGAGCGTGCGTATATAGTCGCCCAGTGTCTGTCCCTCAATATGCTCCGAGACAATATAGGCAAGTGTGCTGCGCGCCTGCCCAATTGGCCGTGCGGGCAGCATGTAGGCATCCCGCACTTGCGCGATATTCGGATGATGCAGCGATGAGACCAGCTCGGCGACACGCATAAAACGGCTTTCGTAATCATGTGCCTGATGAATTTGCGTAAGGAGTAATTTGATCGCGACGATGTGATGCTGCTGTGTATCATATGCTTTCCATACCTCTGAAATACTGCCCTGCCCCAAACGTTCCCATAGTTCATATTTACCAATGCGCTGGACCCCGATAGTTGTGCTCACATTTCACCTCTTCACTAAAATATTGTGATGATCTTCCACCATCTCTTGCCGCATATGCTGTTATTTTATTTCTACATGGTAATTAGCTGGATATCTACCATGTTAGCAAGTGAAAAAAAGCAATGGTGATGCAGAGGGGAATCATGTGCTAACCTTTGGCGCAACACCATTACAGGCGTATTGTAATCGCTTGTCTGTCCCCTGTCTATCTTCTTGGGAATAATATACTACTATTAATATAGAAGAGATTTCTAATATTTCCTAATATTTATCGATAAAAGCAATTTTAATAGATGGGTAGCTGCAAGGAATGCCTTTAAAACATGTGGTATACTGGGGCATAATTGTCTGGCACGTGGGAACGTGCGTCATATAGAGGATACAAGATGATAGAACGCTATTCTTTGCCAGAGATGGCTGCCATCTGGTCAGCCGCTCATAAAACGGATGCATGGCTTCGTGTAGAATTGCTCGTATGTGAAGGATGGGCGCGTGAAGGGGTGATTCCACAGGATGCGATAGAGAAAATTCGGCAGGCACGCTACAACATGCAGCGTATGCAGGAAATAGAGCAGGAAACTCACCATGATGTGATTTCGTTTTTGCGCTCAATTCAGGAGCAACTAGGGCCAGAGGGACGCTTCATTCACCTGGGCCTGACCTCTTCCGATGTATTGGATACCGGGCTGGCGGCGCAGATGAAAGAGGCGGGTGTGTTGCTCAGTCAGGCATTGACAGAACTCACACAGGTGGTAGGGCAGGTGGCGGTACAGCATAAATACACGCTGATGGCTGGCAGAACGCATGGTATTCATGCGGAGCCAATCACCTTTGGCTTGAAGATGGCCTTATGGTTTGATGAACTGCGGCGCCATCAGCAACGTCTGGCCGCAGCGTTGGAACAGGTGACAGTGGGTAAAATTTCTGGCGCGGTAGGGACACATGCAACCATTCCGCCGCAGATTGAAGAGTTTGTGTGTGAGCAGATGGGGTTGGGTGTGGCACCCGTGTCGAGTCAGATTGTTCAGCGTGATCGCCACGCGCATTTTATGACCACATTAGCCTTGATTGCATCTTCGCTGGAGAAGATGGCGCAGGAGATTCGCCATTTACAGCGCACTGAATTGAGCGAGGCGTTTGAACCATTTGGGTCGGGGCAACAGGGATCATCGGCGATGCCCCATAAGCGCAACCCTGAATTGTGTGAGCGTGTCTGTGGTCTGGCGCGTGTGTTGCGTGGTTTTGCCGTAACCGCGATGGAGAATGTGGCTCTCTGGCACGAGCGTGATATCAGTCATTCCTCGACCGAGCGCATTATTCTTCCTGATGGATGTACATTGCTGCATTATATGCTGCACATCTTTACTAGAGTCATGCGCGGTTTACAGGTTGATAGTGAGCGTATGCTTGCAAATCTGAACATGACGGGTGGTCTTGTCTTCTCGCAGCGCATCTTGCTGGCCCTGATTGATAAGGGTGTTGGGCGACAGGAGGCGTACAAGATGGTGCAGCGCAACGCGAAGCAGGTCTGGAGTATGGCAAGTGCGGGTGCCGTTCAAGGGCCAGCCTTGTTGGAGGCATTGAGTAAAGATGAAGAGGTGACACACTACCTCAGCAGTGACGAGTTACAGGAATTGACGAGTACGGACTACTATATCAAGTATATTGATACGGCATTTCAGCGCGTCGGCCTGTAGTCGGCCTGTAGATTGCTCTGTCTATGCGTCATTCTGAATGTTTAGAAACTTCTTGCTTGCAGGAGTCTCTGGGATAACGTTGCTAGTGTTTGCGATGTTGCGCAGTCTGGCGTGTGCCTCAAGCATTCAGGGTGACGCATAGCTTTGTCTGCACGGATGGATGAGATTGAGGTTGAGATCGAGATTTAATATTGCTTGAGGATATTTTGTTTTGCTGGGCATATGGTATAATGGGGGCAACACCCTATTTTTAGACATGGCATCCTGGATACTGTCGTACACTGTAGCATACAAGAGGATAAAGCGTGAACAACGAAGAACGCCACCGTATTGCTGTTTATCCGGGCAGTTTTGACCCGTTGACCAATGGACATTTGGATATTGCACGCCGGGCCGCCCATTTATTTGATACCTTGATTATAGCGGTTGTCTATGAGCGTCCCGCCAAAAACTTGCTCTTTTCAGTGGAAGAGCGTGTCGCCCTCTGGCGAGAAGTTATCGAAGCGGAGAATATGACCAATGTGCGGGTTGAACATTTTGCCACACTTCTGGTAGACTATGTACGGTCTGTACAGGGGAATGTCATTGTCAAAGGTTTGCGTTCGCCCAACGACTTTGAAGCGGAGTTCCAGCAAGGGTTAATGAACCGCAAACTGGCTCCTGAGATTGAAACTGTCTGCCTGCTAACAAACCTGGAGCAACTCTTTATCAGCTCATCGCTCTTAAAAGAGGTTGTACGCCTGGGTGGGGATGTCACCGATATGCTTCCGCCAAGCGTGATGAAAGCGTTACAGCGGAAATATGGCATATAAGTGCGTTACGACTATAACGGGTTGTCTGATGGGGAGGAGATGCGCCAGGAAAGAACAAGCAGAAGAGAGGAATAACGAGTAATGGATATCCTCTACCTTGTAGATCGCCTGGAGAATCTCATTGCCAGTAGCCGTAGAATGCCTTTAATGAACCAGATTCTCATCAAGGAGAACGAGATACTCCTGCTGATCGAGCAGATGCGAGCATCTATTCCTGAAGAGGTGAAGCAGGCGCGGCGTATTGTGCAGGAGAAAGAGCGCGTATTAACACAGGCGCAAAGCGAGGCGGCGGCGATTCTTGCCCGTGCGCGTGAAGAGTCAGAGCGTGCGATTCACCGTGAGGGGCTGTTGCGCGCCGCTGAGGAGCGTTCGCAAGAGTTAATTCGACAGGCCAATGAGCGTGCAAATGCCCTGGTACGGCAGGCTGAGGCGCATTGCGATACGCTCAAATCCGATGCAGATTCCTATGTGGGGGAGACGCTCATTAGCTTGCGTGACCATCTCACCAGCATTGAGAGCGAGGTCAGTCGTACCATTTTGAGCATTGAGCGTGGACTCGATAGCCTGAATTATGAGCAAGAGCCTCTGGAAGAGGATGGACAAGCAGTAGAGGAAATGGAAGAGATGGATGAGATGGGTGATGAAGAGGAGGATGTTCCTATGGCTCGGCATGTTCCCCGACGCGCCTCCTTAGCGCGCGATACGCTTGGTGGCCCCAGTATTTCTTAGCATAAGTACGCTCCACCACTTGACACCCTGCTCCTGCTTGTCTATAATGAGCAAGCGCCAGAAAAGCATGAAGGGACAGTTCGTGTTACGTCGCGGTCTATTTCACACGTACCAGGAAGTACCTTGTGCTGAAAGGAAATATACAAATGATTTTTAATGTGGCGCAACTCTTGAAAGCTACGGTTGGCACCTCAATCGAAGAGAATTTTGAAGAAGAGGGTGTGCAACTTGATCATGATTTGAAGGTTCTAGGCCCAATTACGGGCCATGTGCGTATGCGGCGTACAAACCAGTGTATCCTGGCGGATGGCTGGGTAGAACTGACGGTAGAGCTTTCATGCACGCGCTGTCTGCGCGATTTTGAGCATTTTATGCATGTGCCGTTTGAAGAGCGGTACTATCCGACGGTGGATATTCTGACCGGGCTGGCTGCACCAGAGGCGGATGATGAGGACGATGTGTTTTACATCGACGACCACCATCATCTGGATTTGACCGAAGCGATCCGGCAGAACGTCTTATTGGCGATCCCGATGGTGACACTCTGTAAAGAAGAGTGTGCGGGTCTTTGTTCGCGTTGCGGACATGATCTTAACCTCGGCCCGTGTGATTGCCCGCCAGAGGTTGACGAGCGGTTCAGTGTTCTCAGCTCATTGCTGGGCAATGAGCTGTCAGAAGCTCAGAATACCCAGGCAAACCACAAGCAGCTATAAAAAGACGACACAGAAGAAGGTGTAGGCCTGCGCATCGCTCAGGCGACCCTTGACGAAAGAGGAGCATACCCGATGGGAGCATTACCAAAACAGCGTGTCTCGCGCGCACGGCAGGGCGAGCGACGCGCGCATCATCATCTTGACCTGCCTCAGTTAGTTGCCTGTCCGCAGTGTAAGAAGCCACGCCTCTCGCACCATGCCTGCCCCAACTGTGGCACATATCGCGGGCGTCAGGTCTTCTTGCCCAGAGAAAAGAAGTAATCGTTTGCATCTGGTGGCGCATTACAGGGATTAATACCTTTTGCATCTGCCTGTATCTGCTATGTCTGTAGTATGATGTTTGGCATGAGGCGTGTATGTGTATTCCTGTAACGCCACCAATTTTATTAAAGAGTGATTTTTATGACGACACAGGCACAGGTAGCCTTTCTTTTTCCTGGACAGGGCAGTCAAAGCGTAGGCATGGGTGCTGATGTTTACGAGGCATCGCCAGCCGCGCGTCATGTATTTGAAAGTGTCGATGACGCACTTGGTTTCTCTTTAAGTTCGCTCTGTTTTCAGGGACCAGATGATGTCTTGCGCGAAACTATCAACGCGCAACCTGCGATTGTTACCGTAAGCCTCGCGTATCTAGCTGCATTTCAGGCAGCCCTCTCGCCAAACAGTTCATCCTGGACCGCTCCCCTCCTTCCCTCGTATACTGCTGGTCATAGCGTGGGCGAGTATGCCGCGCTGGTAGCGGCGGGAGCCTTGAGCCTTAAAGATGCCGCCCAGTTGGTGCGCGAGCGTGGACGCTTGATGCATCAGGAAGGCGGAAGTTGTCCTGGGAGCATGGCGGCAGTAATTGGGTTAGATGCGGACGCCTTGCAAGAGGTTTGCCAGGAGGCCACACGACGCGCGCTAGCGGAACTGCATGTCCCGGCAGATGGGACAGCGCATCCTGGCATGGGACGGGTTGCAGTGGCAAACTATAATGCTCCTGGTCAGATCGTGATCTCCGGTGAGCAACATGCCCTGGCCCTGGCATCCGAGCTGGCGAAGGCACGTGGAGCTAAACGGGTGATCCCGCTGGCAGTCAGTGCCGCGTTCCACTCACCCGTGATGGAACCAGCGGCGCGTGGGTTGACGCAGGCTCTTGAAAATACATCCATTCAGTCAGCCAGAATTCCGGTAATTGGGAATATTCACGCGGCCCCGCTTACTACTGCGCAGGAGATACGTGGTGAACTAGCGCAGCAGGTCGCTGCATCAGTGCAGTGGATTCGTACCATCGAGTATCTGGCGCAGGCGGGTGTGACGCTCTATATCGAGATTGGCCCAGGACAGGCTCTTGTCGGGATGGTGAAACGCATTGTAAAGGGAGCCACAACGCTCAATATAGGAAATCTGGCGGAGTTAGAGAAGGCCGTTGACTATATTCGTGCAATGTGAAAGCGCCATAGCATATAATTGGGAAACATGCATCGACGTACACTCTTTTAGGCGTAACAGAGTAAGAACTATCTCATTGTTCTTGTTCTTCATGCGATGTCGTTCATATGACGAAGAGAGGTAAAGGGATGGCAACAGAAACGCAGGGTGTGGTACGCGTTGCCCGCCAGGTTCTTTCGACAATTGTGATTAATACCGCCTTGCAAATTCCAGGTGTGGCGCGTATGGCGCGTGGCAGCGACCAATGGACGCGCCTGCTAGGGCGTGAAGTTCCGCCGCAAGGGGTGGCACTGAGCGTCAAGGAAAATGTTGTCTCGATAGACCTCTATCTGGTCGTTGCGGCGGGCTGCAATATTGTAGATGTGGGGACTATCGTGCAGGATGAGGTAGCTTCGGCAGTAGAGGAGATGGTGGGTATGCAAGTTCATGAGGTGAATGTGTATATCCAAGATGTTGCTTAACGTGACATATGTACGAGTCAAGCGTTTCTATAGATACGTAGAGATGCACTACAGGATATATAGCTTATAGCTAGGAACTATTCGAGGATACCATGCCAGGGATACGCAGACAGGCGCGAATGATCGCACTGCAAACACTCTATGAATATGATACAGCTCTCCATGCTCCGCTAGAGGTCTTGCAGCGCCATGCCGAAGAACGCCATTTGCAGCCAAAGGTGGTGGAGTATGCCAATGAACTAGTTCTTGGCGTATGTGATCATCTTGTCGGGATCGATGCCCATATCCAGAGTACCGCTCGTGAGTGGCCGCTCCAGCAGATGGCGCGTATCGACAAGAATATTCTCAGGCTTGCAATTTACGAGATTCTGTTTAATAATACAGTACCAGCGAAGGCCGCCATTAACGAAGCAGTGGAACTTGCGAAAATTTTCGGCAGCGATACATCTAGCCGTTTTATAAATGGCGTTCTTGGTACGATATTTAATCGGGCGCATCAACCGCCCATTTCTAAAACCGAAAGTGAGGTGAAATAGTGCCAGCTAATCAAGACATTCAATCTCGACTCAAAAAGATTGTCGTAGACCAGCTTGGTGTAGATGAGAGCGAGGTCGTTCCCAGTGCATCGTTTGTTGAGGACCTCAACGCCGACTCTCTTGACCTGGTTGAACTGATTATGTCTCTTGAGGAAGAGTTCAAAATCCAAATTTCCGATGAGGACGCGGAAAAAATCACAACGGTGCAAGAAGCAGAGGACTACATCGAAGAGCACCTGCGCTAGGTCATTCTGTTTCGCTCATCCTTTTTTGTCATTCTCGTAGGCGTGTCTCCTGGCTCAGACCATTAGTGGCGGGCGTTCATATATTTTGTGTACGTGCCGACTCCCTGGTTGACCCAGGGGACTTCCTCGGAATGACAAACAATTTTTTATTGCCATTATTTTTTCATCCTTTTTCTTGTCACAAATCAATCTCCCCGTGCATCTCCATTACTGTAGGTTGGTATTCATGCTGATGGATGCAAACGCGATACCTCTACAAGGCGAAAAGAGTAGCGTGTGAACACATTACCTGCGGCCCAGGCCGTAGAAGTCCTGATTCGAGAATATTGGAAACTGGTCTTTCACACAATTTATGGCATGACTGGCGATTGGGAAGAGAGTCAAGATTTGACGCAAGATACCTTTCACCAGGCACTCAAGTCGATTGATGCCGCGCGTGCCGCCAGTGGCTCCCAGTTTCATCCAAAGGCATGGTTGTTGCGTATCGCCCTTAATACGGTGCGTATGCAGCAGAGGAGACGTATGCTTTTTCGCTTCATCCCTTTTTCGCATATGCGTGATGGGAAAAGCGAGGAGACAGAAATCCTCTCTGCTGAGCAACGGCCCTCTGCGGTACAGCCAGGTGGCTATGGTACACCCGATGGGGGTGACCCAGCGGAAATGATTGCCGAACAGGACACCGTACAGCGTGTATTGGCGCGTTTACCAGAACAGTTGCGCGTCTGTCTTTTACTCTCGATTGTCAGCGGCCTCTCTAATCGCGAGATCGCTGAAATGCTGGATCTCAATGAGCCAGCCGTGCGCCAACGCCTGACGCGGGCGCGCAAGCAATTTCAGCAAGTCTATACGCAGGAGAGCGGCGAGGAACTGCACGAACGCAAAACAGACGAAAGTGGCCCGCAGCGCGAGAGCACGAACGAGGCCAGAAATTCGCGCCATGCGATTACTCACACGACTTTATTTCAGCCACATGGCATGTAGCTCATTGATGTGGAGATGCAATGCAAAACGATACGCTTGAAACGCTGCTATTACGTCACTATGGTGATGTTGCCCCTGCACCACACGGGCTAGAGGCGCAATTACAGGTGTCTCTGCAGCAGCAGGTATACGAGACGCAATTGCAGCAGCGTCAGCTCGCCCAGTTTGAGACGCGACGCTTTAGTCGGCGGCGTGCGGTCGCCCTCGTTGCCCTCGGAACGGCAGGTGTGGGTTTTCTTAGTGCGACGTTGGAAGGTTTACAGGTTTTGGAGGCCGCACTGGTCGGCCAGGATGTCAGTCAGAACGCGCTTCCCTAACCGTTTATGTGCATAAATCATTCACTGTATTGATGTGTGAAATAAGAAAGGATACATATCATGGTTCCAGGATTTCATGGACTCGATCTCGTCGTTATTCTCGTTATCGCACTCTTGATCTTTGGCCCTAAGAAACTGCCAGAGATGGGTTCCGCAATTGGCAAAAGCATTAAAGAATTTCGTAAGGGCATGAATGAACTGACCGCTCCGAAGGAAGAAGAGCCAAAGGCTCCAACCGTCGCCAGCTACGAAGCTCTGGAGCGCGAAGTTGCCAGCCGCCGTGCTGCCGAGGCCGCACAGCCCGAAGTGAGCGTTGCCAGCGAAGAGAAGCGCGACTAGCGATGGCGCGCGCCACGAATGCAGGGAGTAAGTATGTCAACAAGTGACATCGATAGGGAAGATCCCTTGCAGGCATTTCAGGGTCTCCTCGGTAGCTCTGGAAGCTCAGAGGGCGACGATGGCTCTGATATGTCGCTGGTGGATCATCTGGAAGAGCTGCGCTGGCGTATCTTCAAAGTACTGATTGCTGTAGCTATTGGTTCGGTTATCGCCTTTATCTTTAGAGATTACATTGTCCATTTTCTGGAAGCACCATTACCTGCGCAAGCAGACCAGCTTCCAGGTATCAAGAGTGGGCATCCGATTGTTACCGGCCTGGGAGAAGGCTTTACTGTCATGCTGCTCATCTCGCTGGCAGGTGGGATAGTCTTCTCTCTTCCGGTGCTGCTCTATCAGGCATGGGCTTTTATCGCGCCAGGATTGTATGACCACGAGAAGAAAAACGCTGTTCCATTCATCTTTGTGGGATTGGTGCTCTTCATCGCGGGCATTTCGCTCGGCTACATTGTATTGCGCTATCCGGTCGAATGGCTGGTCACGTTTGCCTCGAATAGCTTTACGGAACTGGTCACAGCAAGCAGCTACTTTACGTTTGTCGCATTCTTCGTATTGGCCTTTGGTCTTGTTTTCGAGTTGCCGCTCGTCCTGACCTTTATGGCCCAGGTCGGCTTGATTACGTCGCAAACGCTGATTAAAAAGCGTGCCACCTCGCACGTTGGCATGTGGGTCGCGGCAACGTTTCTGACCCCTGGCGCGGATATCTACAGCCCAGTTATTCTGGGTGTCGCCATGTCGTTCCTCTACGAACTGACGATCATCTTTATCCGCATCATCAAGAAATAACCGTAAGGGGCGTGTTCAAGCACGCCCCTTCTATGTATCCTCACGACTAAAACGTGCCCAGAGAAGCACAGTTGAAAGCACGTAGAACACGGCCCCAATAATGAAAACGGGGGCGTAGCTGAAATGGGCGATAAGTACACCACCGAGGGGCGTAGTGATCGCTCCTGTGCCTTGTGAGACCGCTTGATAGGTGCTATTTGCCAGTCCGCGCCGTTGTTCTGGTATCGCCTCCATTGAGTAGACTTGAAAGATGCCCATGGCCATATCCATTGTGCCTTGACGGAACAGATAAAGCAGAGCCGCGAGTGGCAGAAAACTCGTCAGACCAATCGTGAGTAAAAGCGGGATGCTTAACAAGCGCGTCACGCTGATGGTGTTGATCTTGCCGATGCGCATGGCGAGCAATGGAGCAAGCAGCGTCAAAAGGGCATTGAGCGCGTTTGCGCCGCCATCAATCAGGCCAAAGAGGGCGGGTGAGGCTTTAAGATGTTCAACAAAATAGAGATTGAAATAGGGGATAAATAGTCCCGCTCCCAGGCCGATCAAAACCTGGACCAGGACTAGTACGAAGAATGGGCTATTGAGCCAGACCCGCACTGGTGTGTGATGTATCTGCTTGCGCCAGTAGGTGATTTGCACGAGCAGATTGCGCAATGACTGGCGTGTTGAGATTGTGAAGTTCTTCCCTTGCTCTGCTTGCCTTTGGTGCGTGGGGCGATCATCGCTCAACATAAACACGGGGATCAGACTAGGGATTGCGAGGATGCCCGCGAAGAGCAACGCAAGCTGAAATGAACGCGGCGTTGCCTCTTGTGCCAGCAGCCAGTGAACAGGGGGCGGGAGCGGCATCATCAGCCAGGGAACACTGCGCAACCATCCTGGCAGACTTCCACCCAATACTTCGCCCAGCACCGTTGTGCCCAGACTGACGACGATATTAAAGCTAAAGAGGTGTGGACGCTCTGCCGAGCTACTGTTCTGTGTCAGATAAGGCGCGTTCACGACGAGTAAGAAGGCGGCGGCGATACCCGCGATAAAGCCACTAATCAATAAGGGAACGGGCTGGCGAAAGAGAATTTGCGCGGCGCCGATGACGCCAATCGCCAGATTTGACCAGATTTGTACTAGCTTGCCACCGTAGCGATCAATGCAGAAACCAGCCGGAAAGATGGCAAGTCCTGCTCCTAATGTGGTGGAGAAAAGCACCAGCCCGATAAAGTCAGTATTATACCCTAATGAAGCTAGATAGAGATTATAGAGTACCAGCAGAATGCCAATCGTGATTCCACTGAGGGCATTGCTGATCAGATAGAGTCGGGCGTTACGTTGAAAACGCCCGAACTCATGCATATAGTTAACGAGAAGAGACATTGCTGCGCTGTATGGCTGATGCCGCTGGTTCACGCCCATTAGTTTTTGGTAAAGGAGTGAGCGGGAATTTTGGCATCTGTTCTTTTACTGCTTCAGATGTTGTAGGTGGATTGCTCGTCAAATTCTCTGCAACCTTTGCCACGTCTGGCTGTTTGAGGCCGGGCAGAAAGAACGCCTGTGCAATGGTTTGGACTTGCAATGTACGTGCCCGAAATTCGATAGCATATCCCACTACGCGGTCGCTTAGTTCGTCTACCTGATGATCAATTGTTTTGAGACGCTCTGGCCCCTGCGCAATCGTGCGAATAATTTGATTCTCGTTCTCACTTGCTGGCACACCGCGTTGAATGGCCTCAGTGGTCTTGTTTACCGTGTCAACAGTCGGGCGCAGTAGTTTGATGAGATCCGCTTGCTTGTTGACCCAGCGAAAAAGGAGCACGCTCACAATACCGAGGGCGAGGATCAGGATAATCAAAAGGACTGCGTAGAAGCAAATGATGATGGCTGCAATTGGCCCAGCACTGCTAAGAAATGGTGTATCTGTTGCCTGTGCAAGATAGGCCATTATTCACCTCCTGCTCCTGATAATGCCTCTTTTTGCTGCTGACGACGCTGCTCCGAACGGCTGCGCGTCATACCCTTACCTAAAAACGTGCGCATCATTTGCTGTCCGGCGACAACCGCCGCCGCCGCTCGTACGCTTGGCACAACCGCCAGTTCGCTCGTGAGTTTAGTCGCCGTGCCCAGTGTCGAGACTGTATGTCCCGCCGTCTGTGCTGTATCTTTGACGATGCTGATCGTCTCCTGCACCGACTCCAAGAGTGGTTTCATCTCGTCGCGGATCGTCGTGATGGTACGCACGAGTAGATAGATGGAGAAGACCTGTAAGCCGGTTGCTACGACGAGTAGCAAGGCTAGCAGGATTAAGAAAATGTATAGAACATTGAGCAACCAGCCGAAAATGGTTGCAAAGACAAGACCAACGATGATAAGTACCAGCACAACGCCAGCAATTATCAGATAGGGTATAGCGGCCTTCATACACATGCCTCCTCATATAATTTTGATTGAATGCTGTTTTATTATAGCGCACAAGCCGTATGATTTGCAGACTGCAATATGTGCCACACTCATATTCTTCTTATAACACGCTCCGTATGCCACTGGTGAGTACAGCATGGGAAGAAAAGCTCTTCTTTGCACTGCTTGCCATTAACTCAGAAACCTGAAAAAGAGCTAAGAGCTTACTGAGACTTTTGTTTTTGCCCTATCAATCTGGCTGTTTTTGCATCCTGCACTTAATGTCAGCCGTTACAAATGTAAATAGTATCGTATGCTAACCTACGCAGTGAAAACATCTGAAATACATGTTTGTCAGAAGGAGATTTCTATGCCGGTTCTACATACAATTTTTGCTGATACGGTGATTTTAACACTCGGCATTTTTGGACATCATTTTGTACTGACGCTCAGCCAACTCATCTACTGGTTAATCGCTGCCCTCGTTGGTCTGATCGCGGAATTTATCGTCGGCTGGCGTGTGCCATTAGGCATTATCGGCGGCTTTGCTGCTGCCCTTATCGGTATCTGGCTCTTAACTGATGTGGTGCAGTTGACCATTCCAGGCGATCCCACTCTCTATGGTGTACCTCTACTCAAGACGCTGATCGGGGCCATTCTCTTTGTCGCCCTGTGGCATCTGCTCACCTACCGTTCCTGGGGAGCACGTCGCGCTGCCGCATAGCTAGTTATACTCCCGCCAGCAAGCCGTATGACATGCATCGCCATTGATGTGTGCCATACGGCTTTCTGTTTGATAATCTACTATCGAAGGTTGGATGGGAATTGCTCACATAGCATAAATGTTGTACTATTATGGCCGAGTAGCAATAATCGCCAGCCTCTTCGTTTGAACGTGCGCAGTCCTGCTCGTTTATAGCAATAGACGGAAGTGCGCGCAAGGGAACGTGGGCAGGGTCTATGGACATGGACAGATTGAGCGATCAAAAAAACCTTGGGTGGCACGTTTTCTTTACATGACGATCAATCGATACTCTGCTACTAGATTATTAAGAACGCGGAGAAGGAGACAGTTATGCTTGCTTTACCCATTTTTGCATGGCTTGCCGATACGCCTGTGATGACTATTCCATCCTTGCATCTGACGATCACATCCAGTATGATCATCTACCTGATTATTGCTGCTATTGTGGGCCTGCTGGCGGAATTTCTGGTCGGTTGGCGACTACCCTTTGGTTTTGTCGGTGCGATTATCGCGGCTCTGATTGGTATCTGGCTTTTAACAAGCGTGATACAGGTCAGTATCCCTGGGGATTTCACTATCGCCGGTCAGCCGATTCCGCTGATCAAGGCACTGTTAGGCGCAATCGTGGTGGTCGCTCTCTGGCATTTACTGACCTTTCCTTCCTGGCGGCGGCGGCACCGCTATTATCGTGGCTATCGGCGGGAGCGGGAGTATCGCGAGCGGTATTAGCACGTTAGCATATAGCATATATTCGAGAACTACACCGAAAAGGTGCGTGGTTATGGTATCTCCTAACCGCGCACTCTTTTTGTGCATAAATCTCGCGTAGAAAGATGGAATGATCCATGGAACCAACATTTATTATCAGTGCTTTTGTCACGTTTTTTACGATCATCGATCCCGTTGGGCTGGCCCCTGTCGTGGTTGGTCTGACCGCGAATCTGAATGAGAGCCAGCGTAAGGTGATTGTGACGCGGGCAACTGTTATCAGTGCCATTATCATCGCTTTTTTTGCGCTCGTAGGACGTTTTCTGCTAGACCGTCTCGGCATCCAGTTGTATGCCTTCGATATGGCGGGTGGCGCACTGCTCTTCCTCGTCGCGGTTGATATGCTCTTTGGGCGGCCCTCCGGTGCGCGTGAGACGCAGACTGAGGCTGATGAGGCGATGACGCGCGAGGATATTAGCATCTTCCCGCTGGCTATTCCCATGATTGCCGGTCCCGGCACGATTGCAACGACGATCCTCTACGTGGATATTGCAACTCCGCACCCACTGGATTTATTAGCGGTCGTGGCTGCAATTGCCAGTGCCTTGCTGACCGCCTGGATTGTGATGCGTAGCAGCCTCTATCTCGTGCGTCTCTTTGGACGAACTGGTATTATGGTGCTGTCACGCATTCTCGGTATTCTGCTTGCAGCCCTGGCCTTGCAGTTTATCTTAAATGGCATTATGCTGTTTTTGCACAGCAGTGGATTAGTCAAATAATCCTATTGCCTGCCAGAAAGAGCCTGCATGGATACGGCAAACCGTCTGTGTAAGCCCATGTTTTGCTACATTTTAAGGCTTAAAACGTATATACATACAAGCGTATGCAAGCAACGTGCGTAGCAATCAGTATTGTTCCTGGCAACAGAAGGGTGGATCATATCTATCAGGCGGACAAAACGAGCCTCCAACGGAACCATTTGCGCATAAGCTACCAGATGGCATTGTCCCGCTATCGCTCGCTGGTGGGGTTAGAGCGCATCTCGTGGGTGACATGGGGTATTACCATCGTGACAGTCGCTATCTGGTGCTTTACAGCCTCTCAGGCGGCTGTCGGGGCCGGAGCACATACGCTCCTTGCAATTATCACGGATATCGCGCAGAATGCGATTACCGTGCAAGATAAAGATAATAATGCGCTTGCTGATGTGTTACTGACCTATGGTGCAAAAGATAATGGCTTGATCTTGCAAGGGCAGTATTGGCGCTTTGTGATGCCTATCTTTTTGCATGTCAACCTGCTGCATGTCGGCTTGAATATGCTGAACTTTGTAGTGCTCGGTGTTTTTTTAGAGCGTCTGTTAGGGCACGCACGTTTATTGCTGATCTATCTAATCACTGGTATTATTAGCATTATTACAAGTTGTATCTTTACACCTCAGGATATCAGCGTAGGTGCGTCAGGAGCAATTTTCGGTCTGGTGGGAGCATACTGTATGTTTGTATTGCTTCATCGCCATGCATTTAGAAATGGTGGTGTTCCAGCTCTGCTCTGGCTCGTCTTTATTATAGGACTCAATTTAGGAATAGGGCTGTTTATTCCGAACGTGGATAACTATGCGCATATAGGTGGTCTGCTCGCGGGTTTCCTTTTAGGGTGGTGGTTTACTCCACTCTATAAACCTGCGCTCTCTCCCTCTAGTGCTGAAGATACGGCGTTTGTTGATATGCATAGTCTTGCACGTCGCTGGCCTCTGGCCCTTGTTACGGTCGTGGGGACGTTCGTCCTCGCGGCCTGCGTTGTACACTACATGGGAAGGTAAGAGTTGTGGAAGCACAGACTGAGATACAGACATACCTGGAGCGTGGCAAAGATGCTCTGGCTCAGGGACAGGCTCGTGACGCCGCGATAGCCTATGCGCACGCGGCACAGATCGAACCTGATAACCCAATGGTTCACCTGGGGCTAGCGGAGGCCAATCTCGCACTGGGTAATTATGACATCACACGCATCGCGTCTAAGCGCGTGCAAGAGCTTCAACCCGCTGGCGGACCAGAAGGGATGACCGCGCAGGCTCTGCTCGATCTGCTCAGCCGCCGCTATGACCGCGCGTTAGAGTTTATCGACAAGGCAATCGCTATGGAGCCGGGCGTGGCCTATATGCATGCCTTGCGCTCATTCCTGCTGCGCGCTCTGGGGCAGGACTATGATGCAAATCTGGCGCGCGCGCGTTCTAGCCGCCTTGCCTATGGGGCGCGTTTCGAGAATTGTTTCCCGCAGCTAGAGCCGCCGCCTGTATCCGGCTATAGTGCTGTTGCACCTGCTCCAACCCTGGGTCAAGGCGAAGAACGCAAGACTACTGCGGAGAGCGGCACGGTTCCTGCTCCTGATGTCCCCAAAACACGTGAAGCGGAGCAAAGTTGGTCGCCGCCCAATCAGATGCAACGCCAGATGATTCGCACGCGCTTCGTGATGAGTCGTTACCCCAACCTGGTGACATATACCATTGTCGGTATCAATGCGCTCATCTATCTCATCATGGTGGTGATGAGTCGCAGTCTGGATATCAATATTGATGTGCTGGTGAATATGGGGGCACAGGTCAATCTGTTGGTTGCGCAAGGACAGTTCTGGCGTATCTTTACCGCTATGTTCCTGCACTTCAGCATTTTCCATATCGGCCTAAATATGCTCTCGCTCTTCTTTATCGGCAGTGCTATCGAAGTGTTTTATGGCAAATGGCGGTATCTGGTGATCTATCTGGGGTCAGGCATAGTGGGTGGCATCTTAACCTACTTCTTGAGTTCGCCGGATACCGTTGCTGCTGGGGCTTCTGGGGCAATCTTTGGCGTCTTTGGTGCGCTAGGTGTCTTCTATGTGGTAAATTGGCGCGCGCTCGGCTCGTATGGACGCGGCGCGATTGGTAACTGGGTCTTCTGGCTGGGCCTCAATATCGTCTTTGGCTTGTCAGACCCCAGCATCGGCCTCACGGACCACCTGGGTGGCCTCGTCGCGGGTATGCTGATCGCGTTTCTGCTCATCCCGCGCCTGGGACAGCGGCGTGTATAAGCTCTAGGTGGTGTGAAAAAAGGCATGGGGCACAAAAACCTGTTATAGTGTGTGTCCTATGCCTTTTCTGCTGGAATAGAAGATGTATTGGAATACTTTGAAGCAAAATGACATATTGATGTTTGCTTGTTGTAGTGCTCTGTACACTGAAGATATGGAAGTCGAGCATGCAATCTCGCTGTGACCCGGCTGAGTCACAATGATCCTATCCATGCCCTTTACCCCCCTGCTCGACTTCCTCATATTTTCCCCTTTTTACGTAAGGCCATTCCATGTCCTTACTTTGCGCAAAAAAATGAGAGCTTCCTCTGATGTATTTGATCTATGTATGCGATATACTTTCATCATCGCTGGAAAAGTAGTCAGCAAATTTGGCGTATAAAAAGTGATAATCGAGCTACTCATTAAGAGGAATATTCCATGCGTTATGACAATAGCTAAGTAATGCGGTCTTGTGCGTATTGACTGTGGTGAGTGCGATGTACAGTTCATTTACCCAACGCTTTTTTGGTAGGTGACATTCTGTCGAGCGTGATAGTGAGATCACCTTAACCCACAGAAACTATTTCACTCGTTCTCGTTTTCTGTAAAGCAGAAACATAGAAAGATGGAAGTGTATAATGGAAATAGCCAGTTCGCCCAGCGCACCTGCACGGCTCTATGCCCTGCTATTACGCTTACGTCCCCTGCGGCAAGGAACGCTCATGCCCTTTTCCGGTGAATTGATTCATGGAGCTTTTCTGACATGGCTCCTGCATACGGCTCCCGACGTAGCAGCTTGGCTACATGAGGGCCAGAAGCACCGCCTTTTTACCTGTTCCAACTTGCATTTCGCACAACCAATGCAGCCCCTTTTCAAGGCTGAACGTGAGAATATTCATCTGCCGCTGAGTCCCGAAAAGACCTATACGTTGCGTCTGACGCTGCTGCTTGGTGAACTCTTCCCATTATTTCAGCAGGCATTACTCCAGGCCAATTATACTGAGGACAATACTCTGCCCTTTCTCCAACTTGGCAAGCAGCTTTTTATACTGGAAGAGGTGATTATTACCAACGACGACCCACGAGGTTGGACAGGCATCACTTTGCTTGATACGCTGATTGAGCGTGCTAGACAGACTTCCATTGCTAAGAATCACACACTCACGCTGGAATTTGTTTCGTTGACCACCTTCAGTCGTGGTAATACAAAGACTGGTTATGGACTGCATCAGGTGATGTTGCCGCTACCCCAGCTTGTCTTTCAGAGTCTTGCTAGACGTTGGGAGAGTATTGTGCCTCCTGGACTGGCACACGTGGTACAGAAAGAGCGTATTGAGCAGTATCTCCTTGAGGATGGAGCGATTATTATCGACTATGATCTCAAGGCGCATCATGTCACATTTACCACCCATCGGCAGCGTGGCTTTGTTGGTTCTTGTACCTATCAACTACGTGGTTCCGATGAAGTGACAAGCCCGGAAGCACCGCTGACTATTCGACAACAATTGCTGCTTTTGGCACAGATGGGCTTTTATAGCGGTGTGGGATATAAAACTGCGATGGGTCTGGGGCAGATGCGTCTCAAACCTTGAATACTTATGCTTAACGCTCTCTCTTGAGCAACACACTCTCAAATTGATGAGTATACCTTGATATGCCGCTACCAGAAACTCAAATGGTGGGCGAAGTGTTTTGCGAAGCTTCAAGTCTTTTCTACTATCACACCTACCTACTGCTTTAGTTTGCTTCGGTGTCGCGTTCCATTCTCTGGAGCATTGCGACGTATGTCTGGCGAGTTTTCAGGATAGAGGGGCTTTCCCATCCGAGAATCTTTTCACGAATCGTCAGGGCTTGCACATAGAATGGTGCCGCTTCCTCAAATCTTGCCCATTCCCGGTAGAGGTCCGCCAATCCTTGCAGCGATTCAGCAGTGTCAAGAGGAGAGCCAGATGTTTCAGACTTTCCATTGTTTCAGGATGCTCTGCTCCCAGGCGTTGCTGGCGAATGGCAAAAGCACTCTCAACAAGGGACGTGGCCTGCTGATAGCTGTCCTGATAAACGTAGAGACCTGCCAGATTGCTCATGCTCGTCGCAATGGCAAGGTCATCTGCGCTCAAATGCTGTTTGCGCAGCGAGAGTGTGAGCCGTAGCAGGGATTCCGCTTCTGCATACTGACCTTGTTCGCGTAGATAGCTACCAGCCTTATCAAACAATACTGTGGCTTCCAGTTGTATCGGTATCGGTTCGTGTTCTATGTCAATTGCACATGTCTGTACATGCGACAATAGTTGTCCACATCTTCCCCATTCCTGGAAAGGGGCCTCTGGAAAAGCCGTGTTCAGTAGACGTATAACGCGCATCTTCCACGCTCTCCTGACATCTAGAGGCATGGCATCTATGAGGACTGCCTGCACCAGACGATGTGTCACAATCATCTGTTTTGTCGGATCACGCTGCACCAATGAGTAGCTATGCAGTGTCCTGATGGCATCTTTTAGTGACTTGTCGGAAACTCCTAATTTTTGAAGCTGTGGAGTGCAATGAACTGTTCCCCAGGTAATCAACTTTTCAGGAATGCCATCAGGGGCAAGGAAGGCACAGAGTCGCAGCAACTCAGCGGCGGCAGGGCTTTCCCGTTCGATGCGCTGAAACGAAACATTCCAAGTCGTCGCTACCGTTTCTGGGTGTTCTGGTGTATGTGTTCCACGCTCTACAAGAAGCTCCTTGCGATGTTGACGATAGAGATTCACATACTCGTGGAAACTGCATCGTGCAGTCTTGATGTACGCTGCTGCCTGATCCAATGCTAACGGTAGTCCACCCATTACTTCCCATAATGTAGAGAGCGCGCTCCTTTCAGGCGCAGACAGGTTTTGCTTCCTATCCTCATCGTCGCTGGTAGCGGTGCGTCGCAGCAGGAAGGTAACACTTTCCGACTGGCTCATTTGCTCTATTTGGAGAGATTTTATACGCGGGTCTGCATCCTGGGAGCGTGTCGTTAAAAGTATTGCACCACTGTAGCGACGAGGCAGTACTCGGAAAACCATTGCTAGCGTATCAACATTATCAAAAATCAGTAGCCATCGATCATGGTTGAGCAGCCAGTCCTTGACTGCCTCGATGGCCTGGAACTGATTCAGTTTCTCTTGGCCTGGGAGATGAAGCGTCTTAGCGAGACTGGCGACATCCGTGTCCATCATTTCGCGAGAGCCTGCGTGTACCCAGAGAACTGCATCGTATGCATCGGCATAGCGATAGGCAAATTCTATCGCGGTTTGTGTTTTCCCAATCCCGCCTAACCCGCTGATAGCCCAAATTTTACTTGAATCTCTGTTTGTGCTAGAGACAAGAGCTTGCTGTAAATGCTGAAGTACTAATTCACGCCCTGTAAAGTACAGGTTGCGCTGATAGGGCACATTCCACCATTTGTTGGTTCCCCAACGTTCAGGAGGTCTACCAAAAACCCTGATGAGTTGTTCAAGCATCTCGGCGCGAGGAATGGCCCGATCATGCTCCCATCGCTCTATACTGGGAACTGAGCCTCCAATGTATTCTGCCAATTGAACTTGTGTCCATTCATGAATTTTGCGCTCTCTTTGCAGTTTTTGTCCAAAGCTGCTTACGTGTATCTCTCCCATAATATCGTTCCTCTCGCTGACTGCTCAAAAATGATGGGTAAGTGATGGGTTTTTGCGATTGTATTTTCTGTTATCAATGAGATACTTGCGGAAGTGATGGGCAATGTACCCGTCCCGTTCCAGACACATTGTGTGAAATAGGAGGAAAAATGAGCGAGTTTTTCGGTTTTCTCAAAGTGCTTGTCCTGTGCGTTGCAGGACTGATTGCCCTGTTGGTCATACTCCTTGTGCTTGTCAACTATCTTCCGAGAAGTCCACTGCGAGATATTATGGGTGCGCTGACGAAGCGCATTGGCGCAACCGCCGCAGTAGCCATGATTGCTATTCCTATTCAACCAGTGGTCGGCATTGATGGAATCTATGATATTGCCAGCTCCATCTTTCTGCTCTGCTACTGGCTTCTTCTTATCAGAGAGATACAGAAAGCACTTGCGTGATCTCTCTTTTACGCTCATCCATCTACTTACAATAGACGGATCTAAACGTAAAAAATGAGAAAATTGTGCAACGACTTTCGGTCAGCCAGAAACCTATTCGATGTGACTCGTGATGCTGCAACGTTGAAAGCATGGCAACTTAGCGATTGAAAGTGAGTGAAATCAGTGCAATGAAGGAGAGAAAACAGGTGGCGTCACCGCATCCGCAACAGACTCCCGCGTACTTGATAGACCAGGCCAAGAAGCGCTTACCCTGGACGACGTTGGAGCAGCAGGTCGTGCGCATGCAAAAGCAGATCGCTCACGCCTATCAGCATGGTGACAGGCAGGCCGTCTATACCTTACAAATGCGCTTGATGGAATCGGAGGCGGCTCGTTTGCTGGCGGTGCGCCGTGTCACAGAGGAGAGCCAGGGCAAGGATACCGCAGGCGTCGATGGTGTGAAATCGCTGACGCCTGCTGAGCGGTTAACTATGGCTTCTATGATTCACCCTATCCAGTGGAAACACCAGTCACCCGAACCAGTTCGCCGTGTCTGGATTCCCAAACCAGGCGTACCTGAGCGTCGTCCGCTTGCCATCCTTCCCATGATTGATCGTTGTAAGCAGGCATTGGTAAAATTAGCCCTTGAGCCGGAATGGGAGATGCGCTTTGAGGCACATAGTTATGGTTTTCGTCCTGGTCGTAGCGTGCATGATGCCATCGCCGCCATTCTGGTAGCAATTGAGCATCAGCCTGCCTTCGTTTATGATGCCGATGTCGAGGGAGCGTTTGACCACATTGATCAGAACGCGCTACTGGACAAGCTACAGACCTGTCCGGCTATTGAGCAGGTTATTCGCGACTGGCTCAAAGCAGGCATCATAGATGGCGGTGTCTACGTTCCAAGTGAAACAGGAATTGCTCAGGGTGGCGTCCTCTCGCCGCTCTTGATGAATATTGCCTTACACGGTCTAGAGGAGGTAGTGACAGGCGGTAATGCGGGTAGCCAGGGACAGCCGTTACTGGTTCGCTATGGCGACGATTTTGTGATTTTCCATGCAGATCGCCATGAACTGCAACTGGCGGAGAGGCGTGTCCGCCGCTGGTTAGCAGCGATGGGATTGCAGCTCAATGCCCAAAAGACACGCATCAGCCATACATTGATCTCTGTGCAAGGAGAAGCGGGCTTTGATTTCCTTGGTTTTCATATTCGTCAGGAGCAAACAGAGAAACCAGCCGAAGGAAAGAGGAAACAGGGATATGAATCGTCGTTGAAGACGATGGTCAATCCTAGCAAAGGAGCTATCGAGCGTCACAAGGTAGCGATTGAGCAAAAGCTACGGCACTTGCAGAACGCTTCACAGAAGCAAGTGATTAAAGAACTCAACCCGCTGATTGCAGGCTGGACAAGTTATTACAACGGCGTCGTCGATCCCACAAGCATGGGTCAGTATGACACATTCATAGAGCAGCAGCTCATACAGTGGGCAAGCGTGCGTCATCCTGGTAAGGAGCGTGATTGGTTGCTGGAACGCTATTGGCAGCAGGATAAGAACCAGACAAGAACCTTTGCTACTCCTGATGGATTGCAGCTGCGCCTCTATCAACAAACGCGCATTTTGAAAGGCGAGTCTAGCATATTATTCGCTCATGCAAAGACTGGCGAGCAACACAGAAGAACAGGGAAAGATGAGGATAGGTCATGACTGAGACATCGCATCAGGAGATGATCCCAATTTCCTCACTCAACGCGCTGGAATATTGTCCGCGTAAGTTTTACTATCAGGTTGTGCAGGGTGAAACACAGGTCAATGAATTTGTGCTGGAAGGGGCACTGGCACATCAGCGCATTCACCAACCAGGTATGCAGGTCGTTGATGGGGAGGTGCAGATCACGGGCCTCTACCTATGCAGCGAAACATTACGGCTGACTGGCTTTGCTGATGTGATTGAGCAGCGAGCGGGTATGCTGATTCCGGTGGAATACAAGCGTGGGAAGCAAGGGCAATGGCTCAACGATCAGGTGCAACTCTGTGCCCAAGCACTCTGTCTGGAAGAGCGACAGTCAGGCAAGCCCCCAATTGCCTATGGGTACATCTATTATATCGGCTCACGACAACGTGTCCAAGTACAGTTGACGCCTCAGTTGCGAACCAAGACAAAAGCGGCTATTGTTCAGGCATTGCATGTTGCAGCCCTTGAGACACCACCGCCGCCCCTTGTTGGAAAATTGGCTGCTCGTTGCCCAAATTGCAGTTTGGTGTCGCTCTGTTTGCCAGAGGAAGTACGGCTTTTGCAGATGCAAAAGAGTAAATAAGCAAATTAGAAGCGTCAATCTATGATTTCTCTCATTAGCAGGGTACTCCAGAGATCGTCCATGAGTACCCTGCTTTCATACAGCCCAACAAAGAAGGAGTCTTGCTATGCCAACACTCTACCTGACCGAAGAGTATGCTCTGGTGCGTCGTGAGAGCGAAGATTGTTTACTCGTACAAATTCCCGAAAGGCAAGGGAAGGATGGAGAACCATCTACACCAGCTCGCAAAGAGCGCGTCCCATTGCTAAAGGTGGATGAGGTCGTCGTCTTGGGAGAAATTACGCTGACCGCCTCTGCGATCCACCTGCTGCTCGAACGCGACATTGAGATTACCTTTTTAAGTCATTACGGACAGTTTAAAGGGCGCTTATCACCTCCATTCTCCAAAAATGCGGCTTTGCGATTGGCACAGTACCGTGCTCATCAAGATATGACGACGCGCTGCGAGTTAGCGCGCCGCTTTGTGATTGGGAAACTTTCGAATCAACGCCAGAGATTATTACGGGCGAACCGCACATCACAGCAGCAGGAAATCAGCCGCTCGATTAAGCAGCTCACAGACCTGATTGCAGATCTGGCGTCACTCTCAGTCTCAGTCTCTCAACCATCTGGGATGAAGCCGTTAGCCAGTGGAGACCAGCGTATTGAAGGTACGCCGCTAGAAACGATTCTTGGTATGGAAGGAGCAGGTAGCGCGGCCTATTTTCGCAGCTTTGGCGCATTACTGCATGACCAGAAGCAGTGGCCCTTTCCAGGGCGTGTCAAGCGACCGCCGACAGATCCAGTCAATGCCTTGCTCAGCTTTGGCTATTCGCTGTTGACCAACAAGATAGCGGGTGCAATACAACTGGTAGGCTTCGATCATTTTGTGGGCTACCTGCATAGTTCATTCTATGGGCGTCCTTCGTTAGCTCTTGATCTGGTGGAAGAGTTTCGACCTGTCATCGTGGATTCAGTCGTTTTGACTATGCTCAATAAACGCATTGTGACATCCAATGACTTTGTCGTTGAGCTAGGAGCCTATCGGCTCAAAGATGAAAGCCGTAAAGTTTTCTTTACGCAACTTGAGGAGCGACTCAACGAAGAGATTCAGCATCCCCTCTTTGGATACAGGACCAGCTATCGCCGTTGTCTTGAATTGCAGACACGTCTGCTTGCCAAAACGTTGACTGGCGAGATAGACGCCTATCCACCGTTGCTTATCAAATAAGACGCAGGAGAGCAAAGAGAACGTATGAGAAGCCAGACTAGAGGGGTGCAAGTAATTTATTGTGAGAAACCGGATTTTTCCTCGATTTCCAAGCGAAGGACATGTCCCTAAAAACAAGAGCAAGTAATTCCTCAGTGGAATCAGAGGCGTTTGCTCCATCATTCATCGCCTGTGCGACTTTTTCTTCACTGCTCACTCTCTTCTGAGTAGCGCAAGTAATTCCTCCCTCGCACGACTGCTGCGCGTTTCGCCAGAAGTCCCACCCCCTTGACAGTAAGCAACCTCCTTTTGCAAAGTTTTCAGAATAACCACCTCTCCAAAAGGAGTTCTCTGCTATGATACCCGTTTCTTTCCGTTATGACCAGACCATGTTGACCCAACTGCTCGATGATGACCCCATTGTGCAACGCTATCGTGCCTTCTTCTCTTTCTTCGACTGGTCCCTCGTCGAACGTTGGCAAGCCCAACGCTCTGGACGTGGCCGTCCTGCCCATCCCATGAGCACGTACCTCAAACTCTTTCTCCTCCGTCTCAACGAAGGCTTGCGCTACACCACCACCCTGCGCACCTTCCTCCTCGAACATCCCTTGCTCCTCTTGGAACTCGAGTTCCGTCTGGTGCTCGACCCGACCCACCGTTACGGCTTCGATGCCGAGCGCACCGTACCGACCCGCTTTTGGCTCGGCGAACGGCTCCGTCAGCTCGATCAGGACCTCTTGCAAGCCTTGCTCGCTGCCACGGTTACCGCCCTCGCTGCCGAAATCCCTGGCTTGGGTGAGACCGTCGCCTTCGATGTCAAGCACCTCTACGCCTGGGTCAAAGAGAACAATCCGCGTGCTTGGGTCAAAGATCGCTACGACAAAACGCGCATCCCCGTGGGTGACCCTGACTGCACCCTCGGTGTCAAGCGCAGTTCTAACCAGGAACAGGCTGACGGCACCCACAAAGAAGAGAAGGAATATGTCTGGGGCTACGGCTCTGGCGTCGCCGCCGCCACCATCCCTGCGTACGGCGATGTCGTCCTGGCTGAATACACCCAACCCTTCAATGAAAACGATGTCACCTATTTCCGTCCTTTGTACCAACGCGTCGTCACCGCCTTGGGTCATGCTCCCACCTATCTCACCGCTGATGCCGCTTTTGATGCGTGGTACGTCTATGAAGCCGCCGCTCAGCACGGCGGCATTGCTGCCGTTCCGCTCAACAATCATGGGCATCCCGACACCACACGCGACCACGATGCCACGCCCATCTGTCGCAAGGGCGTGCGCATGCTGCCCAGCTTCTCCTTCCACCATCCCAACGGCTATCGCGCTCAACGCTTTTGTTGTCCCTTGCTCTTTCCTTCCGCGACGGGGGAGACCTGCGACCATCCACAATTTGTGAAAGGCAAAGGTTGTCAAAAAGATCCCAACTGGGAGGCAGGCGGACGCATGCGCGTGACCCTTGACCGCACGGCACCGCTCTATCGCGTCATCTACACGCAACGCACCTGTTGCGAACGTATCAATAGTCAAGCCAAAGAACTCGGTATCGAACGGCCTAAAGTGCGCAATCGCGTCTCCGTCACCAACCTCAACACCCTGACGTATTTAATTATCAATGTGCGTGCTCTCCAAAGAGCCAAATCGATCAATAAAGGACTTCTACAAATGAATTAATTGCACCCCTCGCAAGCAGGCACATCCCCTTTTAAAGGGCTATGCTCATAGCATAGCATGGGAGGCCACTTCAGACAAGGCTTTTCGCGGATCTCTTTTTTTGGGCAATTTTTGGCAGGGAAAAAGCTGGCTGAAACAGGTCAAAATCACATCAGGCCGCTTGTGGAGCGGTGCGCGGATCTCTGCTCAGCTAGCCCGTCACAGAGATCCGCGCTCAATTGTAGAGCTTATACAATGTACAACTGCTCTTCTTTTGGTGGCGGCCCTCCTACGGTTTCGACCCTATTTACACAGTTCGCACACAGTGGGTAGAAGCGCACGCTGTCCTGGTCTGCTAGCAGATGCTCAGCAAGTTTTGCTTGCAAGAGAATCAGTTCCGTGCGCGTCAAGAAGCATTCAAAGAGCGAATACTGTGTCCACTTACCATAGCCCAACAAGATTTTATGGATTTTTGTACGTCTCTTGTCATTGGGAATATCATAGGCAATCACATAACAGGTGATCTGGTTATTTCCCCTAGTCTGGAGGGGTGCAATTAATTCATTTGTAGAAGTCCTTTATTCGTCGATTGTGCTTTTTATAAAGCACGTCCATTGATAAGCACATATGTCAATGTGTTGAGATTGGTGACAGAAGCGCGATTGCGCACCTTAGGCCGTTCGCAACTAGCATGTTGGATATAGATGGCGTGAAAGAGTAGCCTTTGACAGTCTGCAAGACGCGCAATTGGTATCTTTGACTCATCCTTTGCTTTCATTTCCTGTTTAACTCCCCTATTTTTCCCCCTGTGAGAGGAGCACATTCAACGATTTCTGCTTCTCGTGGGTCAAAAAATTAGCTGAGTTTCACATAGGTTGGTCAAGCAGGGAAGAGAATGGTATCATATCCAAAACTCTTTGTATGGCGGGTCGTCATGAATTTAGAAGAAATGCTTCGATATCATCACGTTGATATATCCTCACTAAGCCGCCCTGAATATCAATGCGCAGGGGAAGAGTATCTCCCTGTTCAAGGCAACGAATGGGACCCGCCAAATGCAGTCCATGTTGCGATGATGAAATACTGGAATGAACATTGGGGAGCCGAATTAGTTGCAATGGCTCCAGGTAACGTGGAAATGCGGGTATTGCAACCGCCAATCACATGGGAAGAAGCTTTTACGCTCGCAAAAGAACAGTACATTATCCAAAATTCAGAGACCTATGCGGGAATGTGCTGACTATTTATATCTGTGACGGCATAGTGAGATGGGGCGAAGCTTTGGTGAAGCGGTTGTGAGAGGCAGAGACTATGCTAAGAATAGAAACGTGTTGGTTAGATAGAAGCGTCTTGCAAAGGTGAAAGGAGTGTGGAGCTATGCTCTCTCAGCAACAAAATAACATACACTGGCCTGAAGAAGAGGCTCCGCCTGCACTTGAGCAAAAGCAACCGGTTACATTTGCATCCTCCTGGGGTGGCTGGAGTTTCTGGCTTCGTATCTTGGGAGGGGTCGTGGCATTAGGGGGACCCTTTGTTCTTGAGTTTATACTTCCGTTAATGAAACTACCAGACCCAGATGCTTGGAATGTATACCTCTTGTCACTGAGCGTACTGGGATTGGTGAGTGCTGCCCTGCTGCGGTCATGGTGGGCTTTGCTCATTGTACTCGTTGCATTTGACGTGGGAAATGATTTGAGCGTAAGCTTGAAGAACGGATTTGAGGAGTTCTTCCTGCTTTTGATCCACCCTATCACGTTGTTTTTACTAGGGTTCGTCGAATTTGGCGTGCTTATCGGTACCCCTCTCAGTAAATGGATAGAGCGGCGACTATACCACTGAGCAATCACTTGAAGATGACGAGAGCCAATTCATTTTAAAGGACGGAAGGTGCTATTTGCATCCAGGTGAGGGGCAGATCGATTTTCGACGCTTTGTGTGGCAATTAAAAGCAGCAGGCTTTGATGGTGCGTTGAGCCTGGAGTCACGCGCAATTGACCAGGAGGGTCAGGTTGAGGTCGCACGCATCCAGAAAAGCCTGCAATTCATGCGGGAACTGATTGCCGAGCGTAAGTAGCCTTTCAAGCATTTCTTCATGTAACAACCTTCTCTATTGAGGCAAAGGAAATGACTATGTTGCTCAAAACACAGGCGGCAACCGAAGTTGCACTATTTCTTGCTCATCATCCAACACCTGAACAAATTGTGGCTTTTCATCCTTCGTCTGAAGTGGCTGAACGAGCTTATGAATTGCTTCGGACCGAGCGCGATGGCCTGTTGACTGAAGAGGAACACAAAGAACTCGAAAGCTACCAGATGATCGAGTATCTAATTTAATCCTCGTGAGCAGAGTTGGAAGCGTCATTTTCGCCTCAATGGTGGTCTGATTGAAGGTGTTACCGCGAGTGGGCGTGCTACTGCTACTCTTCTTCATTTCAATGATACTGAGCGCGTAGCCTATCGGCTTGGCCTGATTGACGTTGGTCATTATCCTGTTCGCTAAGAATTGTTACAATTGACCGTGTTTAAAAAAGGATGTGAACATGCCCCTGCACCATTTTATACGTATCTGGATTA
This sequence comes from Ktedonobacterales bacterium, assembly GCA_027451525.1. GTDB lineage: Bacteria > Chloroflexota > Ktedonobacteria > Ktedonobacterales > Ktedonobacteraceae > DTNP01. The sequence goes on from DAIDJF010000013.1 coordinate 48,087, forward strand.
AATTTTAAGACACGATGATCGCCTCCGCTGTACCTCACGAAGCGCGTGTCCGTGATGCAATATAATGGGTGAGATAGCAGAAAGGTAAAGTCAGATGACAGAAACATATCGCACCCTTATACCCATGTTTCAGGAACTGCGCGGAGAGCGCGTGCTTGTCCGCCCCTATCAAGAGAGCGATGCGCGGGACATGTTCGAGGCCATCGCGGAGTCGCGTGATTATCTGCGCCCCTGGATGCCTTTTGCCGATGCTCACCAAACCGTTGAGGAGAGCAGAGACCTGATTATTCACTGGATGGCTCAATGGATGCTGCGCGAGGACTTTTCTGTTGGGCTTTGGGATTGTGTTACGCAGCGGTATGTCGGGTGTTGCAATATGCAGCCCCAGAGTTGGGAGGCTGGCTCTTTTGAGATTGGCTACTGGCTACGCGCCTCTGCCGCTGGTCATGGCTACGTCACGGAGGCTGTCAAGATGCTAGTAGAGTATGCTTTTACCCATCTGCATGCCAACAGGATAGAAATTTGCTGCGATGAGCGCAATGAGCGCAGTGCCGCCGTCGCACGGCGGTTAGGCTTTGTGCAGGAGGGACGATTGCGCAATCATATGCTTACCCATTTAGGCGAACTTCGCACGACGCTCATCTTCGCTTTAACGCCGGAGGACAGAGCAACTTGTGATCGTTAGTTGTGCTAACCTTTGTGCCACTCATGCTTGAGCAAACCGAAATAATGCGCATCCTCGAATTGATCGCGGAAGAAATAGCGTTGACGTAAGTTTCCCTCATAGGTGAAGCCGAGTTTGAGCAGCAAGCCTTTAGATCGTTGATTGGCGATATCGATGACCGCTTCGATGCGATGCAATTCCAGCTCTGCGAATCCATAGGTTAAGATAGCGGACATTGCTTCTGTCATAATTCCCTGTCCCCAAAAGGAGCGGTTGAGTATATAACCTGTTTCGGCATGATGAGAGTGTGTGTCGAAGTTATAGAGGCTGCATGAACCAATGATCTGATCTTTGCCCTTGAGCGTGATGCCCCAGCGGATATGTTTGCGCTTGCTATAGCCTGTTTGCACTTGTTCAAGCATTTGACTCGTTTCGTCTAAAGACCGTTGTGGATCATCCCCGTAAAAGCGCATCGTTTCCTCATCAGAAAAGAGCGCGAAGAGTGCCTCTATGTCACTCGGCTGAATTTGCCGAAGCTGCAAGCGGTTGGTCGTGAGAGATGGAAAATGCGTAAAAGCCGCATCGATGGTCATATAAAAGCTCCTTTAATAGTGTCATCTGTACCAGAGTCGCGCCATTGTGGTCAAAGCCTTGTGCATAATAAAAATTAGTCTGTTATCCTCTTTACAATTCACCTGCAATATGCTATTATCATATCCGCAAGGGGATGTAGCTCAGCTGGGAGAGCGCGACAATCGCACTGTCGAGGCCAGGGGTTCGAGCCCCCTCATCTCCACCAACTTGCACCATATTTCTTACTTATAGCTTGCAAATCGCAACGAGGTATGCTATAGTATATCTCACATCGACAGAAGAGCGGTGAGCAGGAGTAGTAGGTCTGACCAGTACAGAGAGTTGCCGGTTGGTGCAAGGCTACAACATAAGACTGAACTCGCCTGTGAGCTACAATGTGATCTATCAGCACTGCTGGTAGCCAGCATTTGTCGGGACGCCCGTTATCGCGTACAATGAGAGTAGATCTCAAATTGGTCGTTCGTACCAGCATGATATCCCTTTAAGGGCCTGTAGCGCAGCTGGGAGAGCGCCTCCATGGCATGGAGGAGGTCAGGGGTTCGAATCCCCTCAGGTCCACCAGTTACGTTCGGATAATCTGAGATCGAAAATCAGGGTGGTACCACGAAATAGCCTTTCGTCCCTCGCGGATGAAAGGTTTTTTTGTGTGATCTATTCGTCGCTTGTATGTTCGCTTTTGTCTCATTTTGTTGCTGTTATTATTCATAGTGCTCAGTCAATGCTCATGCGAACCCTTTGGGAATAGCAGGACGACCGCAAGGGTCGCCCCTAATGATACGTCACGGGGAAAACAGGCATCGTATCATTGTAGGGGCGAGGCTTGCCCTCGCCCTGCCCCGATTGCACGTATGTGAACGGAATTGGCCCTTGTGGTCACCCTGACCCGATTGCATGTATGTGAACGGGATTGACCCTTGCGGTCGCCCTGACCCAATTGCTGCATCCTTGACTGAGTAGTAGTGTTTTATGCGGGGAGGTAGTTCATGATTACTCGCACCAAATATAGTCCCAAGGAGATTGAGGGCAAATGGCAGGAGCAGTGGGAGGCACAACGCCTGTACCACGCCTCCGACGACTCGCCAAAGCCCAAGTTTTATCATCTGGTGATGTTTCCTTATCCATCGGGCGACCTGCACATGGGCCACTGGTATAACTATTCCGGTCACGATGCCTATGGCCGCTATATGAGCATGCGTGGCTATAATGTCATGCAGCCGATTGGCTTTGATGCCTTTGGTCTGCCTGCCGAAAATGCCGCTATCAAGCGTGGCATTCAAGCGCGCACCTGGACACTGTCGAATATCGAGAAGATGCGCAAACAGTTTCGCGCCATGGGAGCGCGTTGGGACTGGGATCGCGAGGTTGTGACCTGCCTGCCCGACTATTACAAGTGGACGCAATGGCTGTTCCTGCAGTTCTACAAGCATGGACTGGCCTATCGTACCAAGGCACCCGCCAACTGGTGTCCCAGTTGTAATACCACGCTGGCAAACGAACAGGTCCTGGCGAACGGAACCTGTGAACGTTGCGGTAGTGTCGTCATTCGCAAAGAGATCGACCAGTGGCTGCTGAAAATCACCGCGTATGCCGATGAACTGCTGAAGTTTGATGGTATCGAATGGCCGGAAAAGACCGTGACGATGCAGCGCAACTGGATTGGGCGCAGTCAGGGTGCCGAGATTCGCTTCACGATTGAGGTGGATGGTCAGCGCGAGGAGATTCCGGTCTTCACCACGCGCCCGGACACGATCTACGGTGTGACGTTCTTTGTGCTGGCTCCAGAGCATCCCTGGGTCGAGAAAATCACTACGCCGGAGCAGCGCGAGGCGGTAGAGGCCTATATCGAGCAGGCGCGGCGTATGACCGAGATTGAGCGTATGAGCACCGAGAAGGAGAAAACGGGCGTCTTCACGGGCAGCTACGTCACCAATCCAGTCAGCGGCGAGCAGATCCCTGTCTGGATTGCCGATTATGTACTGATGAGCTATGGCGCGGGCGCGATTATGGGCGTGCCAGCACACGATCAGCGTGACTTCGAGTTTGCGCGCAAGTTCGATATTGCCATTCGTCAGGTCATTCTGAACGAGGGCGAGGAGCCGAGCGATCCCGCGACCTGGAGCGAGTCCAAACACGCTCTGGGCACGATGATCAACTCTGGTCCCTTCGATGGCACACCGGGTGACGAATCCATCGCGAAAATGACGCGCTACATCGAGGAACAGGGCGTGGGCAAATTTATGATTTCCTATCGTCTGCGCGACTGGTTGATTAGCCGCCAACGCTATTGGGGTTCGCCCATTCCCATCGTTTATTGTCCGAAGGATGGCACTGTTCCCGTGCCGGAGGAGCAACTGCCCGTCTGGCTGCCCGAAAACGTGCAGTTCAAGTCTACGGGTGAGTCGCCGCTGCGCTATGAGCCAGATTTTGTCAACACGACCTGTCCCGTCTGCGGAGGCCCTGCGACACGCGAGGCGGATACGCTGGATACCTTCATCTGCTCGTCCTGGTACTTCCTGCGCTATACTGACCCGCGCGATAGCGAGCATGCCTGGACGCCAGAGGCAGCTGAGCGCTGGATGCCTGTCGATCAGTATATTGGTGGCGCGGAGCACGCGACGATGCACCTGCTGTACTCGCGTTTCTTCGTCAAGGCACTGCGTGACATGGGTCATCTGAGCATCAATGAGCCATTTACACGCCTGTTCCATCAAGGCACGGTGCTGGGACCTGACGGACAGAAGATGTCGAAATCGCGTGGCAACGTCGTTGCGCCAGATGCGTATGTCGAAAAGTACGGCGCGGATACCGTGCGCTGTTACATGATGTTTATCGGACCCTTTGACGCGGGCGGTGTCTTCAAAGCCGACAATCTGGAAGGCATCTGGCGCTTCTTGAACCGTTTCTGGAATCTGACAACCGAGGGTTGGGTTGAGGGGAATGTCAGCACGGAAGAGACGAGTGAGAGTCGTGCAATAGAGCGTCTGCGCCACAAGACGATCAAGCGTGTCACCGAGGATATGAGCAACTTCCGTTTTAACACGGCACTGGCGGCACTGATGGAGTGCAACAACGCGCTGATTAAGCAGCAAAACGAGCCTGTGGCACGCACAGCGGCTTATCGACGCACGCTGGAGACGATGATGCAACTGCTGGCTCCGATGGCTCCGCATATGACCGAGGAACTGTGGCACATGACGGGCCACGCGGACAGCATCCACACCTCGTTCTGGCCGATGTATGACGAGGCGATGACGGTGGACGATACCTTTACGCTGGTCGTGCAGGTCAACGGCAAGGTGCGCGAGCGCATTGAGGTAGCGCAGGATATCAGCGAGGAAGAGGTGCGCAAGCAGGTACTGAACAATCCGAAAGTTCTGGGCTTTATCGGTGATGCAACGGTGCAGAAAGTGATTTATGTGCCGGGGCGTCTGGCAAACATTGTGATCCGCAACCGCTAAACGTAGCCTATCACACAAGTGCAATAGCAAGACGGCAACATATGCGCAGGGCAACCGCGAGGGTCGCCCCTACAATGATTACGGGTAATACATGCGACGTATCATTGTAGGGGCGACCCTTCGCGGTTGCCCTGTGTGCGCCTTGTTTGTATTGCATCTATCATCCTGTATGGCATGTAGTTTTGCAGGTATCGTTTTTGTGTCTGCGATTCTTAGCCCGTGTATACTAGATAAATTTTGACCAGATACTACTCATTTTTGCTCTCTGTGGCGTTCATATAGTATAGGGCATGATGGGCGCGGAACGAAATTAGTGTCGTGTGGATCGTGTATCAATGTGTAGCAGGAAAATTTGTTCCGTGTCATTCGTGTTATAGAGAGTAAGGGCGTCAAATGTGCAATGTTGTTAGCTAGAAATGGAACCTAAAAGGCTTCTCATACGTATAATAGGTCAGATAGCTCATAGATGAAACTGGCGAATAAGCCTGACAAGCAATATGAGCAAACTGAAAAGTGACATATTTCACCTTTTTGGCGTCATATAGTAGATAGAAATTGTGCGTATCTCCGCTTACACTAAGTATGTAGAGGAAAGGGTGTGCAGGATTAATTTATTACGACCTTGTATTTTGTGAGGGCAATGCCGAAAGATCTCTATTTAGAGCAATGTTCCTCACGCGAAGGCCGATATTGAACATAAGCAAGGTAAGCGGAAAATGCAGTGCGGTATATGCCAGTAACGGCAGAAAATGAAGAGGACAATAATTATGAACACAAGACCACTTGAAATAGTAAAGCATATAGATGATACCGCTGCAGAGATGGACATGCTCACTCGGAACGGTTTTAGCGATGATGAGATTATTTCTCTTCTCTGGCTTCGACAATGGTATCAGACGGGCGGTAGCGACCGTGTAGAAATTGTGCGTCACCTGGAGTTTCTCAAGTTAATGGTGACGAGCGGCAAACTTGAGGGTTAATTTATCTAAAGACACACGAGGGGTCAAGCGCATACATGTGCGTTTGACCCCTCGTGTGTCTTTTACTACACCGTGCTTTTGGCGCGCATCGCCAGTTGCTGTTGAAACCAGTACTGGGACGCCGCGGCCAGTTTCGTCTTGAGGGGCACACTGGCGCGTTTAGTAAACACGTTATAGTTGTTCAGGCGAATACGGTCGAGAATATGGCGATAGAGTGTGCTGCTGAGCGTGACGGCAAGACGGCAGTCCGCATCGAGCATGGCGATGCCTGACTGCGCATGCTGATAATACTCTTCGGCACGCGCCATCTGGAAGCGGATGAGTTCGCAAAACGCGGGATTAATCACTCCGCGCATTAGCTCCTCTTCTGTATAACCGAACCGCTGCATCTCCTCTTGTGGTATATAGACACGATTTTTGCGCGCATCTTCGCCGACATCGCGCAAGATGTTGGTAAGTTGTAGTGCAACACCTAGTTCAACGGCGCGGTCGAGTGCTGCGGGGTCCTGGTAGCCAAAGATGGGGGCAGTTAATAACCCAACTGTGCCCGCGACGCGATAACAATAGAGGTAGAGGTCATCAAATGTCTGGTAGCGGTTTGTCGTCAGGTCCATTTCGACACCATCAATCAGTTCGAGGGCGGGTTCTAGTGGCACGGAGTATGTTTCAAGCATGTCGCTCCATGCAAGTTGAATGAAGCCTTTGTTGTCGCCCCCATGCTCATAAATATGTTTGAGAGACTGACGCCAGGAGTCCAGTGCGGAGCGAGGAGAGGCAGAGCCGAGCAGATGGCCGACACGCGGTGCGTCAATTGCCTCATCCACAATATCATCGACTACACGGCAGAGGGCATAGACTGCCCAAATCGCCCGCCTTTTGGGGTGTGGCAAGAAGACTGAACCCCAGTAAAATGTCTTCGATGCCTGTTGTGTCACCCGACGACAGTAATCGTAAGCTTCCATCACCTGTTCCTGGCGCATTAATCGCCTCCATTCATATACTCTATACGGGTAGAAGTTCTCCACCCACAATCCTTACTGTGTAGAGGCGTGACTTATCACGCCTTGTGCTTTTCTCGCGCGCGAGAGCATTGGCATCAACGGAATACTACTTATCCTGGCTCTCATCTTGCTACGCATTGTATTGTTTATAAGGAGACGCACGGCGCGGGCAATACTGGTAACATAAAAAATAAAACCACTACTAAGTAGTGAACGTAGATAGTATGACATGCCTACAAAATCAATGTTTTTTGGTAGTGCTAGTCAGTAGCACTCAGAAAACAAGCTGGCTGAAAATAGATAGCAATACAAAGTAAGGATTTCTATGCGTATCATTCTTTACCTGGGTAAGGGCGGCGTGGGCAAAACCACCGTTGCAGCCGCAACCGCCGTTCGTGCCGCCGCGTTGGGCAAGCGCACGCTGGTGGTGAGTACGGACCTCGCTCATAGCCTCGCTGATTGTCTTACTACCTCTCTCACGTCGGAGCCAATGGAACTAAAGACAAACCTGTGGGCGCAGGAGGTCAATGTCTTGGACGAGATGCGACGCGGTTGGGGCAAACTGCAAGACTCAATGAGCAAAGCTTTACGCAAACAAGGCATTAACGCCGTCATGGCGGAGGAACTGGCTCTTATTCCTGGCATGGATGAGATAGTCAGTTTAATTAACATCTATCGCAACGCACGCGATGGTGATTTTGACGTTGTCGTGATTGATGCAGCCCCGACAGGTGAGACTGTGCGCCTGCTCAGTATGCCCGACACCTTCCAGTGGTATGCTGGTCGCCTTTCTGGTTTGCAGAGCAGTACGCTCAGTCTAGCGCGTCCCCTGCTCAAAGCCGTGCTGCCCAATACGGAAATTCTTGAGTCGGTCAAACTCCTTAGCGAGCGCGTGAAGGCCCTGCGCGATGTTTTAGGTGATCCCAATACCAGTTCATATCGCCCTGTTGTAAATCCTGAGCGTATGGTAATCAAAGAAGCTCTGCGCGCAGAGACCTATCTGGCCTTGTTTGGCTATCCAATCGATGGCGTTGTCTGTAACCGCGTACTCCAACCCGGCAATTATCAAGATCAATTTATGCAGGAGATGTATCAGACGCAAGAAAAGCTACGCCAGCAGATTCACCAGACCTTTGCCCCACTGCCTGTCTGGGAGGCTCCGTATCGCTCGCGGGAAATCCTCGGCATTGAGGCGTTGGGAGAACTGGCCCAGACCATCTTTGGCGAGCAAGACCCCACACAGGTCTTCTATCGCGGTCCCGTACAGGAAGTGGTACGCGAGGGTGATCACTATGTCTTGCGCCTGCCGTTGCCGCATGTGGAGATGAACAAGGTGCTAATGACGAAAAAGGGCGATGAGATGATTGTCGAGATCGGCAATTTCAAACGTGACATCACACTCCCTGCCGTGCTAATCCATCAAGAGGCGACAGTGGCACGTTTCATCAACAAGGCCTTGGAGATTCATTTCTCTGCTTCCGATGAAGAAGTGGATAAAAGCGCGTAAAAGTGTTTTATGAGGAAACATGAGTCATCCCGAAATGGAGAAGTGGTTGAGCTTATTACCAATAAGCTCAACCACTTCTCCATTTCGGGATGACTCATGTTTGATAACACCCCCTTATCGCCCGTGGATGCGATGATGGTGTTGAAAAATTTCATCGTCACGCCTTATCTATGTATGAAACCGCCTGGGAGGCCATACGAACGGGGACGAGGGCGTGATTCCATCACGCCCAACCATATCCGCATTATTTTTTCAACACGATAATTGGTCCCCACAGGCAATAATGGTGTGTTATTCGTTTAACGTTATGCGCTTAGCTTGACAATGGTCACGCCGTCGCCGCCCTCGTTGGCGGGAGCGGAGGCAAACGATTTCACCAGCGGATGATGCTGGAGTTGTTCGCGCACGGCGGCCCGCAATGCTCCTGTACCCTTGCCATGCACGATACGTACTGACCCCATGCCTGCCAGTGCCGCATCGTTAAGATAGGTTTCCAGTTCCTCAAGAGCGTGCTCTACACGCCAGCCACGCATATCGAGTTGTAAATCAACCGCGGGACGATCCTCGTAGCGTGGTGCCACGATAGAGGGCGCACTCTGTTCTGTCTCCTTCGCCTTACGTTTACTGACACGCTCAATATTGTCGATATTGACACGGAAGCGCATGGCTCCCATCTGCACCTCGGCCTCGTTGCGGTCGGCTGAGACGCCAAGCAGTTCCGCGTTCTGCCCAAAGTTGAGGACGCGCACCATGTCGCCGATCTGGAGCGGCCTATTCAGCTCTTCCGGTGAAAGCTCAGCCTCTTGCGTGCGTTGTCGTGGCCGCTGGGCTTCTGGAACCGCGATGACCTTCTCTTCCAGGCGGTGTGCGATCTGGCGAGCGTTGCTTAGATGCTCGCGCGAGATGCTAGGCCGTTGCGCGTCAATCTTGATCTTTGCCAGCGCGGTCTGTATCTCATCCAGTTCGCGGCGTGCCTGGGCACGGGCCTCGTTCAGGATACGCACGCGCTGCTCTTCGAGCTTGTAACGCTCCTCTTCAAGCTGTTTGCGCTGATATTCGGCCTCCACACGTTCCATGCTCGTGCGATAGCGTTCATCCTCCAAGCTCTTACGCTCTGTTTGTAGCCCTTCTAGCAGGCTCTCCATGCGCACGCCCGCGCTCCCCAGAAATTCGCGTGCGCGTTCGATGATGCTAGTATCCAGGCCCAAACGATTGGCGATAGCCAGCGCGTTACTACGTCCTGGCAGGCCAATACTGAGCTTGTAGGTTGGTGAAAGCGTCTCGACGTTAAACTCGACCGAGGCGTTGACGACATTGGGCTGTTCGTGGGCAAAAGCCTTGAGTTCCGAGTAGTGCGTGGTCGCAACGGTCGTGACATAGCGTTCCAGCAGGTAGGTCAGGATGGCACGCGCCAGGGCTGAGCCTTCGCTGGGGTCGGTTCCCGCACCTAATTCGTCCAGCAGTACCAGCACGTTTGCGCGTTGCTGCTCATTCTGCTTTGTCAGGGTCTCGGAGAGTTTCCCGCGAATCTCTAACGCGCCGCGCTGTTTCTCATCTTGGACGCGCCGCAAAATCTCGATAATGCGGCTCAGGTGTGACGAGAAGGTACTTAAACTTTGCTCAATGCTCTGCTCGTCACCGATATCCGCGAAGATATCTGCGAACACTGCGACCTCAGAGTCGTAATCTGCGGGAATATGCATGCCCGCCTGGGCCATCAGGGTCAGCAAGCCCACTGTTTTAAGGGCAACGGTTTTACCACCCGTGTTAGGGCCAGTAATCACAACCATAAAGAAGTCACGCCCTAGATGGAAGTTTGTGGGAACCACCTTGCCTGTGAGTAAAGGATGGCGTGCGTTGCGCAGGTCGATGCGACCGCTATCATTGAGGCGTGGGGCATTAGAGCGTGTCAGGCGGCTGTAGCGAGCCTTCGCCATATGCAGATCAAACTCGGCCAGCAGTTCGACAGCGGCCTGTAATGCGTCGTGTTCCAGGCCAATCTCGTGCGAAAGAACTCGTAGAATACGCTCGATCTCCTGCCGTTCCTCAATCTGCAATTCGCGGATGCGGTTATTAAGTTCTACCACGACCATCGGTTCGACAAAGACGGTCGCGCCACTGGATGACTGGTCATGAACGATACCGCGCACCTGACTGCGATTCTCAGCTTTGACAGGAATGACGTAGCGATCATTGCGAATCGTGATAATCGGGTCCTGCAGGGCATGTCCAAACTCGTTCACGAGGGTGCGCAAACGCTCCTGCAAACGCTGGTTCGCGCCGCGCAGGTCAAAGCGGATTTTGCGCAGGGCGGGGCTGGCGGTATCCAGGACCGCTCCTTCGTCGCTGATCGTCTCCTCAATGCGCTGCGCTATGCGTGGACGCTGTGGTATCGCCGCACCCAGAGCGTGCAGGAGCGGGAAAACCTCGGCATCTAGCTTCTCTAGTTGACGCGCTACAAAAAGTGAACTGCGCACGGTCTCCATGACTTCGAGCAGATCGCTGGGAGTGAGAACTCCATCACGAGCAGCACGAGCCAGAAAGGGGCGAATATCATGCGCACCACGCACACCAGTATCGGTGTGTAGATCAAGCAAATTGCTTGCTTCTGTGGTATAGGCGAGACGTCGCCGCGCCTCGTCAATATTGGGTGTTGGCTCCAATGCCAGCACCAATTCTTTGCTGGCGGAAAAAGCCGCTTCGCCTGCGACCTTCGCCAGGATTTTGGGATACTCCAGTGTGAGTAAACTTTTCTCGTGCATAATTGTGTTGATGAGTCCTCTACAATATGCGCTCTAACGGCGCGTGGATCAGAAGTGTTCGACCGAAATACCTTTGGTAAGATATCATATTTTGCGTGCCATGAAAATGGGGAGATGTTGCTGCTCTCTATAGAACTACGGAAGCTACGGCAAATATTTCACGAGTTGCGAATATTGCGTTTATCTGGTGGTATATGCTACTATGTGAATAGTTGTTACTGTATAAAGATTGCAATGAAAGAGAAATAAAATGGCTGCCATGGAACGCGAATTGATTGTGGCTAATGAGGGAGATATTCCAACATTAAGAAAATTAGAGGGCGTACTTGGTCATAGCACTCCTAAACTGGTGGGATTGCAGGGAGAAGAGGTAGAGTTACCAGAGTCGGTTTTTCATGTGCTTATGCATATTGTTCATCATCTTGCGCGTGGTGAAACTGTTGCTGTAATGCTGATGAGCAATGAGCTTACGACGCAAGAGGCGGCTGACCTATTAAATATCTCTCGACCGTATCTTATTAAATTGCTCGAAAATGGCGAAATACCTTTTACCAAAGTAGGGACACATCGCCGTATTCGCTATAGTGATTTAATGAGATATAAAAGTCATCGCGATAGGGAGCGTGAACAGAAATTAGCTGAACTAACTCAAATGAGCCAGGAACTGGGCTTGTACGATCTTTAAAATCAGTCAGACTCTGTAAAACATGTGAGAGGTACTTTGTATGTCGTCTCCCGTTGCTGTAATTGATGCATGTGTTCTTATACAGGCTGCACCTCGTGATACTCTATCTGAGGCATTTTCGTTTAGAACATTTATCTCAATTTGAGATAGAAGCTCAGTCGCCAGATACTTTTTTGTGTAACCTCTTCTATCAGTATCCGCAGGAAATAATGTACCTGATTGTAAAACAAGCACAAAACTTACGTCATCCTCCTATTACGCTCGTAGAACTACTGAATATTTTGGAGAAACAGGTTCCCCACTTCGTGGGATTGCTAAGACAGAGCTATTAACATTGGAACTCCCGCTACTTTCTCTCGTATATCAAAGTGTAGTAGCGTACAGTATAGCAGAAATAGGAGTCGAGACTCATGATCCTGCATAAGGGAGAGCGTGTGTATTGGGGCGCGCCAGAAGTTATGTACCTTGAAGGCACCATTACCGCTCTGGACGAGGAACAACAGCGCGTTACTGTTCTCGTGGAGCGCGCAACCCCCTATTCCGCACACCTGATTGGCTCTCAGGTTCCGTTCGCCGCTGATGGTATCAAGCCGCTGCTTGGTGATAGCCCACCGGGGGTGACAAGCGAGCGCAGCACCCAACGTATCCCAATGCCTGTCTTGAGCGAAGATGAGAAGCTCAAGCGTGCCGCCGCTGTTGCTGTACATGAACGCTATGGTTACGCACTACCCCCAGCCCAGGAACAGTTGCTGATTGAGCAGGTGCGGCAGGTGATTGCCGCCGATGCACAAATGCGTGCTACCATTCTCGCTTCAATGGATGAAATTTTGCGTCGAGAGTTATAACAATTCTCTTCTTGTGTGGTATTCCATAGACGCAAGGGCATTGAAAGGCGTATACTAGTTCTTGGAAACAAGGATAGACATCTTGAGACGATGAGGATAGTGCCAATGAATTGTGTACGTTGCAATACGCCACTAATCGAGCATGCCCGCTTTTGCAGTAAATGTGGTTATCCTGTTGTGATTTCGCAGCAGGTAGGGGGGCAGCAGATTTCTTCCCCGTCGCAACTGCCAACTACGCCTGAGCCACAGGCCACGCAAACTCCGCAGCCTCCTGGATCGCCGGTAATACCCGTACAGCCTATGCAACCGACATTGCCTGCCTATGATATCGCTCCAACGCAACCTGTGATGCTAGGAGGAGCGACCGCTGGTAGAGGTAGTGAAGGGCAACCACCTGCCCCATGGGCGCAACCTGGCGCAGCCAGTCCTTCGCCTTTACCATATTTTCAGGGGCAGGGGCAGGCCGCTAGAGCACGACCAGCCGTCGTCTCGCCTGCAAAAGGCGGTCGTCGTGCAGGATGTCTATTAGGATGTGTTGCGACTGTCGTACTCTTACTGATTTTGCTTGTCGCAGGTTGGACATTCGCTTTGCGGCCTTATCTCAATAGTATGGCCGTCTCACAACTCGATCAGGCAATGAATGGCACAATCAACCAATTGACACTCATTCCATTCATTCCTCCTGGCCCGGTGCTTGTCTCGGAATCAACCTTAAATACATTTATCACACTGAATATTCCCTCTTCTCTGCCAATACAGAATACACAGGCGCAAATTTCGCCTGCTGGTATTCAGATCACTTTCCAGGTTTATGGGCTGACTGGCAAGATTACGGGCGTACCAAAAGTGGTCAATGGGCAGTTGCAACTGACAAATGTGACCGTGAATACGCTTGTTTCGCTGATCTTATCGCCTGATGATATCGCAAATCTCATCAATACACATATTGCAACCGCCCTGACGCGCATTCATCACACCGTTAGTAACGTGGTGCTAAAAGATCATGAGATGGATATGCTGCTGGTGTGAACTGCGCGTGTAAATTTGAAGGAAAATAAGGCAGGAAACGAGCAGTAGGAGCGGGCTATCTGGTGGTAAAAGTGGCACGTTTGGCGATAGAGGCGTGATCTGCGCGCTGCGCGCTGTGGGTTGCGTGATGATAGGACAGACACTATCGCCTGTCATTGCTGTGTGGGTAGAGGCGAGTGGTGCGCTTTGCACGTGGGCGAAGACAGAGGCAACGCTGGGTAATAAGCCTGTGTTGTTCTCGCCGAGCGGCCAGTAGACAATAGCGGCGCGACCAATAATATTTTGGCGCGGCACGCACCCCCAATCACGAGAGTCCGAGCTACCTGCGCGATTATCGCCCAACACAAAATAAGCGTTGGGTGGCACGAGCCGATTGCTAAAGGATGGATAAGGGTTGCCCTGGTTTTGTGGGGCTACGTAGGTTTCACTGAGTGTCTGACCATCAACGATTACCGTATTGCCGTGAATGGAAATAATATCGCCCGGTAGGCCAATGATGCGTTTGATGTAGTCTTGAGAGGGATTGGGTGGGGCTACGAAAACGATTACGTCTCCCCGTGCAGGTGGGTGAAGTTGGTAGGACCATTTATCAACAAGAATAAGCTCATTGTTATGCAGGCTGGGTTCCATGCTATGGCCGTCAATATTGAAGTTTTGCACGGCGAGACGGATAATAAAAAAGAGTAGTAGTGTCAGGACGATTGTTTCGATGACTTCGCGAACAAGGCGATAACGCGCTTCAAATTTGGATACGTTTTCCACAAAACTCTCCCCGATAGCTCTCAGAAGAGATGCCATATTGTATCATCAGTGCTTATTGCGTTTCTTGCGATAACGATAGCATACCACGTAAAGAGCGGGCATGGCGAGAAGAAACACACTATCCATATCGACAGTATGCGTATGCGGGTGAGAGGAGAGCGTGGGCGTTGTGAATAGAGTGGCGAACGAACTGCTGGTAAAGGAGAGTGTAAATGGGAGAGGTGAAGGTGTTGCCGAGGTATGAGTAGGATTTGGCACATGCGCAAAGACCGAGCTGGCGTTAGCTAATAGCCCATAGTTATCCTGTCTAAGCGGCCAGTAGACGAGAGCGGCGCGGCCAACGATATTTTTTGCGGGTACAAAGCCCCACGAGCGCGAGTCATAGCTGCCAATACGATTATCGCCCATGACGAAATAATCATTGGGCGGGACAACCTCGTGATTGACGGGCTGATCTGAGAAATACGCCCCTAAGTGACAAGGCGCTACGTAAAACTCTTTGAGCGTCACGCCGTTAACCGTTGGAACACCGTTATTAACGGTGATCACATCGCCTGGGACCGCAATAATGCGTTTGATATAGTCCGTGCCGGGTTGGGGCGGTGCATCGAAAACAACTACATCGCCACGTTGGGGAGCATGAAAATGATAGGTCCATTTATCAACCAGTACCAGTTCACTGTTATGCAGCGTAGACTCCATGCTGGTACCATCAATCTGAAAATTTTGAACCGCAAGACGAATGACCAGAAACATTAAGACCGTCAGAACGAGTGTTTCGATGACTTCGCGATGCAGGCGATAACGTTTCTCGAAGTCAAGTTCTATATCCATGCTCATGAAGTTGTTTAACCTCTATAGTATTTGAAGGTTCTATAAGATTGGCACCTTGTCCTAAATATACTCTACATTGTAGCATATTCGGATGATTGCCCACTGCTAAGTATGGCGTAATGAGAAGAAATACGCAGCACAATGGGAAATAATAGCTACTCTATACGTTGTTTTCTCTTATAGTCTGTCTTCCTCTACCCATTTCTGAATGTCTGGGTCTCACTGCTATAGAGCCAACTGCAACGCTTCGTGGGGTATCTCAGTGGAAGCGAGCGGAGTCAAGTAGTACCTCTTGACGTGATGGAACAAGTGTTGTACTGTTGTATGGAACGTTTGTTTGTAATTTGCGTAAGAAACTACCAGCGTAGTGTGTGGGTAGTGGTATTTGTTCATGTAGCCTATTAATTATTGGATGGTTCAAATATATGCCCCAAGATAAAATAGTTATTCGCGGCGCACGCGAACATAATCTCAAAAATATTGATGTGACCATCCCACGCGATAAGTTGGTGGTCATCACAGGCCTCTCCGGTTCAGGGAAGAGTAGTCTGGCTTTCGATACCATTTTCGCCGAAGGGCAACGCCGCTATGTCGAGTCGCTCTCAGCCTATGCACGCCAGTTTCTAGACAAGATGGAGAAGCCGGATGTCGACCATATTGATGGGCTATCACCCGCTATCTCGATAGATCAGAAGGGTGCGACACACAACCCGCGCTCGACCGTCGGTACAGTAACCGAGATTTATGATTACCTGCGTCTGCTCTATGCCCGTGTGGGCCATCAGCACTGTCCCAAATGTGGACGCGAAGTCAGTCGCCAGACGGTGCAGCAGATTGTAGACGCGGTGCTGAGTCTGCCGAATGGCTCACGTATTCTGCTGCTGGCTCCGCTGGTGCAGGGGCGCAAGGGCGAATATAAGAGTATCTTTGAGGAGATGCGCCGCTCAGGATATGTGCGCGTGCGTGTCGATGGTAAGATCGTGGATCTGAGTGAAGAGATCGAGCTTGACAAGCAAAAGAAGCACACGATTGAAGTTGTGGTGGATCGCTTGATTATCCGCAAAAGTAGCAGACAGGGCAATGAAGATGAGCAGCATGATGAGTCTTCACCTCTGCGCATGGTCGCGGAACATCCCGCCCTGTATGATGTCAATGCGACACATAATGGTGCGGGTGAGGCCGCGCATGACGCCCGTTTGGCTGAGAGCTTACGTCCACAAGAAGAGGTAGACCCGGCCTTCCGCCAACGTCTGACCGACTCGTTGGAGACAACGCTCAAGCTCGGTAACAGTGTTGTGCTGGTCTCAGTGATTGATGGTGAAGAAATTCTCTTCTCTGAGAAAGCGGCTTGTGTCTATTGTGGCATTAGCCTGCCGGAGATTGCGCCGCGCACCTTTAGCTTTAACAGTCCACATGGTGCCTGCCCAACCTGTACAGGGTTGGGTGTGCAGCAGGAGATTGACCCCGAACTGATTGTGACTCATCCTGAGTTGAGTATTGCCGACGGTGCGATTGCCCCGTGGAGCAAGGTCGTAAACAGTAGTTCCTGGCATACCGCGACTCTCGATGCGCTAGCGGAACGCTATCAATTTAGCCTCAATACACCCTGGCGCGAACTGGATGAGCAGATACGGCAGAAGATTCTCTACGGTATACCCGATACGCTGGCGATTCGCTATACTCCCCAGCATGGCGGCGCACGCACCTATAACGTGCACTTCGAGGGCGTGATCGCTAATCTGGACAAACGCTATAAAGAGACCGCGAGCGATGGCGTGCGCGAGGAGATCGAGAGCTACATGTCTGGGCGTATCTGCCCAACCTGTCGCGGGGCGCGTCTCAAGCCAGAGGCTCTGGCGGTCACGGTCGGCGGTCGCAACATTGTACAGGTCTCCAATCTCTCGATAGTGACGGCGCAACGCTTTTTTGCCGAACTGGAGACGGGCGATAATCCGGGCTTGCCTGTCGTGATGCCCGTTCTCAGCGCGCTTGAGCCTGCTCCCACAAACGGGACGGGCAAGAAAAAAAGCGCAAAGCGTGCTGTCGAAGCGAAGGAAAGCGAGCAGGCTCTGCCTGATCCCCTGACGCCTATCGACACGACGGGTCCGCTGGCTTTGACTGCCATGACGGATCGCGAGCGTTTCATTGGGCGGCAGGTCCTAAAAGAGATTCGCGCCCGTCTGCAATTCCTGATTGATGTGGGTCTGGACTATCTGACGCTCAGTCGTGCCGCCGCCAGTCTCTCCGGCGGAGAGGCGCAGCGCATTCGCCTGGCGACACAGATTGGCTCAGGCTTGATGGGGGTGCTGTATATCCTGGATGAGCCAAGTATCGGCCTGCATCAGCGCGACAATGATCGCCTGATTAAGACACTGGTGCGTCTGCGCAATCTGGGCAATACGTTGTTGGTGGTGGAACATGACGAGGATACGATGCGTGCCGCCGATTATATCATTGACATTGGTCCTGGGGCGGGTGAGCATGGCGGCCACGTTGTCGCGGAGGGAACCTATGAACAGATTGTGGCAAACACTAATTCGCTGACGGGTGATTATCTCTCCCGGCGCAAAGAGGTGGCGATTCCGCCGATGCGACGCGCTGGGAATGGCTTAAACCTTGTCATCAAGGGGGCGCGTGAGAATAATCTCAAGAATATCTCGGTTGAGATCCCGCTGGGCAAGTTTGTTGTTGTCACGGGCGTCTCTGGTTCCGGCAAGAGTACGCTGGTGACAGATATCCTGTATCGTAAGCTCTCACATGTCTTCTTCCGCGCACACGATAAGCCAGGGGCACACGATAGCATTGAAGGACTTGAATACCTGGACAAGGTAATTGATATTGATCAGTCACCGATTGGGCGCACACCGCGCTCCAATCCCGCCACCTACACGAACGCTTTTACGATTATTCGTGACCTGTTCGCGCAGGTGCCAGAGGCGCGTATCCGTGGCTATACGCCGGGTCGTTTCTCGTTCAACGTCAAGGGTGGACGTTGTGAAGCTTGTAAGGGTGAGGGCATCGTCAAGATTGAGATGAACTTTCTGCCCGATGTCTATGTCCCCTGTGAAGTCTGTCAGGGCAAACGCTACAATCGCGAGGCTCTAGAGATTCATTATAAAGGCAAGAGCATTGCCGATGTGCTGGATATGACTATCGAAGAGGCCACCGAGTTCTTTGCCAATGTGCCGTCTATCTATAACAAGATGAAGACATTGAACGATGTGGGTCTGGGCTATATGCGTCTGGGGCAACCCGCCACCACGCTTTCCGGTGGTGAGGCGCAGCGCGTAAAACTGGCGACGGAACTGGCACGGCGCGCAACGGGCCGCACGATGTACATTCTTGACGAGCCAACGACGGGCCTGCACTTTGCCGACGTGGAGCGTCTGCTGCAAGTTTTGCAACGTCTTGTGGATGCTGGCAATTCGCTTGTCGTAATCGAGCATAATCTGGACGTGATTAAGAGTGCGGATTGGCTGATTGATCTCGGACCAGAGGGCGGAGAGCGTGGCGGCTATGTCGTGGCTGAGGGGAAGCCCGAAGAGGTTGCCGCGCAGGAGCAGTCCTACACGGGCTACTTCCTCAAACGCATGTTTGCCGAAGATGCCGCGCGTCTCGTCACGCAGTAACAGCCGACAGAAGAAAATGCGGCACGGCACATGGATATCTGTGTGCCGTGCCGCATTTTCTTATGAAACCTCACTATTTAAGACACTCTCGGATGGCTCAAGCACGTTCTCTTCTGTCGAAGGAACCTGCTCACCGTCGCTTTTAGGTTTGAGATCGGGACCGCCAAGTTTGATATGCAAACCGCGTTCGCGTTGGCGGTAGTCAATCCAGCCGATCAGGGCAACCATTGCGATACCAACCATGCCCAAACCGACGAACTTGTAGATGCGCGGCAGTTGCAGGGCCAACACACCGAAGATGATGGTCAGGCCATAGAAGAGATAGCAGATCTGGCGCACGCTCAACCCGGTTGCCAGCAAGCGATAATGCAGGTGCGTCTTGTCATAGTGCAGAGGGTGCTGTCCACGGCGCACGCGGTTGATCATTACAATCGCGACATCGAGGATGGGAATACCGAGGATCATCAGGGCCAGGGCAACCTTTGCGCCGCCGATAATCGAGAGGACGGCGAGACAGAGGCCGAGGAACTGAGAGCCGCTATCGCCCATGTAGATTTTTGCGGGGTTCCAGTTATGGGGTAGGAAACCGAGTGTTGCTCCCGTAAAGATGGCGGAAAGGATGGCAATACTATGCTGGCCCAATGTCCAGCTAATAATCGTGATGAACAGGCCCACGATGGCGACAACTCCCGTTGCCAGACCGTCCAGACCGTCGATCAGGTTGACGGTATTCATCATGCCTGCCATCCAGAACCAGGTAAAAATGATGGCAGGAACGGCCAGCCAGCTAATGACTGGCTGATGGATAAACAGCGTGATTTCCGGCTCGTAATACCAGGGCAGGTTTTTATGGTAGATGGCCGCTCCAAAGGGGTTGCTAAAGCCAAAGAGTAGCACGCCGTGAAACATGTAGTGCGTGACACCGTTGATGACTGTCCAACCGGGTCCCAGAATGATGATGACGGCAACCGTTTGTGCCAGGAGTTTGGGAAGCGGTTTGAGGCCCTTCACATCGTCATAGGCATGGACGAGCACGATAAGCAACGAGCCTGCGAGCAAAAGCCAATAGCTGACGACCTCTTTTTGCGGAATAGCTCCATCGACGTAAAAGAGCAGCGAGGCGATCACAAATCCTACAAAGATGGCAACCCCACCCAACCGTGGCATCTGGTCGCGCGGTCGGCCCTCTTCCTGTTTTCCAAGCCACCCCATGCGTTTACAAAGGTATATGACGCCAAAGGTGCTGAGATACGCGAGTAAAAAGGCAAAAATACTGCCCATTAGTAAGACAGCTAGATCAGGAAGGGGAAAAGGCAAAAAGGGTAGATATGTTGTGTATGCGCGAAATAGTGATGCTTGTATCATACCATTGTTCCTACTGTCAATGAAAGCTCTTACATCGTTGTAATAATGTAACGTTCAGCTTCCATGCTTTTGTTTATGTATTTCCTATGGAAGAAAATGTTTTTATAACAAGCTATAGTTCATCACGCGATTTACAGATATATTTGTAACAGGCGGTCCCAGCCAGCGTAGTCCTGTTGCGCGACGACAGTTGCGTGGGGCCAAAGCTCGTGAATATACAGTGTCAGGTCCGCTTTCTGTTGATATCCTATTTCGACGAGAATACTACCTTTCTCTTTCAGCTTATCAAATTCTTTGGCCTGCGCAAAAAAACGGTACAATAGTCCTAGCCCTTTCGGTCCACTAAAGAGCGCGAGATGTGGTTCATAGTGCAGTACGTCGGGAGCAAGCTGAGTTATTTCCTCGGTTCCCACATAGGGCAGGTTGGCGGTGAGCAGGTCAACCGCTTCGGGCAGGGCGGCAAGCAGATCACCTTCACACAGGCTAATTCGCTCCTCTACATGCTGTCGCTGGCAGTTTGCCCGTGCAACTGTGAGCGCGTCGGTCGAGATATCGCAGGCATAGATGCGTTGCAGACGTGGCTCTGCGACAGCGAGGGCAATAGGGATAGCACCGCTGCCTGTGCCGATATCGGCGACAAGTGGCTGTTCCCCACTATCCAGGCGCGCGCGCACAAAGCGTAATGCCGCCTCAACCAGCAGTTCCGTCTCTGGGCGTGGAATCAACACGCGCTGATCGACGAGCAGGTCCAGCCCGTAAAATTCTTTGTGTCCCACAAGGTACGCCAGCGGTTCGCCCTGTTGTCTGCGCTCGATAAGGGCGAAAAAGGCACGTTCTTGTTCGTCAGCTAACACACGTTCAGGATAGGCATAGAGATGTGCGCGCTCGTAGCCTGTGACATGGCTGAGCAAAAGTTGAGCATCCAGGCGCGCGCCGCGTGTCTCTTGTGCAGCACTGTTCGCCTGGATCAAACGCTGTATCGCCTGTTCTAGTGCATCCTTGACAGTGGTCATGGCAATGTTCTCTTCTTCTAAAGCGGTTGACGGCCCATGAAGCCCGTGTGCAGATAATGCCAGTAGAGAATCCGTTCCTCACCCAGACGCCAGCAGAGGTAGACTTCCTGGCCGTCGCGCAGACTGAGAAAATCAATCAAGCCTGTATCGGGATCTTTTAATTCGCAACCGAAGTCATGAACCATTACAACTAGCTCGTTGAGATATCGTGTATGCTGTGCCTGTCTCTTTTGCGCGTCTATCATGCGCTCGCTTAGATGATGTCCGTTGCCCATTGCCTGTAAACGCAAGTTTGTGAGTTCCTCTTCCGTGCCCTGCAATGCTTGTCGTGTCTCTTGAATCTGGTATAGCACCCGACTAATCTGTGGCAAGAGAGCCTCGGCTTCTTCACGCGAGAAATAACGTGGCATAGCGTATCTCGTCTCCTTTCTTATTGTCTGCCTGGGCCTGCCCGCCTGGCTTCAATGCATCATATCATGCCTGGCACAGGTTGTATAGACGTTGCATGTTACCTCCATTGCCGTTAAAACGTGCAGATGGCAGATGCAGAGGGAGAGGAATGATGCAGCCAATAGATCGCAACGACACATTTCATAGCGCGTTAACTGAACCGATAGGTAGTCGAACTCAGTCACACGGAGGGCCTGCTGGCACGCCAGCACCATTACATTTGCCTGCCTATGATCTGCAAAGTGCGGATGATGATCTGCAGGTGATAGAATTTCATCCGCGGCGGGGAAAAATTGTTCCGCGTGCGCGCCATACAATGGGACGTGGTTGGGTCGCGCTGCTGGGGTTGGCATTGCTGGGCGGAGCATTCTGGATGGGTGTGCAGAGCATCCCATTGGTCAATGCGCTCACAACGTCGGCCCAGCAGATCGTGTGTACGGTCAGCAGTGCCACCAATAACGGCACGTTTGCGTTTTGTACGTCAGGAAATCCCAACGCGGGCCCGGCGACGCAACCCGTATCGCCGCCCGCGCAGGTAAATCCCGACCCACAAATGCCGTTATTTCCACGTCCGCATTTTATGCAACCTCAATCGCCAGGGATGGACCCGCCGTGGCCGCCGTGTCCACCACCGCAATTTGCGCAGGATTTTCCCCCCTTTAATTGCCAGATTTGGCCTTAGCCTGTATTGCGCACACCAGCCGCTATGCCGTTAATAGTCAACAAGACGGCATAGGTCAGGCGGGCGCGTTCGCTAGCCATCTCGTCGGCTTGTTCCAGTTCTTCGGGCGTTAACATCAATGGACCACCGAGTGCGCGCAAGCGGCGTAGCAGTGTGACCTGAAAGTAGCTCAATGGGTCAACGTAAGGGTTGCGCCGCCGAATGGACTCCTGGAGGACATGGGAATTATCGAGTAACTCTTTGCCGCCCACGATACGCACAACAATATCGCGCGTGCGCTCATACTCGTTCTGGATCTCTTCTGACATCTGCTGGCGCAGGTCGCGATCATCAACCAGCGTGGCATAGTGTTGTGCAATATGCATATCAGCTTTAGAGAGCGTCATTTGCAGATTATCCAGGAAAGCATGCATAAAAGGCCACTCGTGATACATTTGTTGTAAGAGGGACAGATGAGTCGCGTCCGCGTTGACAAAATCACTGAGGGCGCGTCCCACGCCATACCAGCTTGGCAGTACGTAGCGGCTCTGCATCCAGGAGAAGACCCAGGGAATGGCGCGTAACTCTTCAATGCCTCGTCCTTTGGTACGACGCGCCGGGCGTGAGCCGATATTGAGCCAGCCTAATTCGAGAATAGGGGTAGCCTGCTCGAAAAACTGCATAAATGCTGGGGTATCATAAATCAGATGACGATAGCAGGCGTGGGCATTAGCTGACAGCTGTTCCATTGACGCGCGCCAGTGTGTGGGCAGGTCCTCATCGGCCTCTTTCGGCAGGCTGGCCTGGACAACACCCGCAATGACCAATTCCATGTTGCGTATGGCGATATCGTGTAGCCCATACTTAAACGAGAGCATTTCGCCCTGCTCGGTGATGCGCAGACGCCCATTGACTGTGCCCGGCGGTTGTCCCAGAATCGCCTCGTAGATAGGACCGCCACCGCGCCCAATCGCTCCGCCCCGTCCGTGAAAGAGCGTGATGTTGATTCCGTGTTGTCGCCCCAATTCCGCCAGGCGCGTCTGCGCCTTATAGAGTTCCCAGGCAGAAGTCAGGATACCACCATCCTTGCTGCTATCGGAGTAGCCAAGCATTACCTGCTGCTCAAGGTGGCAGTGGGCCAGGTAGGTGCGATAATCAGGATGTGTAAAGGCGGCCTCAAGAATAGTGGTACAGGAACGCAGGTCTTGGATCGTCTCAAACAGCGGTACGATGGGCAGGTCAGTGATGCCCACCTCTTTACAGAAGAATTGCACCTCTAAGAGGTCGCTAAGTGTGTGGGCCATGCTAATGATGTAGCAGGTGACAGCGCGTGGCCCAAATTCTGCGCGTGCCTGACGGATAGCGCGAAAGGTGTTGAGGATATGTGTGGTTTCGGGACTGAGAGAGAGGTCTGGGCGCGCAACCAGGCGTGGGTCGTGCAACAGGTTCGCCAGCAATTCCAGGCGTTGCTCTTCAGTAAATTTCGTATAGTCATCAGCGCATAGTCCCGTAACGTGCAGAAGTTCCGCGAGGGCGGCGGCATGGCGTTCGCTGTGCTGGCGCACATCCAATGCGCTAAAATGGAAGCCAAAGAGTTCTACCTGACGAACGAGACGGCTCAGGTCGCCATAGGCAAGCTGGTCTTCACCATCAGCTAGCAGGCTTTCTTGAATGAGGCGCAGGTCCTGTAACAATTCGTTAGCGTCACGATAGGCAATAGATTGAGGATAGGCCGCATTCTCGCTGCTTTGCGTGGCAATTTGCCATACAGTAGCGATAGGAGCAGGCATCGCGAGTGTGGCTTCCAGGCGTTTCCACATAAATGACAGCTTATAGCGGTAGGGTTCCAGAGCCGTTTGCTTGCCCAACTCGCGCTGATATTCTGGCATACAGGTAGCGTCGGCAGCGAGTGATTGCTGTAACGCGGGCGTAATGTGGGCATGATTGAGCGATTGCGAATACTCTTGCGCAAGGGCCTGGATAGCATTTCGATAGTGAGCGATGACATAGCTGCGTTGCATACGTAGAGCACTGAGGAGCGTTTCTGGACTGACGAAAGGGTTGCCATCTTGATCGCCGCCAATCCATGAGCCGAGCCGTAGGAAGGGTGGTACGGTTAGGTCGGGATAGCTACGTGCCAGGAGTTCCTCAAATTCATGATACAGGTCGGGCAGAGCATCGTAGAGGATTTCGTCGAGGTAGTAGATGCCCATTTTGATCTCGTCGAGCGGCTGTGGTCGCACTGAGCGAATGGCATCGGTGCGCCAGAGCAGGGTAATCACACGTTCCAGGTCGTGTTGCCACTGCATACGTTGCCGTGGTGTCATCTCTTCAAGGTGATCGTGTGTGGCAAGCAAGTCAGCGAGGTGGCGTGACTTGGTAATCAAGCTACGCCGGGTGGCCTCGGTGGGATGGGCGGTAAACACGAGATCAATAGAGAGCCGATTGAGCAAGTCCTGGAGTTGTGCTGATGAAAGCTGTTTATCCAGACAGAGTTTCATCAGTGCGGCTAGTGAGCCACGCGGTGGTTTACGTAGAATGTCTGGTGTGTTGAGTTCCGCGAGATAGCGACGGCGAATACGATGGTGCTGCTCAGCGGTATTGACGAGATGGAAGTAGACGGTAAACGCGCGAATGACATCAATTGCGGTATCCAGGTCGCAGTGTTCGACAATACTGACGATCTCCTGGTTAAGAGCTTGAATAACGGCTTTGAGGGCAATCTGCTCCTCTGGCAAGGCGAGATGGAGCCGCTCAGTGTAGTCGCGCAGGCGTTTACAGCTACGACGCAAGCGTTCGACCATCTCGAAAACGTCATAGCCACCGTGCTGTTGAATCGCCTGTCCGAGTGCGTTCCCAAGCGTGCGAATATCGTGGCGTAGCGGAGCATCCTTCTCGCTACGATCGGTAGGTTCTGGCATATCTGGCATGTGCAGCATCTTTCCTGTCATGAATATGCGCCATTAGGGAAAATGGGCGAAGAGCAAGTACACTCCCTGTACCTCTTTCGGCTGGCACGCCATTGAGCCGTAGAATATATATGTATTATACCACATGTATATATTTCGGGGCGGTCAGGACATATGCAAGAACTGAGGTGAGGTTAGGTCAGGTGGCGCAATGCGTCGAGTAGATCACGTACGTGGAATGGCTTCACGATCACTTGATCGACACCCAGGTTCTCCGCACTGCGGCTGTTTGCTCCCGCCGTGATGACTACAATGGCAGGAAATGGATAGGGGGTCTCCCACTGGCGGCGCAGGCGAGCTAGAAAGAGCGCACCATCCATGCCGGGCATTGCCAGATCAAGGAGGATGACAGCAGGATAGCGTCCCTCACGGGCGGCATTATTAATCCAGTCCAGGGCTTCCTGTCCCTCTGCTGCCTCTGCCGCCTCATAACCGTCCAACTCTAACGCCCATGATACCATATCTCTAATCGCTGGATTATCGTCCACTACTAATATAATTGATGATTGTGTCCCATCATGATGTGCTGACTGGCTTTTCATAACATTGTCTCCCCCAGAAAGAGGCCACTTTAATGCGTAAAAGCAGAATGTAGAAAATAGCGTATAGTGTCAGTAAAGGCTTGTGGCTGTTCGAGGTTTGCCAGATGGCCTGCTTGCTGAATAAGTGCGAATTGCGCATTAGGAATGTTTTTGGCCCATACTTGTGCCTGTGCTGCTGGTGTGATCGTATCGTGCTCACCGGCGACTACAAGTGTTGGACATGGAATATGCGCAAGTATAGCAGTTGAGTCGGGGCGTAAAGCCATACCACGTGCGGCCGCAGCAATACCCAGAGGCGTTGCCGCATTGACCATGTGTCTGACCCGTATCGCCACTTCAGGTGCTTGCTGAAGTGTTTGGGGAGCGAGCAGTCTGGGAATTTGCAGATTGGCTACGGCGTCGCTTCCTTGCTCTAATGCTACTGTTGCCAGTTGTGCGCGGCTGATTTTCACCTCTTCACTATCAGCCTCTGGCTTTGTGTCTGATAAGATGAGCCCGTTTATACGGTGGGGATATTTACGGATAAAAGCGAATGCCACATAACCACCCATCGAGAGGCCGCACAGGGTCGCTTGCTCTATGCCAAGCTGATCAATGAGTGCGGCAACATCGTCTGCCAACATCTCCATTGGCGAGACATCGCTGGCAATCTGGCTCTCGCCAAAGCCACGCCAGTCCAATGTTATCAGGCGAAAACGCTGCTCAGCAAGCAGGGTCTTCACCTGATACTCCCACATGCCGCGATTGAGAGGAAAGGCATGTAAAAACAAAATTGGCTGGCCTACGCCGTGATCGTCATAGGCCAGATCGATGCCATGCACGTTTACTTTCAACGTTCCTGCTACTCCTTCGTCGCTCCATCGGCCTGCTCGTGCGCGTGATACGAGCTACGCACGAATGGTCCCGACTCCACGTGGCGAAATCCCATCTTCTTCCCTTCCGCTTTCAACGCTGCAAACTCCTCTAGCGGCACATAGCGTTGAATCGGCAGGTGCTGAAATGATGGACGCAGGTATTGGCCGATTGTCAAAATATCGACATCATGCGCGCGCAAATCGTGCATCACCTCGATAATCTCGTCCCACGTTTCGCCCAGACCGAGCATAAAACCCGATTTGGTCGGTGCTGCCGGATTCATCTCTTTGGCCCACTTGAGGACCTGCAACGAACGCTGATAGACCGCTTGTGGGCGCACGCGCTTGTACAATCTGGGAATCGTCTCCACGTTGTGGTTATAGACCTCTGGTTTGGCATCAATTACCACGCGCAACGCTTCATATACACCCTTGAAGTCGGGCGTTAAGACCTCTACGCGACATTCGGGATTGAGACGGTGAATCCAGCGAATGGTTGCCGCGAAAACGCCCGCTCCGCCATCTTTTAGTTCGTCACGGTTGACAGAGGTGACAACGGCATGCCGCAGGCCCATTTCCTGAGCTGCCTCTGCAACGCGCTTCGGCTCTTCCCAGTCAAGACCGCTGGGACGCCCCGTCTCGACGGCGCAGAAACCGCAACTGCGCGTGCAGACGCGCCCCAGGATCATAAAGGTCGCCGTCTTGTGGCCCCAACATTCACCGATGTTCGGGCAACGCGCTTCCTCACAGACAGTATGTAGCGATTGGTTGCGCATCAACTGCTTCAAAGAACGATAATTCTCGCCTTGCGGCGCACGCACCTTGAGCCATTCAGGACGGCGTTCTGGGATGATTGTCGCCATTGTCGTTTCCTCGTTTTCTTAATACTGTTGCTCTTCGCTCTCGCAGAGGCGTGATGATGGAGATGAACAAAATAAATCTTGTCCCTACAGTTTTTTTGCGATATTTCGGGTACGATAATATACCCTCCATGGTCCAGACGGATTCCCATGTTATTTTGTTCACCTCTATAATCACGCCCCTACGATTAATACACATCTATTTCGCGACCGTAGCTTTGGAGCTTTGTGCGCACTGCCTGCAAGAAACCGCCCGCTCCCGCGCCATCCAGAATACGATGGTCGAAAGAGAGACACAGGTACATCATGGAACGCACAGCAATTGCGTCATCTTCAATCACTACGGGCCGCTTCACCACAGAATCCATGCTCAGTATACCAGCATGCGGCTGATTGATGATCGGCACTGATAGTATTGTACCAAATACGCCGGGATTATTCACAACAAACGTGCTGTTTTGCATATCCTGTATGGTCAGCTTGTTCGCACGCGCGCGTTGTGCCAGCGCATTGACCTGCCGCGCCAACCCTGCCAGCGTGTACTGATCGGCGTCATAGATGGTCGGAACCACCAAACCCGCGTCAGTTGCCACCGCTATGCCCAGATTGATGCGCTTCTTTATAATGATCTTATTATCGTCTGTCCAGGTCGAGTTTATCAAGGGGAATTTGCGAATCCCCTCACAGACCGCTTTCATCACGAATGGCACATAGCTAATGCCATAGCCCTCACGCCGCTTGAACTCTTCTTTATTCTTCTCCAGCCATTTCGCGATATTCGTCATATCGACTTCGACAACCGTCGTGGCATGTGGCGAGGTTCGTTTGCTGCGCACCATGTGTTCAGCAATAGCGAGACGCATGCGACTGGGCTGCATAATCTCTTCATCCACTCCTGCCAGTGTGGTGACAGGCGTGGGTTGCGGCATCTGGACAGGCGGCACGGGAGCCTGGGAACGCGCTGGCTGTACAACTGGGGCGGGAGATGCAACAGGGGCAGGCGCGGAAGCCTGTGCCAGATAGGCCAGAATATCCTCCTTGCGCACACGCCCACCAATGCCCGTGCCCGAAATCTGGTTCAGGTCAATGCCATGCTCACGCGCCAACCGACGGGCCAGCGGAGAGATGCGCTGTCGCTCCTCATCCTGCTGCTCCTGCTGTCCCACGCCATTCGCACTACTACGCACGTCAGAGACTGCTACTTGTGGCATGGAGACTGGGGCAGGCGCAGACGTAACGGGAGCGGGAGCAACTGACGCGGGTTGTGCTGCACCCACCTCGGCACTGGTCTCGATCAACGCGATTTCTGTTCCCACCGCGACGGTCTCGTCCGCCTGCACCAGAATTTTGACGATTCGCCCAGCCAATGGCGAGGGCAAATCGGCATTGATTTTATCGGTGATGATCTCTGCCAGCGACTCATCCTTCTCGACGTAATCGCCTTCGTGTTTGAGCCACGCGCCAATCGTCCCCTCCGCCACCGACTCGCCCAAACGCGGCATTTTTACTGCTGTTGACACATCCGTACTCCTTTGTACTGTATTTTTATAGTATACATATCATTTGCTCCCAAAATATCCGCAAAAAGCCATTATGCAAATAAAGACAATCATCACATCCTAGTTGCGCACAGACCCGCCTGAGAAGCCGTGCGACGTGATACAAGGGCATGATTATCGCGTGTAACAAATGAATGTGGTAAAACCCGTAGGGACAAGATTTATCATGTCCAGAGTGGTAAAACCCGTAGGGACAAGATTTATCATATCCAGAGGCGATTTATCGCCAGTCCAGGCAAAACAGAATTATTTTCGCGATGGCGTTCCACAGGCATGACTGGCGATAAATCGCCCCTGGACATGATAAATCTTGTCCCTACGGTTATACGAGCAATACATGGTTGTAGGGGCGTGATTCTATCACGCCCTCGTACCTCTACGCACCATTTGCTTCACATTTTAATTTGTTAAAGACGATCATCACGCCCCTATTTGTTAATACGCGGCGAGTTGGCGGGCTGCTGTCAGGATTTTCTCCGCGCTGGGCAGGTAGGCCGCTTCCAGGGGCGGCGCGTAGGGAAAGGCTACGTCGGGTGCGGCCACACGTGTGATGGGACCATCCAGGTATTCAAACAGTTCGCCCGCCAGGATAGCTGCCAGTTCCGCGCCGATGCCACCCGTCAACGTATCTTCGTGTACGATCAAGACCTTGTTGGTGTGCTTGACGGACGCCAAGATGGCTTCACGGTCGAGCGGCGAAAGGCTACGCAGGTCCAAGACTTCCGCTTCAAGATCGTCCTCTTCCTCTAAAACCTGGGCCGCGCGCAGACATTGATGCACCATCGCCCCGTAGGTCAGCATCGTCATATCTTCGCCTTCGCGCCGCACGATGGCCTTGCCCAGCGGGACCGTGTAGTCCTCGCTCGGCAGTTCTTCACGCAGTTCCGGCAGGCGGTAGAGCAGTTTATGTTCCAGATAGATGACCGGGTTGTTGTCACGCACCGCAGACTTGAGCAGTCCCTTCGCGTCATAAGTGGTCGCGGGGATCACGATTTTGACGCCGGGTGTGTGGAAGAACCATGCTTCAGGACTGCTTGAATGAAATGGTCCGCCCTTTGTGCCGCCGCCAGCTGGCCCGCGAATGACCATCGGTACGGGCATGCCGACGCGCCAGTACATTTTGCTCGCCATGTTGATGATCTGGTCAAAACCACAGGTAATAAAGTCGATAAACTGCATCTCAGCTATTGGACGCATACCCATCAGGGCCGCACCAACCGCTGAGCCAATAATCGCACCCTCGGACATTGGCGTGTCGATCACGCGATCAGGGCCAAACTCTGCCAACAGGCCCGCGCTGACCTTAAATGCTCCGCCATAGGCCGCGACATCTTCCCCAAGCAGGAAGACGGCCTCGTCGCGCAACATCTCTTCGCGAATGGCCTGGCTGATTGCCTCTAAATAGGTCGTTTTGTTGGTTACTTTTTTTTCGCTCATCGTCGTCCAACGACCTCCTCTGTTTTTCTCACGGTGTTGAACGGCTCGCCCGTGCGACGATCTCGCGCGTTGACATAACGCGCATTCTGGGCATCCGGTTCGCCAATAATTGCAATGGGGCCATCAGGTGCAAACACATACTCTGCTACCGTCGCCCCGTCGGGAGCAGGACTCTGTTCGGCATAGCGCACCGCGTCATCAATCTCCGCCTTGACTCTGGCCTCAAACTCCGCTTGCTCAGCGGCGGAGAGCAGGCCACGTTCTGTTAGATACTGTTCAAGGCGACGAATAGGGTCTTTTGCCAGCCATGCCTCGCGCAACTCTTGCGGGACATAATCGGCTTTGTCGGCCTCGGAATGTCCACGCACGCGGAACGTCCTACATTCTACAATAGATGGCCCCTGTCCTGCACGCGCGCGCTCCAATGCGTGCCCGACAGCCTCGGTGACCGCGAAGACATCGTTGCCATCAACGCTCACGCCCGGCATACCATAGGCCAGAGCGCGATCAGAGAGATTCTGAATGGCGAACTCCTTCTCATTGGGGGTCGAATAGGCATAGCCATTGTTCTCAATGACCAGCACTAGCGGCAGCTTTTGGACAGCCGCGAGGTTCATCGCCTCGTGAAAGGCTCCTGTACTGGTCGCGCCATCGCCACACGAGGCTAGCACGACCGTCGAGCGTTTGCGCATCTTCATCGTCAGCGCAACACCACAGGCGACGGGCAGCGACTCGCCCAGCATGCTGATCATCGGCACGATGCCATGATGCATGTCGCCTATGTGTATCTGTCCATCACGTCCAAGCGTCGGAGAGTTGCCGCGAGCCAACCATTGACACATCACCGCTCGTGGTGACGTGCCGCGCACCAGTTGCATCCCCAGATCTCGATGCTGCGGAACAATGCAGTCGCCGTCGCGTAGCATCATTGCCGCGCCGACAGTCGTGGCCTCGTGTCCCTGTGCCGTGTAGACCCCGCCCACAACACGCCCTTGTAGAAAGAGTGTGCGCGTGCGCTCCTCCATAGCACGAGTGAGGCGCATGTAATAGTAGATCTGTAGCAGGTCTGCCCGCTCCAGTCCCATAACAATTCCATCCTTTGCACTAGTGTTTCTCCCGTATGGAGATGATCGTGTTGAACATCAATCGCGTATATTTGATCGATTGCTTCCTTGGAACGCGATTATGGAAATGAACAAAATACATAAGGCAGGGCGACCGCAAAGGGCAATCCCGTTCAAAGAGCCATGCGAGCCAGCAGGGCGACCGCAAGGGTCGCCCCTACAATGATACGTTGCGCGTTGTGCCCGTCATCATTGTAGGGGCGAGGCTTGCCCTCGCCCTGTCCTCGACAACCACATTCCTATATTATTTTGTTAACACGATTATTCTGTCCCTACAGGTATGCATTTACATCGCATTTGCTCTTGCATAATCATGGTACCTAGATACCTGTGTCCATGCTAACATGCGATATTACGGGGTGTCAAGTAAGGGGCAATCCTGTTCAAAGAGCCAGGCGAGCCAGCAGGGCGACCGCAAGGGGCAATCCCGTTCAAAGAGCCAGGTGAGCCAGCAGGGCGAGGGCAAGCAGGGCGACCGCAAGGGTCGCTACAATGATACGATGCATGTTTCACGCGTTTTCATTGTAAATAATCCTTGTGGTTGTCCTGGTTTTTACTGTTCATTATAAAAATCCGGTTATTTCCAAAATAAGAACAACGGTATATAATGAAAGATAAATTTATAAAATATACATAAAAGGATGATCGGCAATGAAATACAGAACGTATGATCCTGGGCGCTCTTTTTACCATAAAAGAAAATCTATCCGCTTACCCACACATGACTATACATGGACAAGGGCATATTTTGTTACCATCCGAGCAAAAATATGTGAGCCTCCGCTTGATCACCCATTCTTACGTACAATCCTGGTAGAAACATGGGAATCGCTTCCAGAAAGATTTCTATCTTTGACGCTGGATGAATTTGTAGTTATGCCCGATCATATCCATTTTATCCTCCATCTGAATGGGTTAGCAGAACACGCTCCAACATTAGGAGCAGTCGTGGGGGCATATAAATCTCTCGTTGTAGTCCAATGGCTTAGGCACATCAAAACTACCCAACTGGAATGTCAGGGGCGTTTTTGGCAAAGGAACTATTTTGAGCGTATTTTATGCAATCATGACGATTTAGAGCAAACACGCCAATATATTCGTGATAATCCCATCCGACTTCAACAAAAACTCAATACAGAACATAACAATGGCTAAACAAAAAATCAGGACCGCCCTCCCATGTAAACACAACATGCATAAAATGTATCGTATCATTGTAGGGGCGACCCTCGCAGTCGCCCTGCTCGTGGTCTTCATACAAACAAAACACGTATAAAATGCGTCGTATCATTGTAGGGGCGACCCTTGCGGTCGCCCTGCCTTGGCTCTACAATGATAACAGGTAAAACGGGCATCGTATCATTGTAGGGGCGACCCTCGCGGTCGCCCTGCCCCCATTGTACATATTTGAACTGTTTTGACCCTCGCGGTCGCCCTGCTCGCTTGCCATTCACCTTGCCTCCTACCATTCGTCTTACCCATCATCACCATCAATCTCCTCTTGCCAGCCGCGCAATTTGCAGGTACAATGCGGAAAAAGCTCAAAAATCGGTGGAGTGTGTATGCAGCATTCTTCTTTTATCACTATTACACCCGCGTTGAAAAAAGCCGTTGATCGCTATTATAAAGAACTGGCGGAATATGTTGGCAGGGCCGAACACGAAACCGCCATCCGCTCCGCCTTCCAAAACTTATTGGCAGAGTTCTCCCGCAGCGTCAACTGGATACTGATCCCCGAAAAGACGCTTGATAACGGCAGACGCCCAGACGCAACCTTTGAGGACAGTATCTATCCTCTCAAGCGCGGCTATTGGGAAGCCAAGGATACGAAGGACGACCTGGAGAAAGAGATTCGCAAGAAGATCAGCGAGAACTACCCGCTCACCAACATCATTTTTGAGGATAGCAGGCGTGCCGTGCTTTATCAGAACAAGAGGCGCGTGGCCGAGTTCAATCTGACAAAACGCGATGAGCTGATTGACCTGCTCAGGCTCTTTTTCAGTCACACCGAGCCGGAACACGAGACCTTTGAAGCGGCGGTGCAGGAGTTTAAAGAGCGCATCCCCGATCTCGCCAAACGCATCCTCAGCATCATCGAAGACGAACAGAAGAAGAATAAGCCGTTTATTGACGCCTTCGCCAGCTTCGCCACGCTCTGCCGCGCCTCGATCAATCCCAACTTGAGCGATGCCGTTATCAAGGAGATGCTGATCCAACACATCCTGACCGTGCGCCTCTTCCGCACCGTCTTCAACAATCCCGACTTCACCAGCCGCAACGTCATCGCCACGGAGATCGAGAAGGTCATTCGCGCCCTCACCAGTCGCGCCTTCAGCCTGACAGACTTCCTCAAGCCGCTCGACCGCTTCTATCTCGCTATCGAGATGGCTGCGAAGAACATGGACAGTTGGACGGAACGCCAACGCTTCCTCAATACCGTCTATGAACGCTTCTTCCAGGGCTTTGCCATCAAGCAGGCCGATACCTTTGGCATCGTCTACACGCCGCAGGAGATCGTCGATTTCATGGTTGCCAGCGTNGAAGAGGTGCTCCAGCGCGAGTTCCAGACTTCGCTTGCCGAGCCGGGCGTGCAGATACTCGACCCCGCGACGGGCACGGGCAGCTTTATCGTCAACATCCTGCACCGCATTCCGCGCTCCAAACTGCGTCACAAATATCAGCACGACCTCTTCTGCAACGAGATCATGCTGCTACCCTACTACATCGCCTCGCTCAACATCGAGCACGAGTATTACCAGAAGGCGGGAACATACGAGCCATTTGAGGGAATCTCCTTCGCCGACACGCTGGAACTGGCGGAGGGCCAACACCTCTCCTGGATCGTCGAGGAGAACACCGAGCGCGTACAACGCCAAAAAGAGGCCCAGATCATGGTCGTGATCGGCAATCCGCCGTATAACGTGGGACAAGCTAATGAGAACGATAACAACAAGAATCAACGATATCCCATTATTGACGAACGTATTAAAGAGACATATGTTAAAAGCTCTAAAGCGACCTTGAGACATCAGGTCTATGATGCTTATGTCAGATTTTTCCGCTGGGCAACAGACCGTTTAGGAGACCGTGACGGCATTGTGTGTTTTGTATCCAACAATTCATTTGTAGATCAGTTGGCTTTTGATGGGATGCGCCAACAGTTAATGAAGGATTTCACGCAAATTTATCATTTAGACCTGCATGGAAATGTACGTAGAAACCCGAAACTCTCTGGCACAACCCATAATGTTTTTGGCATTCAGATTGGTGTAGGCATTACCATTGCTATCAGATCATCACGTCATGCCAATAAAACCATTTATTATCACCGTGTGCCCGAAGATTGGCGCAAAACAGAAAAACTGAGGTTTATTTCTCTACAAAAGAGTATTAGGGATATTGATTGGAGAGAGCTTGTACCGGATAAGAGATATAATTGGTTAACAGAAAATTTGCGGGAAGAATTTGGCCTTTTTCTCCCTATGGGAATAAAAGATAGCAAATTGTCCTCTGTGACAGAAGTAGAAGCCATTTTTACATTATATTCTACAGGTATTTTAAGTGGTAGAGACAGTACCGTATATAATTTTAGGCATGATACTGTGCTGCAAAATGTCAAATATTTTGCAGAGTCATACAATATTGAAATTGACAGATGGAAAAGAGCTACCGATCAAAAAGACATTGATAGCTTTGTACAATATGAGATTATTAAATGGAGTCGTAATCTAAAAAGAAATTTACAAAATCATCGATCAATCCATTTGGACATAAAATGCCTCAGGCAATCTTTGTATCGTCCTTTCACACGAAAATGGTTATACTACTCGGATATTATCGTAGATGAGCCAGCAAGATATAAGGCCATATTCCCCATACAGTTTACCAAACAAGAAAATATAATTATTTTACTCAAAGTAGGTTTTGAGTGGCCTATGTTTGCTCTAGCAACGAATCTGCTTCCAGATCGTCTTCCTCAAGGTGGTTCACAATGTTTCCCGTTCTACACCTATGCGGAGGATGGGAGCAATCGGCGGGAGAACATTACGGATTGGGCGTTGCAGCAGTTTCAGGAGCGGTATGGTGCGCAGGTCAGCAAATGGGATATTTTTCACTATGTCTATGCCATGCTGCACCATCCCGCCTATCGCGCACGCTATGCCGAGAACCTTAAACGCGACCTGCCGCATATCCCGCTGCTCAAGAGTGGCGCGGCCTTTGAAACCTGTGTGCGCATCGGCAAGGCATTAATGGAACTGCACCTGCACTATGAGCAGGCGCGGCAATATCCTCTCAAAGAGATCGAAAACAGAGACGTGCCCTTCTCCTGGCGCGTGGAGAAGATGCGCCTGACACCCGACAAAAGCACACTGATCGTCAACGAAAGCCTGACGCTGACAGGCATCCCGCAAGAGTGTTTTGCCTATCGCCTCGGCAACCGCTCGGCCCTGGAATGGGTGATTGACCAGTATCAGGTCAGCACGGACGCACGCAGCGGCATCGTCAGCGACCCCAACAACCTGGACGACGAAGAATATATCGTGCGCCTCGTGCGCCAGGTGATAACCGTCAGCGTGGAGACGGTGAAGATGGTGGAAGAGTTGGCGGAGCAGGTGACGCTCGCGGATTGGTTGGATGATGTAGGGGCGTGATTATGGACGTTAACCCATTACCGTGGAAAATGTGTAAGAAGGCAGGGCGACCGCACCATGCATCAATGGGTTCAAAAACCTCCCCGTGTCAGCCCTCGTGGTCGCTCTGCCTTGACTGTACCG
The DNA here is from genome assembly GCA_027451525.1 of Ktedonobacterales bacterium. Classification (GTDB taxonomy): domain Bacteria; phylum Chloroflexota; class Ktedonobacteria; order Ktedonobacterales; family Ktedonobacteraceae; genus DTNP01. Next base: position 84,446 of record DAIDJF010000013.1, read on the forward strand.
ATCAAACAAAAATATCCACCCCTTGCTATGATATGTTATTCTATAGTTGAGCAAAGGCTTACACTGTCTCTATTACAAAGGGCAGGGGGTATTGAATGATACGAGATTACACGGGTGAGCGATTTGGCGACTATGTCTTAGTCGAACGCATAGGTGATGGCGGTTTTGCCAGCGTCTACAAGGGCGAACACGTGCGCACCAAAACGCTTGCTGCCGTCAAGATACTCAAACAGCAGCAGGTAAAGGACTTCATCAACGAGGTGCGCCGCACAGTCCTTTTGCAGCATCCCAACATCATCAAAATTCTCGATTTCGGCATCCGCGAAAGCGACAATGTTGCCTTTATCACCATGGCCTATGCGCCCAATGGCTCCCTGCGCGAAAAATATCCATACCCTCCAGGCACACGCCTTCCACTCACAACTGTCGTGCTCTATGTTCAACAAGTAGCTGCTGCCTTACAATATGCTCACGAGCAGGGCGTCATTCATCGCGATATCAAACCGCATAACCTGCTACTCGACGCCAATAATACGGTGCTCCTGAGTGACTTTGGCATTGCTTCTAGTGCCGCGACCTCGACATTCATTCCAGCAGAGGGCGAACAGGGTGTGAAGATTGCAGCGGGCACCTGGGCGTATATGGCCCCCGAACAGTTTCAGGGGCGTCCCGCCAGTCCTGCCAGCGATCAATATGCCTTTGCCCTCGTCGTCTATGAATGGCTCTGTGGCGAACCTGCCTTTGTTGTGTCTGATAGCCGCTTGTGGTCACACGTTCATCAACATGTCACGCCGCCCGCGTTGCGCGAGAAAAATCCGTCCTTGTCCGTTGCTGTTGAACAGGTCGTGCTAAAGGCTCTTGCCAAACAGCCCGCAGAGCGTTTCTCCAGCGTGCGTGCGTTCGCCACGGCATTTGTCAACGCGGCGCAGACTGGGAGAAATCCGCAAGGACCAATCGTAAACCAGCAAAACGCGAAGCAAAAAGAGCCCGAACCAACAAAGCCAATAGTTAACGAACCAAACCCAAAACAACCGACCCCTACTCCTAGACCAATGCCAAAAGTGCCTGACCCACCAGTAGAAAATATTGATGACCTGTACGAAGAGTGTCTTAGAGCACAGGCGCGGGGAGAAGTGAAAAGAGCCTTTCAGGGTTGCCAACAAATTCTCTCTTCTCGCTATGCTTCCGCTAATCAGACCGCGCTGGCTCGAAATAAACTCGCGGAGTTGCGTCCGGCCTATGTCGCTCTACTTACCAGTGAAGCAAAAAGCCATGCACAAGCGGGACGCTGGCAGGATACAGAAGCGATCTTGGGCGAATTGCAGCAATTTCAGTCTTTACCATGGGCAAAAGAGCTACAAGCGATCCGCAAGCCATACATCGCGAAACGCATAGAAGAAGCGGGCAAGTACTGCCAATCAGGAGATTGGGCTGCTGAAAAAAAGGTATGGCAAGTACTGCGACGCTTCGGGCCAACCGAACAAGAGCTACAAGGCCAGTCGATCTTCATCCCCTCGACAGGCCGCTTTACAGGCAAGCGCGAAACAAAAACCGAGCGCATAGAGAGGCGCATCACCATTGCCAGCCAGAACGAAGAGCAGAGACCACTCTATCAGCGCGCAATTCAGGCACTGAGACGCGGGGAGAAAGTAATAGCCAAAGACTATCTGCAAAATCTCTGGCACCTCGCCCCCTATTATGGTGATCCTGAGCATATTGCCCACGAAATCGGCCTTAGCAGTCCTCCCAATTGTGAGGAAAACTGCCAACGCTTTGAGGAAAACTGCCAACGCCTACAGAAGACGCTATACAGAAATGCAATCCTGGCTGTAGTATTAAGCATGGCAGGTTGTATTCTGACATTCTTCCTTAGCGCAGGGAATCAGAATGAAATCTATCTTCTGGCACTAGTAGCAATAGTACCACTAGTCTCCGCACTTTTCTCAGTATCTACAGCCTATTATAAAAAATTAGATGAAGTAAGAGGAGGAGGATTAGTAGGAGGAGTAGGAAGATTAGTAGGAGTAGTAAGAGGAGGAGGAGGATTAGTAGGAGCAGGAGGAGGATTAGTAGGAGCGGTAGGAGGAGTAATAGGATTAGAATTAGGAGGATTAGTAGGAGCAGTATTAGGATTAGGAGTAGGAGGAGTAGTAGTAGGATTAGGAGTAGGAGGATTATTAGGAGGATTAGTAGGAGTAGAAGTAGCAGCAGTAGCAATATTGTTTTCTCTAGGCGCGCCAACTCCTGTGTGGGTTATTGCCACAGTAATATTTATCATCAGTTTGGTTATTGCGGCATTTGCGAGTTGGGCTAGCGCGAAGTATTATGAGGCATAGAAGTAAAAGCCACCAAATAAAGTATAGTGTAGCACAAGTGTTCAGAGGAACAGGGCGACCGCAAGTGTCAATAGTGTTTACGTAGGTGCGATGAGGGAGCAGTGCGACCGCGAGGGTCAATAGTGTTTACATAGGGAGAATTGGTTGAGCGGAAATCTTTTGGCATGGCGTGATTTTGGCAGGGCGTGATAAATCACGCCCCTACAATAAAAACGGGTAAAACATGCATCGTATCGTTGTAGGGGCGTGATTTATCACGCCCTGCTCCCATCGCACGCATTGGTGAAGGACCTGTCAAATTGTGCCATAATGCAGGTATGAAAGAACCTGCACTATTATATCTCCTGGTGGGACTGCCAGGGGCGGGCAAAACCACAAAAGCCAGACAGTTAGAAGTCGAAGCCCCGGCCTTGCGGTTTACTCCTGATGAGTGGATGAAGTCGCTATTTGGAAGAAATGATCCGGCAGAACGCGACATTCTGGAAGGGCGTCTGATCTGGATCGCTCTGCGCGCCCTTCAACTGCATACCAATGTCGTCCTGGATTTCGGATTTTGGGGCAAAGACGAACGGTCGTCGTTGCGCTGGATTGCCAGGCAGATAGGAGCGATAAGCCAGGTGATCTATGTACCCATTGACCCAGAAACGCAGCGCAAGCGCATCCAAACGCGCTTTGCAGAGACGCCAGAGCAGACGTGGCCGATGAGCGAAGAGGAATTGACGACATGGCGTGCAGGCTTTGACGAGCCAGATGAAGATGAGCTCCAGGGCACAGTATTGGAAGATGCCCCGCATGGATATGCATCCTGGTCTGCTTGGGCGGCCTCGCGCTGGCCGTCGTTGCCCGATGAATATGCTTAAGCATTTGAGGGCCAATGAGAAGCATGGCTACGGCGATGGATTCAGGGTGAAAATTAGCTTGAGTTTGCAACGTTAGCGTAACAATACAACTGATTTTCTCGAAAAATCTCATATACCAGAAGCATTCGTAGCAGAGCGCAGCCGCACATATGCGCGGTCGTCAAACGAGATATTGCCTGCCTGCACGCCTTTGGTCGATTTGTATTCGCGGAACAGCAAAGGGTCTTCCTGCAAAATGGCCTCTAGTGCCTCTTCGGATTCGCTCAAGGTCGGCTTCAAGACGGGATAGCCGTCTGAGGCCAGCACAATAGTCTGGGTCTCCTCTGGGATGTGATAGACCTGAATTGCCTCGACAGGGACAGGAAAGCCGTCAATCACGGTATAGTCGTAGATGCCCGCCGAGGGATTGTTCTGGAACATGGATTGGCGAGTCAGGAGTGGCATGATAAACGCGCGCCCAGTGTCGTGCTGCTGAAGTTCCTCTAGCGTGACGCCGCGCAGTAGTTCACTTTCTAAGTACATCGCACGCGCCTCTGCGGTAATCATATCCACCTGTTTGCGCGGATTAATATGCACGTCATCCAGCAAGCACTGGCAATCTCCAACAAACCAGACCTCACCACGAAACATGCTTACAATCACAGCCGAGGCAATCAATCGCTGCACAGGTTCAGCCGTGACCTGTTCAAGCGCGTCGTGCTCTACATAAAACCGCTGGATAGCCGCCGTGATGATTTCAATGGCCTGCTCACTGCTCGCATCATATGGCATGTGCTCCAATGTCTGCGCGATAATCTTTGCCGCCATCTTGCCGCCCGTCTCTCCGTGCCAGCGCCGCTCGATTTTTGAGGTCGCGCCATCTATGACGGCGACAAAATGCGGTCCAATGTAAATCGCATCCTCGCAGGTTGCCATGTCACCTGTCTTTGAAGCGATATACTGCTCTTCAAGCACAAATGGTTGAGCTGACATAGTATCTTCCACATTCTCAGGCTGCTTATCTACCATGAATAGAACCTTTCCAGATAAATCACGCCCCTATAATGATGCAATATATGTTATGCCCTTATTCATTGTAGGGGCGTGATTTATCACGCCCTGCTCGCCCATTGATCTGCCTGGGAGGCCATGTGACGGGGACGAGGGCGTGATGGAATCACGCCCCTACGCAACCCATGCCGGGTGCGGATAAATTTTTCAACACGATCATCATGCCCTGCCTTCCACCAGATGTAGTTGCCCGTCCGTGCTTTAGCGTTCAGCTAGCTGCACACGTACAATGGTCAGGCCAGGGGCGGGCACAATCGTTTGAAGCGCTCCAGTGTCGTCGAGCACAGCATTCCCCGCCATTGGCTTGACGCGGTTAGGTTGCTCCCACGAATTTGCTGCCTTGACATCACCTCCGCCCAGTACATCGACGCCCAGGATGTGCTGGCAGGTACGGTCGGTTAGAGCAATGGTCACTGGCAGTTCCCCCTCTTGCTGACGATTGACCAGGAAGATCGCTATGCTGTTGGTTTCTTCGTTGTAGCTCGCGGAGGCATCAAGAACTGCGACCGGGCCACGCTCACCAGCCTCGTAGGTGGGACACTCGATGACCGGCATCAGCGAACGGCCTCTAGCATAACGCGAGAAATATTGGAAGGGGTAGAAGATTGATTGCAGAAGCAGCCCCTCTGGGCGGGTAAGAATGGGAGCGATGACATTGACGATCTGCGCCAGACAGGCAATCTTGACGACATCAGCATGCCGTAGAAAACTGTTCAAATATTGGGCACAGACCAGCGCGTCTTCCAGATTGTAGATTTCTTCCAGTAAGGGTGGCGCAACCTGACCTTTGCCATCCTGCTCTACATCTTTGTACCAGACATTCCACTCATCAAAAGAGAGATAAACCTGCTTCTGGCTGCGTTTGACCGCACGCACATAGTTCAGCAAAGCCGCGTAGTCCGTCAGGATGCGATCAATTTCGACTCCCTCGGCCAGATACCAGGCAGAATCGCCGCGCCTGTTCTGGCTATAACGATGAGCAGAAATATAATCAACATACTCCCAACAATAGTCGAGAACCGTCAGATCCCAGCGCATATAGGTTGACATCCAGTACGCACAGGAGCCACAAACTACCGTTTCGATTGAAGGATCAAGGCCTTTCATCATGATTGCTGCCTGACCGGCACGTTGCGCGTAGATATCGGCGGGTACATGGCCCGCTTGCCAGTCGCTATCCATCTCGTTGCCCAAGCACCAGAGCTTCACGCCATAGGGATCAGCATGACCATAACTGGCACGGAGATCAGCCCAGTATGTGCCACGCGGCAAATTACAATATTCCAGCAGTGCCGCAGCTTCGGCGGTGCTACCTGTACCCAGATTCACCGCCATAAGTGGAGTTGATCCAAGTTGCTGACACCAGGCCATGAATTCATCTGTCCCAAACTGATTGGTTTCGATACTTTTCCAGGCAAAGTCTGGGCGTTTCGGGCGTTTATCACGTGGGCCAATACCATCCGTCCAATCATACCCACTGACAAAGTTTCCACCAGGATAGCGAATTAGCGGCATATTCAACGCCTGGAGCATTTCTAGCACATCACGTCGGAACCCCTGTGCATCGCTGAGTGGATTTCCTGGATCATAGATACCGCCGTAGACCGCACGTCCCAAGTGCTCCAGGAAACCACCAAAGATGCGCGGATCGATATTCCCAACAGCATAGTGCGTATCAAGATGAAGATTTGCTTGCAAAATAAGTGTACTCCTTATGTCTTTTCTTCATGTCTTTTCTTCATGTCTTTTCTTCTAAAATGAGCCTGAACATACCTGAACATACCTGAACATACCTGAACATATCTGAATAAGAACTCACGACGATAGACAGAGATACGTTCCTGACGACATTGTATATGATGGTCAGTGGCTTTTGTCAACAGTATGCAAACACTTGGAGGCGCAAGCGCACGGCATCTCACTACAGCGGCGTGCTTAAAGATTGAGCTTTTCATTTAACTCTTCCTTTCATAAGTGAGAAGGTAACCACAATGCTGGAACCATCCGTGTGCATCCAGGCCGGGAAAGCCCTGGCATTTATTTTCTCTCCCGGACAAATTGGGTGAAGATACTCCCGGTGATACTCAACACATAGCCCACAAACATCATCCCGAAACCAGGACCAGGAGTATGAATCTCGGTCACATGACCGCCAAAGGGAGAGGCAAAGAGGAGAGCTGAAAACGGCAGAAATTCTAGGAGACCAGTGCTGGCCAAAGCACAAGCAAAAATGTTCGGCTTTCCTTTCCCAAAAGCCCGAAGAGAAATATCACCAGGGGCATGAGAAGAGAGAGCAGAAAAACGATGATTGCCACAGTAAGGAGGGAATCACGAAGGCCAGAGCCGCCAGTGATCGTCTCATAAAGCATACTCCAGACCGAATCCACATTATATTGAACGGGCTGGTTGCGGAGGGGGACAGAGACAAAGCGAATGGGCATGAAGAAACCAATGATCAGGAGGATTGAGCCCAAGAGGCCGAACAAGCTTGCAAAACGGATTGATAAGAAGCGTGACATGAAACATTCTCTCCTTCCTTGTTGAACCACCCTGCTTTGAGCCGACAACGAATGCTCCGTGCGTCTGCCCATTCTTTTCCAGGCAGGCACACGGAGAGAAATGTTGCTCTGCTTGAAATATACAGCCAGAGGCGAGCGGAGGAAAGGGGTCATTTGACCTCTTTTGAGCTTAGACATGACAGTCAGACAGTTTTTCCCGTTTCAGGAGCGGGATAGTCACAATGCAGAAACCAGCCGAGCGCATCGGCAGGAGTAATGCTGGGCAACGCCTGGATGATCGCGTCCTGGAGCGCCTCACGTGTGCGCGCCCCGACCCGTCGCAAGATGGCCTTCAATTTGGAAAAGGCGCCCTCAATTGGGGAGAAATCGGGCGAGTACGCTGGCAGAAAGAGGAGTTGGCACCCTCTGGCTTCGATGGCCTGCTTCACCCGATGTCCCAGGTGAATCGAGAGATTGTCCAGAATGACGATCTGGCCTTCGCGCAAGCTGGGAGCCAGGATTTGCTCGATGTACGTTTCAAAGGCGATTGCATCTGCTGAGCCATCCAGCAGCATAGCTTCCCCCATGCCTTGCACAGACAACGAAGCAATCAGGGTCAGGTTCGCCCCGTAGTTGCGGGGAACCGTGCCGATGGCCCGCTTTCCGCGCGGCGCATATGCGTACAGCGGCGTCATGTTGATCTGTGACCCGGTCTCATCACTTCTCGCCGTTGTTTGAGATACCGTTTGATGGTCGCCACCGAGACGCTGAACGTCTGGGCGACTACGGCCTGGCTTTGTCCGGCATCAATGGCGTGCAGTACTCGTTGTCGTAAATCTGAGGAGTAGGCTTTCATATGGACAGTTTAACACAGCTCAACTCTTCTGTGCAGTGCTCTAGCTGACTATTCAGCAATTTCCATGCTTGATTTCTTCCTATCTTGACCGTTATAGAGGTATGAGGATTGAGAATTTGCTCAAACTCGATGGACTAGTAAAACACGGAGGTTTTCATGGCAGGTATACGCAATGTTATTTCAACGTTGATGGGTGATGGTCAAGAGGTGATGGGGCCAGAAATTCTGCTCTGGCACTATCCCAACAACGATATTATCAATGGCTCGCTGCTCACGGTTGAGAGCAACAATTTCTGCGTACTCAAGTCACGAGGAGCCATCCTGAACGTCTATGAAACAGGCCAATATACTGTTCAGACACCCGATCGCCCCCTGATTGGCTCCATGCAACAGGCGTTCTACGGTGGGCAAAGCCCGTGGCAATATGAGGCACTCTACATCAATCGCGCCAAACTGGTCCTGAAAACAAAAGGTGTAGCCCTCTCACGCGAAATGGCCGAGCTGGTCTACAATGTGGATTACTATATTCATGTCGAGACACGCGAAGCAGCGGTACAACTTGTGCAGCATATGCCCTATCGAGGTCATGCCCTGACAATCCAGGAAGTGAACGCGTATGCAGGTCCCGTTATCGAGCAGGCCGTGAACCAGGTCGTGCAGATCACACCGCTGGAGTCGGTGAACGAAAAGATTCACGATCTTTCTCAGATTGTCTTCCAGCATCTTCAGCAGTTCTTAGTTACGTATGGTATCTCCCTTGACACGGTCAAAGTGTTGGTATCTCCACAAGACGAACGGGTAAAAACGCTGATCTCGCTCAAAGCTTTTGGACTTAGCCCCATAGAGGCAGTACGTTACTATACCGCTATCTTGATGGCCGAAAAAGGTGTCGTGTCGGCTCCCAATATGGCAATCGGTGCGCCCTTCATCATCAGTGGCGTGCAGCCAACAATCAGTGCTGATCGCTATACCGCGCCCGCCGCAAACGCGCCCGCAACAAACTCGACCGCCGCTACGCCTCCCCGCCCACCACAGCAAGCTCGATAAACACGACAGAGACATAAAGATACGGGCAGGCTTGTCTTGCCCGTGTCGGGAGTATAAAGATGCACTTGGAAGAACCATCCAATGATCCCCTGGTGCAGCAACTGCAATTGTTGCTCTCAGGCTACAGCTATAACTTCTACAACAAGGCTAATCAGGCGCGTGCCGATGATCTGCTTGTGCGTGAACGGGCCTCCCATTTCCTTTCGCAGGCTATAGCCACACTGGCGCAGTTACGCAACGACTATTACACGCGCTTTATCCCACCCTTGACCCGTGCCAACCCAGACCCACCACAAGAAGCAATGGCCCGTATTCGCGAGATTGAGGCGGCGCAACAGGCCCTTTCGCAACTAGAAGCACACATTCGCGGCATGTCGGTGCCAACGCAAGATCGCATCTGGTGGCGTTTCCGTCAGGAGCAGGCTCTTTTAACGCAGTTGCTCAACTTCGATCTCTCACTGGTACGCAACAGCGAACAAATCTATCAGTATGTTGCGCAACTGACACCTGAGCAATGGAATAGTCAGGGGAGTGGTTTATTGCGGCAAATGACCCAACAACTGACCCGTTTAGGGCAAGAACGGGAACGCCTCTTATTGCTCCAGCTCTAATGTCGCAACAGATAAAGATTGGGCAGGGTTTATAGAATTGACGGGCAAGCACAAGGGACAATACC
>DAIDJF010000014.1 GCA_027451525.1 Ktedonobacterales bacterium
CTGGACGACACACACATCCCCACCTCCTGGCTGGCGACAGCCCAGGTGCGGCACGCGCAATTCGAGAGTCGCCTGCAAGAGATCAAGCAGCAACGCGACTTTGCCTATGGAACCAGTCTGCATTGGGGCGATATCCCCGTGCGCTGGCCTCGTCTGTAATCTTCACATGTCTATAAGAAAGGAAGATGCCCAATGCTTGTGCCATTGACACTACTGAATTTTCTCGTCACGTTATGTGTAATCGTGGGCGGCTTTGTCGCCTATCGCCAGGGCTTTGAGAAAACGGCGAACGATGTCCAGACGCGCGTCATTACGGCCCTGCAAAACGAGATACACGCCTTGCAAGAGCGCATCACCGCTCTGGAACGGGAAAACGCACACCTCAATCAGATCATCAGCACGCTATGTGCAGCCCTGGAACGGCGCGGGATCCATATCAAGGTCGATAGCGAGACGGTGAGCATCCATGACCATCTCGATGGCAGTTGCACATCGAACACGCGCATTCAAGATACGAATAGCGTGGAAAATACATCTACCTCAAATGCTACCTCAGAGACAAAACGCGGCGTGTCTAGCAAGAAACGTATCAGCAGTACAAAGCGCGTGGCGAGCGAGGATCTATCCTGATGGCGACGATTGGCGTAGATTGCGAGATCATTCTCGACGGCACAGGCTACTTTGTCAAGGCGGGTTCGTATCACATGAAGCAGCCACGTATTCGCAAGGCCACGACACGCGCCGATGGTAGCCTCTCCTACGTGGACCTGGGACCTGGGCGGCGCGTCTGGAGCATGGTCATCCTCTGCAAAAATGATCTGCTACGCTACGATGGCACGCCGACTGGTCTGACGGGCCAGCAGTACCGCGACGCCCTGCGCACATCCTACAGCCACTCGACTGGCGCAACCGTGCTCTACAGCGACCCACTCAACGGCACGCCCATCGCGGTACATATCGACGCCTATGCCGAGAGTATCCCCGATCTGCACGCACAACAGGTTCCGCTCGCAACTGGTGCTTCTCCCGCTCTCTCCTACGAGGTCACGCTAGAATTACTAGAAGCCTGAAAAAGTATCAAATGGGGAAATGATAATTACAGGATAACAGTTGAGGCATTAAAACGGTTTCTCTTTTCCGGCGTCTCCGCTTGCATGGTACATTGTTACTTGTTTCTTGACAGATTGGTACAAGAAGCTCTACATTGACTTCATGGGGAAGATTGTATGACATGCATCCCCCGCCGTGTCATACATTGTCATTTTTCGATGAATATGGCAGGGTGACTTTGACTGCCGGAAAAAGAGGAACGTGAAGAGCATATGCATCCACATGGGCCGCTATCTGATAACAAAAAACCGTTGCGTCGCTTTATAGAAGCTATTGAGACGATGCGACAGCACAAAACACAAATGAGACGTATTCTTCTGACACTGTGCGGGGTAATTCTGCTGTTTGCCAGCGTCACATTAGTGACAACAACTACTTTTGTCCAAGCCGCTACAACCAATACATCTTTTATGCAGAATAGAAAAGGACAAACAGCTACCCTAATACCCCCCACAGATACGCCAATCATTCCTACTACCACGGTTGTCATCTCTCCCAGTCCCAGTCCTATTATTATCCCTAGTCCCAGCCCTATTATCATTCCTAGTCCCACTCCCAGCCCTATTATTATCCCTAGTCCCACTCCTGGGGTGACGCCTACGCCTATCCCTGGCACTACGCCAGTACCAACACCGACACCAATCAGCGGCAGCGGGCCGTTTGGTCCTGGCCCTGCTGCCACACCAACACCGTCTGGCCCAACAAAGCCAACACCAACGCCCTCGCAGAATGGCGGCTCTGGTGGCAGTAGCGCACCGATCAATGGTAGCACACCCACCGCAAGCAATAACTCGACTGGCTCCAGTCCCACGAGTAATGCCAGCACGGGCGGTCCCAATATGGTTATTATCGGCGTCGGCTCCGGCACTGTCTTACTGCTTGCCATTGCGCTTGGCGTCGCGTTCTTCTACTATCGCCAGAAAAGCACGCCTGCCCCCGCGCTGGCGACAAGAGCACCAATTACTCCACCACCCTGGGCTGGCAATCCAGCAATCGGCATGGCAGGAGCCAGCATAGCACAATCAGCCGGGTATAACGGCTTTGGCGCACCTATGGGTGCCGCGCCCATGAGCGGCATCCCCGTTTCACCGACTGGCGTTCCTTTTAACGCGCAATACACCGAGGTTATCTCACCTTACGCGCAACCTGGCGTTCCCTTTAACGCGCAATACACCGAGGTTATCTCACCTTACGCGCAACAAGGAACCAGCACAAGCAACACGCCACCAGAAGGTCTCGGCATTACCGACCCCCATATGGAGGCTCTCATGCGTCAAGCGCAAATGGGTCTGTTCATGATGCTCGATAAAGAGAGTGATCAACCTGTACAGGAAGCGTAAACAAGCATAAACAATAAAGCAGGGTGACTCATGTGGGTTGCCCTGCTTTATTGTTGGCAATAATAAGAATCATCTGGCAGAATTATCTGGCACGCCGTACAGCCACAATCGGGTCGAGGCGCGAGGCACGCACGGCGGGGTAAAGGCCGAAGACGATGCCCACAACCGCCGAGACCACAAAGGGCAACAGCAAGGTCGTTGGCGTAATCACCAGCGGGACCGATGGCCCTGAACTGCTGGCAAGAGCCAGGACAATCAGACGGATGGAGATCCAGCCCAGCAAGATGCCCACGAGCAGCCCCAGCAGCCCACCAATCATGCAGATAAACAGCGACTCAATCAAAAACTGGTTGCGAATATCGCTACGCCGCGCCCCCATCGACATACGCACACCAATCTCGCGGGTGCGCTCAGTGACCGAGACAAGCATGATATTCATAATACCGATACCACCAACCGTCAGCGAAATCGCCGCGATACTGGTCAGCAACAGAGTAATGGCCTGGGTTGCAAGACTGGCCTGCTGCAAAATCTGTGCCGAGGTCTGCGTCTGAAAGTCGTCAGGGTTGCCCTTTGCGATATGATGCGTGCGTTCGAGAGAAGTCGTTATCTCCTGCACAAGCAGGTTAATATTGCTCTGATCGTCAGCCTGCACCTCAATTTCGTTGACATACGTCTGGTTGACCAGGCGCACAAGGGCCGTCTGATAGGGTACGTAGATGATATCGTCTAGACGGAAACCGCCCTTGGGAGCCAGCACACCCACGACACGGAAGAGCTGATTACGAATACGAATCTGCTGCCCAATGGGGTCAATGCCCGACGCGCTAAACAGGTTGGTCGCGACGGTATCACCTAGCACGGCGACAGGTTCCGCACCTGCCGCTTGTGCATCAGAAAACCAGAGGCCCTCAGCCATATCCCAACTGCCAATCGTTTGCAGATCAGTACTGACGCCTTGCGCGCGCGTATTCCAGTTCTGATTACCATACACGGCCTGCACGCTTGCCGCCGAGACGATAGGGCTAATCGCCGCCACGTGTGGTAAATGCTGTAGAGCTTGTAAATCTGTCAGCGTCAAGTCCTGCACCTGCGGCTTGGGAATGTTATTACGTGCTGCTGCTCCTGGCACGGTTGATGTGCCCGATTGAATGAAAACAACATTGGCGCCCTGGCTGGTAATCTGGCCTGTGACAAAGGCAGCAACACCCTGTGTAAGGGTGAGCGCGCCAATAACAGCCGCTACACCCACGACCACACCGAGCATTGTGAGCAGGGAGCGCGTACGATTAGCCCAAACCGCCTCTAACGCGCTACTGACATTCGCGCCAAACGTGCTGCCGCGCTTGTATTTCTGCGTGCGCAACTCTTGCAGCAGATGTTCTAGCGAGGCAGTCTGAGCGGGCACAGGCGCGGGAGCATTCTGCGCAGGCGTGTTTCTGGCCCGCGCTTGTGTTGAACTGCTCACGATTCTACCACCTTTCTTGCTTGCATCTTCATCTCCTCACTCATCTGTCCGAATCGCGACAATCGGGTCGAGGCGCGATGCACGAATTGCTGGATAGAGTCCAAAGATCAGGGCAATGCCCGTCGCAACGGCAAAGGGCACAATAAGCGTTGTCGCGCTCACAACAAAGGGCAAGCTAGCGGCACGAGTGACAAGCAACCCAATCAGCAAGCCTAACGCGAGGCCGAGTACGCCACCAATCAGGCAGAGCACGAGGGCTTCCATCAAGAATTGGTTGCGAATATCGCGCCGCCGCGCCCCAATTGACATGCGAATGCCGATCTCCCATGTGCGTTCCGTGACCGAGACAAGCATGATATTCATAATACCGATGCCGCCCACGGTCAGCGAGATGGCCGCGATGCCGACGAGTAGGAAGGTCAAGACCATCGTAGTCTGGCCCACACGCTGCAAGACCTGGGTAAAGGTGAAAATAGTAAAATCGTCGGCCTGCCCAGTGACCAGACGATGATTCTGGCGCAATACGGTCGAGGTCTCCTGGGCTACCGCATTTACATTATTCGCGTCGTCAATCGCCACCATGATCTGATCGACGTTCGTGGTATTGCGCAAACGCACCTGCGCGGTTTTGACAGGTACAAAGACAACATTATCATTGCTAAAGCCACCACCCTGGGGAGCCAGCACGCCGACAACGGTAAAGGTCTGACTGGCAATGCGAATCTTTTGCCCGATCGGGTTTGTGCCAGAGGCATCAAAGAGGCTGTGATAGACAGTATCGCCCAGTACAGCGACAGGGTTGCCCACCGCCTCGTCATTGGTGGTATACCAACTACCCTGTGCAAGTTGCCAGTTCTGAATGATCTGAATTGAGTTGCTCGCCCCCTCGACCTGCGTTGTCCAGCTCTGGTTGCCAAAGACGGTCTGCGCACTGGTCGCGATAATCGGGCTGGCAGCGGTCACATGGGGCAATTTTGCTAGCGAATCGGCATCCAGTGGTGTGAGCGTGCTAATCGAGCCGATGCCCTGCGATGCCCCACCACTCTGTGCCACGCCGGGGGAGATGATAATAGATGTGCCTAAACTCGCGAGTTGATTGTTGACATACTGATTGGTGCCCTGCGTCAGTGTCAGGGCAGCGATTACTGCCGCGACACCGATAAAAATGCCTAAAATGGTCAGTAGGGTGCGCGTGGTATTAGCGCGTAGAGCCTCAACCGCGCTCGTGAAATTTGCCCCTAGCATACCAGTAGTACTGGAACGATAGCTCTTTTCACGCATCTCTTGCATGATCGTCCCTAATGAAGATGTTGCTGCTGCTGAAGTGGTTGGTGCGCTACGAGCAGGGGATGGAGATGGAGCCTGGGGACGCAAGGCAACACGTCGCACTGGCGGTTGTGTCGAACTGCTCACTGCGTTCCCCCTTTGTTCTGCCCATTTCCCTCCGCAGTCTGGGCAACCAGCGCGGACCACTCATCTTGCGCTACACGGCGTTTCAGCACAGGTTCGTCGCGCACCAGCTTGCCATCAAGAAAGGACACCTGACGACGCGCATAATCGGCAATCTTCAGATCGTGCGTGACGAGCACAATCGTCAGGCCCTGATCGTTCAATGCCTGCAGAACCGCCATGATCTCAATACTCGTTCTACTATCCAGGTTACCTGTTGGCTCGTCTGCCAGCAGGAGCGAGGGGCCGTTAACGAGGGCACGCGCAATCGCCACGCGCTGTTGTTGACCGCCGGAGAGTTCCGACGGCTTATGATGCAAGCGTCCACCCAGTCCCACCAGCGCGAGCATTCTGGCAGCACGTCGATCACGCTCTGCACTGGGTACACCCGCGTAGATCATCGGCAACGCGACATTCTTGATGGCGGTCGCGCGGCTCAGCAGGTTAAAGCCCTGGAAGACAAAACCGATCAGTTGATTGCGAATACTGGCAAGTTCATCGCTAGATAGCTTGCTCACCAGTTTACCGGCCAGCCAGTATTCGCCGCTCGTAGGGCGGTCCAGGCAGCCAATCAGGTTCATAAAGGTTGATTTACCCGAACCAGACGGCCCCAGAACCGCGACAAATTCGCCCGGATAGACCTCCAACGAGACGCCGCGCAAAGCAGGTACGAGCGTCTTATTGCCGATCAAGTACGTTTTTGTCAGGTCACGCACCACAATAACAGGTTTCTGACGCGCGCGCTCCTCCTGGCTCATCGGCTGAGTGCTCTGCTGCGGTTGCGTCACCTGCTGGCTGACCTGAATGACACCTGGACGGGTTGCCGAAGGTTTCGTCACCGCCCAGGTTGGCTGTGTCGGCAGATCGGCAATAGATGACGATGCGTCTGGGGGCGCGTTACCCTCAGGTGGCATGAGTTGCCTGCCGTTTTGTAGTGAATTTGGATCATACTCCATGTTACGCTCTCTCAATCTTGCAGTCGCCCTGCGCAACTCGCTTATACTGTTGCGTGCGTGGACTGACCGACCAGGCCACTGCTACCACCTGAGAACAATCCTCTTGCCGCAGTACTGGTTCCGACAATAATGGCTTCATTAGGCGAGAGGCCCGCCAACACTTCGTACACTGTTCCATCCGTTAAACCGACTACAATAGGCTTCACTACAGTTTGTGTACCATTGCGCTCAAGTACGAACGCGGGTGTGGGGCTATCCGCGGTAATCGCGGGATTCTGATTCTCCAATTGGATCATCATTTGACGCGCTTGGGCAGTCGCCGAGGCCGCTTCCTGGCTCGTTATCAGTTGTGGCACACCCGTCGTGGTGTTGCCATTGATTGCGACACGCGCGAAGTTCAGCGCGTTCACCGGGATAAGCAGCACATTTGTGCGATTCAGCACCGTCACGGTCACGTTTGCCGTCATTCCTGGCAACAACGTCGCGCCATTTAGATTGCGGCTACTCATATCAACATCAATATAGACAGGGTAACTCACAACGTTCGAGACCGTCTGTCCATTGGGCGAGATCGCGCTGACCGTTCCTCTAAAGAGACGGTTGCCATAAGCATTCACGGTAAATGTCGCCACCTGCCCGGCTTTGAGATTGGCCGTATCTGCTTCGTTCACATCTGCGAGAACCTGCAGGGCCGAAGTATCAACGATCTGGATAAATGTTCCATTGCCTGCCGCCGAGCTAGTGCCACCAGTAGCAGGTGTTCCAGGCGTTCCACCAACCGTCCCATTAATAATAGTCACAATACCATCGTGGGGTGCAACTAGCGTGGCGTTCGCCAGATTGTCCTGAGCAGTCTGCAACTGTGAAAGCGCGCTTGCCAGCGAGCCTTGCTGCGTGGTTACCTGACCCTGCGACTGCGTGAGTGTGGCGGTCGCCTGGGCCTGGGCCTGCGCCAATGCCTTCTGATCGGCGGTGATCTTGGCCTGCGAGTTCGAGGTGTTCGCGTTGGCCGTCGTCATCGCCTGCTGTATTGCCTGCTGATCGGAATTGATCTTGGCCTGCGCCGCCGCGATATTGGCATTCGCTGTCGCCTGTGCCGCCGCCAGAGCCTGCTGGTCGGAATTGACCTTGGCCTGCGCATTTGCGTTTGCCGAGTTCGTCTGAGCCTGTACCAGTGTATAATTGTCCTCAGCAGATGTGCAAGCCGCCTGTTGAGCTGTAGGTAGTGGAGTTGGGCAAGCAGCAGTCTCCTGATTTTGCGCGGCTGTTAACTGAGCTTGCGACTGCGCCTGCGTGTTTTGCAGGGCTGTCTGGTCATTATTGAGCGTCGTCTGCGCGCTGTTAATACTTGCTTGCGCGGTCTTCTGCGTGTTCGTCAGGGCCGTCTGATCGTTGCTAAGGGTTGTCTGCGCGATGTTAATGCTCGCTTGCCCCTCATTTTGCGTGTTCGTCAGATTGGCCTGATCATTGCTTAGAGTCGTTTGAGCCGCTGCAATAGCCGCCGCCTGCTGGGCTTGCGACTTGGAATACGAGTCTTGCGTGCTACCGAGGTTATTCTGTGCCGCGATCACCGCTGCCTGCGCTTGATTGACTGCATCTTGCAACGATGTTTTATCCAATTGCGCCAGTACCTGACCTTTATGGACGGTTTCACCAACATTTACATTAATTGTATCAATTTTTCCACCACTACCCGTAAATGTAAGATTATAAATACCGCTCTGGATAGGGCCAGTAGCACTAATTGAAAGAGAGAGTGTGCCATTGGTTGCGCTCTGAAACTGGTAGTTCACACCGCGTCGGCGATTAAGAGCAAGAAGGAGACCACCACCGACAAGCAGAATAATCAAGAAAATAGTGAAGCCGATAATGATGCCACGCCTCCTCCACCAGGGAGTGCGGCTTGGAATACCTACATCAATATCATCGCCCAAACCGGGGAGCGTCAATAATGGGTTAGTAGGACCCTGTGATTGTGACATACAATATACATCTCCTCTCAACGAGATACATAGATTCATATAAAAGACATAAGATTATTGACAAGACGACATTGTCCACAAAACATGCTTTCAGTATAACCCTAACAGCATGGAAACGCTATAGCAAATTGTAAAAACTTTGTAAGCTTAATCTCAAGTATTCCCTATCTGTAGAACGCGATATATTGTTATCGGTCACACTCAGCATGACCAACGGGGCAGTTCGCTTGATAATGTAGAAATAAAAAGAGTAGTATACGTTGAAGAGGATTACAGAGGCAAGACAAGCTGATACACAGATGCACCATCCAGCATTGCCTCTATCGACTGAAAACCAACATGCACAGAAGATGTTGTGCGCGTTCGTTAATACAATACATGTTTTATCTGTTGATACGTATGTATTAGGCGAACATATTGGCCCATTCGCGATGTGCCACGTGCGCGGCAATCAGCTCAGGAGCTTTAGCAAGAGCCTCGTCAAACGACGCGTAAGAGGTCTCGACCTGGACGACATAATAGACCGATTGCTGAGGAAGGTTCATGCGCTTTCCTTTCTTCTAGTGCTCTTTTACTGGTTGGTTAATTTCCCAGATATTGCCTTCGGGGTCGGTAAAATGCGCCGTGCGCAGTCCCCAAGGCTGGCTAATGGGCGGTTTGAGGAACGTCACGCCCCTGGCCTTGAGTGTTTCATAGGTAGCGTCAACATTCTCTACGACGGTTGCCAGTAGAAAGCGAGCATTCCCCTCGATCGTGACGGGGTTAGCCTCATCACTGAGTAGATCTGTCGCAGTCGAGGGAGCTAGCAGGAGAAAATACTGATTTTCCAGCTGAAACGTCGCTGAGCCAGAATCCTGAAAGACTAGCGGGAGTTCCAGCGTATCGCGATAGAACTCAATAGATTTGGAGAGGTTCTGAACGAACAAGACAGTTGCATCCACTTTGCGAAACATCGTTTGCATCCCTTCTTGCCTGAATAAGTTATCACCGCAAGGTTTTTGCCTATCGTAAGTTGAACTCTATATCTCTCAACTTGTTCTCACACACGAGATGAAAAACGGCATTTTCCACCAATGTAGTGCTCTGTCAATCTTTATTGCACACATTTTTGAGCCTGGAAGCAGGGCATGCTTCATGTTTTCAATGCCATCATCACGCACTGCTTCCAGGCTCAAAAAGGCTCTAATGACATTTGACAACATAATACGTTTTTTTCGATATTTGGTATTATACGCGCTCGTCTTCGTCGATGCCGCGCAGGAGGGCGTCGAGCAGGGCCTGTTCGCCTGGGGACGGGGCGATGGTTGCGTTCTGCTGGCGCAGATGGAGCAGGCGCAAAAGCAGCACGAGATGACGGCTGATCGCCATCTCGCACTCGCTGGCCTTGAGTTCTTGCGGCTCGTGCACGTGCAGCAACAACACGATACGCTCTTCTAGCATGTCTAGCCATTTATGCATGCGGCGTAACATGTCTTGCTGGCACTCCTGTTCGTTCATGGGAATCTCTGTCATCGTTTTGCTCCTTTCATAACACACGACTTCGGTAGGGCTAACGCAGGCGGCGCAACTGCACGCGCAGATGGCTCCCGCCTGGGATAATGCCGACGGGCAACACTTCGATAATCTCGTATTTGGCGGCAGCGGCAACGGCAGTAGCGGTCGCGCTCGTCGTATCGGCGACGTAGACAACGCCCGTAAAGTTCGTGCCAGCGGGGGCGATCAGCAGCGTATCGACACTGCGCGGCGCGGAGAGGCTGCTGACATCATAGAGTTGGGGGTCTGGAACCTGCACAGGGCGCATGATCGCCTGGATCGCCGTGTAGGTATAGCTGCCGCTCACAAGCGCGACCAGCACGACGGTACGCTGACGGCCCGTGAAGCTTTGCGCGGTGGCCTGCAAGATGTGTTGTGTTTTGCGCGCATCCAGTGGCATAGCACTTACCTCTTGCCCTTCTGCTGCTGTTGCGCCTGCACACGCCGCTGCTCCTCGTGCAGATCAATCTCTTCGTCCGCGAACTGGAAGAACAGGCGCATCGCCGTCTCATCGCTGACCCAGCCCTGTTGACGGGCCGCACCAAGAGCCGAGACAAGCATCTGCGTGGCACTGGCGATCATCTGGCGGTCAGAAACGTCGATTTCGGGGAAGAGGATATCATAATGCAGATCACACTCCGGCGGCAGACGATGCGCTCGTTGTGCCTCTAATAAGACGCGATCTAAGATGACACGCAACATCGCACGCATGATGAGTTGTCGTCGCTGAAATTTCAAAATGGTAGGCAGGCCCATTTCCGCTGCCGTGGCGCGATTGCCGTAGCTACCATCCGATAGGTAGTGCTCCGGCAGTTGCGCCCCAACGGCGATCATCAGCTTAATGGCGCGGCCATCCTCAGCCGCCGCGTTCGCATTGATCTCCGGCTTGACCGCTGACCACGTCTCGGCTTCGTTGTGAATGATGACGCTACCGGGTTCAGGCGGATAGGCGTACTCCATCTTCTTGCGCTCAATCGTCTTCCTGTCCGCACCCTGCAGCCTGACATCCCACAAGAAAGCACCTTTATATTTATTGATTCTGACTCTGTCCGTCAGCCAATCCTTATAGCGGCGCAGCCAGGGTAGCAGCGTCGCCAGATCGCTCTTGCCGCGTTTGGCATTGGAAACCTTGTTGATGCAGAACTGCACCATCTCCGTCCCAGCCTTGAACCATACGCCTTCGCTATCCTGACCCTGTGGCACATTGATAACAGCGAGGTCTCCTGGCAACGTGGCGCTGGGACCAATGGGGCGGCGATGAAAGCGCACGACAGTCTCAATATCTTCGGGGTCGGTCTCAATCTCGTCGATGATCGACGGGTCAATCTGGCGAATTTTGACGCGCCCATCCAGCTTATTGACATAAAAGCGGATAAACTGTTCGCCATAGAGGGCCAGTTCGGTGCAGAGGGCATAGACACGGGTCTCCATGTGATTATCGGGGTCGCGCCAGAAATCCTGCAAGACCTGTTGCACGGCAGAGTCATTGGCCGCGACGGTCACGCCCTTGCCCAGCACAAAACTGGTCGTCGTCTCGATAATCGCAAAGGCCAGCGGATTAGCGTTATATGCTTCATAACACGCATTATGCAACTCTAAGTACGTTGCAGGTATGACATCTTTTTGGAACCAATTGTCGGATAAACGACGCCAGAAGTAGTCTTCTTCCGTGCCGGAGACGGGACGGCCCCAATACCAGTCCTCCTCAGTGGGCGTTGAAGACATGGCAGTCGGGTTGACCTGCTCCTGCACGCGGCCCTGTGTGGACAGCAAGCGGCGCAAAAAAGTGGGCAATGGCATAGCGGGGAAGCTCCTATGCGGGGTGAGTGACAACTATGAGGATACATGTAAGAGGGTGTAGAAGACTCTACACCCTCTAGTATACAAGCGAGCAAGCGAAGTGTCAAGGGGTATTACACGCTCTCCAGAGCTTCGACGAGGGCAAAAATCATTCTTTACTCAGCACTTTCGGCAGCTTGACGGAGTGCAAGAAACACTTCTTTTAGCGGTTGCCGGATAGCACTTTCAGGTTCAGCCAACACAAGAGCCTGATAAACATCAAGAAAGCGCATACGAAGGCGATAAAAAAGATGCAGAAAATGACGCAAAAAAGCGATACAATCTAAGATGACCACCTCTATCCCGCCCGATTGTTCGTAGATACGTCCTGCATAGTCTTTCACAGCATCTTCGATCACCTCAGTTGTAATAAAAATATAGTGGTCAATCCGTTTCCCAGGATAATTATTGATCTTCTGCATAGCACGGTCGATATCTTCTTTGCTCACACGCCGCATTTTCATCTCATAACAGGTAACGATATTTGTATCATCTATAAGTGTTATCTCTACGTCACCTACAGCCCCAGTTTGTTCGTCCGCTGCATTATGGGCTTTTAGCGGCAAAACCTGTTCACCTAAATACATTGTAGATACTGTATAAGCAGCAGCCACAAGTAATACAGGCAAGCGACTAGCTCCTTTACTTTTTAGATGTTGCTCGATCAACGTGACAATAGCCTCAGCCGACAGAGGAAATGTTTCTTCTGGTGTTCTCAACCCTTCAATGACAGTGTTCATCCATTTTTGCTTTTCATCGCGCAAAATCACTAAACAGCGGATAGTTTCTGCTAGTAAGTCTTCCGCAGTTACTTTTTTTGAATAAACATCAGTGAACAATTGTAAAACGGTCTGATACAGTTTAGGAGGCCTGCCAACCAGATTTATATCTGGCGTTAAGGTTATATTTCTGTTGCGAAGTGCAGGAGTCAGAAATGCTGTTGTGGGATTGGCAGGCAAATGGTATTTGCTGAGAAAAGGAGCAACATACAATTCGTCGTAAGTCCTCCCTGAATATGCATCGGCATCCCCAATTTCTGTATAGGGTTTGCGAATGTCTATGCTGGGATTATGCACCTGTGCAAGTAAGCAAGCCAGCAATAGGCGTATGCCAGCACGATTTTGAATATTGTGGCAAACAAATATCAGCTTATTATATATCTCTGTATCCGTTACCAGAGGCTCTGAGAGGTGGCTAATGGCTCTCTGATAGGCATTGTCAAGGTATTCTGCTGGTGTTGCCATCCTTCCATCTCCTCCAGGTTATAATTTATCCACAGCACTTCTGTTCGTGGGGTTTTCACAGAATGGCAGAGTTTTTCAGGTGCTTCGATATACCTCCAGTCTGCATATAATTCATGCATGAGATCGCAGTGATAGCTTGATATTGCAACTTTCCCTTGCACGCTATGCAGGGCTTGCGCCAACGCTCTATGCTCGGCATCGTTCATCTCATATCCATAAGCATTGCGATCACCACGAGCATCATGAGGATAGGGGGGATCACAGTAAAATAGAGTATCTTCACTATCGTAACGCCGAATAACTTCAAGGGCGGGGGCATGCTCTATCTGAACTCGTAACAATCTCTGCGCGATCTCTGGAAGATCTTCTACACTCCCTAACCAACGTGACACAGCTCCTGCCATTCCCGCACGACTGGTGTTCACACAATGTGCCCATCGCCCTGCACTTGCCCGTTGGGCCAGTCCAGTCCTCACCTGGCGTGCGCGCACATAAAAACGTCTGGCTCTTTCCAAATCAGAGAGATCGTTCACTGGTTGAGTACAGGCAATCTCAAGCTCTTCTCGCGAGAAAGGCGTCAGGCCAATCGCTTCGATCAGCGCATCTTTCTGGGTACGCAACACACGAAAGAAATTGACCAGCTCCCCATCAATATCATTATATGTCTCTACTGGTGAAGGCTCTCTATTAAGCAATACCGCCGCTGAACCTGAAAAAGGCTCACAATAGTGTTTTGTTTTAGGAAGGAGTGGAAGGAGCCATGACAGATGACTAAATTTGCCTCCATACCACCCAAATGCAATGAGATTGCCCATATACTTTGCCTCTCTGAACAACAACGCATCATTTCCATGATGCTCTCTTGCTGGAAAGTATAGCAGTTTAGGAAAAAGAACACAATAGATAGATGCAACACCTTCTCCTACACGCTCTCAAGAGCTTCCACCAGAGCGAAGGCTGAGGGATAGCGGCGGGCGGGATTTAAGGCCAGAGCGCGCACTATCACCTGTTCCAGGGCGAGCGAGAGAGAGGGATTGAGCAGGCGCGGGGCGATCAGTTCCAGGCCGTCGCGTCCCACTGTTGCCGCTTCTCCGCGCTGGTACAACACGCTCTGCATGGCTTGCGTTGCGCGAATGCCCATCTTGCTCTGGCGCACGTCGCGCTCAAGTTCCTGATAGCTGGCAGCCTGTAACCTGCGTTTCGCAGTGACGGGCGCGTAATGCGTCAAGAGCAGGTAGAGCAACGCACCCAGTGCATAGATATCAGACCGCCAATCACACACGCCGTGCAGCACCTCTGGCGCGACAAAGGGTGTCGCGGTATTTTTTCTGTCTATAGGAAAGGTTTTTTGATAGAAATATTGGGGAGCGACCATTGTATCCGCCAGATGCCAGAAATGCGGAGCAGGGGGCCAGGTGGGCAGCAACACGGGCAGCCAGGGAGCTTGGCCGCTCTGATCGACCAGAACCGTCGCGGGACCAAGATCGCCCAGGACCACACCCAACCGATGCAGGCGCGCCACGATGCGACAAAGCTGCGTGCCCCAGCGCAACGCAACCTCATCATCCAACCAGTCAGGCCAGGCGCGTTGACGAAGCAGAACGTTCTCTAGCAGATCGCCACGTTGCGCGCTCTCGTCACCATGCGCGTGCAGATACAACACCAGATAATATCGCCCGTCCTCAACGGCAATCCGGTTTTTGCGCTCCGTCAGATGCGGCGATCCCAGAGCAATGGGCGTGATAAATTCTTCATGGATGGCAGCTTCCAGTTGCGCCCGTACACGCGGCGTCAAGCCAGAGCCATCTAACTCGCGCATCACCACGTGTTCTTCCTCGTCGGCAACACTGTTGCCCAGATACAGTTTCAAGCGCGGACGTTCATACAAGAGGCGCGTCACGCGATAATTGCCGCCCAGCAGCGTGTGTTCTATCCTCTCAGGCTGTCCATTTATCACATCTTTGGCTCGTAGAGCATCTCTCATGTTTTTCACAGCATCCACACTACGTAACCGTTCCTGGCTATATCCATTTTTCATATTCCACCTCTTCTTCAAACCACCATGTTACGGTATTTGTCTAATAGCAATCACATACAAGAAATATTTCATAGCGCGTCAAAATGTTCCTTTATATATACCTTCAATATAGCGGCAAATGTGCGTGAAAGCAAGGGGCAGAGCAAAAATCCCGCCATTCCCTCTTTCTAGAAGCGATTGACTCATATCGATTGACATTTGGCAAAAAATGCCGTAGGATTGAATTACAGTTATGCAGCAGCCACTCACCACAGTTGCCGCATGCTGGGCAAAAGAAAGTGCATAAGCGAGGCGCATTCGGTTGCCGTATAACGTCTGTCCTTTTGCTTGTGACACTGCGCGTCGTTCATTACAGTACCCACAAAAGGAGACCCCTATGGCTAGTCGTTCTAGGAACAAAGGCCGTTCCTGGCTCTTGTGGTTCCTCATCATCCCCTTTATCGCGTTACTCTTCCCACAGTTCTACAACTTCAGCCAGCCAGACCTCATTGGTATCCCTTTCTTTTATTGGTACCAACTGCTCTGGATCGTCCTGACCGCCATTATTGCAGCGGCTGTTTATCTGGCAGGTGCGTAGCAGAACAGCATGATGCAGTGCATTACTACGACACTGATTGAAAAGGGAGAAGTCAGCGATGACAAACATTGACCCAGTTGCTTTATCCGTCTTTATCTTCTTTTTCGTTCTCATCACGGTGCTTGGTTTTGTCGCGGCCCGGTGGCGACGCGGCGATCTCAACCAACTCGATGAGTGGGGCCTGGCGGGCCGCCGCTTTGGAACCTTTGTGACCTGGTTCCTGCTCGGTGGCGACCTCTACACCGCCTATACCTTTATCGCCGTTCCTGGCCTGGTCTTCGCCAGCGGCGCATTGGGCTTTTATGCAGTCCCGTATACCATCCTGGTGTATCCGATTATCTTTATCCTGATGCCCAAGTTCTGGTCCGTCTGCAAACAGCACGGCTACGTAACCGCCGCCGACTTTGTGCGCGGACGCTTCGGTAGCAAGTCGCTGGCCCTGGCAGTTGCCTTCACGGGTATTCTCGCCACCATGCCCTACATCGCCCTTCAGCTCTACGGCATTCAGGTCTCGATTGCGCAACTTGGCTTTAGTGGTGACATCCCACTGATCATCGCCTTCATCATTCTCGCCGCCTACACCTATACCAGCGGTTTGCGCGCCCCCGCAATGATTGCAGTCGTCAAAGACATCATGGTCTTGATCGTGGTATTGGTCGCTATCATCTACATTCCGATCAAACTTGGTGGTTTCGCGCACATCTTTAGTACCGCCGCAGCATATACGAAGGCACATCCCAAAGCCTTCCCGACCTTTGGCGGTCTCACGCTCAAACCCGCGCAATACTTGGCATTCTCCACGCTGGCAGTTGGCTCGGCTCTCGCGCTCTTCCTGTATCCTCACTCGCTCACAGGCACGCTTAGCAGCAATAGCCGCGACGTTGTCAAACGCAATACCGCTCTTTTGCCGATCTATTCGTTGATGCTCGGTCTGCTGGCTCTGCTTGGCTACATGGCCCTGGCCCTGCCCAAGCCGCCCGCAACAGGTAATAGTGCGGTTCCGTTCCTGATCGCAACGCAGTTCGCTCCCTGGTTCGCGGGCTTTGCCTTCGCCGCTATCTCGATTGGCGCGCTCGTGCCCGCCGCCGTGATGTCGATTGCCGCCGCGAATCTTTTCACGCGCAACATCTATAAAGAGTACTTCCGCCCCAACTGCGACACACGCGAAGAGGCCAATGTCGCCAAGATCACCTCGCTGGTCGTCAAACTGGGAGCCCTGCTCTTTATCATCGCCAATCTGACCCCACAGATCATTCAACTGCAGTTGCTTGGTGGTATCTGGATTATCCAGACCTTACCGCCTGTCTTCTTCGGCCTCTACACCCGCTGGTTCAACCGTTGGGCCTTGCTCACCGCTTGGGCCGTCGGCATGATCGTGGGAACCTACATGGCCTTCGCTGGTGTGATCGCGGGTACAGCGAAAGCGGTTGTCTCGACTTATACCATCTCGCTCGGTAGCCTGCATCTCACCGCCTACATCGCCGTCACCTCGGTCGTCCTCAATCTGGTGCTGGCGATCATTCTCACGCCCATCTTTGAGGCCATCGGTGCGCGCCGTGGTGAGGATGCCACGTCACCATCCGACTACGAGGCCAATATCGTTGAGCCAAAGGAAGTTGGCCGCGAGGCTCTCGGCTAAGCAACCCAATAACGCAAAATGGTGTGGGAACAACAATCGTTCCCGCACCATTTTCATGCGCAGAATACGCGTGAGTAATAATTTAGAATACGGACATTCTTTGGGTGTTACGCGGTGGGAGCCAGAGCGATGACGCGCAAAGGGCTCCCAGAGCCATCGACAATTTTGAGCGGAGCGGCAATCACCAGCGCGCCCGTCGGTGGCAGCAATTCCAGATTGACCAGGCTGGTAATGCCAAATTTGCCGTTGCCATGCATCGTATTGTGATTGGGAAATGGCGGGTTAAACGTGCCAGCCTGTCCCGCGTCTGTGCCGACCGTCTCGACACCCACGCCCAACACGTCACGCTCTTTTGCCAAAAACTCTGAGCAAGCCTTGTCAAAGCCGGGGCTATGCGCTCCATCGGGACCAGCATTCAAGAAGGCTTCTTTGCTGGTGCGGCGACTCCAACCCGTGCGCAACAGCACCCACGCTCCTGCCGGAATGCGTCCATGCTGCTGTTCCCACGCCTGCACGCGCTCCACCGTGAGCAGAAAATCGGCTGATTGCTCCACATCGGCAGTGACATCAATCACACAAGCGGGACCAATAAATTTGCGTGGCGGAATCGTATCAGTCGTGTTATTGGGCAGGTCTTTGCCCGTCACCCAATGGACGGGGGCATCAAAGTGCGTGCCCGTGTGCTCACCCAGGTTGAGAATATTCCAATACCATGCTGGCCCGCGCTCATCATAGCGCGAAATCTCCGTCAACGTCAGGCCGGGCGAGAGCGCGAACATCGGCGGCAGATCAATCACGGTCGTCTCGGCTCCTAACGGCGTGGTCAGGTCAATCACATTGATCTGGCCCGCATCCAGGGCGGTTAGCAACTGTGCCAGCACGTGCGCGGCTCCATTACTCATGTACAGTGTTCCTTTCTCGTTGCAAAAATAATACGAAAACAGCACAACGGTCGCCCGTCGTACCACATATACGCTCTATGCCCCCCCCTACAATGAAACCAAACCCGTTTTACATGTTTCGTATCATTGTAAGGGCGAGGCTTGCCCTCGCCCTGCTCCACGTGCCCCTGTCTCCATACAATAGTGTTAGAATCAATGGCGACGGCGCAACTCCTCCAGGCTACGTTTGAACTGGAAGCGGTTTTCGAGCAAGGGCAGGTCCATCTGAAACGATTTGGGACCGACTGGCTCGACCTTCGCGATGATCGTCGTCAGCGTCTCGCTTGCCAGGGCACGCGCGACGGCGTCTTTGAAGCTCGCCAGCGTCTCAGCCTCCAGCACGATAGGGATACCCGAAGAGCGCGCGATACCTGCTAAATCAGTCCCCGTTGCCGTCGCCGTCGGGAAACCACCCACCGAGAGCAGCGTCTCGTTATCAAAGACGATGTGGAGCAGGTTGCGTGGCTTGTAGCGCGCCATCGTGCTGAGTGTGCCCAGGTTCATCAGCAGCGAGCCGTCGCCATCTAACACGATCACCTCCTCTTGAGGGATAGCCAGCGCGATGCCCAGGCCCATAGACGAGGCCAGTCCCATCGCGTGTTCCAGATAGAAAAAGTTATGGCGATGGCCCAACGTGTAGAGTTCAACAGCGACCGCTCCCATGATCGTGACCACAATATGCTCAGCGATGTCGGGATAAATCGTTTGCAATGCCTCAGAGCGCAACATAGTCTTACTCCTCCCACATCAATTCACGCGACAGCAACACGGCCACCGGGTGTAGTGAGGCGTGGGCCAGTGTTTGCGCGTCTTTAATACGCTTCTGCACCTCGGCAGGATTGCTCAGTTGCCAGATGGGAATATTCAGCGCGCGCAAGACAGGTTCTGTCACCAGACCACCCTGCGTCTGCCAGGCATCCTTCTCACCAAAGGTCCCCCGATACGAGATGAGCATGAGTAGCGGGATTTTGTACAGCAGAGCCAGCGAGACAATGGGATTGATCGCCGCCAGAAAGCCGTGATTTTGCATCAGCAGGGCGGAATTGACGCCCGCGAGATGCGCACCAGCAGAGATGCCGATGCCTTCCTCCTCTTTGGCGAGACGCACCAGTGTCATCTCTGGATCTTCCTCAGCCATGCGCAACAGATGGACGAGCCAGGTTTCGGGCAGCGCGGAAATAATTTTGACATCGCAGGCTTTGAGGGCGTCATAAATGAGCCTGGAGTTCGTTGTAGAAACGGGCATGCTTTCCTCCATGTCATAGCAACAAGAAGATCACCATGCGCTTATAATATCACAGAGAGATGAGAGACAAAACACAATGGAGAAATATATGCATTTTGACGATGACGAACTCCACAACCAGGAGAACGATGAACAGGAAATTGGTAGCGACGGGCTACTGGCCGCCGACGATTTGCGTCTGCCAGAGGGCGCGAATATCCTGGTGCGCCTGCACGCCTTGCGCGCATGGTTGGAGCGGCGCACGAGTGAGGCCAGCATGGAAGTTGGCAAGGCCGCGCTTATCATTCAGCAAATCTTGCAAGAAGAGCCGACAATACGCCCCACGCGCCGCGCTCGCCACGATACGAGCACTACCATCCTCGTGGAGGCGCAGAATGCACTCGCTAGTGCGCAGCAAGAGTTAGCGACATACGAAGAGGCGCAGACTTTGCTCACCGAATGCCTTGACCACACCACGCCCGGACAGCGCACGCTCGTCGAGTATTATCTGATGCTCGACGAGCTTGTCCAACAGATCGACAGCGATCAATCTAGCTTATCCGCAGCGCACCTGCACGCGCTACACGAGGTCCAGCATCGCGTTGAACATGTCAGTATCTCTGATGGGGAAGAGTGATTAACTGCCAAACGAGATGCTGGTATTGCCCAAATGGAGCGTCAACTGCGACAGATTCACGACAGTGGAGACGGGAAAATCGAAGAAACCACTTTGCGTGCTTTTAGGCAACGAGGCAGGTGCCACAGAAATCAGCTTGGGCGCGACGATTGTGCCATCCGGCAACTGCAAACGCACAAGATTGGCATAATTGACACCAACAACCGTGCTCTGCGTGTTATGGGCCAGTGCCAGCACACGCACGACATAGACGCCTCCAGGCCGTCGATCATCAGAAAACTTTGTGGCTAGCGTGACCTGCGTCAGTGTCAACTGAACCGCGCCAAGCATCGCTTGACGATTGAGCGGCAAGACGCTCAACTGATTGGTGACAGAGACCGTCGGTGTATTGGGCAGGTCGCCCGTTGTATTGGTTGAATCGCCCTCTGGCGGAGCAAAAAAAGCCAACACGACGGCAAGCGCAATGATGACGATAGCGATAATTGTTTTTGCCCGCCCTGAGAGACGGGGACGTTTCTGCTGTGTAGGAGTAACAGGTGTTTCTACCATGTATTATTCTCTGTTTCTGCTTATAGATATCTGGGAGTATGACCACAACATATTATAGCAAAGCAGACCAGAGCCGACACGCAAACCGTAGAAGCAATGGCTCCAATAACGGCAATCATATCGTTGCCGTTATTGGAGCCATTGCTTCTACGGTTTGGGCAGGAAATTTTGCGCACCGAAAGAGCCGCCGAGCACTGCCGTTGAGGATGCACCAAGCCAGCGGTCCAGCACGGTCGCGTACACCGAGCGGAAATCGGTCGTGTATTTGAGGTTGCCATAGTTGTCCAGGCTGGTCAGGCTGGGTGGCTCACCGTAGATGCCCTTGCTGACCGGGTTGCCCAACACAAACATGGGGGCCGCTGTGCCGTGGTCGGTTCCCAGGCTCCCATTCTCCTCCACGCGCCGTCCGAACTCTGACCACGTCATGATTACCACGTTATCCGCCTTGCCGTGCTGCGAGAGGTCGGTATAGAAGGCCGCGAGACCATCGGCCAGCGTTTTCATCAGCGTATCGTGCGTAGCTAGCTCGTTGGCATGCGTATCAAAGCCACCGAGCGTGACATAGCCGACACGCAGGCCCAAGCCTTGCACAATCGCCTCCGCCAGAATTTGCAGGCCAGCGGCAAACGGTCCCGTCGGATACTGCACAGCAGGCTTATACTGACTGGCGGCCTGATGCAAACGATTCGAGCCATCCTGCGCACTCAGAGCGGTTGTCTCCAACAGAGCCGCGTAGGGTGCTGTCTGCGGATAAGAGTTGTAGAGCTTCATCAGGGCCGCGAGACGCGCATTGCCGCCATCGGTCTCAACAGGGTCAGGAGCGATACGATAACCGGGCACGTTGGCAATGGTGGGAACAGGCTTGCTGATTGAAGAGAGTGCCTGCGCCGTTTGCGTGCCGATATTCATGACAGGAAACGGATGCCCTTGCTGATCTACCCAGCCAGAAACGAGTTTACCCAGCCAGCCCTCGGAACCATTGCCGGTCAGGTCAAGCGTCTGCCAGATGTCCATCGCTTGGAAGTGTGAGAGGCTGGGATTGGGATAACCCGCACCCTCGATGATTGCTAGATGACCCTGGTCCCATAATTGCTTGAGGGGAGCCAGATTGGGATGCAGTCCAAGCCGCCCATCCAGTGACAAGACCTTTGACTGCGGAATTGCCAGCGTGGGGCGCATTTTATAGTAGGTTGAGTCCATATAGGGAACAACGGTATTTAAGCCATCATTGCCACCCGCCATCTGCACAACGATCAGCGTGCGGTCGGTCGATGCCTGTGCCAGATGCGACCCCTCAATGGCCTGCGCGTGCGCCGAGGCAATACCGCGACTGAAAATGGCAGGCATCACCATACCAGCCGAGACAACCAGCAATCCATCTTTTATCATTGCTCTGCGTGAGAGTTTCATGTTCGTTCTCCAGTATGTATGATGCTAGTTTAATTGATATTCAGGTGAGGACATCATCAGGTACAAGGCCCCGCGCACATTGCCCAGCGGATAACTTTTGCCGTTACCCAGCGTGATATGCGTATTGCCGCGACTACTGCTACTGGCAGTAAAGTAGTTCAATAGCAGTGAACGGCGGTCGGAGGAGAGATTGCCATCCAGCAGGAACGCTGCATGATAATCGACAAAGTGTTCCGGCGAGTCAATCTTGTTGGCGTTAACAACTGCTTGCAGGTCGATTGGCTGATAGCCATTGTTAGGATTGCGGTTGACCAGCAGCAGATCAATATAATTCAGGCGCGTCATCCAGGTTCCGCTATTGAGCCAGAGCGCGCTCTGCTTATCGCCGGGCCAGCCAGCCACATTAGGCGGGTCAAAGACCGTCTGGCCCATCAAGGTGGTCATCACGCCCAGGTTCTTGCCGTTGCCCTGCACTCCTAACCCACGATAGGCTCCCACGACGAACTCAACAGGCGATTTGAGACGGCTACGATAGGCTTTTTGCGAGGCGAATTGCGGCGATAATAGTAGTGTACGCATCACAGCCCCCATGTTATGCCCGCTTTTGACATAGGTATCAACCAGTGGACTAAGATCATCATTGCTCGGATTTTCATAAACAAAGAAAGTAAACAATTTACGTGCAATAAACCAGGGCGCGGCGGGATGATTCGTCAGTAGATGAATAACGTCTTTATAGTCAAAATTGCCGCGCTGGCCCAGAAAATTTTTCTCAAGCGTATTATGGTCGCCAGGGACATACTTGCCAACGCTTTGCATACCCTGCCCCGCGATGTGCCAGCCAGTCAGGGCAGCCGCGCCGCCAAAGACATCTTGCTGCGTGTAGCTGCTCAGACCAATAGTGAATAGCTCCATCAGTTCGCGCGCGTAGTTCTCGTTAGGCGCGTTTTTACGGCTCTTGGTCAAATCGAGGTAGAAGAGCATGGCAGGGTCAGCCGTGATACCCAACAGAATATTATCAAAGGTATCAAAAGCGTGTGTGCGTAAAAACTGATTTTGCAGCACCATACGCCCATAGTTATTAGGCCCGCCTACGTTACGAAAGCTGCTCGTTAGCACGCCATGCCAGAAGAGCGTCATTTTCTCCAACAAGGGACGTTGCGTCCAGGCCATACGCAAGAGCCACCAGCGTTGCATATCGGCAGCCGCAGCACGCCCATCCAGTTGCAAGCCGAGAGCATTCAAGCGGCTCTCAGTCTCGCTCTCTGAGACCTGCTGATAGTTCAGCAAGCGATCTACCGCGTCTTGAAAACTCAGTTTCTGATAGATTGCCAGATCTTGTGGGCTGGCTCCAAAGCCAGCTTTACGTAAAAGGTGTCCAATCTGCATACTACTAGCTATCGGCCCATGTGAGGAAAAATTGAATCCTCCATGTTGCAAGACCTCAGCCAAGGCAACGCCGCCAATTGCCGCGCCTCCCACACCTGCCGCTGCCACGCCGATCAGTTTGCGGCGCGACCACTTGCGTTTCTGCCCTGGAGGAGGCGGGATCACGCCAGACGGTGGCACAACAGGCATTGGTTGTGTATTATCCTGTCTCTGCGACTCCGCGCTGGAATGGCGCGCGCTCCAGGGAATAGTTGGCTCATCGTACTCATTCATATCTACCGAATCCATAACATCTTCTCCTGCAAGGATTGTTCTCTCTCCTGTTTCGTGCTCTGCCCTACATCTCTCTCTTGCTTGTATTCTAACAGAGGAATCTCAAGAAATATTCAAGATGCTCTACAGATTTGGGCAAGATAGCACTCACCACTTCCCTTCAGCTTGTTTTTACACACCATTTTGCGATACGGTACATAATACGTGATTTTTCATATTAAGTTGAGTATATTTTGTAGAGCTTTCTTATAATAATCGTAGATTGGAATATGTAGAAAACTTATGCATACTGGGACGCTACCACCCGCCAGCACACAGCCACTACCCATTACCGCTACAACGCGTACACTTCTACCGCTCACCTATATACTGCTTTTTCTCATGGGAGTATCTTTTTTCTTGCTTGACGCAATTCTCCCGCTACAAAATCTCTGGTTCTATAATGCCCTTCTTACACTACCATTACGCTCCTGGCTACTTTTTCCTATGCATCTGCTCTTACCAGGCCGCTTATCCGTCTCTAGCCTGCCCGGCGTCCATCACACATTCCCAGGTTCGTTCGCCAGCCCATGGCGTGAAACGTGGCTCCTCTTCGCGATTTTTTTACTGCTCTTCAGTTGCTTTCTTTTGGCATTACACACGCTGCCACGCACCCTCACACACCGTTTTATCCTCGTTTCTACGTTCCTTTTGGGCACACTCTGCATCCTCTTTCCCATCGTCTCGTCCGAGGATATCTTCTCCTATATTGCCTATGCCCGTATGCTGCTGCTCTATCATCTCAACCCGCTTGCCACATTGCCTACCGTCATTCATACCGATCAGATATATCAGTATCTGTACTGGACAAACCAACCCTCTATTTATGGCCCAACATGGATAGTCCTTACTACAGCACTTCAATGGCTTGACCAACGGATGGGTATAACACATATTGCCTCAATGGTCCTGCTCCTGCGTCTCTTTTCGCTTGCCATGCA
This sequence comes from Ktedonobacterales bacterium, assembly GCA_027451525.1. Taxonomy (GTDB): domain Bacteria; phylum Chloroflexota; class Ktedonobacteria; order Ktedonobacterales; family Ktedonobacteraceae; genus DTNP01. The sequence goes on from DAIDJF010000014.1 coordinate 24,580, forward strand.
TCTCGCCTCTGTCCAGCTTGTCTGGTCTATCATAGGCTCGTTGCCTGCACGTAACCCACTTTCGACAACGTATCAGCAGTTGCGCCGTCGCGCTACACTCGCGTTTGCCTGGAATCCTTTTCTGCTCTATGAAGCGTGCGTCAATGCACATGTCGATACCACTATGCTCTTTTTCGTCTTGCTCATGCTGTGGGTACTCCTCACGCGCCGCCGCCACCTTTTCACAGGCACAGCCCTGACCGCAGTACTACTCGCCATCGCCACATGCATCAAATTTACCCTGCTCATGTTTTTACCGGGTCTCTTAATTTTTCTCTGGGTCTATCATGCTCCTCACCTTTTCTTGCACAAAGAGCGTTCTCCTGCCGATAGCCCAGGCGGGAACCTTACGCATCTATACTACACAATGCGCTCGATGCAGCAGACACGCCGTCTCATTCATATGGGCGTTGCTCTCGGCGCTTATTGTAGTGCAGTCATCCTGCTCTATGCACCTTTTTGGCAGGGCGGTGCAGTTCTCCATGTCCTCCAAGTCAACCCCGGCACATTTCATGCCACTAACTCGCCTTACGCCTTTCTGATCGCGCTTTCCGTCAGCATACGTGGAAGTCAGGTGCTCCCTTCGATTGTAAGCAAAAGTTCGCACATTGAATGGCTGGCCCATCTTATCAGTATGGCCCTGTTCTGCGCTAGCTACTGCGTTTTGTTCGTCTGGATGGCTCTTACTATCCGTCGCGCCGAGGCATTTCAAGCTCTGGTGCGCTGGATGCTTTTCGTCTGGCTCGTCTATTGTCTCTTTGGCAGTCCCTGGTTCTGGCCCTGGTATATGACAACCTTCTTTGGTCTCTTTGCACTGGTAGAAAGTGACGAACACACGTTTACGTCACTTGCGCGTTTTATCAATGTGCCACTCGCGGTCCGTCTGCTCACCTTGAGTATCCTGAGCATGTACTGCTTTCTCTCTTTCGCCCCTCTCAACACGCCCACGCCCTTCTTGAAACACTTTGTCTGGACCTATCTGGGAGGTCTCTGGGTATGGGGGCTTCCGCTGCTTGCGCTACACTTTCCACGTAGGAAAATGACGAGTATAGCTGTTCCATTCGATATAAAGTGAACAAGACCATAGGGTAAAAGTCCCAACATCCATGCTCTATTCTATGCCAAGCAATCTGAAGGTGTTATAGTGCATTAGGACACAGCTATCAAGACGGAGATGTACAGGCAACGCATGTATTGAGGATATGGTGACATATGCCCCGAAAACCTACATTCATTGATCGCATTCAGCGTTTACCCAGCAGTATTCGTTTACTCAGTCTCGGCTTGCTCATTCTGCTGATTGGCGTTAGCACATGGAGTTTGTTGGCAACACGCCATTTTACACTTGCGCTACCACAAAATAGCGCAACGCGCGGCATCTCACTTAATGTTTCGCCGCAGCCATCACAAAGCATTCTCAAGGCTATTCAAGTGCAGGTCAATGAGCCAGTCTCACCCTACATTTTTGGCACCAACATGGGTCTTTTTGACGCCAACGACCAATTACTGACATCATTGACGGCACGCCAGCTTATGCAGCAGATTCACCCCACGATCATCCGTATGCCCGCACGTGATAGCCTGAATATCGCCACCGAAATACAGGCGGCACAGGTCATCAAGAATCTCGGTGCGGTGCCCTTGCTCGTGCTGCACGGCTCAAACGATCCCAACCAGTTACCTCTTGATCTGGCTCTCATCCGCGCAATGAATCAGGTTTTTGGTAATAATACCGTCTACTACGAATATGGCAATGAGGAGGACCTGCACGGTGTGCCCGTCGAGAGCTACACAGTCTCCTGGAATACCGTCATTCCACAGTTAGCGAAAGCCGCCCTCAACGGTCGCTTTATCGGTCCCGTCAACTATCAATACGACCACAACTATCTGGCGACCTTCTTGCGCACGGCTAACCCACGTCCTGACGCGATTAGCTGGCACGAATATACCTGCGACGATGCTCAGCCAGCTGCGACCTGCCTCGCGCATATCGCGAATTGGACCAGCCATATTACCGATGCCCGTTTCAGTATGCAGCAAATCCTCGGCCTGACACTGCCCATCATGATTACAGAATGGAATTATGCCCCCAATGCCTTTCCGAACGATGGTAAGAACAATGATAGCGCGTTTATGACAAACTGGACCACAAGTGCGCTACAAACGCTAGCTGCTAATCGCGTTTTTGCTTCAATGCAATACTCTTGCACGAATACCGCCATTCCACTCATTAGTCCCGCTAATCAGATGACAGCGCAGGGGAACGCGCTAGCAGCACAGTACGAGCAGGTTATCGTCAAAGGGCAACAACCCTTACCCGTCGCGGTCGCAATGACGCCAACCACACAGGCAACACCTGCTACAGGAAGTGGTAATGGTCATGGCGTCCAGGGACCAATCGCATTTTCCTTTGAGGATGGCGGCATTGATAACTGGAGCGCGAACGGACAGGGCATTACCAATCTGCAAAACACCTCGACAATTGCCCTCGATGGACAACACGCGCTGCAAATCACGCTTAGCAATAACAGCACAAGCGATTTCCCGTACATCGTTGTGGATACCTCTAGCCAACCCAACGCACCACAGGCCGGACAAACAATCAGCGCGTATCTCTATCTGGCAAGTAATTCGGTCAGCGTCAACGCGCGCATCTTTGTCGCTGACAATAACTATCACTGGCTCTTACAGGATAGTGTCCCACTTTCGCCGGGAGCCTGGACCCACCTGACGTATACCATCCCCAGTTCGCTAAACGGCAACCCGCGCCAGATTGGGATCCAGTTTAATAGCCCGACCGGAGGAAGCATTAGCACAAATGTCTACCTCGATGCTGTCGGCTGGCAATAGACAGAGAGACCCATGTAGGAACATAGTCAAAGTACATTCCAACCGCTTTAGAGGAGCAAGGCGTGATGATCGTATTGAAAATTTTCATATGGACATTGGCGCACAGGGAAGAGGGCGTGATCAATCACGCCCCTACAATGAAAACGTGCCATGAGCATAACAGGTGCTTACTCTTGTATGCGCTTGACCTCAGCCTGGAGTCCAGTTTTCTGCTGGAAACGCATGCCCAACATCGGTTGCCAGATCAGGCGATACGCGACCTGTGACCCGGTGTAGACGAGAGCGGTATCAATCATCACCGCAATCAGAGCATCTGGCATCCCAGCCATCAGTTCGCCTGCGATAGCACTGGTGATAATACCAATAATCAATGCGGGAACAAAGGTCGCCAGAAATTTATAGCGTCCCTTCCACTCCGGCCTGAGCATGAGCATAAATAGCGGTGGGATTACCATGCCAACCAGGAACGGGGCAGCCTCGCGCAGCAGATCCATCTTCTGTTCTCCTTGACTAGATGCGTAAACGCTACGAACGCATTTCGCAGCAATAAAACGGAACTACTCAAAGAATACCAGGAAGCAGAGAGAGATACAAGTGGGCAAGCCTCTCTCTGCCTCTATCTTTTCTGCTATACAATCGGCACTATCACAAAACGACCGTAGACAACAAAAATGGAGAGCACTAAGATCGCAATACTAAAGCCAATCTGGGAGTATTCCTTGCGCATAATATGGAAAATGACCGCGCCCACCATCACTATCGCCAATCCAATAGCCGCGACGCCTGTAAGCCAGGGCAGAATGTGTGTCAAAGCCGGAAGAATGAGTCCGATTGCGCCCAACAACTCGCTAACGCCGATAAAACGCGTGAACGCGGGGGGAAAATCTTTCACCCATGCCAATCGCTTGGCGACCATATCCAATGGTTGAAAAGTTTTTGGGAAACCCGCCAGGATAAACATAATAGCAAGCAGAGCTTGCACAACCCAAAGCGCAATATTCATGGTTTCTCTCCTCTAGATGAATAGTTTCTAGCGGATGTTGCTTAATCAACATCTGTCGTTTATAATACTACTGTATAGTAGTGCTAAGTTCAATAAACAAGCAGACTTTTTTGTTGGGTAAACAACAAAAACGTGTTTTTGTCTGGAAAGAGCATCACATGACAACGTCGACAAAGAGCGTTGATCCGCGTGTGCGCCGTACACGCCAACTCCTCCAACAGGCCATTATGGAACTCCTTGAGGAAAAGGGCTTTTCATCTATGACCATTCAAGATATTACAGAGCGTGCCACCGTTAACCGCGCAACCTTCTATGCCCACTTTGAGGATAAGTACGCACTTATGGATTCGATCATACGGGAACAGTTTCAGCTGAATGTCACCAACAAACTTCCCAATACATTGCACTGGAACACCAGCACGTTGCGCACCTTAATCCAGGGCGTTTTCGACTTTCTCACCGAGATTCATAGCCACCAATGCCATTCAAACTCAACCAAAGATCAATTCGAGCCAATGCTAGATCGCGCCGTACAACAGGAATTGTACACACTACTCTTAAGCAGGCTCAAACAGGTTGGAGTGAGTACAGGACGCCCCGTGCCAGCAGAAACCACTGCAGAGGTTATTAGTTGGGCAATTTTTGGAGCAGCCTCACGCTGGAGTCGTCAAGAGAACAGGTTCTCAACCGAACAAATGGTAAGCCATGTGCTCACCATTATTACAGAAGGCATTATGCGCCTCTCACCCTCCTTGTTGAAAGATTAGCCCCGGTGGAGCGCGGGTAGCATACTCCCTAAATGTCGCGCAAGGAAGCGATACAGAGCTGTGTTATAACGGTGTGGGTCCTGTCCATACGATCCGCAATGGGCCTGACAGGTCACGAAACAGGTCTCGACGGGAATCCCGTTTGCACTGGCAATCGTCGCTAGCGCATGGGCATGCGCCAGCGGTACAATCTCATCACCCGTCGCATGCATAAGGAGCAATGGTGTCCGATGTCGCTTTTGCCGGAGGCGAGCGGTGCGGCGATGCCCATAACGCAACGTATGATCGGGGCGCGCAAGCAAGGAATACCCGGCAAACAGGCGAAAGATGCCAGCACCTAACATCAATACAAGATAGGCAAAGGCGGGCGTTAACCACTCTAACAGAGGAACACGGATAGGCAAACGCTTGATGACGTGCATGATCTCGGAACAGATCGAACGCAATATAACGTGATCAGCACGCGCATAAGGACTATCGGCAATGATCGCGGCAACGTCGGGAGCGGGTGGCATGAGCAGGGCAACAGCAGCACCCATAGAGAAACCGTGAATAATGAGCGCACCAGACAGCGTTTCCTGCTGCTGGCGCGCAAGCTGAATGGCAGCCTCTAAATCCTGTACCTCCGCGCACCCCGCACTGATCCGCGCGCGCGCACTCTCGCCATGCCCACGAAAATCAAAAAGTAGCACGTTATAGCCACGCGCATATTGCAAAGCGGCGACAGGGCGCAGACGCTCACGTGAGATACGGTAGCCATGACAGAGAATAATCGTTGGCGCGGGTTGAGTCTGCGCCCAAAAATCCGCGCAGAGTTGCGTGCCATCAGCGGCAGCGAACTGGAGAACGCGCTGAAAATCCAGCGGTGGCTCCGGCGTTGTCACGGGCAAGCCCCAGTCAAAAACATCGTTGAGCGGCATGTGAGAACGCGAAAAGACATGTAGAAAATAGCCTGTTGCTCCCAGCAAGCCACATGCCAGCAACACTACAAATCCACTGACGATAGCTAGCACAATGGATAGCCAGAGATGAAGCATATAATCGTTCCCTTCCGCGCATGTTGCTGAGACTTTATTACTCAGTACGTTTCAGGGAATAGTTCTATCACAACAATGGGACGTTTGTCCGCAGACAAAAGAGGCAGAAACAACACACGGGCCGTTTCTGCCTCTTTTGTCTACTGTGATCTACCGTTGCACAACGACGACATTAAACGATGCCCCTTGTGGAATGGGTGTCTGGTCCTCATTGACGATCTCCCAGTTCTGCCCATTAAAGGCGACTCCAACGGGGTGATTGTTATACACGCCAGTCGCGCTCCCCCCCGGATTCCAGAACTGCGTCACAATAATAATCGCTTTCGGATCATTATTGATCAGCGGATTATCGATAACGGTTGCGCCATTGGTCATGTTTGCTGTTGCAGCCGTCTGCACAAAGTTAGAATTGCTCGGATTGAGCAGATGCACATTGAAAGACGCCTGCGGAGGCATTGCTGTGCCATCCTCATTGAAGATAACCCACTGACCATTATTGAAGGCGACGCCGATAGGATGGGGATTGAAGACACCACCCTGTCCACCTGGGTTCCAGATTTGCGTCACCACCAATATCAGATTACCCTGATTATTGACGAGCGGATTATTAATTGCCGTTCCACTACCAGAAATATTCGCAGTTGTTGCCTGCTGAATAAATGAATGCTGCAAGACGGTGGGGATCCAGACATTGAATGAAGCCTGTTGCGTCATCGTCATCGCGTCTTCATTAAAGATCGCCCAGTTGCTGTTATTAAACCAGATGCCAACGGGATGGGGATTGAGGACCTGTCCGTTGCTGCCTTGCGGCGTCGCGTTTTGCGTGATAAACACGCCTGCATTCGCATTATTATTAATGAGCGTATTATTGATGACGGTAAAATTCTTGTTGCTATTTACTGTCGTAGCCTGTGTTACAAAGGCATGTGTTGTCGAGGCCGTTGTAGTTCCAGTGGTGGTTCCCGCCTGCATCGTTGGCAAGGCAACGGTCGGAGCCGCCGGCGGCGTGACAGCCATCGGCGGCACAGAATTTGAGGGTGGGGTCGTCTGTATAATTGTGCCCGTTCCAGTTTGCCCCGTTTGTAAAGTCTGTCCCGTTGTCGTGGTGGGCTGGTGCGATAGCACAGCATAGGCAGAGCCACCAATGATTGCCAGAACGAGTAGCACCGACACCAAGGTGAGCACCCAGGGCGGAATGAGGGCCTTATTGACAAACTCAGCGTTTGTGGTCAGCGCATTATTACCCGCAAACGCACTGCTACTGTTGCCTGGAACCGTTGTATTGCCCATATTGACACGCGATTGAACCTGAAATCGCTGGTTCTGGTCACGTCCAAAGATGCGGCGATTGGTTGAGATTGCGAGCGGGATTCTCACCTCGTTACCCGGTTCAAGGGCAAGTGCCTCCTCACGGAAGGCATAATGTATCTTTTGCTCGTCATCCTCACCATGTAACTCATAACGAGCGGGTGCATTGCCATTATTCGCGAGCGTCACCGTATATTTTGCCCGTCCACGTCCGCTTGCCCGACGCGGTTCAATCTTGATGCCATCATCTTTAAAAGGTAACACGGTCCAACGTGCTTGTGCAGTACCAGACTCGCTTGGTTTTTCGCGTGAGCGCGCGCGGATGACGACAGGATACTCTTGGGCGCGGCTTTCTGGCGTGCGCGCAACATTGACTGAGAGATCAACAGTTTCCTGCATACCAGGATTCAACTGAATCTCAGAGCCAGGAGTGCGCACCCATTCCTTTGGCACGCCTTCAACGGTAACGGCCAGCCAATCTACCAGCACACCAAGATTTGTCAGCATCACGCGCACGTTCGCAGGTTGTCCCGGCACAATCGTCAGATTAGAAGGCTCAGCGCGTATACCAATTCGCGTGTTGCCGCTTCCAACCGCAGCGGTTCCACTCACACTTGCCTGCGGGAAACGCTGCTCCGTGACATTCGCAGCATAATTAACGCTTGGCGGCAAATTCGAGGGCACAATCGGCTGGGCCACCGTGGCGTCGGTTGCGGCTCCTTCCAGGCGTAGCCAGAAAGGTCCCAGATGGACATTCTGCCGTTCCTGCCAGGGATAGCTTATCTGCGGTTGCAGTTTTACGCCTTCCAAAAGCGTGCCATTGCTCGACCCCAGGTCTTTAATCGTTACCTGTTGTCCATCCCACTGCACCTCCAGGTGTTGACGCGAGACCTCGCCCGACTGCAAGGTGATTGGATTTCCGGGCTGACGACCCACAATAATGCTCCTATTTGTCATCTCAACGACCTGGAGCGTCTGCCCACTTTTATCAAGCACGCGCACACGCGGTACGGAGGAATAGCCCTGTAAAGTGGCAACGATAGGCGTGGGCGTCTCATTGCCCAGGCTGGCAGGGCGCAACTCAGTTTTATTGCGCGCTCGCTCATCGACTTCAGTCGGTGCGGACGGACTAACACGCGCGCTCTGCACTACTGTGCTACCAATGACACGCTGAAGATCGCGTGCCAACTCGCTGCCCGTCTGATAGCGATCTTCGGGCTTTTTAGCCAGGCAGCGAAGAATAATTGCCTCCAGGTCGGGCGAAATATCGGAACGAATCTGACGCGGCGAAGGCGGTTCAGCCTGTGTGTGCTTGCGTAAGGCATCATCAAAACTCTCGATTTGGAAAGGCAGATAGCCTGTAGCAACCTCGTAGAGCACCACACCTAGCGAATAAAGATCACCGCGCCCATCGACCTTCCAACCCAGACATTGTTCAGGCGACATGTAGGCCAGCGTGCCCATTGGCGCACCCGTCGCAGTCAGTCCACTGCCTTCAGCAAGACGAGCCAGACCAAAATCGCTAATTTTTAGTTGATAGAGTTCAGGCGTCACACCGGGTGCGCTTGTCCGCATGAGCAGCATGTTATCGGGTTTTACATCGCGATGCACTACCCCAAGCGCGTGGGCCGCCGCAAGACCTTCTGCCGCTTGCCGCACCAGTTCCAGATCGAGCGGCAGTGGGCGCGGTGACCTGTTAGCACGCTTATAGAGCAAACTGCGCAACGAGCCATCAGGCACAAGCTCCATCACCAGATAAAGCTGACCCTCTTGCTCGCCAAATTCGTAGATATCGACAATATTGGCGTGCTTCAGGGCAGCAGCGGAACGGGCCTCTTGCAAAAAGCGTTCGCGAAAGGTTGCTCTAGCGGCAAGATGTGGTCGCATTACTTTGATCGCGGCTGGTCGGTTGAGGTAAATGTGAACACCACGAAAAACCTGTCCCATTCCTCCTGCATCTAAAAGCGACTCGATGCGATATTGACCAAGCGTCTGTCCAACGAAATCCGACATACTCATGCGTTGACCTCCAAGATGTACCCAGCATGTGCTGGTTTGTGTATTTTGATCAATTCCTCGATCAGTTCTTTATCTATCGCGCCACTAGATGCATCCGACGGTAACGTGATACGAATACGAAACACAAACGGTTCTAATGGGTTTTCTATAATAACAGGCGTTATTCCAGTACAAACCTCGATCATACGTACCAGACCATAGCGCGTTCCACGCCAGCGATACAGATCCATGGCCTGCGCTAGCAAGCGTCGCTGCCGGATTTCGGGCCAGTGTGGGTTCAGACTCAAGCCCAGCCAACTAGCGAGCCAGGGCAGAAATGAGACAGGGCAGGTACGCGGATCGAAGTACATCTCAATATGATCTTGCCGCTGCTCCAACGGCTCCCAGATATCCTCAAAAATATGCAGGAAGCGTTGCAGAAAATCGTCATCCTGATAAATATCCGGCAAATGATGGTTATAGACACTCTTCTCCCCAAGCACAAGCGGTCTACGTGCAGGCTTGTGCGCGCGTGGTACAGCGGGTGGCACAGCTTTCATGACGGCGGTTGGTTCCGGCTGCACGCCAGGCACGGGCACAGGGACTTGTTTCCCTTCATCACGCTCACCGACCATGTCAGAGGGCAGTTGTTGAGAGGTACGAGCCGCCTGATAGGTCAGCAGATACGGGCCAATGCGGATACTCATACCGTCTGTCATGAGACGCGGCTGATTCGTGGGGATGCGATCAACATCAAGAAACGAGCCGTTAGAACTGCCCAGATCAGTGAAGACTGGTCCCTGGGGTTGCACGCGAATCTCGGCATGGGCACGCGATACCAGTGGATGTTGTAGGGAAAGGTCCATCTCTGGAGCGCGTCCAATCGTCAGCACTGTCTGAGTCAGTGGGATCGTCTGGATGACATTGCCTTCTAATTGTACGATGATTTGTCCTGTTTCAGTCTGCACTTTAGCTCACCCTGACCTGGTGACGGTCCGAACAGATAATGCCATAGCGTGGCACGGGAACCGAGCGCACAGGCGCACTTGCGGCACGTGCCGCTCCCGCTGTTTCACTGACACTGATCTGCACGTCTTCTACGAACTCAACATGCTCGATACCATGCAGTATACTATAAATTTCCGAACGATTGAGCGAGCGTCCAAAGGGCCAGCCATCGCCGCGTGGTCCTCCGATATAGGGATTGACATAACGATAGAGAGCCTCTTCCGCTTTTTGCTGCACCTCACTCACCAGCGCCGGATCACTGCGTTCCGGTAGTCGCAACTCGGCGCGCACCGATATCCAGACGTACTGGGGTTGGCGCACCTCGACAGTAATACCCAACAAGCGGCGTGACTCCAGGTGTGCCAGCACCGCCGAGCGCAGTTCTGCCGACACCACAAGTAATTCAGGAGCAATACGCCCCTGGGGATTGTCCACCTGTGGCAACACAACAACCACAATCTGACCAGGACGCGGGTCGTCACGCGACCCCGGTTGCGCACCAGGAGCGATACAGCTTGCGCGTGCAACGCCAAGCACCTGTTGCGCGAGATGCTCGTAGTCGTCGGCAGTTACCGCGCGCGTGCGTGTACGCAACATCTGTGGAGCGCGCAGCATGGCATCATCCAGACTCTGCGCGTCACGTCCACCAACGGCGGCGGCACGATTCGTTACTTGTGTTACATAGGGGATAGAGGATTTCAACACGGTTAGTGTATGCGCGGCGACGTTGCCCGCCACACCACCACCATACTGATAATGCTTGAATGTGAGCGTGCTGCCTTTTTCCGGCACAACGCCAAAGCTATACATAGAACCATCCGGCTGCAAGAGCGATGGTCCCAGTGTCACCGTGCCATCCTGTTTATCAAGCGTAAAATGGCGATCCGTGGGTGTAGAGTCGGCAAAATCAGAGACCTCGCTCCAACGTTGCAGCGGCCCGCTGACAGGCTGGACGGTCAGATAGTCTTGCGCGGGATCAAGGGTAAGAATAGGCGTGTGCAGCAGGCGGAAGCTCTGCCCCGGCGTGCCGTCGCTTACACCTAAGGTCTCGTTACGCACAGAGACGGCATGGCGCGCAGTGACTGTACCCCCACGAGCTTCGACGCGGATACGAAAAATCGTGGGAGAAACTTTATAGGTTCCGCTTCCGCTTTGTGGCTCAGTGACAAGGCAACGTAGCCAGTACGCATTGAGGCCCTGAAACTCGCCCTGTGCCATTGGCGGCAGGTGCAAAATCACCTCGCCGGACACGTTAAAACCGCCCGTTCCATCATGTTCCAGCTCGCATGTAACCCAACGGGCCGATTTTCCTTGCCAGACCTGCCAGGTAATCGGGGGGCGCGTCGGATTGACACCCGCCCCACCCGCGACATCACAATCGAGCAGCAGAGCTAAAATATGGTTGCTGTGATCTTGCCGAAAGGCTATAAAAAATGCATCGCCTGCACCAGGTCTGGGCGGAAACACACTAAAACCTTTGCCGCGCAGTTCTGCCTGCCGCAAATCGTGACGTAACCAGGCTTCACTCGCGTCACGGCTGGCATTGCGCGTGAACAGTCCCGTCATGCGCGGCGGACGAATAGTTAGCGCGCTCTCCGTTGTGAAAATAGTGGCGGGGCTGGTCTCCGTGCGCACGGTCGCTACCTCGGTGTCAGCAGGGATCACCACCTCGGTTGGTTGGGCAGCCGAAAGATAAAATGTAATCGGTGCGCTTGCCGCGCGCGGCTCTTCTAAACGTACGCCGATCAGTTCCAGGAATTTAATGTAGTTTTTCTCTGGCACTTGATTGACACGATAGAGCAGCATATCGGTCATCCAGGCAAAAAGCTCGATCAGCGTCACGCCTGGATCGCTCACGTTATGGTCGGTCCACTCGCGACAATAATGCGGGATCAGCAGTTTTGCCTGATCGACAATATCTTGAAAGTGGCGATCATCTAAAAATGGTGTTGGTAACGGCATAATTGCTCTTCCTTAATAATAATGGCGGCTAGGGTTCACGGTTGATGGTGAGGCGCGTTGTCTCTGGCTCACCCGGAATACGGTAGAAAGGAAAGACCAGCGAACGCTTATCGTGCGTGGCCTTGATTTCATAGCGTATCGTAACAAGCAGCCGCCCCGGACTTTCGCGGTCTGGCGCGGCGATGACCTCCATCACGCGGATGCGCGGCTCCCACATGCCCAGTGCTTCTTCAACATAATGGGCCGCGAGACCCGCGGTAGTTGCATCATTAGGAGCAAAAATAAGCTCGTGAATCTGACAACCGAACTCCGGGCGCATGACACGCTGCCCCTTTGGCGTCAACAAAATAATATGGATTGCCTCTTCTATATCGCGCTCCTGATGGGCTAAGGCAATACGCCCATGCGCGTCAATGCGCACGGGAAAGGCCCAACCCGTCCCCAAGAAATCTCGCATATCAGCCCCTTTTCCTCACAAGTTTACATGATTATACGCTTATTTTGTGCATCTGGCACGTAACCAGTTCACAAAAAATCTGTGAATAATGCTACTACTTACTGCCTGATAGGTCGTCATCAACCGCCAATCAGCACAGTGCCTTCCGCGACGACCGTCCCAATCGGCAGGTCTACTGGGTCATTGCAAGTCATCGCCGTATCGCCTAAACGCGCGGCAGGCTTGCCGTTAATCATCACGGTCGCGCTACCCATGATAATCTGTCCCTGATTTGTCGGCGGAACTTCAAAGGTTCCCTCTTCCGGGATATGCGGCGGAATATTGTTCGCCATGCTACCCACTGTTGCCGCTGGCAAACCCATGATCTTTACATCAGGACTCAGGTTCTCCGTGATAATGCCCTCGAATGGAAAAGGTAGCGGCGTTGGAATTGGCCCTCCGGGCGAGGGGATCAGCACGATATGCGTATCGACTGCCGTGATTCTATCGCCCTGCTTTGCGGCTGGTTGTCCCACAAAATTGCTCCTTTATAGCTACACTAGTTCAGATTCACCATTGGGCCCTTGACATTGACTGCCGCGCTACCCTGCACGTTGACCTCCAACCCTTTCACCTCGGTCGTGCTCACGCCACCATCAACCGTGACGCCGTTGCCCTTGAGTTGCACCTGACCAGTTGCCTCCAGTGTCAGATTGCCTTGCGCCTGCACGCTGGCATCGCCTTTGACCGTAATCGTGAGTTTATTTGACGCGCTGTCCAGCATCACCTTGTTGCCATTTTTATCCTCAATCGTCACACCGCCACCGCTCTCGTTATCGTCAAGCGTGATGATATGACCCGTGCGCGAACGAATAATACGCTTCTGAATCTTGCCCGCGCTCGACAGGTGCGCCTCTGGCGGCGCATCGACGCCATTCCAGAGACCGCCCAAGACATAGGGACGGCTAAAATCGCCATGCTCGAAACCAACCAGCACCTCGTCATTGACTTCGGGCAAAAATTCGATCCCGCGCTGATTGCCCGCTCCCGGCATAATCACACGCGCCCAATCGCTCGCCTCCTGATCAACCAGCCAGGGATATTTCACCTTCACGCGCCCATAGCCTTGGGGGTCATTATTGTCCGTGACCAGTCCAATCACCAGGCCAGAGATATGCGCATCCTCCTCGCGCTGCATCAACATGCTCAGTAGCACGGCTGGTTGATAGCCGGAAACACTGAATTGCGTGCTATACCCGCGATGCGCTCCATAGGTATGCACCGTATTAGTGACAAAGTATGTCCCGCTAAACCGATTGCCAACATCGGAAATAGTGACGGAATCGCCCGCAACCAGACGTGGTTCACCAACACAGACACCTTCAGCCTCAATAAAACTACCTGCCTGTACGTTCGCTTCGCCTTTGGCAATCTGCGTGGCGTGGGATTGCGAGATAACGGGCTGATTGGCAACCAGCAATTGCGCACTCACGCCAAAAGTAGCCGCTAACTGCGCACCGTTTTTACTTTGCCCGATAGCAGGCACGCCAACGCCCTCCGATGGCTGGGCGGTTCCCACAATGGCTTGTTTTTCCTTGGGGTCCCATCCACGTACCATCATGCTGTTCAACTGGCCGATTGTAGTAAGACGAGGCCGAAACTCGGTCAGCGTAGTACGCCACTGCAGTGTCAACGGCTGTCCACTACTGCGCGCCTCTTTACAGTAGAGCGTGCGCCCCTGGACATAGAGGAGCCGACCAAGTGCGACAGCACGCCTCTGCAAAAAGGCCAGATTGGTCTCGTTGTTCTGGAACACGTAGGGATAGACAATAGAAGTGGAGGGCATATCAAGGCTCAAACCCACTTCAGAGGCAATTTTCTGCATGATATCGGTGTCAGTGACATTGATAAACGAGCGAGCATACAATCCACGGGCCAGACGATGCATTCTGCTAAATGCCCGTATAATCAGTCGCTGGACGCCCTCGTCAAACACGGACTCCAGTTCGACAATTTCGCCATCAAAGACCTGCCCCCGTACCTGGCCGATAACCATCTGCACTGTCAACGTTTTACCTGGCTCTAAGCGCGGATCATCAACCCAGGTAAGATCATGATCGTATAACACCAGCGTCGCTATATCAGCGAGGTGCAGGCTATTTTCAACCGTCACCTCTAATACATCTTCAATAAAGTTATTCGTTAATTGCTGACCATTAATGGTGATTTCAATTTCGCTAAATAAGATGTTGCTAGGCATTGGGAATCTCCAGTATCGTCCCTGGAGCCAGATTCCTGACGCGCGTCAGCTTGTTTGCATTCGCGATATGTCGCCAGAGATTGCTGTCACCATATTCTTTATAAGCAATCCACGCCAGCGTATCGCCCTCGCTGACGACCCAGACGCGCTCTCCACCAGAGCCACCAGAGGTTGGATTTGTGGCGGGATACCAGTTCTCGTCTTGAATCTGCTGAAATGTGACATCGAGCGCCGAGCGCACTGGCGTACCATCGGGCAGAAAAAGCGTGAAACGTTCGCGCAGATCGGTAATTACGGCCTTAAAGGTCCATGTCGAACCCCACTGGAAACTGACAATCGGCGGGCGTCCCTGCGAGTTGCTCATGCTGGCAAGGGCCGGGTCTACCTTGACCATATTCCAGATTGCGCCCGTATATTCGCGGCGCACGTCCTTTGGTGTGCCACCAGTCGCACTTTTCACATTTGAGTAGGTATCAAAAAAAAGCTGCATTTGCAGGACCGTGGGTTGCCCACTGCCAAACTCATATTGTCCCAGATTAAAACCCTTGCTCTGCCCTGGCGTCCAGCTATTGTGTTTGCTAAACGCGTAGTCGCCGGGATTAAACATGCATTCTACAGTCACGCCGTGATCGTGATCGATAATTGTGGCCGTTGCCAGGCTATTTCCTTGCATTTCACTCACCTTTTTCAGCGCATGCGCCGCTGTTCAACACTTAGCCGCCGTTTCAATACGTTATAGACCTGACGCGCCAATTCATCCAGATCAGGTTCGGGCGTTTGAGGCGGCTGGGGCAACATTTCCTGCATGCCTGCTGGTTTTTCAAGCAGCGGACTACGCTCGCGCCCGGCACGCTGTATGCTACTCGTCGCACTGCTTTGCGTTCCAATGCCTGTTCCCACCGTAGTTGACGCAGGATTGCCCACAACATTCTGAGTGTGTACGGGAATGGTTTGTGGGACATTGGGAATAAGACCAGAAGGAGCGGGCATCTGTGGTGTTGACAAAGGAATGGGAAGCAACCAGTCTGGCAGTGGCTCCCAGGGCGCAGGCAAACCTCTCCAATCGAGCGTATCCGCTACCATGCCTTCCTGCTTACCCTGGACATTGCGCGCATCCTGCTTATCCTGTGCCTGCCAGTAAGCCTCTTGTTCAACCTGCCTTGCCAGCGTCTCCTCGTCAGCAGAATTTACAATATTTGCCAATGTTCGAGCCACGCCCATCGCGGGTTGGGCCATCCCCGTCGCGGGTTGGGCCATCCCCGTCGCGGGTTGGGCCATCCCCGTCGCGGGTTGGGCCATCCCCGTCGCGGGTTGGGTAGGACGCGCCAAAGGCAGGGCGACCGCAAGGGTCGCCCCTACAATGATACGTTGCGCGTTTTGCCCGTCATCATTGTAGGGGCGACCCTTGCGGTCGCCCTGCGTGCGGTCAATCTGCCTATTGCTACCCTGCCTATTGTCGCTTTGTTTATTTGCAACTGGTGGCACAAAACGGGTGTCGCGTTGACGAGCTACGTGCGTCATCTCGTGCGCGAGTAATGCCAGCGTCTCGGGTGTGTCGCTTGGATGGCCCGCACCTAGCGCAATCGTATCTCCTTGCGCCACGGCATCGGCCTGCTGCTCCGCTGCTACTTTAGCAGCCTGTGGCCCATGATAGACACGCACTTGCTCCGGCTCGATTGGGAGCAATGGGCGTAGAAAACGTCGGGCACGCTGCGAAAGCGGTTCGCGCTCCGTCGCGTCGATATTGATAATGGGCGCAGACGGACGCGATGAATCGGCTTGTGGAACCTGCTGAGGCACAACATCGGCCTGCGGACGCGATAAATCAGTCCCTACGGGTTCTTCTTCGGCGCGCGTTAGGAGGGCAAACCATTCCTGCGGTGAACGATTTTTTGTGCTATCAGGAGCGAAAAGCGCATCCGCCTCTGTCTGCGCACCCAGTTCACGCTCACGCGCCTGCTCTGTTTTCGACATGCGGGCAGATAGTGCAGGTGGCTTAGAAATTGGCGTAGATGAACGTGCTTTCGACCTATCTGCTTCGCCACGCTCAGGCGGCGTCGACATACTCTGCACAGGACGCTCCTCAACACGCCCACGTCGTGGACGCGCCTTAACTTGCTCAACGGGTTGCACATACTGAGGTGACGATGGCGGTTGAACGTCACGTTCATTTTCACCGTCTGTTTGGGCTGCGCGTTCTGTTTCCATTGCGCCATCCATTTGGGCTTCAATTTTCTCGTCGGGAGGCAGAGGCGGTTGAGCAGGCAGGGCACCCGCAATGGTTCGCTGCTCATCTTGCTCGTTTTCATTGTAGGGGCGACCCTTGCGGTCGCCCTGCATACGCTCGCCCTGCATACGCTCGCCCTGCATACGCTCGCCCTGCATACGCTCGCCCTGCATACGCTCACCCTGCGTATTTTGTATGGGCAGAGGCAGCACAAAGCGTGGCGCGACATGCAGTTCTGCTGAGAAAGACCTTGAGTTTGCCAACCCTAGCGCGGCGGGCAGAAAATGCTGTCCGCGCACATGCTGAAGCAGTGGTTGACGCACCAACATACGTTGCCTGAACTGGCGTTGACGTTGGAGGCGATGCAGTAAAGCATGTCGTTCCATGATATATTCCCCGCTTTTATCCTAATGAAATACCCTCGTGAGCCAGTTCCAGCGTTTCGACCGCCGCGTCCATACCAGAGGAAACAAACTGCGGACCAACCCACTTTACGGGATAAGCGTTGATAAAATTCCAGCGCATCAGTTCGGTTCCACCCGCGTCATACATCATGATCGTGACGTGGCGGCGGGTAAATTTTCCGCTGGCGATATCGGCGCACCACTTATAAAACTCGTTCGAGCTGGTCATGCCACGCTTCAAAACGAGATTGCTGACCTTTGTGACACCAGGGAGGCGATGCACAAAACCGTTGTTGCCCCCCTCCTGATAGTCCATCACATCCATCTCGACCTGTAAGCCACTGACCTCCACAAATAGCCCTTGTATCTGCCCGTCGATCATTACATAGAAGCGACAGTTGGGATAGGCTTCGCTGACCATCGATTACCTCCTGACGTGCAGGCCACCACGTGCCCGCGTCTGACGGAGATCAGCCAGCATAAGTTGATAGACCTTCTCCGCAAGCAACTCGACATCAATTGCGGAGCCAGCATTCGGTCTTGAAGCTGTTGATCCATTGCCACCTGGCATAGAACTGGAACTTTTTTTTGCGCCCTGTATCTCGTTATTCATCTGATGACGCTCCTGCCAGATCTAACATAAAGCGCGTCTCACAAGCAGGGCACTGCGTCTCGACCAGATTCGCTCCCACCTCGTTGATACGAATATACAGGTCTTGCAAATACGCGAGGTCTGCGGCAAACATATTTTCGACCACAGCAGGCGTGATCTGGCGCATGTCACCCAGGCGCGTGATGACACGACTGAGCAGCAAAATTGTCAGGTAGGCTTCATTGGCGCGCACACGCGGGTCTTGCAACGGCTCTATCTCATCAAGAGCCGTTGCAAGGCGCATGGTTCCCTGCCGATACAGGTTACCACGCGCATCTACGTAGCCACGCAGGAGCGTAAACTCAAACTCCGTTTGTAGCATGATTGACTTCCCACTCGCTCACTAGCTGACGCGCTCGTATCCCTCGTGGGTGATTTCCAACTCCTCAATGGCAACAGCGTTCTCTGAAGCGTTAGCATTGGGGCCGCTGATACGGCTGGGCCAGGCATTGACAAAGTTCCATTTAGCAAGGGCTGTGCCATCAGTATTGTACATGGTAATCGTACCATTTTTACGTGCTGAGTCCACGTTTCCCTGCTCAACCAGCTTACGCCATTTCCACATGTCCATCGAGTCGGTAATCCCACGTTTCAGCGTAATATTGTTCCATTTCAGACGCCCGGGGACTTTCTTAATCACAAATTCGCCCTTCTCGCCGCTTGCCTTGTACTCGACAACCTCGTTTTCGCTGCCCAAGCCGGAACATTCCTGAAAGGCGCCCGCGATCTGGCCCTGAAATTCCAGGCTAAACCATGCGCCAATTAACGGATTCTTTTGAGGCATTGCAAACTCCTTTTTCTCTCTTCGCTATATCTCTGCCTTATTGTGTGCAGGAGTAGCATGACTATGCGCCGCCGCCAGACCACTGGCTCAGGCGGAAGACAACAAACTCAGCGGGTTTGACAGGGGCAATGCCGATATCAATAAACAATTGCCCACGATCACGCACATCGGGCGGATTCAACTCGGCATCGCATTTGACGAAAAATGCCTCCTCCGGCGTGCGCCCAAAGAGCATGCCATCGCGCCAGACGCCCGTGAGGAATGCCCCCACATCGCGCCGCACACGCGCCCAGAGGTCCTCATCGTTTGGCTCGAAAACAACCCACTGCGTCCCTTGCTCGATTGATTTTTCAATATAGTTGAAGAGACGACGGACATTGACATAACGCCAGGCGGGATCACTGCTCAGCGTGCGCGCTCCCCAGACACGCAAACCGCGTCCAGTAAACGAGCGGATGCAGTTCACGCCAATAGGATTGAGAGTGTCCTGTTCACCTTTAGTAATCGGTAGCACGGCCTCAAGCGCGCCACGGATTACCTCGTTCGCGGGAGCTTTATGCACGCCGCGCTCGTTATCATTGCGCGCGTAGATGCCAGCCATATGACCCGAAGGCGGAATTGCCAGCGTGCGCCCGTTCGACTCGATCTTCACCCACGGATAGTACAGCGCGGCATATTTGGAGTCATAGCCAGCCTCTTGCTCACGCCAGCGTTTCACATCCTGCGCGTTGAGGTCAGGTAGTGGGTCGAGAATCGCCATTCGATCACCCATGCGCTCACAATGGGCAATCATCGCCAATTGCACGGCTTTGACACCGTTGCGATCAATCACACCTGCCTGATAGGCTGCCATCAGGTCGGGGCAACTGACCATAGTGACATCTTCAGCGACTTCCAGACCCTCAAAACCACTGCGATCAGAGACATTGCCCATAAAGTGCTGCGACTGCACCTGCGGCAGGCGCGTCATGGCAGGAGCTTTGATCAAATAGCTGCCTGTTTCAGGCACACGCTCTGCCAGTGTACCGCCGCTCTTCGCCTCAACCAAAGAGACTAGTTGACTGGCCTGATTGACCACAGTGACAACATTGCGCGCATTGGCCCTGGTGCTGAAGGTGACGTTTTCATAGATTTCCTCTGTGTCACCCATACGCACACGCAAGGTAAATAGTTCTTGCTCGTTTGGCTGCTCCGTTCCAGCCTCTTCGCCTTCAGCGGACTGTACCAGTTTACCCGGTGGCAAAATATCCACCTGGATATCCTGATTCATAACCCCTTTCGGATGCACGAACAGCGAAGGAACGGCCTTCGAGCTACGGCTCGATAGTTGCAAAGGCGTCACTTTCTCATCTTTGCCCGGCGCGCCCAACACACGCGTGACATAGCAGCGACCGCCGCCGTTGAGGAAATAGCCATAGACAGCATGCGAGAGGTAGGCACCAGCAACATGCGGGTTACGCACCCCGCCCTCTTCCAGACTTCCAAAGGTATTCACATATTGCGTCCAGTTCGTGACAAGTACGGGACGATTGGCTGGGCCAGCAGGGGCAAAGCCAACAAACGCAGCGGTAGCTGTGCCGACGCCCTCAATTGGACGTGGCCCCTTGTCTACTTCCTGGATATATACACCAGGTGATAGATATTCAGGCATTTAAAGAGTCTCCTTTAACTAATTGTCCTATCCGACACAGTGTCGGACTCTAGAATGATGGTATAGAAGAGCTGATGAGAAAACTGACTGGTGGATTCGCCATGTAATGGCTCAGCAGGTATCTCGATCACAAAAAATTGTGGCGTACCACTGCCCCGCGTTATGCGCAGATGCAATGCACCAGGGACAATATCACGCAAAACAAATTGCCCCTCGCTGTTTGTCACATACGTCATTGCCCGCCCATCAAGCGTTAGCGTTACACCTGCCAGCGGAACACCCTGCTTGTCCCGCACCACTCCTCCCACCTGATAGCGCGCCTCCTGCTCGCTGTTCTCACTATTGATCGCACGATAACGCGCGGTGCGCATCAAGACCAGCGGCGCATCGCTCAGTACATCCATTGCTACAGGGACGGTCACCGCATAGAAAAAAGAAGGGCGCGGCGACATAGCCAAACCACTCCACAAGCTAAGCGATCTTTGGATGTCATTATCGTGATAAAGGCGCCCCTGAGGAACAGGATCCAGGGAGCGCAGTTCCTCATCTAGCATTTCAGGCGGCAACTGTGCGTGGCGTACCAGCGTAGTTAGTGCGCGCCAGAGCAATTGATGCTCATCTTCAATATTGCTCATAGGAGCGCAAATCATATAGTGCAGATCAAACAGGCGAAAAGCCAGACGATGCAGAGCACGACCATTGTTGCGTGTTGTTTCCATTCCGCTATGACGCAATTCCAGATTTTCCTGCATATCATACAGATACAGGTAAATCGTTGGTTGTATTTGCCTTTCGGTGCGTTCGCGCGTTGGTGCATCAAACGAGATTTCGACCTCACGAGGCTCAATATTGCCGCGTTCATAAAGAAGACGCTGCAACGAGCGATTTATTGCAGGTAACATTGCATGAATCTTTCTGAAATCTTCTATTTACCGCTTTTCGTAGGTTTCTTTGCGCTATTTCAGCATCAATTATGGATTAGAGCCACCCTCCGGCCTCCGTTTCAGTGAGTGGTTTTTCCAATTTGGCATACTCGGTCCCTGCCGCATGGAGCAGATGTTTCATCTGTAAGGGTTCGCCTGCCTCGGCGGCAAGAAAAGCCGCGTTGAGGGCGATATTGCGAATATTACCGCCAGCGATATTCAGGCGCGCCAGTTTTTGCATATCCAATCCAGAGGTTGGCAACGACGGCGGAAAGATTGCACGCCAGATTTCCAGGCGTTGCGCCATGTCAGGAAACGGAAACTGCACAATGAAGCGCAAACGACGCAGAAAAGCAGTATCCAGCGCGCTTCTCAGGTTTGTGGTCAGGATCGCCAACCCGCGATAGGCTTCCATACGCTGCAAAAGATAGCCGACCTCGATATTGGCATAGCGATCATGGCTATCCTTGACCTCGCTCCGCTTGCCGAACAGAGCATCAGCTTCATCAAAAAGCAGCACGGCGCCACCTTCCTCAGCCGCATCAAAGACACGACGCAGATTTTTCTCCGTCTCGCCAATATATTTGCTGACGACAGCCGAAAGATCTACCCGATAGAGGTCCAGATGTAAAGCATGAGCCAGTACCTCCGCCGCCAGCGTTTTGCCCGTACCGCTCGCTCCAGCGAAGAGTGCGCTGATGCCGAGGCCGTGAGAGCCACCACCTGGCTTGAAATTCCAGGTATCATAGACGGTCGTGCGCTGCCGTACCTGCGCAAGAATCTCCTGTAAAATATTGCGTTGCGCTTCTGGTAACACCAGATCATGCCAGGTTGCGCGTGCCTCAATACGTTGCGCCAATCCATCCAGGCGTGGACGTGCCCGCACGCGACACTCGTGCCACAAAAGCGACCCTATCTGCGTATGACCATCATCCAATGCTCGTATACTCGTCGAAACCTCACTGGCAACAGCCTCAATTACTGATGAGCTTAGGTTAAATTGAGCGGCTAACAGATCAACCTGTCCATTTAGCATATAAGGCAATAAAGCACGTTGCCAGAGTGCGCGTTGTTCACTGCTATCAGGTCTGGCAACATCAAAGGTCAGAGTGGAACGCACTATCCCAGGAATGGCAAGACGTTGGCGACTCAAGACGAGCAGCGGACTGCGCAGATGTTGCAACAGGCGCATTACCACACTCATACGCACACTATCAGTATTATCTAACTCAACGCAATCAAGTAACAAGGCACACCGCTGTAAAATTGCTTCGCGTTCCCATAGGCGCATCACGCGCATCAATTCTTCCGCAGCGACAGGCAATACGCTGACATCCATGAGCTTGACCTGCAACCCTAACACAGCACAGCCAGCAGCGGCAATCGCGTATTGGCCGCTCTGATCCTCACCGCATAATTGCAGTACAGGAAAAGGGGAAGTATAAGCGTTCCCGCGCTCATATAAAGAGGCGAAAGCATCAACACCATGCCTCCACGCAGCAACAAGCCGCTCTACGATCTTCTGTTGTGAAGGTACAAGCTCACTGCCAGTTGAGACGGGCAAAGGCGTGAGCAGGTGAGCAAGGCGCATCTCAGGGTGAGGCACACCAGTCAGATAATGCAATATATACTCGTCAATGCGCAGTGGACTCAAGGTCAAGACATTGCCAGTGCCAATCTCCAACAGATTCCAGCAACGCAAGGGAGCGGTCGGCGTCAGAGCATCCCAATGAGCGCGCTGTAGAGCAGCAAGAGCCAGACTGAATGTTGGCGCGCTAAACCCGAATGGGCCGTGATTGTGCGGCTCACTCTCAGCATGTTCCTGCGCACCAGACCTCAAAATCGTGCTACAGAGCATTGCAAACTTGCCATCAAGCTCTATGCCAGCACATAACAAGAGTACATCACGTTCAAAAGACGAGAGGTGAAAGGTCTCACACAGCGTTTCCAGATTGGCGGGTGCTGGCATAGCAGCGGCAACCGCTTGCAAATCTTGCTGCAATGCTTGTTGTCGCTCTGTTGTGATCGGTTTGCCGTGTGTACGCTCCAGGTATTGCTCTAGAGCATGTTTCACCAGTGCAAGCGATGCCACGAGATAGCGTTGATTGGCCTCTTCCCATTGCTGGATTACTGTCCCATTCATCGCATCGCCGCCTGCTCGCTATTTTGCTGTGGCTCACGCTCGTTGTGATCGCCAATAAAGACCACCGATATGCGATAGGCCATGGAAAGTCGTGCATGTGCCTGTAACGCATTCCATAACTTTGTCATCTCTTCCATATTCAGGAATTCAGGGATGATTTTCAATGCCTGCACCTGATCCGTGGTGATAGATGTCGCCAATGCTTCTACTACCGGATGCCGTTCTCTCCCAGCACCCGTGTTTGTTGATGCGATAGAGGCCAATGTTGCCTGGAACATCTCTTGTGTCAAGACGCTTTTTTCATGAAATAAGCGCATGGCGCATCCCAATAATGCCTCAGCTTGCAGTTCACGTTCACTATAAGCCGTGAGAAGATAATGCAAATCAAGAGTCAGCGGTGCCGGTGACGCATGTGTAGAATGCATGTTCGCTGCGGTAGTCCCCGTAAAATAGCGTCCACTGTTCGGCGTTATATGATAGAGATACAGATTAAGCTGCGTCTTTTCGGCGACACTGACCGCGATACGATCAGGAGCAAGGGCAGTAACAGTCACATCACCAATAGGAGCGTGGGCAAATTGCTGTACAAGCTCATTTTCTAATAAATTTTTCAAAATTGCGGTAACTGCGGCAATTATCCATAGGCTACTGCTACTCATATGCTTTATTTTCGCATTCTATGCTACATGGGCGGCGTAGTAATTATTTTTCCCACTTGCTATTTAGACGAACAGAAGGGATTTTTTTCACACAAGAATTCATCTATTTTGTCATCTCTGCACTAAGATTACCCAGTAAACGTTGTGCAGCCTCTTCGCCATCATGAATACAGGCAGGTACACCAATACCATGATACGCCGCCCCCGCGAGAGTCAGGCCAGAACAGGCAGTCAGCGCACGTTCAATCCGCTTCACGCGCTCCTGATGTCCGCTATCATACTGCGGGAAAGTACGCTCCCAGCGACTCACGCGCACCTCTACGGGCTGTGAGCGCACACCGAGAGCCTCCTCCAGTTCGC
This sequence comes from Ktedonobacterales bacterium, assembly GCA_027451525.1. GTDB lineage: Bacteria > Chloroflexota > Ktedonobacteria > Ktedonobacterales > Ktedonobacteraceae > DTNP01. The sequence continues at coordinate 49,051 of DAIDJF010000014.1, forward strand.
TGTGAACGCGCTGCACCAGTGCCTCATCACTCAGTTGTAAGCCACGCTCATCGCCAAGTCGTCCAACCGAACAACGGAAAATAACGAGATCTGAACGGCTCAAATGCGGCCACTTGCTAGTTGCCCAGGTACAGGCTGTGAGCAGACGCCCATCAACACGCGGAGCGAGAAAGCCAACGCCTTTAAGCGCGCCAGGAACAGCGGACGGCTTGTAGCCAAGTGTGACAACGATTGCCGAGGAGTAGGTAATCGCGGCAAGCTCTTCCGCTACCGCTGGAGCGAAGGATTGCACGAGTTTTGCCGTTGTCCAGGCAGGCGTTGCTAGAATAACACCATTCGCGCAGAACACTGTCTGATCGCTACATACAAGCTGATAGCGTCCATCGGCAAGGCGTGTGAGATCTTCAACCTGCGTTCCCAGTCGCACAGTCACAGCTCGTTCCTCAAGAGCCTCTGCGAGACGCTGGATGAGCGCACCCAGTCCATCCGGCAGTGAATAGAAGGCGGGAGCATCAGGCACAGACGTTTTTGTCTGTTGAGGCTTTTTACGTTGCTGAGCGCGCAGGCTCAAGATCAAGCTACGTTGTTTTTTTGCGGCCTGCGCCAGATGTGGAGCGGTCGCGGCAAGGCTGAGATGATCGGCACGACCAGCAAAGATACCGCCGATCAATGGCTCAACGAGACGTTCAACGACTTCACGCCCCAGGCGTGTGCCAATCACCTGCTCCACTGTTGGGTCTGGTCCATAGGGTCGCGCAGGCAATACAAGGTCAAGCCCGGCACGCATAATGCCAGCGGGTGAGAGAATACCAGTACGCGCAATCGAAAATGGACTGGTGGGAATACCCATCACCAGATCATCGGGCAGGCGGCGCAAACGTCTGTGTGTCCAGAACCATGTCTTGCTTTCAGCAGGGGCAATCAGGTCTTTCTCCAGACCAAGTTGGCGGCATAAAGCGACAGCCCAGGGCACACGGGCAAGAAAGGCATCGGGGCCAGCATCAACGGGCAGGCCCGCGAACATATCAGTGCGAATCTTCCCACCCAGGCGCGTGTCAGCTTCAAGCAACGTCACCCGCGGCTGTACACCATCTTTACCTTGCGTTAATCGATACGCCGCCGCCAAACCACTGATCCCTCCACCCACTACAACAATATGGGGAGTCTCATGTATCACTTGCTTGTATACGCCTCTCAGATTTCAATATGCGCGATGGATTCACGAATCCATGTCGGGCGATAAGGGAAACGATTGACCTGCTCACGCTCGGTCACGCCCGTCAAAACGAGAATAGTGCGCAGACCGCTTTCAGTGCCCGCGATAATGTCGGTATCCATACGATCACCAATCATCACAGAGTCCTCGGAATGAGCGTTGAGCGTGCGCAGAGCGGTACGCATCATCAGCGGGTTTGGTTTGCCGACGAAATAGGGTTTGATACCCGTCGCCGCGCTAATCAGGGCCGCAACAGCACCAGTTGCAGGCACAATACCGCCCTCACCGGGTCCCATTACATCGGGATTGGTTGCGATGAAACGCGCACCAGCATTGATAAAACGAATAGCGCGTGTGATGCGCTGAAAACTATACGTTGTAGTCTCACCAATCACCACATACTCAGGATCTTGATCGGTGAGCACATACTCGATATCGTGCAGTGCCGTCGTCAGCCCAGACTCACCGATGGCATAGGCTCTTCCATGTTGCTGCTGCGAGTGCAGAAATTGCGCGGTTGCCAGCGCGGAGGTGAAAATCTCTTCCGGGCTTACTTCCAGGCCCATGTAGTGCAGGCGCATCTGCAAATCGCGTGGCGTATACTCCGAATTATTGGTAACAATCAGAAAAGGGACGCCTTGCAAGCGCAATTTTTGGATAAACTCGGCGGCTCCTGGGATAAGCGTAGTTCCGCGCAGGATCACGCCATCCATATCCATCAGATAATTTTTGATGCCTTCCATTATATCTTTCCATCCATGATGATGATATTCTCACGTGTATCACTTGCACTGTAGCACATGCGCGCTCGTCATGTCAATTACCGGTTCCTTGCCATTCTGAGCATATCTCCAGCAATCTCTACAACGGTCTATAGCCATGTTTCCTTCTATACTTGTGAAAACAGTGCCAGCATGTTATAACCAAGTGTATATTCAATTGAGCATCATAACCGCGAATGGAACAGTATCCTTACTCGCCTCGTCTGCGCAAACGAATAAATCTCGCCCTGAGCAGCATATCAAGTGCCTGATCTACTACTGTCGGTGAAAGCGATAAACAAGCCCGTATCTCGGCGATAGTTCTTACGCCGTTAATCTGGGCAATAACCGTGCGCATCAAGATGCGATCTTTCCGTGACCAGTTAGCAAAGAGGTCTACATTGATCTGCACAACGAAATAGGGAACTAACGTATCCCTTGCTACGACACCTGACGGAGTTGGCGGAGTTTTCAATGGCGCGGTCACAGCTTGACGTGGGGCTGTTGGCAACGGTTGTGTGACCGCTGCCGGTCGTGGTAGTTCATACTGTAATGTCACATCCCAAGTTTCAAGCGTATAAAGATGTGGTAAGAGTGCGGATGCATCCAATGGTTGCCCATTACCACCGACCAAGACACAATGCGCTATCTTCCCTTGCATTATATATACCAAACAGAGGCTTGGCTCATGCGCCAAACCTACCCCTTTAGGAAGCTCACGCCGCAAAACCCCCGATTGTCCAGCAAGGGTCTCTAGCAACGTTTTTAAATTAAGATAATAAATTTTACCCATCGTGTTTCCTAATCTTGCATATAGCGAGCATATAGTAACACGAATTTACTAAAAAAGGGCAAAACATAGCCATATGGTAGGGTATTTCATACACAAGAAAGCATTTTGCCAGCGAGAGAAACGGCCCCATGGTTACAACTGTTTTGGCTGCTCCTGTCCCTGCGCACGTGGTTGCCAAAGCGGATAAGGAATACCCGCAAGGCGGTTAATTACAAAAGCCTGGAGAGTAAGAAGCAAGACAGCAACCATCAGCAACAACAGTTGCCAAGGCTTTGTCAGGATGCCGAGCGAGATAATGAGTGTTGTCGCGCCTGCTGGCGGATGTGGTGCTTTCAGCAACACCATCAAACCAGCGGTGAGGCCAAGTGAGAGCGCCGCCGCTAGCACACGAGGCCACGTGACACCCACGGCAAGGGCAGGTCCAGCTAATGTCAGGCCGGTCAGCATCAGACTGAAATAGCCCGCCAGAACGCCTATCCCGTGCCCAATGATGGTATTGCGCGGCGAGGCACTAGGAGCGGTTGGCGTATAGAAAAAGAGGAACGCGGTTGGACCAAGCGAGGGGAAGATAAATGGTGATTTTGTGAGCAAAGCCAGCGCGGACATGATGCCGATGCTGATACAGCCATTGATCAAGCTAAACAAGGCCAGCACAGGCGTGCGCGCATGATGCTCAACTAACCAGGACAGACGCATGCGCGTAAACAGACCACGGACAATATCGGACATCTCACCGCCAATTGGGTGTAGCTCGTCAATCACTCCGTAGGCACGGTGTGGACGTGCAACATTGTCCAGTATTGACCCTGGATGCTCTTGATTTTGTTCTTCCTGTGACTTCGCACGCGCTGGCACAATAGAGGCTACCTCATCTCGTGTATGCTTATCGTTATTCTGCTTTTCCATAATACGTTTCCTCTTATATACTATTAATGAGTTGATAGGATGATTACGATCCTTCGATGCGGCGACGGGGCCAGAGTACGATCAGCAATGCAAGAGCAAAGCCTATGCCACTTGCCAGTGCCAACCAGATCAACGTACCAACACGCCCTGAAAGCAGTTCGTAGAGCGCGTCTGTAATCAGCCAGAGTTGTACGATCAGAATAGCGGCAAGCAGAAACACCTGACCCTGCACGATAGCGATGCGTCCCTCAAGGCCCAGAAAATTTGGTCCCGGCATGGGTCCATGCGGACCACGCGGTGGGCATTGTACAGGAGGATCATCAGGATTGGCCTTACGTGTATAGTGCTTGCGATCTTGCGAACTCTCTACGCTCATCGCTCAATCTCCTTTACCGCATAGATCACGCCATCTTGCTGCGCGAGCTGAATAAGCGGCAATGGGCGCGTGGGAGGTCCCGCCAACACATTGCCAGTGCGCGCATCAAACAGCCCATCATGGCAGGGACAAAACATCTTACCGTTGCCCTGATAGAGCACAGCACACGAGAGATGAGTACACACATCGCTATAGGCGACCAGCCCATGCCCCGGTAGATTGATAAGAATGCCCTGTGTGTACTGGTCGGGAAAGTTAAAGACTTTCGACTCGTTTTCAGCCAGTTCGCCTACCTTCGCAATCGGTACAGCGGTCACGTTCTTGCCCTTGGGCAGCGCGCCAAGGATTGCCAGCGCACCCGTTGCCAGAAAGAGCGCACCTGACCCCGCGACCAGAAAGCGCAGGGTATCGCGGCGCGTCACAACCTCATCTTCATCCCAGGGATAAGGAAATTCCGCGCGCCATTCTTCATCCTTACGTTCGCGTGGCATTGTCACCTCGTTTATCAGGTGAGGTGTGCCCTGTGGCTCTTCTTTTGGATTCACGTCCTGTACCATCTATTTACTCCCCCCAACAGTTGAAGCGTGTACGGGTTCAAGTGGCTTGCGCGGCGTCCAGGGTTCCGGCGGAGCCTCACGCTGAGGAATGCCCGCGCTCTCGGCATCCACCCACTGTTCCGCATAATCGTTTGCTGTTGCCGCTGGTAGATTGGCCTGCCAGCCCAGACTGGCCTCCTCGACCAACGCCATCAGGTCTAGTTCCTCATCTTGCTCACGCATGGTCACATAATTGCGTGTGCGCACACGCTGTCGCCCGAAGTAGAAGGTATTCACGGGTTTCGCACCCTGCTTGCCGCGTCCTGCCGCGAGCCATTCCTCATAGGTGCCGTAGAAAATGGCCTGCGTCGGGCAGACGGTCGCACACATGGGACCCTTGCCCTGACTCGTGCGGTCATAGCACAGGTTGCATTTCTGCATATAGTGGCCCGCAATCTGAAACTTGGGCACGCCAAAGGGACAGGCATAACCGCAGTTCTTGCAATAAATGCAGCGCGTCTCATCAGCCGATTGCACGACACCATCCGGGCTAACCAGGATCGCCTGCGCGGGACAGACCTGCGCACATGGCGCAAGCGGGTCCTCACAATGCATACACAGCGTCGGTGACGAGGCAACCGTATTATGCCGCTCGATATAGTCAATGTAGATCATGCTCTCGCCCTTGTGCGTATCGCACTCGCGACAGGCCGCGACACACGAGCGACAGCCAATACAGCGCGAGGGGTCAAGAAAAATTTTCTTTATCAGATCAGCCATGCTACGCTACCTCCTAACGCATTGTCGGATTTGCTTGCGCGTGCGCAATAGGCAACTCGTGGCGATGTTTGCGCGCTGCCAGCAACGCCTCCACATCTTCATCTTTTGCCCAGTCCGGTTTTCGCTCTGCGCGCACTGCCGATGCCGCGCATACCTTGTACTCAGGGATTTTCATCATTGGCTCCAACACGGGATTTGTCAGGATGTTTGCTGCCTGTTCGTGTCCATAGTGATAGGGAATAAAGAGCGTGTCGGGACGAATCGAGCGCACCACCAGCGCGGGCACGGTCATTTCGCCACGCCGCGTGCGTACCGTAACCCAGTCGCCATCCTTGATGCCCAGACGTGCCGCCATCTGTTCGTGCATCTCGACCCAGGGATAGGGAGCCTGCTCTTTCAAAAATGGCACGCGCCGCGTCTGGTTACCCGACAGGTAGTGATAAATAACGCGCCCCGTGGTTAAAACCAGCGGATAGCTCTCATCCGGTTCCTCGGCGGGCGGGATATAGGCGATAGGATGCATACGCGCTTTGCCATCCGCGAAACCGAAACGCTTTTCGTACAGGCGCGGCGTGCCGGGATGCTCCTCAGTTGGACAAGGCCAGAAGACACCGTTCTGCTCGTCAATCTTCTCATAGGTGATACCCCAGTAGTCGCCTTTCGCCCCTTTTGTACAAAGACGCAACTCATCGAAGATTTCACGCGCCGAGTGAAAATTGAAGTATTGTCCTTTTCCCAGGCGGCGCGCAAGCTCACACACAATCTCCCAATCGCGCCGCGCCTCTCCTGGTGGCTCAACGGCCTTGTTATACTTGATGACGCGCCCCTCAAGACTCGTTACTGTGCCCTCATCTTCGGCCCAGACATTGCCAGGGAGTACAATATCCGCCAGCTCAGCAGTTTCGGAGAGAAAGAAATCGGTGACAACGAACAGGTCCAAACCACGCAGAGCCCGCTCGACTGTATGCTGGTCAGGAAGCGAAACCATAGGATTTGAGCAGATCATAAAGCAGGCGCGGAGCTCTTGCCGCAGCATGGCGGGAATCATCAATGTGGCAGGATAGCCAGAATGCGGCAGATCTTTTTCGTCAATACCCCAGACAGATGCGATATAGGCTCGATCTTCGGGGTTCTCGATATCGCGGCAACCAGGGAGTTGCGAGGCTTTCTGGCCCATTTCGCGCCCGCCTTGACCATTGCCCTGTCCAGTCAGCGTCCCATAGCCCGCGCCAAGACGACCAAAATTGCCCGTTGCGAGGGCAAGATTCGCGGCAGTCACGCCGTTATCCACACCCTTGCTCTGGTGTTCCAGACCACGCGCCGTGTAGATCAGGGCCGCGCTGGCGTGTCCATAGAGGCGCGCCGCCTCGATAATTGCTTCTGGACGCAGACCACAGACCTTCGCTACACGCTCCGGCGGGTATTGTTCAACCATCGCCTTCGTCTCTTCCCAGCCAACAGTACGCTCGCGAATAAACTCCTCGTCAATCAGCCCTTCTTTAATAATGACATGCAACATGCCATTGAGCAGCGCGGAGTCAGTACCAGGACGTAGCGGCAGGAAGATATCGGCGGTCCGCGCAATTGGCGTCTGACGTGGATCAGCAACAATCAGCTTACAGCCTCGATCACGAGCTTGCCAGAGATAACTGGTCACAATCGGGAAACATTCGCCGACATTAGCACCGATCACAAAAATGCAATCCGCGTGTAGTATGTCGCTAATCGGGTTGGCAGCGCGATCTATCCCTAGAGAACGCTCATTCGCGCCCGTCGCTGAAGACATGCACAGACGACCATTATAGTCGGTATGGCGCGTTTCCAGGGCTACACGCGCAAATTTACCCATCAGATAGCACTTCTCGTTGGTCATCGAGGAGCCACTGTAGATCGCGACAGCATCTTTGCCATGTTCGGCTTGAATAGCGCGAAAGCGCGTGGCAATCGTGTCCAGCACCTCATCCCACGTGGCGCGTTCCAATGGGCTATTCTTCCCGTTACGCCGCATTAATGGATAGGTCAGACGGTCTGGATGGTTGATGGTCTGATAGGCAGTCGTGCCCTTCGGACAGAGCATACCGCGATTAAGCGGAAAATCCGCGCGCGGTTCCACGCCTACTACTTTCTCGTTCGCTACCTTGAGATACATGCCACACTGCACACCGCAATAGCAGCAGTGCGTTGGCACATAGCGATCAACCTGCTCATCTGATTTCCAGGGTTGTGTAGGGTGCAGACCAGCGTGATAATCAAACGTTTCCTGTTGTCGCTGGCGGCGACGGAAAATCCCCTTATCGACACTCATACTCTTTTTCCTTCAACTAGCTATCAACAGACGTTATTTATGGCTATAAGAATTGATTACCATCACGTCCGAGCGCGGCAAGATTCGCCTGCGCGCGCATGACCCGCTTGCAGGTCGGGCAAAGGTCTTGCCACCACAGCGTAGCAGTCGCTTGATCTTCAGACGGATTGCTCTTCACGGGTGGCTCGTCAGCACGCACGCCAAATGATTGTACTGGAGTATCGCGGATAGTGTAGTTTTCGCCTACCTCATAGAGCGTGTGTTTCAGGTCTTGAATGAAACGCACGGGGGCGAACTCTTCACTACAACGGGCACATTTCTGTTGCGTCGTGTTCTCGCCCGTTTGCCAGTACAGTTCAATACCAACGGTTGCGGGTCGCTCAATGAGATGAAAGAATTTGCCAAAGGGCAGCGAGATCAACCAGAGCACGACAACCGTTTCATGCGTGAGCGAGATATACCAGTAATAGGCTCCGCCCAACCACGTGCTATCAGCCGTCAGCGCGCCCCCTGTGACGACAATCGCCATGAGCAAAGCCAGCGGCACGATGTCGAAGCGAAAACGCTGCACCGCGATCAGGGCCAGATCGTGAAAACGGCGATGGAAGGCCAGCACGAGGCCGATAAAGAGCAGCGCAGCTGTAAAATCCAGCGCGTGAATGACCAGGAATGCAAAGGGAGTGTCAACCGGAAAGGCAAAAAACGGGAAACCGAAGAACCAGATACGATACAGACCCGCCGCTGTCTGCGTGAAACGCCACCAGCCAAAGGTGAGCGGAAAGGTAACCATGCAGGAAAGCAGCACGCCCCAGAAAATGCACAGGTGTGTTACCCAGCGATACAGGCCACGCTTGCGAATAAACGATTGCCCGAAGAGGTCGCCAATCGCGGCAGGAATCAGCGCGCTATAGCGTCGGAAATTGGCATACGAGAGAAACAGTTGCCAGCTTCGCCACCAATAGCGTCCGGTCGGCGGACGCGAGAGCCAGAACGTGTATTTATATGTCACAGCGGCAGTTGCAAAAACTGTCGCAACCGCGTAGCCAATCAAAGCTGCGTCAAACCAGTGAAAGCCCCGCGAACCGAGGGCAATCAGCATAATCAATAAGGCAGCCGCGACTATGCCCGCGATCAGCGAGCGTGTGCGCAGACGTTGTCCGGCACGCTGGCTACGAGCGGAACTGGTCGGTGTACGCCGCGAAGAAAAGGATTGTTCCACGTTACTCCCTTTCACACTGCTGAATAAACCCAACAATGTATCGTTAAGCGATATAAAAGCTCTAACCTATTCTAAACATCAAGCATAAAGTAATGCAAGGGTAATTCTTTTGCTGTGATAAAAGTCGCAAAGGCAGACTCTCACACAAGGGGTTATGAGACACGCATATAAAATATCGCCAAGCGATATATATCGCAAGTAGCTCATGTCACAAATCAGTCACGGGCGAAAAAATTGTAGCCTTCCATGCCAAGCGTTTTCTGTCATTCTAGAGTTAGACATGGTACACTACAGGTGGGTGTCGCGAAGCAAGACACCAGTTGATTGTCAACACACTGAGATTGCTGCATGGACGTTTTGGAGGATAATTCGTTATGCCACACTTAGACCAGGCCCGTCTGGACCTGATACACCGCTATTGGAATGCAGCCAACTACCTGACGATTGGTCAGATTTACCTACAGGATAACCCGCTTCTGAGAGAGCCATTACGCCCCGAACACATCAAACCGCGTCTACTTGGTCACTGGGGAACGTCCCCCGGCCTGAGCTTTATCTATGCTCATTTGAATCGCCTCATTCAAGACAATGATGTCAATACGATCTATCTGGCGGGACCAGGACACGGCGGTCCGGCCCTCATCGCGAATGTCTATCTCGAAGGGACCTATACAGAAATTTATCCAGAGATCACACAAGATGTCGCTGGTATGCGACACCTTTTCCGCCAGTTCTCGACCCCTGGCGGCGTGCCGAGCCATGTCAGCGTACCTACGCCTGGCTCGATTCACGAGGGTGGCGAACTCGGCTACGTCCTCTCGCACGCCTTTGGAGCCGCCTTTGATAATCCCGACCTGCTCGTCGCGGCTGTCGTCGGCGATGGCGAGGCCGAAACCGCGCCGCTCGAAGGTGCGTGGAAGAGCATTCAATTCCTCAATCCTGCGCGTGATGGAGCCGTTTTGCCCATCCTGCATCTCAACGAATATAAAATTTCCGGTCCGACCGTGCTGGGACGCGCCAGTGATGCCGCCATCCAGCGTCTTCTCTCCGGTCACGGCTACGAGGTCCATTTTATCGCGGGCGATGATCCGCAGCAGATGCACCTGGACTTTGCGCGCCTGCTTGACACCTGCTATGCCAAAATTCGCGGCTATCAGGAGGAGGCACGGCGCAACGGTCAAGTCGCCTGCCCACCCTGGCCCGCAATTGTTATGCGCACACCAAAGGGCTGGACAGGGCCAAAGGTCGTTGACGGTCTGCCCATTGAGGGCACGTTCCGCGCACACCAGGTACCCGTGGCCGATGTCAAAGCCAACGCGGAGCACATGCACATCCTTGAAGAGTGGATGCGCAGCTACAAACCAGAAGAACTGTTTGACGAGCAGGGCCACTTAGTGCCAGAACTCTCCGCCCTTGCCCCACAGGGCAATCGCCGCATGGGAGCCAATCCGCATGCCAATGGTGGGCGGTTGCTCGTTGACCTGGACCTTCCGCCCATAACCGATTATGCTATTCCTGTTGAAAAGCCAGCGACTGAGCGGCACGAGTCCACGCGCCAACTCGGAAAGATGATGCGTGACATCTTCACGCGCAACGCGAGCGCGCGCAACTTCCGTCTCTTCTGTCCCGACGAAACAAACTCAAACCGCTTAGGCGATGTGTTTAGCGTCGAGAACCGCATGTGGATGGAACCACGCATCGATATCGACGATCACCTCTCACCCGATGGGCGTGTAATGGAGGTTTTGAGCGAACATCTCTGCCAGGGCTGGCTGGAAGGCTATCTGCTGACCGGACGCCACGGCCTGTTTGCCACCTATGAAGCCTTTGCAATGGTCTCCGCCTCGATGACCGTGCAACATACAAAATGGCAGGAAGAGGGCATCAAACTGCCCTGGCGCAAACCGATTTCTTCGCTCAACGTGCTGCTCACCTCGACTTGCTGGCGTAACGATCACAACGGCTTTAGCCACCAGGGACCAGGGCTTATTGACACGGTATTATCCAAGAAAGGCACAATTGCCCGTATCTATATGCCGCCCGATGCCAACTGCCTGCTCTCGGTTGCGGATCACTGCTTCCGCAGTCGCAACTATGTCAACCTGATCGTGATTGATAAGCAACCACAGCTACAATGGCTCAGCATGCCAGAAGCTATCGAACACTGCACACGTGGCATCTCGACATGGCATTGGGCCAGCAATGATGACCACGTTGAGCCAGATGTTGTGCTGGCTTGCGCGGGCGACATTCCCACCCTGGAAACCATCGCGGCGGCATGGTGGTTGCGCAAACACATCCCGGAACTCAAGGTGCGCGTCGTTAACGTCGTGGACCTGATGACGCTCTATCCACACTTGTTGCACCCACACGGCATGGATGAAGCATCTTTCGTAAGCCACTTCACGGAGGAGCAGCCCGTTGTGTTCGCCTTCCACGGCTATCCGCGCGCCATTCACCAGGTCATTCACGGACGCACCAACACGCCTCGCTTCCACGTGCGCGGCTTCAACGAAGAGGGCACGACAACCACGCCGTTCGACATGGTTGTTCTCAACGGCATGAGCCGCTATCATCTCTGCATCGAGGCCATGCGCCGCGCTACCCGCGTGCGCGAACTGACGCCACCGCTGATCGCCGAGTGCAACGAGATGATTATGCGCCACAAATCCTACGTGCGCGCCCATCTGGAAGACATGCCCGAAGTGCGCGACTGGGTCTGGACAGACTAACAACCTCTATATGCGTAAAAGAGCAGCGTGACCGTAATGGTTGCGCTGCTCTTTTTGTTACACATGCCTATTTTTCGTGTTATATAGTTGAAAGGCTTGATTATTTGGCAGCATGTTTTAACTTCCATTGCAGCGATTGAAAATGATCCTCTCTTTATTTCTTTACAGAGGTAATGTACTATATGGCAAAAATGCTGCGTACAGTGAAGCCAGGACAGCAGTAGAGATGAGAAGATATTGTCTTATATCAAATTTTTGGGCACAAGCGACTCTAGAGGCGTCCCACGAATATTATGTACGTGTGAGGTTTGCACAAAGAGAGATGCAAAGAATGTGCGTATGCGGCCTTCTATTTACGTGCAGACAAACAAGGGCCAGATACTGATAGACGCCTCGCCAGATTTTCGCCAGCAATTTCTACAGTTTTCTAACGGAAATATCCCACAGGCAGTACTCATTACGCATTTGCATAATGACCATATTGCAGGGTTAGGAGATTTTGCCGATCTGTGCTTTTGGCGTAGGCACCCTGCATGCATCTTTAGCCCAGAAGAGATGATTGCCGGATTAAGGCGAAAATTCGCACACCTGACTCCTGCACGCGGCATAGATATGCTCGCAACCAAACAAACGCAATTGTACGACTGGCTTGTTAGTTTTCATCCTGTGCAGCATGGGGCCAATGGATATTCTTACGCTATTCGCTTCTCCAACAGCAAGATGGTTTGGGCATATATGCCTGACGCATTTCAGGTCACAGAAGAGCAGTTCGACGCACTACGAGACTTAGATCTTCTAATCATGGGAGCGGCTTACTGGAAGGAAAATGCAGAACCACGGCAGCGGTCAATCTACGATGTTCAAGAGGCATTAGTAATCAAACAGACATTGTCGGTGAAACGCCTGATACTGACCCATCTGTCACACGACATAGATGTACCACGCTATGCGGCAGCATTACAAGAGAATGTCGCGTTTGCCTTTGACGGAATGGAAATACCCCTATAAAAAGAGAAACGTCCAGGCCATTGACCGACCTGGACGCTCGTTTGCATTAACACTATTTACTTCGTTGCGCAGTAGTATAGCGTGCCACCGCCGCCACGCCCACCAAAGCCACCGAAACCGCCCGTGTTGCCCGTGCTTGTACTAGAGGATGATTGCCACGCGCTGCTCGGCACTGCCGTACAGTTCTGTGTCACCCAAGAAGTCACACTCTGCGAACCGCTACTCCCCCCAGGAGCACCGCCACCACCAAAGCCGCCAATCAGGAAGTAGCGTACCGTGCCTTTAGCGACCAACGAGGCTACATCGCTCGCGGTCAAGATGGGGTTACTGCCAGAGAAACCGCCCATCGACATAACTGGCTTGCCAGTCGCGAGGATAATCGGAGCCGCCGTGTTCGAGTTAGAGACCGCGACCAGGTAGGTTGCATTGCCCTGATGGCTTTCCAGGTAACTGATCAACGCGGTATTCGCTGTATCAGTTCCGCCAGCGCCACCGCCAAAGCCGCCCTCCTGCGTCACACCTGCTTGCGGCAGGTTCTGCGCAACACCTGATACGACGACTACGCCACCCCAGATGCTGGGAGCCACGAGCAGAACCAGCGTACCGACGCTCACCAATGTGACCAGCGCATTGCGTGCCATTGGCAGGCGCGGTAAGAAGCGCACTAGGGTTAGCACGATTGCCACGCCAATGCTGACGGCAATCAACGGCGTCAGCCACGAGGACCACGCGGAATAGCGACTCAGCAGAGACATCTGTTCAGCAGCCGTCGCGACAAAAGCGATGGGCAGCAGCCAACCGCGCCAGCCCGGATTGCGATAATCGCGCCACATGATGACCACACCAATACCAAAGAGCGCGCTCACCGCGGGAGCCATTGTCGTCAAGTAGTAGGGATGGAAGAAACCAGCGACACTGAAGAAGACGAACATCGTCAGCAGCCAGACGCCCCACAGCAGCAGAGACTGTTGCTGGCGATCTTCCTGGAAGTTCTGGAAGCGCGGACGACGTTGCCAGGCCAGAGCCAGCATTCCCAAGAGGGCTAGCGGCAAAATCCAGCCAATCTGCTCACCCAATGTGCTTGTAAAGAGACGTGTAATACCAGCAGTACCTGTGCCAAATTGCCCACCTGCACCGCCGCCGCCCGCGAACTCACGACGGAACTCTCTGGCAAACTCACCAAAAGGACCACCTGCACCACCAAAGCCCTGTGAAGGCGCACCAGCACCCGTACCAGGTGCACCACCTGGGAACGACGGTAACGCTCCACCTGTGCTAGAGGTTGTTGCCCCTGCACGCGCACGCCCAAAGCCGCCAAAGTTGCCAAGCAGGCGCGTCACACCGTTATAGCCGAAGGCGAGGCTGATTTCAGAGTTGTTCTGCGTCGAGTCGACGTAGGGTCGCAACGCAGCTGGCGTGAGGTCCACAGCAAGCATCCAGGCGAATGTGAGTGCTACCATCACCACGCCAGCTAGCAAGAGATGCAGAATACGAGTTTTGAATGATTTGGGAGCCGCGAACAGGTAGAAGACGGCAAATGCAGGCACAACCAGATATGCCTCTAACATCTTGATATTGAAGCCAAGACCAACGGTCAACGCGCACACCAGTAGCCAGCGCAATTTGCCAGTTTCGACTGAGCGCAAGACCGCCCACGCTCCAATCAGCATGGTCAAAGCCAACGTACTATCAATCGTATTATTGCGGTTCGTGACTACGCTAATCGGGCTTACGGCCAGAGCCAGAGCCGCCAGCAAGCCAGCTACGACGCCGAAACGCTTCTGCACCAGATAGTAGAGCAGCAAAACGGAGAGGACGCCAGCTAATGCCTGCGGAAAAAAGACGCTAAAGGCCGTGAAACCAAAGATTTTGCTGCTGATTACCTGTAACCAGAAACCCAACGGTGGCTTGTCGATGGTAACAAAGCCGGCGGGATCGAATGAGACAAAGAAGAAGTTGTGCAGACTCATGCCCATACTTTTAACGGCTGATGCATAGTAGACATTGCCATAGCCGTTCTGCCCCAACTGATAAAAGTCCATGAAACAGGCAATGAGCATGATACCGATCAGGGCCACCCAATGCCAGGGACGGCTTGCGGGTGCCGCATCTTGTTTGGAGGGGCGTTCAGGCAACGCCTGCGGATCCCCTGCAATACTATCAATCATCCTAATATCCTTTCTTCACCAACCAATATGTGTATTAGTGCATTGTTTCTTGTTGTTTTTCTTCATGCTGCCATTTGCGTGCATAGGTGAATAATTCGCGGAACGCGCGCAGAATAACGGAGAGTTTTGCCCCAGTCGCACGCCCCGTGCGACGTGGCAGATGTTGTACGCCAATCTCTTTATAAGTGCAGTGCGCTTGTTGTAATTTATAGAGCAACTCAGCATTGAGCATCGCCCCACGTGTCTCTAGGGGATGCTCATGCAAAAAATCAGTGCGCAGGAGTTTAAAGGCACAATCGATATCGCGCACATAGACAGCGAAGACGAAGCCGACCAGCATTTTCCAGCCCCAAGCGTTGAGCTTACGCATCCAGGTATCTTGCCGATCCACGCGATAACCAATTACAGCATCGTAATCATCAATGAAGGAGAAAAAGGTCACCAAATTTTCAATCGTAAACTGCCCATCGGAGTCCATAAAGAAGGTTAGCTCTTTGCTTGCAGCTCCAAAGCCACTGACTAACGCCGCGCCATAGCCTTGATTGACAGCGTGACGCACCAGACGCACCTGTGGGATTGTCGCGGCAATTGCAGTAACCAGATCGCCAGTGCCATCCATGCTGCCATCATCGACGACAACGATCTCAAAGTCAAGACCCCAGGCTTGCAGCGTATCGCGCACATCTGCAATAGTCTTCGCAATGATCTCCACTTCGTTATAGGCAGGCAGCACGACCGAGAGGCTATGGGTAGTAATCGGCGTCCCTGCATAAGAGGTATTATCTCCGGTAGCATGTGAAATAGCACTCGCTCTCGGCACCATAACGCTCTTTAGTTCCGCATCGGTAACAGCTTCGGTCTCATCCAGATTAACCGAGTGGGATTTTACTTCATGCAACATATCTCTTCTCCTGTGAGACAGGTTTGACAAACACCCAGAGACGCATACCCAGGTATGATAAGAATGCGGCACTGGCTATCGCGGCAATTTTTGAGAGATTCGTCCAGGCGACCGCACTTAAGAAAGTTGGATGGTCAATGCGAGCAGCTAACCAGATACACGCACCATTCCAACCAATGCCACACAATGTCGTGATAGCAAAGCGGACCAACTCATGCCCATTCGTCTGACGCTTGCGCTCAAATGTCCAGTACTTATTTAGTATAAAGCTATTTACCGCACCGACACTATAGGCAAGCACGGTATAAAGAACCAGCAACCAGACATCATTTGTGGGAAAGAGAAACAGCAAACCGTTTAAAATCAATAGATCAACAAGAGTATTGATACCTCCAACGAGACTGAACCGCACGATCTGCCGGAATACCTGTTGCTTTGGGGATTGAAACGTTTTATGGGTCTCACGTCCCGACGTGACATCTGAGACTTGAGGGGTTTCTAGTACCAACATTGCTATCCTTTCCAATTGCCTTTATACGGGAAACGTGGCAATTACCACGCGAGAACATGCGCTTTATGATTCTGCAAGATCATCTCTTGACATTCATCATGCTACTAGGGAAGGATAAAAAATACGTTGGAGAAAGATTGGAAAGTTCTCACCGTTTTCCAATCTATTTTCAATAATTGCGGACTAGATTTGTACTAAGGCTGATGTTATGCTCATTATGTTGGGAGATGTCTATGCATATTCTGATCGTTGAAGATGAACAGCACCTGGCATATCTGGTGCGCAGGGTCCTGGTGGAAGAGCGCCACTCGGTTGATCTGGCCCATGATGGCGCGATGGGCTATGAACTGGCGGCGAGTGGAACCTATGATATTGTCATTTTAGATGTAATGCTACCGAAAATGGATGGCATGACAATCTGTCGCCAGATGCGTGCCGATGGCGTATTAACACCTGTTTTAATGCTGACCGCGCGTGGCTCCGTTGAGGACCGCGTGACGGGCCTGAATGTTGGCGCGGATGACTACCTGACCAAACCTTTTGCGATGGCGGAACTGGTGGCACGAGTCAATGCCCTGCTCAGACGACGTGAACGCGGCTTCGACACCAATAGCCAGCTTCAGATTGCCGATCTTGTTCTCGATATGACACGCCACGAAGTGCGTCGCGCTGGTAAGATCATTGATTTAACGGCTAAAGAGTTCGCGTTACTCGAATTTATGATGCGCCATCCCGGTCAAGCTCTCACGCGCACGCAGATTATCGACGCCGTCTGGCGTTATGACATGGAAGCTCTTTCAAATGTGGTCGATATCTACATCCACTATCTACGCGACAAAATCGATCATGGCTTTCCACACGCCCTCATCAAGACCGTGCGCGGCATCGGCTACAAAATAGAGGCATCATAAAGGGGACACGACGATGAAAAGAACACTGATGTTACTACCAAAGAGGCTTTCCCAGCGGCTCCCCTGGCGAGGTAAACGTCATCCTACAGATGATGCAGCCATGTTTCGCGGCTTGCGCACCAGCCTCACGCTCTGGTATAGTGGCCTGCTGGGTGCAGCCTTTGTCATTTTTTGTGTAGTTTTCTATTTTGGCGTACAGCAAATGCTCTTCTCGCCGATCCAAAGAGACCTGAGTATAGAGGCACACACGCGTATTCGCTATGGGCAAACACAATCTAATCTCTCTTCTATCTGTTCTGCATCGATCAGCACGACTGCACCACCACAATCACCAGATCAGAGCCAGCCTCAACCATCTTTTTTTGACCATAGACAGGGTTTTGGCCCCGTCATCTTAGGAGCCTGTTTTACTACTAATGGCACGCTTCTCAGCGGTTATAACGCCAGCACATTGCCAGCCGCATTCCTCGCGCCAACGCTGGCAAAACAGGAGGCGCAGCAAGTCAATTCATCAGATGTATACAATCAAGGTTCCTATGATACCGTTAATGCAGGTTCTACTATTGGCCCGCTCTACCGCTACGCCATTGCTTTCCAGGACCCAACCAACAACGGGCGCATCCTGATTTTGCAAGTGGGTGAGTCCGTACAGGCGCAAACAACCACGCTACAAACCTTGCTCACCTTAATTATCGCGCTAGGTTGCCTGCTTTTACTAGGTGCGGGCCTCGGTGGTCTCTTTCTCGCCAGCCGGGCCTTAGAGCCTGCCCGTCGAGCCTTTCAGCGGCAGCAGCGTTTTATCGCCGATGCCTCACATGAGTTGCGCACACCGTTAACACTCATGCGCGCCGATGCAGAAGTGCTCCTTTTAGGCCGTCGCAACCTCTCTAGCGAGGATGCTGATTTATTAGAGAACATCATCACCGAGACAGAACAAATGGCAACGTTGGTAAGCAGCATGCTGACTCTGGCACGACTGGACTCGACGGAGCAACATAGTGAGCAAGAAATCATCGACCTGAATGAGGTTGCACTGGGGGGGATTCGGCGCATCACAGCCTTTGCTAATAAGGTAGGCATCAGTGTAATACAAGAGCAAAGCGCAGAGGCTTATATCATTGGCGACTCAGCTTTATTAGAGCAGGCCGTGATGATTTTGTTAGACAATGCGGTTAAATATAACCAGCCTGGCGGGAGCGTTTTCGTGAGTACGATAGTTCGCGACAAGCAGGCATGTACGACCATACGCGATACGGGCATTGGTATCTCTGCCGAGCATCTGCCCTATCTAGGAGAACGCTTCTACCGCGTGGACAAAGCACGCTCGCGGGCCGCAGGTGGCAATGGGCTGGGGCTATCGATTGCGCGCAACATTGCCCAAGTCCATGGAGGTACGCTCATACTCAACAGCGCACCAGGACAGGGAACAACCGCCACGATTTGTCTGCCGCTGGCGCATATTCCCGCCCGTCAGAGCGAGACAGATGCCTTGCATCCATCTATTAAGGTTTAGGAGGAATATCTTTCATCGCCCGACATGTTATGATATACTAAAAAGCATGAAACACGACTATAGACAGCAGATAATTCATTATATGGTGCGTCGCATCACCAGCGAACGTTACTTGCTTGCCGCCGGGTAGCGGGGCTTGCTTTTGCCCTCCACCAGCATCCACTGATAAAGGGTCCACAACACCACAACATTTCATTTTGCACCATTGCACCCGCTCCAACGTGTGAGACGAGAGGACGATAGATTACATGAATTTGATGGATAAACTCGCTAATCTGGCGAAACGTTATGATGAACTTACAGCACAAATGGCCCAACCTGATGTGATTGAAGATATCTCACTCCTGCAACGCTATGGGCGCGAACGCTCAGAGCTAGAGGAGGTTGCGCAAAAATACCAGGAACTGCTTGATACTGAGAAGCAGATTGCCGAAGCGCAGGAACTCATGGAAAATGAAGAACCAGAGATGCGCGAAATGGCTTATGAAGAGCAGGAACGTCTGAAAGCGGAACGTGATCATCTGCTCGACGAGGTGAAAGTGCTGCTGCTGCCGAAAGATATCATGGATGAAAAGAATGCCATTGTGACCGTGCAGGCGGGAGCAGGCGGTGATGAAGCGGCCCTGTTCGCGGGTGAACTCTTCCGTATGTATACGCGTTATGCCGATACGCGCCGCTGGAAAATCGAGGTTCTCGACTCCAACGACACGGGTCAGGGCGGCATTAAAGATATCACCTTTGTCGTTAAGGGCAAGGGAGCCTATAGCCGCATGAAGTATGAAGGCGGCACGCATCGCGTTCAGCGCGTTCCCGTGACCGAGGCCAACGGGCGCATCCACACATCAACCGCGAAGGTGATCGTTTTGCCGGAGGCCGATGACGACATCAACATCGAGATCAAAGAAAATGATCTTCGCGTTGATGTCTATCGCTCGACGGGTCATGGCGGCCAGAGCGTCAACACAACCGACTCCGCCGTGCGTCTCACCCACTTGCCAACAGGATTGGTCGTGACCTGTCAGGATGAGAAATCGCAGTTGAAGAACAAGCTCAAGGCCATGACCGTACTGAAAGCGCGCTTGTGGGATATGGAAGAGGCAAAACGCCAGGAAGAGTTGCGCAAATCGCGCCGCTCACAGGTACAAACAGGCGACCGCAGTGAGAAGATTCGTACCTACAACTTCCCACAGGATCGCGTCACTGATCACCGCATTGGTCTGACGCGTCACAATCTGCCAGGCGTCATGAACGGCGATATTGATGAGTTTATCGATAACCTGATTACCGTTGATCAGGCCGACAAACTGCAAAGCCTGTTTGAAGATAACAAAATCGAAGCGAGGTGATAATGTCCTTGGAGCAACCGCAATCCATACGTACCGTCTTTTTCGACGCAGGCTTCACCTTGCTGCGTCCCGCGCAATCTACGCCGGAAATCTGTCAGAGGGTTTGTCAGCAGCTTGGATTACACGTCCACCTGGATGCAGTCGAAGCACGTATGGGCGAGGCCGAGGATTACTTTCTGCGTCAGGCACGCCAGAACAGACATACATGGGCCGATGAGCAGGCCATTTCAGAGTTTTGGATTGGCTACTACATGAACCTGCTACGGCCCTTTGTCGAGGAACACGCAGAGCGACAGCTCTATCAATTGGCAGCCGCGATTACTGAAGAATTTGAGCATCATAGCAGTTGGGCCACCTACCCTGATGTGCTGCCTGTGCTTGACATCCTGCACGCGCGCGGCTATACGCTCGGCGTCATCTCCGACTGGGGCATCTCGCTCGCGCCCATCCTGCGCAATCTGCACCTGACACGCTATTTTGAAAGCGTTCTCATTTCAGCCGTTACGCGCCAGGCCAAGCCATCACCGATGCTATACGAGCTAGCACTGCACCGCGCGAACGCGGTCGCCGACTACACCCTACATATTGGCGATTCGTATATTCACGATGTGCTGGGAGCGCGCGCCGTTGGTATGGTCCCTGTCCTACTTGACCGCGCGCACCGTCTTGACGAGCGCGACATCGACTGCGCGCTTGTTCATTCTCTCTACGAACTACTTGATTTGCTGGAGGTTCCACATTCATGAAGGAAACAGCCACAACACGCGGAGCCATTCTCCTCACCGCTGTCGCAGTTGGCGCAGCGGCGAGTGTACTGACGACGCTTGGGCAATATGTGCGCTACGAGATTCAGCGGCGTGGTTATCCATCATGGGACACGTGCCGTTGCGATTTTAAAGAGAACGATACGATTTTCCAGGTCTGGTATAGCCGCCATGAGCGGCGCGGCGAGACAATTGTGGCCCATGAGTGGGGATCATACATCACACAGCCCGCTCCCTGGTTGCGTCGCTTGCTGCACCACAGCAGTCAAGTCATGGCAACCCTGAACCCACGTAACCGCTATTTGGAGCACGTGACACTCAGCCCACAAGAGGCTTACCAGTTTGCGCGTCTGCTCAGTTCGACCTCTGCGGATGATGACGAGGAAGAGCCTATACTTACTAATGCCCGTATCGTCTGGCGGCACGAGATACTACATTTCCCTGGCTATCCCTTTGGTGTCTGCACACGCCGCCTCTATCCCGCGCACATCCCTGAAGAACGCGCCCAGGATGCTCAGCCACTACCCGCGCTGTGGGACCCGTATCGCGATCTCCCATTACCAAGTGAAGGCACACTGCTCGACACACCTGTTGGCACGCGCGTTGACTACATTGGCCTGACGCCCTCGCAAATCTCGTATTGCACCGCGCGCCTGTAGAGATACAATAAAATCCATCAGTTCAATAAATATCCTTCATCTTTACAAGAGAAGGGTATTTATTGATTGATCGCGCGCACAACCTCAACCCCATTGAGATGCATATGATAGAGCGAGAGCAGATGCAACACATCGCCGTTGTGGGGCAACGCGCCCAGCGCACGCGCCGTCTCAATGGGCATATCATATGTCTGAACGGCATTCTCCGGCACAATCACCCGCAACGCACGGTCATGCGCGTTCGCCTGCAATTTCAGGTGTAGCGCGAGTTGATGCACGCACAAGTCAGTGCAGTCACCCACAATTACGGCAACGTGCAGATCAGGGTGCACCTCCTGCCATGCCGCCAGACCTGTACCATGAAAGGCATTGAGGGAGTTCTTCGGCATCGCGGCATACAAATTGGCAAAGGGCAAGGTCTGCAACTCTGGAATGGTCTCCGCTTCAGATGTACCGCGCTGACAATGCGGCGGAAATGCGGCAAACTCGGCGGCGGCGGGCGTATGGCAATCCTGAGGCAATACAAAATCACGCACACCCACTGCATACGCGCCTTTAAAAGCTGCAACAACGGCAGGAATAATGCCCTGCACACGGGGGCTTGCCAGCGCACCCTCATGACAAAACCCGTTAATCATGTCTACACAAAACAGCGCGACATGCCCATGATCGGCCTCTGCGCGTAGACTCTCCCAAGTAATCGCCACCAATTGCGCCTTCCACTCGCATAACGCCTGTAAAAATGGCATAGCCTGATCCATAAATTGTGTTGTCGCGGGCGAAACCGTCTCTTGTGTCATCACAATACCTCTCAGCAATAGATAAGAACGATTAGAGCGTATCTTTCGCGGACGGATTAAAACGATAGAGACGCGCAGGCCGATGCGTTCCCTCCATTTTTTTAATTCCAGTGTCTTCCAGGATGCCAGTCGAAAGGATTTTCTTGCGGAAATTGCGCTTATCGAGCGACTCATGCAGGATAATCTCATAGACACGCTGCAACTCGCGCAACGTAAACTGTTCAGGTAAGAGATTAAAGGCAATCGTCGTGTAGTCGAGCTTGCCTCGCAACCGATTGAGAGCGTAAATGATAATTTTCTCGTGGTCAAAGGCCAGCGGTGGCAGGGCATAGACAGAGAACCAGCCGACATCAGCGGCATCATCAGCGGCACGTACTTGCAGACGTTCGGAATTGAGGAGCGCAAAATAGACAACAGTAATTACGCGCGTGCGTGGATCACGGCCCGGATCACCGAAGGTATAGAGCTGCTCCAAATACACATTCTGCACGTTTGTCTCTTCTTGTAGCTCACGTTTGGCCGCCTCTTCCAACGACTCATCCATGTTGATAAAACCGCCAGGAATGGCCCACATACCCTCATAGGGCCACAAGCGGCGTTTGACCAACAAGACCTGAAGGTCTCGCTGACGCAAGCTCATCATGATAACATCTACAGTTACAGACGGACGATCATACTTGCTGGCATCATAATGATGCTCTTGCGCATCACTCTGGTCCTCGCCCGGCGTTTGCACGACCATATTGGGCTTCGGTATTTCTTGTTTCTCTCTCGTCATGAGTTCATCACCATATGTTGTTACCTCGACAAATCTGTCACTACCGATTATACTATGAAGAGAGTACACACGTTGACTTAGTGTATTCTGCACACTAATATACAGTATCCACAAGCCCCTGTCAAGAAAGAGAAAGCCGTCATGCCAGCATTTTGTTCTCATGCTTGTTTGCGCACAGATTCTGTATGCACCCACGGCTGCACACGGCTAGCCGCCGCATCACGAGCCAGGAGTACCTTCTCGTATTGCATGGGATAGCGCGCACGGGTATATACTTGCAAGGCTGCTTCATAGTACGCTACCGCACACTTTAAGGTGCCGAGGGAGAGATAATCCTGCGCGAGGGCAAACATATACCCCGATTGATAATGCAGTTCTGCGATCACCTCTGGCGGACAAAAAGGCATCGTGTACGCATATTGAAGAGCCTTACACAGTTTCAATGTCACAACTGTACGCACACGCTCCGAGAGACGTGCGCCGACAAACTCGTCTGGCGTGGGTAGCAACTCGTACAAACGCGCGGACTCAACCAGGGTCAGCCCACCGTACAGATTGACATACACTTCATGTATCGCCTGACTTGTCCCCCCACGCGCGCGTACCTCAGCAAACAGGGTGCGGTGTTCATGCACCCGTCTCTGTTCGCACGGGTCATCATCCCATAATGCGCTCAGCTCGGAGAAGAATGGCTCAAATTCGTCTCCTAATAATTCGCGATGTGTTCGTAAATAACAACACCGTTCGCGCGCTGTAGGCAAACAAATCCAATGAATCAACTTTTCAAGATATTCTGTTCGAGACATAGCGCGGCCCCTTTCACAGTATAGGATGATAGATAAGACCCCCAGGTATTTCTCTCGCCTTGCTTATATAGACGCAAGCAGTACGCTCTCATCATACAAAAAGATCAATGATCGGGCGAAAGTGACCAATACTCCTTGTTATCGTTTGTCGTTCCTGTTATGCTTTCAGTGAGAGCATCTATTGCTTTGGTAGACATGCTTCCTTTCCATTCTTACACATATTTCATGCGTGAAGAGGCCATTTATGCAAGAACTCGATGCGGAGATACGCTATGGCGTGCGCCGTCTGTGTGAACGTTTTGGCAATGACTACTGGCGTGACCTTGACGAACAACACGCCTATCCCGCTGCATTTGTACAGGCCATGACCGAGGCGGGCTATCTGGCCGCCCTTCTGCCCGAACAGTATGGCGGTTCCGGTCTGGGCATTCGTGAGGCATCGATTATTTTAGAGGAGATCAATCGCTCAGGTGGTAACGCCGCCGTGTGCCACGCGCAAATGTATATCATGGGCACACTACTGCGCCACGGCTCAGAAGAGCAGAAGCAGCGTTACTTGCCCGATATCGCCACCGGCACGTTGCGACTGCAAGCATTCGGAATCACCGAACCTGATGCTGGCTCCGATACAAGTAGTATCCGCACAACCGCGCAGCGACAAGGTGATAAGTTCATCGTGAACGGACAGAAAATCTGGACCTCGCGCGTTCAATACTCTGATCTGATGCTCTTACTGGCGCGCACGACACCGCTCGATCAGGTCAAGAAACGCACAGAAGGTCTCTCGCTGCTCCTGCTCGACCTGCGCACCGCAATTGGCAATGGTTTGACCATCAAACCAATTCGCACGATGATTAACCATCATACCGCCGAAGTCTTTTTCGATAACCTGCATGTGCCCGCCGCCAACTTGATTGGTGAAGAGGGCAAGGGCTTTCGCTACCTGCTCGATAGCCTCAATGCCGAGCGCATCCTGATCGCCGCCGAGTCGATTGGTGATGGCACCTGGTTCGTCGAGCGCACGCAAGCCTATGCGCGTCAGCGCGTTGTCTTTGGGCATCCCATCGGTCAGAATCAGGGCATCCAGTTTCCGCTAGCCCAGGCATATGTGCATCTCCAGGCCGCAGATCTGATGCGCTATCGTGCCGCCGAGTTGTTTGATCGCGGCGAGGCTTGTGGAGCCGAGGCAAACATGGCAAAGCTCCTTGCTGCCGACGCCGCCTGGGAGGCTGCGAACGTCGCGCTACAAACACATGGCGGCTTTGGTTTCGCCGCTGAGTATGACATTGAGCGCAAGTTCCGCGAAACGCGCCTCTATCAGGTTGCCCCCATCTCAACTAATCTCATCCTTGCCTATATCGCGCAGCATGTGCTGGATCTGCCGCGCTCCTATTAACACATTGAAAGGAAAATCATACTCAATGGGACTTAAACAAGGCTGGACAGGTCGCTGTTTTGAGGATTTTGCAGTAGGCGATATCTACCAACATCCACTAGGGCGCACGATTACCGAGACCGATAATATCTGGTTCACGTTGCTAACCGTCAACCCCAACCCGATTCACTTCGATAGTGCCTATGCTGCGCAAACAGAGTTCAAACAACCGCTGGTCGATTCAACCTTCACGCTGGCTCTAGTCACAGGTCTCTCCGTCTCAGACCTCTCACAGAACGCGATCAATCTGGGCTGGGAAGAAGTGCGCCTGCCTGCTCCCGTCTATAATGGCGATACGCTCTACGCCCGTAGCGAGGTGTTGCACACACGCGAATCAAAATCGCAGCCCCAACGTGGCATCGTGCAGGTCAAGACCATCGGCTTCAATCAGCACGGCAAAATCGTCATCGAGTTCAAACGCACGATAATGGTCTACAAACGCGCCTATCTACCCACACTGCCTATTCCCGAAATAGACATGGGAAAATAGCGCGTCTCTCTTTCGCAACAACACGCAGACGTGCTATACTGCACATACACGATACAAACAAACGTTCTTATGAGAATGCCAATCGATAGAGAGAGATGAGCGGGCATGACACAGGTAGAGCTTCAGCAGATAGATAAGTACCCTATTCAACAGATAATACGTAGCAGTTCCACTAGCACGTATTATCTGGTAACACCTGGCAAATCGAGCAAAAAAGGATTGCTTATCAAGCTCTTCCAACAGCCGCTTCCCTCTGATGCTCAGGCCGCTTTCATCGCGCGTGCGAACTCGCTCAAAAAGCTCTCTGATCGCGCCATCGTTCCCATCAAGGATGCCGGTATCTATGAGGAGCGCGGCTATCTCGTGCTAGAACACGTGCCGGCTGAGTCGCTCAATCAGCGGAACGAGAAGGTACCTTACGCTCCTGATACGGTGCGCCAGATCCTCACGCCCATTGCGAACGCCTTACGCTATGCCCATGTCAAGAGCGTTCTGCACAACAATCTCTATCCTGGCGTCATCCTGGCGGGACCACGTGCCGAGTACCTGCTCACCGATTTTTCGCTCTCACTGTCACATCTGGGCCTCAACCTGGATGACGAAGCCTTTACCATTCCCTACATGGCACCCGAACACCTGCGCGGTCAGCCCACTGCCGCTAGCGATCAGTATGCCCTGGCAGTCATGACCTACGAGTGGCTGTGCGGCCGCCGCCCCTACGACGCGACGACACGTGACCTGTTGCTAGAGCAGCAGAACACGCCACTCCCAGCACTGCGCACATTCAATCCCACGCTCTCAGCCGAGGTTGAGCGCGTCATTATGCAAGCCCTTGCCTATGACCCTTATGAGCGTTTTCCTCACATCCAAACCTTCGCAAGTGCCTACTTGAACGCGCTCCTAGGTCTCCCTTTCAAAACAACCAGCGCGCCCCATCCACCCATCAATAAACCCAGTCCACCGGTCAATTCATCGCATCCGCCCGTCAATAAACCCAGTCCACCGGTCAATTCATCGCATCCGCCCATCGATGAACCCAGTTCACCGGCCAATTCATCGCATCCGCCCTTGCTTGAAAAAGCTGATACAATCGATAAAACGGTTGTAAAGGAGGCAGCGAAAGGCTCTTTACAGGAACAGGTTATCGCGGACCTCGGTGAGGGCGGCATTCTCTCGCGCAAACTTGAGGGCTACGAGGAGCGACCCGCGCAGACGGAAATGGCAACAGTCGTTGCGCGCGCGCTGACAGAGAGCGTCCCTGCAATCATCGAAGCAAGCACAGGTACAGGCAAAGCTCTTGATGTGGATACACCCATTCCGACCTTAAGTGGATGGAAACGCATGGGCGATCTCGTAGTTGGTGACTTTGTATTTGACGAGCAGGGACATCCAACTCGTGTCACGGCGGCATTCGATGTCATGCATAATCGCCCATGTTACGAGGTAGTGCTCTCTGACGGCTCATCAATTGTAGCTGATGCCGATCATGAGTGGGTATCCTATACATGCGCGGACCGAAAGCAGGCAAAGCAGCTAAAAACTGACACCCATAAAACGAAAAATTTCATCACTGCTCATCAGCTAGCGACACTTGACCAACTTATACATTTATCACACGATGATGTTTATTTTTCCGTAGATGAAATGACAGCACTCATTGGTGGTCACCACTGGAGCATATATCAAGCGGCGGCTACAATGGCCTCTAGAAGCTTTAGTAGACGCCCTGCACGTTATCCTCAACAAACATTGCTCACAGCTGTGCGGGAACGCCTTGCGAGAGACCTGAGCGAACAGCGGCGAGATGGTCGTGCGTATACACTTGTCACGACAGAACAGATGGCTTCGACACTAACGATTGGAGCTTCGCGCGCAAACCATGCTATTCCGGTTACAGGCCCACTTACACTATCAGAGCTAGATTTACCCATCAAACCATATTTTCTCGGTGTCTGGCTGGGCGACGGGAATTCCCGTAACAATCAGATCACGACAGCAGACCCTGCACTTATCACCGAAATTGAGAAGGACGGTTATATAGTTCGATCATTACAGAGCCACCCATACCTCTATGCCGTTGATGACGAAAACGGGAAAGCTCTCAACCGATGGCAACCAGGCATGACAGGTCGCATCCGCGCACTAGGTTTGTATCGTAACAAGCATATTCCAATTTCTTATCTGCGTGCCTCTGAGCAGCAACGCCGTGATCTTCTCGCAGGTCTCCTCGATACTGATGGTACAGTCAATCGTCATGGAGCCGTTGAGTTTACCACGACAAGTCAACAGCTTGCACAAGATACATATGAGCTTGCGTGTTCACTCGGATTTCGTCCCTCGTCACGGCAAGGACGCGCTCGAATGGGCGGGAAAGATTGTGGGCCAAAATGGACGATTGCATTCACAACAGACCAGCAGGTTTTTCGTCTGCCACGTAAGATGACGACACACAAAGAGCGGTTACGCAATTACAGTGCTGAACGCAACAGTTTCCGCTATGTCGTTGCTGTCCGTAAAGTAGACTCACGCCCAGTAAGGTGCATTCAAGTCGAAGCAGCGAGCCATCTCTACCTTGCAGGCCGATCTATGATTCCAACCCATAACAGTCTTGCTTATCTTGTGCCCATTGTGCGCTCCGGCAAGGTCGCAATCGTCAGTACCGCCAATAAGGCTCTCCAGGAGCAACTTTTCTACAAAGATATCCCGTTCATACAGCGCAACATCAAACATTTCGAGGCCGCACTCGTCAAGGGCGTCAACAACTATGTCTGTCTGGACCGCGTGGAAGGCGAGCGCGTCGGCATGCAGTTCTACACAAAAAATATTGAGTTCAAACGGTTACTAGCGGTTATTAAAGACCCAGACAGCGACTTTACGGGCGACTTTGAGACGCTCGGCTTTCAGCTTCCGGGCGATGTGCGCGGACGTGTGGCGACCGACAGCGACCAATGCGCGTGGAGCAAGTGTAGTTTCTTCGGCGAATGTTATGTCCGCACAATGCGCGACAACGCTGAAAAGGCGCAAATCATTGTCGTCAATCATACGCTGCTCCTGCTTGATGCCGCTATCGGCGGCTTTCTGCTACCCGCCCGTGACATCATCATCATTGACGAGGCCCATCACCTGGAGGAAGAAGCGACGCGCTCGTTTACTACCACGATTGGCCCCGCACAGGTTCAACTCCTGCTGGCACAACGTATGCTGAAAACACATAGCCAGATGAGCCTGCAAGCCGAGGCCGAACGCGCCGCCTTCCTGACATGGCAACGCTTGGGCGAGGTTGCCGACCCAGGCTACAAGGGGCGCATCAATCTGGAAGAGCCACTACAAGAGGGTTTACAACTGGCGCGTGCCCTGGGAGATGTCGCCGATTCCATGCGCAAACAACGCCCGAAAGACCTGAGCGAAAAGGATGATCAGCTCTTTGATAAACTGCTCAAACGCGCCCAAAACCTTGCCGAGGGTGTGCGTACGGTTTTCTCAGTCGCCGACCCACAACGCTATGTTTACTACGTTGAGCGTGTGCAGACACAGGGGCAGCGTGGCTTTCAACTGCAAGTCTCAGCCGCTCCCCTCGATGTCACCACCTTTCTCAAAGAGAAGCTCTTTGATAAGTGCAACGTGATCTGCACCTCTGCCACGCTTGCCACAATTGGCCCTAATCCCGCGCACCCAGAAGAGAAGGGACCCAATTTCGCCTACTATCGTCGTCGTATCGGCCTTGACGATACCGAGCGCGCAGACGTGCTGGAACGCATTTTGCCTCTTACCTTCGACTACGAGCGAAACGCGCTGCTCTACCTGCCACGCGATCTGCCTCCACCCACGTTTGGCACCGGATCTGACGACTATATGAAGTCCATCGCACGCGAAATGTTTCGGCTGGTCAAACTCTCGCGTGGGCGCGC
Source organism: Ktedonobacterales bacterium (assembly GCA_027451525.1). Lineage (GTDB taxonomy): Bacteria > Chloroflexota > Ktedonobacteria > Ktedonobacterales > Ktedonobacteraceae > DTNP01. The sequence goes on from DAIDJF010000014.1 coordinate 78,673, forward strand.
CTTCCTACTCTTTTCGAGTAAGCGGATGCTGGACCGTGCCTATGAACTCATGGCCCCCCACCTCACTTACCCGTTACTTAAGCAGGGGGATATGACGCGCATCGAGTTGACCCGCCGCTTTCGCGAAGAGGAAGGAGCCGTGCTCTTTGGCCTGAAGAGCTTCTGGGAGGGCGTGGACATCGCGGGTGACGCGCTCTCGCTGGTGGTCATTGACAAACTGCCCTTCGACCCACCCGATGATCCGGTACACGAGGCACGTGTCGCGCAGATGAAAGCGGCGGGCGAAAATTGGTTTGGCATCTATGTCCTGCCACAGGCGGTTCTGCGTCTCAAACAAGGTATTGGACGATTGTTGCGCACCCACGAAGACCGGGGCGTGATGGCGATTCTCGACACCCGGCTACACAGCAAGGGCTATGGCAAGCAAGTACTGGATGCGCTACCACCTGCGCGCCGCACATCTAATATCCGCGATGTCGAAAGCTTCTTCAAAACAGACGGAAGATAAGGCTACATTTTCGGCCAGTCGTATACTACTAGAAACCAGTATACTAGCGAACAATGATTGACAGAGCAGGCTTCGTAATGGTATGTGTACAGAAGCAGAATAGTACGGCAGATTTCATTGAGGAAGTAGATCATGCAAAGCACAAAAGCACGTATACACACCATAGTCTCCATGCTTATGGCCGTATCAATACTCTTCTTTACGCTTGTTGCATGTACTTCCAATACTACCAATGTTCAAACAACAAACGCGACTGCGATAGCCGCAAAAGCCTCCTCGCCCACGACCAGCGCGACACTTATAAGTAGCTCAACAGGCACGCCACAAGTACAATTGGGGGTTCAATCCTGTCCGACAGCGATTAGTCAACTCAGCTACTGGGACGCGATTGTGCCAACACAGCCCAATGTCTCACACGTGGAGAGCGTGACGTGTGCGACACTGATGGGTATTCCGCGCCTGCAGGCTCTTGTTACCGTGCGTTACCAGGGAACAGCTAGTACGCTTGATCTCCATGTCTATGACCAGATCACCAGCACAGTACCCATGCAGATTTTCAAATTACAGGGTTTGTACAAGGGTAGCGCAAAAATCAGTGCTTATAATACCGTCTTGACTGCTGAGGTCGATCCCAATTCGAGCATTAATACCGGAAAAGCAAACGCAGCATTGACGCAAGACCTCTTCCGCGAGTTTAAATGGTCAGATGGAGCAGGCACCCTTGTACCAATCACGTTCCCTGGTATCTATCCCGACCTGACACGCTATCAAGCAGAAAACGATCAGCAACAGGTGAATCAGGGAACAGATCCCTGGAAACTGAGTGCGACACTGGTAGCGCAGGCACTGGCAACTAACCTGTTACAATGGCCCAGTAGCGTGACAACTACCCTTGTTAGCGGGGGAGGAAAACAGGATGTAGATGCGCAGGTTGATGTGCAAAGTCCCAGTGCAGGCGCAGGTGTCATTCACGTTGCGATGAGCCGTCTGGAAAATAACGCGAACGGCGGCATCTGGATTGTCACCGCTGTCACCTCGGATAGTCTAAAAATCAGCACGCCGCCCGCAATCGATATATTGAGTAGCCCCATAACGGTTACGGGACAGGGCAATGCCACCGGCGGAAAGATTGGGACGCTGGTCGTACTAGACCATCTTTACACCAATATTGGGCATAGCGACGTGGCAGGTAGCACAAGCAATGGGACAAGCGCATTTTCAACAACCATCAGCTACACATCTAGCTTCAAAGGTGGAGATCAGGAGGGTATACTGGCGTTATATGCTTATAATAATGCCGATGGGAGCATCGCGACAGCAACACTACAAAAAGAACTATTAGGATAGAAATAGCGTACTTCATGCAACAAGATACCGCCATTCAACACGATAACCGTGAGTCAGCCGTGTTGCTCACCGCGCAAGAGCCTCAGGCACAATTACCAACTAAAAGACAAAAGTCAACAAGAGTTATACGTTTTGTAGCCCTACTGCTCGGTCTCGCACTCATCAGTAGCGGTCTACTTTTACTTTATGACAGTGTATCACCTTTTACAACTTTTTTGGCGCACATAGCACATGCCCCCCTATCAGCGATACCACTGCTAAGCATTGGCATAGCCTATCTGCTGTTACAAACCATCTTACGACCACACATTGGTGAGTTGCTCAAGCGTCTAATGGTAGCTTCGGCCTTCATCTTTTGGGGTATCGACCAGCTACTTCCTGGCGGTCTACTGGCAACTGCATTGGGTGATATCGTGATTGTGCTCTACATCATTGATCTGGCTTTTCTGATCAATGATGCCTTGAAACACGCAAAACGGGCGCGCTAGTGCGCGCCCTACCAAGCCAGCGAAATGTGCGGCCTCTCTACACATTACAAGCGGTCGAAGCCACGGTCAGCATCGCGGTCACGTGAGCTTTGCCCAAAACCTGTATCGCCCATGCCTTGATCGAAACCTCGGCCTTGACTCTGTTGCCCATAGTCGCCGCTCGTCTGGCGTCCCATAGACTGTCCACCCATCTGGCTCTGGCTACTTCGCATACCCGTTCCACCTGCCGCCGTTTGTGTAATATTCTGTGCAACCTGATCGGGCGTGATACCGGCGGCATCAGCGGCGCGGTTCAGATCATCCATTGTAATGTTGCGATTATCACCATGAGCATCATTTGGTTTTCCACAGCCACAGCTAACGCACATACTGTTACTCCTTTGTTCACTACTGATCTTGTAGCCCTACATGTGACTACAGCAGTCACACACAATGCCACGCCACACAGATAAAAAAGTTTCATCGCACACAAGCGGTTAAGATTTGGTTAAGGTGTAGGACTTTTGTGTGAAATTATTCATAGTTCTGCACGAAAATTTGACTGTGGTCGGTCTATTCAGGTAGACTCTGAACACAGAGAAGCAAAAAACTATTTAGTAGTAATGAGGTAGGTTATGCCACAATTTTCCCCTCTTCCCCCATTTCAGCAAAGCCAATACGCTGGAATGAGAGAGGAGCCATTCAATCACGATAACGTCCCAACTATGCCACCCATTACCACCGCCCCACTCTATGCACCAATGGGTCAGCCTGCTACTGAACAATTACAGACGGTCACGCAGTCACAACCACTCTACCAGCCAAGAAATACGCGGACAGAACAGCTTGAACCGTTCTCAGGTCCACTAGAGGACTTATCAACGGCACCATCGCTACTCGATGCATTGCAAGCAACCATGTCCACGCGGGCTACCACTCAGACGCGCATCGTCGTTATACCTGGAGCAAAAAAACAGACTGCCACCCTTCCTTCCCCCACGAAGGCGCGGCGCATCCCTCCCAAGCTACGCATCGCCATCACGCTTGGTTCAATTCTCGCCGTGATGGTGATGACGTTGCTCTCACTAGCTCCATTAGACAATGGGCAAAGCGGACTACCATTTTTTGGCAGTGTCATGCAGTGGGCTAAGGCACAACAGCAAAATTGGACGATCATGGCACATATGATGCCTGCCGCACAAAGTGCTCCCGCTGCGCCTGCGGCTCCCGTCGTCCCTGCTCCTGTCACACTTCCGCAGAGCCAGTACATTGCGATTGCGCGCCAGGACGCGCTCAATGCGGGCATCTCGCCGGATTATTTCGTGCGTCAGATCAACCAGGAGAGTGGCTTTAACCCTAACGCCGTCTCGCCTGCTGGCGCGGTCGGTATCGCCCAATTTGAGCCATCTACTGCGGCTGGCCTGGGTATTGACCCCTGGAATCCCATTCAGGCATTAAATGCCGCCGCGCACCTGATGGCATCGTATGCCAACCAGTACGGCGGGGACTACGCAAAAGCCCTTGCGGCATACAACGCGGGTAGCGGTACAGTACAATATGCAGTTAACACCTGTGGAACCGTGAACTGGATGAACTGCTTGCCCGCAGAGACGCGCAACTATATCCAGGTCATCATGGGCATTTAAGAGTTCGCAAGACATATTCAAAAACAGGGTACATCATTGTGAGGTACCCTGTTTTTTTCACTCCTACGCAAAAGGTGATACAATAAAGGGAAGAGTATCACAGTTAGTCAATGCATGACTATACGAAACATCGCAACCCATATACACAATGAAGTGTTTTCTTCTAAGGAGTTTTTCACATGACAACCACAGCGAATAGCGCAAGCATTCGTACACAGACGCCCTTTATAAATGCCCCCCTTACCGATTTCAGCAATGAGATAAACAGGCAAGCACAGGCTGCTGCTCTGGCACAAGTTAAGAGCGAATTGGGTCAGACCTATCCGCTCATCATTGGCGGCAAGAAGATCATGAGCGCGCATACCTTCGCTTCAATCAATCCCGCGCAACCCGATCAGGTCGTTGGATATTTTGCCCGTGCGACCGTCGAGCAAGCGGAGGAAGCAATCAAGGCGGCGGCAAGTGCCTTTGAAACCTGGAAGCGCGTCCCCGCGCAGGAACGCGCCAATTATCTCTTCGCGGCAGCAGATTTGCTCCGTGAGCGGCGTTTCTTGATGAATGCATGGATGATCTACGAGGTTGGCAAGAGTTGGGTTGAAGCTGATGCAGACACAGCCGAAGCCATCGACTTCATGGATTTCTACGCACGTGAGATGTTGCGCCTGGCGGAGAAACAGCCCGTTGTGCCTGTCGAAGGCGAAGATAATGAACTTGTCTATATTCCACTGGGAGTTGGAGCTGTCATCCCGCCCTGGAATTTCCCCTGTGCCATCACAGTTGGCATGACCAGCGCATCGTTCGTGACAGGCAACACGGTAATCTTAAAGCCCGCCAGCACTTCGCCCGCGATTGCTGCGCAGTTTGTAAAGATTTTGGAAGATGTTGGCTTGCCCGCTGGCGTGGTCAACTTCCTGACTGGCTCCGGCTCCGTGATCGGTGACGTGCTGGTCGAGAGTCCACAAACACGCTTTATTGCCTTCACGGGTTCGCGCGATGTGGGCCTGCGCATCAACGAACTGGCCGCCCGTCCACAGAAAGGCCAGATTTGGATTAAGCGCACAATCCTGGAGATGGGTGGTAAGGACGCCGTTGTCGTCGATGAGACAGCCGACCTGGATGCCGCCGCTGCTGGTATCGTGGCCTCTGCCTTTGGGTTCCAGGGTCAGAAATGCTCGGCTGGTTCCAGAGCGATCATCGTCGAGTCCGTCTATGATCAGGTAGTACAGAAGGTCGTCGAGAAAGCGCGCCAGCTGACCATGGGCGATGTGACACAGCCGACTACCTATATGGGGCCGGTGATCGATGCCAGCGCGCAAAAGAAGATCAGCGAGTACATTGAGATTGGCAAGCACGAGGGAAAACTATTGCTCGGCGGTGAACAGCATGGCCCAGGCTACTTTATCGAGCCGACGATTATCGCCGATGTAGACTCCCATGCCCGTATCGCGCAAGAAGAGATTTTTGGGCCAGTCCTCGCTGTCATCAAGGCCAAAGACTTTGATGACGCGCTCCAGATCGCCAACGGCACAGAATATGGATTGACAGGTGCGCTCTTCTCACGCGATGAGCAGCGTATCGAACGCGCAAAAGCTGATTTCCATGTCGGCAACCTGTACTTCAATCGCAAATGTACGGGAGCGTTAGTTGGGGCACAACCATTTGGCGGCTTCAACATGTCTGGCACTGACTCAAAGGCGGGAGGACGCGACTACCTGCTCCTCTTCACGCAAGCCAAATCAATCACAACCCGAAAATAACGCATGTCTCGCCCCTATAGGCGTGATGATGGCATTGAAAAAATGAATCCGCATCGTAATCGAATGCGGATTCATTTTTTCAACACGATAAGCACACCCGGTATGCCTGCTATTTTTTTGGCTAACATCCTTAAGCCTAATTAATCGCGTTGCCCATCCTCTTGATGAAGAATCATACAGGCAATCGGTGGGACAGGAAGCATTCCTTCAACCTGTCCAAGTGGCTCCTCGCTCACGTGCCCTTGCGTGCCCACAAGCGTCCATGTTCCCGCTGGCAAGGCAAAGGAGACCTCATACAAATTGGGGTTATAGATCACAAGAATGTAGGCCCAGGGATCACCATTCGCGTGCTCATGCAATTCAAAGGCCAGCGTATTATTGGGACTACTAAGAATGGAGAGATGTTCCCGCACCTCATCAGTAGTGCGCAGACGAAAAGCAGGATGGTTCAGACGCACATGAATAAGCTGCATGTAATAGTCACAAACCGCCTTATAACTCGCTTTACGGCTCCAATCGAACTGGTTGATCTCATCACCCGCGTTATAACTATTATTATTTCCCGATTTTGTGCGCAGAAACTCCTCGCCACCCTGTAAAAACGGTACACCTTGCGAGGTCAGAATAACAGCTTGCGCCAATTCATCCATTTTGATGCGATCTGCCTCACTATCCTGTCCATTACTCTGCGCAATCTTATCCCACAAAGTGTAGTTATCATGGCAACTTACATAGTTGATCGTCTCACTGGGAGCAGCCGCAAAATCGTCAATACTGCCCATCATAGCGCGTCGCACGGCATCAAGTGCCCCTTGCGCTCCCGTCGCGAAACCACGCGCCCCCGCATCGAAGACGGTTCCATCCAGTGCATCGCGAATTTCATCATTAAAGACGCCAATACCAAGACCACGCTGACGACCTTTCATCAACAACTGCTCTCCTGGCAATGCGGAACCGCCACCCGTCCACGGCTCGCCATACACCATAATTGAAGGGTTTAAGGCATGCAGATCCGCGGCCACCTTCTGCATGGTCTCCACGCCCAACAAGGCCATCAGGTCAAAACGGAAACCATCTACATGATACTGCTCAACCCAGTATTTGAGCGAATCGCGGATAAATTTCTGCACCATTGGGCGCTCAGAGGCAACCTCATTGCCCACGCCGGAGCCATTGGTATAGTTGCCCGCGTAGTCCGTGCGATAATAATACTGTGGCACAAGTTTATCAAAATCCGAGTCGCCAACCGCATAAGTATGATTATACACTACATCCATAATAACACCGATATTCGCTTTATGCAGATTTTGTATCATCTGCTTATATTGCGCAATACGCGCTGTGCCATGTGGTGTTGTAGCATATGCCCCCTCTGGCACATTGTAATTACGCGGATCATACCCCCAATTGTATTGATCGAAGACATATTCATCAACGCTGGCAAATTCCTCGACCGGCAGGACCTGCACATGCGTGATGCCAAGTTCCTTCAAGTGGTCAATACCTGTCGCAAGCCCCTCCGGGCTGCGCGTGCCCTCTTCCGTGAATGCCAGATAGCGTCCCTTCTGCTGCATACCGGAACTTTGCTCAATAGAGAAATCGCGCACATGTACTTCGTAAATCACGGCATCCACCGGTGAGGCAAGTTGTTTGTGTTGGTCGTGTTCCCAACCTGCGGGATTAGTCGTAGCCATGTCCACAATCATAGCGCGATGGGCATTGACAGAGATAGTTCGTGCATAGGGATCGACGGCTACGTGCGTCACCCCATGAATCGTAACGAGGTAAAGATAATACCAGTTTACAAGATTGCCTTCGACGCGCACAAACCATGTTCCGCCATCACTGCACTCCATTGGAACCTGTTTTATCAACGGCCCCATCTCGCTCCTATAGAGCAGAAGATGAACATCCGATGCGGTTGGTGTCCAGACCCGAAACGCTGTCCCATCTGGCGTGTAGGCACAACCAAGGTCGTCGCCATCATAATAGTAGAGCGCGCCATTCAACACGTTGCGCGGAACCACGATATTGCCGCCATGATTGCGTAAGACCACCTCTAGTACATGTGTTACATCTGGGGTCTCCGCCAGCGTCACAACAAGCAGGTCCGTCTGGGGATTTGCCGGATCACCATAGAAATGTACCGATGCAACGGGTAGGTCCGCACCCGTTGTTTGGTCTGTCACGCTCATCTCATCGACAAGCACGTTCTGCGTGTGCGCGGCGGATAGCTTGACATAGAGTGTGTGGACATCGTCTAGGTAGGCATGGGTAACTCGTGGTTGTTCAAACACGTCTCTCACCTGTCCATTTTTCTGTACCAGGAACAATTTCACTGGCACATGATTAAAACTGCGCTAATCACGGATGCAACAATACCATGTTCCTCATGTATATGCAAGCATTCCCGCCATGCTCCTCCGACCCACAGCCCACCGTGTTTCTTGTTAGAAACACCCGCATTGGTCGCATAAAAACAGTGTTATACACTGAATACTATAATAGAAACAGCTTGCTTGCAGGCATAGCTGCGACAAGCAGAAGAGTAGCGGCAAGAAGCAAGCATAAGGCGCGGCACAATGCTGCACATATAGCAACGTTCATACAAAATATCGTAAAATAAAACAATCACGACTTAGCCATATAGATACATTGGATAAATACACAGCGGACTGGTAGATTTCAGTCTCTTACAGACAAAGGAGTATTTCATTGGCAGCCACGACGCAACTCACTTCTGGCACATGGCAGATATCGCTGCCATTTCAGGGTGAACCCGGTATTGTCGGTTCTTATCTCCTGGCAGGCAACAATGAGCTAGCACTCGTTGATCCAGGCCCAGGTAGTACGTTAGAAGCTCTCCTGACCTCTATTCGCGAGGCCGGCTTTGAGCCAGAGGCAGTCACGCACATTCTAGCGACGCATATTCATCTCGATCACGCAGGAGCAGTCGGCTCACTTATCAAGCACACGCCTAATGCAACCGTATATGTCCATAGTAAGGGCGCGCCACATCTGATTGATACCACAAAGGTGGTAGCGAGTGCGGCACGTATTTACGGAGATCGCATGCAAGACCTGTGGGGTGAGATCAAATCAACACCAGCGGAGCGTGTCAAAACCATCGAAGGTGGCGACGTGCTCAATATCGCGGGGCGACGTTTGGAGGTTCACTACACGCCAGGACACGCCGTTCACCACGTAATCTTTTTTGATGTACATTCGGGCGAACTGTTCGCAGGTGATGTCGCGGGTGTGCGCTTGCAAGATGTTGACTATGTGCGCCCTCCCACACCACCACCGGACCTGGATATCGAGGCATGGTCAGCCAGCATCGACCTGCTCAAACGTCTTCGGCCTGATGTGCTCTACCTGGGTCACTTTGGTCCATCGCGCCCACCTATTCCACACCTGGAACGCCTGCGCGAGCGTCTGCTCTACTGGGGCGATTTCGTGCTGGGAGCCATGCGCGACGGCAAGAACGAGGCCGAAATTCTGGCAATGCTCAAAAAGCAGACCGAGCCAGAGCTTCAGCGCGTGACCCGCGACCCAAATGCGCTGGCACGCTACGATATCGCGACGAACTATCCCATGACCGTCCAGGGCTACATGCGCTACTGGCAGAAGAAACACCCAGAGCGTCTCTAGGGATAACAGAAGCCAAATGCAAATAGAAACGCGATAATCAGGTGTAACAAGGATGCGTAGGGGCGTGATTTATCACGCCCAATACGCACGTCAATCCGCCTGGGGGGCCCTGTGGCAAGCCATGCGAACGGGGGACGAGGGCGTGATAGAATCACACCCCTACGCCAATGTCTATATTATTTTTTCAATACGATTATCGCGTCTCTACGGTTTTTACGTGCATTGTACAAAGCGCATGGGGTAACGGTGTAGCGCTTCTACGCCCGTCTGTGTGACACGCAGCATCTCCCCAACCTGGACGCCCATGCGCTCATCTGCGGTGATAATGTTTGGTTGAATGACAATTACCATGTTTTCACGCAAGATAAACGTTTCGGGTACACGTACACTCGTGCGGCGTGTGCGCAATACAGGGGCAAGATAACCACCACCAAAGCCGTGTACCAGATCGTCACAGATCGTAAAGCCTGCCTGGTGAATATATTCAGCGGCATCCAGTATCTCGTCACTGGTCGCCCCGGCCCGCACAACACGCGCAATACGTTCAAACGCCTCCACAGCGACCTCGTACATATGCATATATGCAGGCGTGGGTGGTGCGCCAATCGCGAATGGACGGAGGATCTGACCCGCGTAGCCGTGATAGTGCGCGCTGATCTCGGTAATCAGTACGTCGCCTGCTTGCAAAACGCGATGTGACTGATATTGCGCGGGCACACAGAGACTGGGATTACTCATCGGGGTCGTGCCCATGTAGTGAATATGCGTTCTGCCACCTAAACCCAAATACGCGCCCTCCACAATCGCCGTCAGATCGTGTTCAGTGATGCCAGGACGTGCCTCACGTTCAAGAGCCTCTATTGCCAGATCACTCAACGCCGCTCCCCTGCGCAGGAATGTCAGTTCCTCCTCGCTCTTGACAAGGCGCATACGCGCCATCTGCGCACTGAAATCGATAAAAACCGCTTCTGGCAATTCACGCTTCAGCAGTTCGTACTGCTTGAACGAGGGCGTGCCAACCAACCCAATGCGGCTCTTATCCAACTGACGCGCATGCAGGTTTTCAGCAACAGCGGCGGCACTATCTGGTCCACCCCAGCGCACATCGTGGCAACGCGCAACACGTCGTGCATTTGGCACATGGTTATACATTTGCACAAAAAGCGTCGGCTCACCCTCACCAGGAAAGACCAGAAAAGCCTCTCTGGTGGCAATAAAATCGGTGAGGAACAGCACCTCATGATAGGAGGCAGTGGTGCTATATATAACGAGCGCGGAGAGGTCCGCAGCGTGCATAGCCGTGCGAACCTCTGCGTACCGACGGGCGAACTCCTCCTCAGAAAACTGTGGATATTCCGCCTCTACAATCACTTGACACCTCGCTCTTGAGACAAGGGACATTTAGCGGGGACCAGCATTGCGTACCTCGTCACTGGATAACTCAAATTTGGCAAAGTTTTTCTTGAAGCGGGCCGCCAAATCAACAGACTGCTGATCATAAGCATCTTTGTCCGCCCACGTGTTGCGTGGAATCAGCATGGCTTCGGGCACATCAGGGCATGAGACAGGCACATGCAGACCAAACACAGCATCAGTCACCGTCTCGACCTGCTCTAACGCTCCGCTGATCGCGGCGCGCACCATCGAGCGTGTGTAGTTGATATTGATGCGCTCACCGACACCATAGGGACCTCCCGTCCAACCAGTATTGATAAGATAACAGCGTGCCTGATGCTTTTCAATACGGTCACGTAGCAGGTTCGCGTACTCGATGGGTGAAAGCGGCAGAAACTCCGCCCCAAAACAGGAGCTAAAGGTGGCCTGTGGCGTCGTGACACCACGCTCCGTACCCGCGAGTTTGCTGGTATAGCCTGAGAGGAAATAGTACATTGCCTGCTCAGTTGTGAGCTTCGAGATCGGAGGCAAGACTCCAAACGAGTCGGCAGAGAGGAAGATGATGACGTTTGGATGCCCACCCATGCCGGACTCGATCACATCATCAATAAAATCGATGGGATACGCGGCGCGCGTGTTCTCGGTCAGCGAGCCATCATCATAGTCTGGCTCACGTGACCCCTCTTTTAGAACCACGTTCTCATAGACCGCACCGAAGCGAATAGCATTCCAGATATGTGGCTCGTACTTGCGCGAGAGGTGAATGCACTTGGCATAGCAACCGCCTTCAAAATTGAAGACGCCGTTTTCGCCCCAGCCATGCTCATCGTCACCGATCAGAGGACGCTGTGGGTCAGTCGAGAGACTCGTTTTACCCGTACCTGAGAGGCCGAAGAAGAGCGTCACGTCGTTCTGTGCGCCAACGTTTGCTGAGCAGTGCATCGGCAACACATCTTGGGCAGGTAAGAGGAAATTGAGAACAGTAAAGATAGACTTCTTGATTTCACCCGCGTAGTGCGTGCCAGCGATCAAGACGAGACGCTGCTCAAAATCGAGGATGACAGCGGCTTCCGAGCGTGTGCCGTGAATGGCGGGATTGGTCTTGAAATTCGGGACACAGATAACGGTAAAACCAGGGAGTTTGCTCTGGGCATCGGTGGGTGTGGAACGCAAGAAGAGCTGACGCGCGAAGAGATTATGCCACGCCAGTTCGGTGATAACCTGTACGGGCATACGATACTCTGGGTCTGCTCCCACAGCGGCGTCAAGCACATAGACATCGCGTTCCTGCAAATAGGCGGCGAGGCTCAGGCGGAGAGTCTCAAAATTCTCAGAGGAGACAGGATGATTGATATCGCCCCACCAGATTTTCTGCGAAGACTCGCGGTGAGAGACGATAAATTTATCCTTGGGAGAACGTCCCGTGTAGACGCCCGTGACCGCCGTAAAAGCTCCATTGGCGGCCAACACGCCTTCTTTACGTGCCAAAGCGTGTTCAATTAACAGAGGAGCGGGTAAATTCCAATAAACATTGCCCAAATTGGTCAATCCATATTGGGTAAGAGCGGCTTTGCTCATTAACATACTCATCATGTTACTCCTGGCGCATTAACTTTGAGCGCATCCAATCGGCCTGCTGAGGTCGATGTTTATAGACAATATTATTGTTGACGTGATTGCCATCTTCAAACATCCACAGTTCCGCGTTACTGCCTGTTTCCGCGAGCATTCTACTCGCATCGTCTGGAGGTATCAGGCGGTCGCGACGCCCCATGATAATGAGAAGCGGCATCGTTATGCGCTGCATTATACCATTTAGATCAAAAGAGCGTAGTTTTGCCCGTGCCTCCTGCTCACTCGTTGAATGAGTGCGCGCAGTAAAGGCATCACGTGTCAACTGTGGCAACAGATCAAAATGGCTCTCCATGTTATAGCCACCCGCATTGGCAATCACCGCCTTCACGCGCGGCTCAAACGCTGCAGCGCGGGGAGCATAATAGCCTCCCAGGCTAACGCCCATCATGCCAACGCGACAGCCATCAACATCGGGCCGTTGCTCCAGGTAATCGATAACATACTTGATGGGAACCTCAAAATCATGGCGCATAGGGAATTCAAACTCCATCTCGCCCTGACCGGGACCATCAATCGCCAGCACCGCCATGCCACGCTGTAAGAAATCGTTGCCATAGGTATGCAACTCTTCTTTAACGGAGTCTAAGCCGGGCACAAGAATGACGACGGGCGGTTTGGGCGTATGCCAGGGCTTGCGCAGGATGCCATACAGGGTCGCGCCACCCTCGTAGGGTATGGCAACGCGCTCACCAGGGAACTCGAAATAGGGCATGGCACGCTGGTAGAGGTGTACCACCTGCTCATGGGCGGCACGTAATTCTTGTGGCTTATTGACAAACAAATATTTGCCAAAGTGATAGGCCATTGCCGCATGCAGATAGTGATAAGCAGCCGTCTCATAGCAGCGTTCTGCCTCGGCCTGCGCGCCCATTTGCGCATGCATAGCTCCGCACTCAGACCATTTCTGACACCAATCATCCCATTGCTCGATACTGGCTGTGACCCGCTCGAAATCGTTGGCGTCAATACCGTTAGCAATAAACCTGGGTGCCCAGTTATCAATCGCACTCTGTACACGTGCATCTCTTGGCATGTGAATCGCTCCTTGTTTCGCGCCCTGAGCGCGGCTAGTCGCTTAAGTTTGGTTAGACGAATGCGAAGCTTTATTGCGCGCCCTGCGCGCAGCGAGACGCGGGAGCGTTATTGGGCTTCAACATGAGCGTCGTTTCTGCTCGTTAAAAAAGCTAGCAGTAGCGTCGTTAGACGCGATTACAACTATTTTCTCCAGATAAATAAAATATTCTATATTACAGTGACGAGAGGTGTTTACGCATCCAATCGGCCTGCTGTGGACGATGCTTATATGGAATATTATTGCACACGTGGTTACCTTCTTCAAAAAACCACAGTGTGGAATGAGGAGCCTCGGCAGCAATACGCCGCCCGTGTGCGGGTGGAACAAGCCGATCACGCCCACCTTGAATGACGAGTAAGGGGCGGGCAACCTTCTCCGCCACGCCCTGCAAATTAAACTGCTGCAGCTTCCTATGGGCTTCGTCCTCGTCGGTCGCCTTCAGTCGATGCACCATCGTCTCACGACTAATGAGCGGACGCCCCTTAAAGTTTTCGGACTGATCGTAAGAGCCGCAGTTTTCAATCGTGGCTTTGATACGCGGTTCAAATGCGGCTGCGCGCGTGGCGAACTGACCGCCAAAGCTGACGCCCATCATGCCAACACGATTGCTATCAACATCGGACCGCTGCTCCAGATAATCAACGGCATATTTGATAGGGACCTCGTAATCATGGCGTAGAGGAAATTCAAACTCCATCTCGCCCTGACCGGGACCATCAATCGCCAGCACCGCCATGCCACGACGTAGAAAATCGTTGCCGTAGATATGCATCTCTTCTTTAACGGAGTCTAAGCCGGGCACAAGAACGACGACGGGCGGCTTGGACGTATGCCAGGGCTTGCGCAGGATGCCATACAGGGTCGCGCCACCCTCGTAGGGAATAGCGACATGCTCACCGGGAAACTCGAAATAGGGCAGGGCACGCTGATAATCGCGCACAACGTGCTCATGGGCGGCACGTAGTTCGTGTGGCTTACGCACAAATAGATATTTGCCAAAGTGATAGGAGATCGCTGCGTGAAAATAATGATAAGCTACCGACTCATAGTTGTGTGCGGCCTCGGCCTGTTCAGCCATTTGCTCGTGCATGGCTCCGCATTCAGACCATTTCTGACACCAATCATCCCAGCGTTCAATGCTGGTGGTGACGCGCTGAAAATCGTTGGGGTCTATGCCATTGGAGATGAAACGTGGTGCCCAGTTATCAATCGCACTCTGAACCTCTTTGTCTTTTGCCATTGAATGATCCTTCCGTCATAGGTTGATCGCGCTATGTGGCATGGGCGAATGAAGCAGGGCGACCGCAAGGGTCGCCCCTACAATGATATGATGCGTGTTTTGCCCGTTTTCATTGTAGGGACGAGGCTT